>JAHBSF010000008.1 GCA_019639255.1 Acidobacteriota bacterium | reverse complement strand
GCACAGTCTGCACCGGATTTTAATGAGCGCCCAGTAGAGCTGAGCTTTGTTTTCAGAAAACTCGGAGAGATTTATCCCCGGACTATCCTGGATGTCGGTACCGGCACCACCGCACTACCGCACCTTATGCGAAATTGCGGCTTTCTCGTGACTGCTATCGATAATGTGCGGGATTACTGGTCGGATGGAATGATAAACCGCCATTACTATGTGATTGATGACGATATCACTAAGCCCCGACTTGCTGGCACATTCGACCTCATTACGTGTATTAGTGTTCTTGAACACATCCAGAAACCGGATGACGCCATGAGAAATATGTTCTCATTACTCAAGCCGGGGGGCCATATTATTCTCGCGTTCCCATATAACGAGCATGAATATGTCCGGAACGCATATGAATTGCCCAATGCGGGTTATGGGCAGGGACTACCGTATATTACCCAACAGTTCTCGCGAAGCGAATTGAATCGCTGGATTACAGAATCCGACGCTACCATCGCGGATCAGGAATACTGGCAGATATTTAATGGGGATTACTGGACCGTTGGAGGACGGCTTATACCTCCAAAATGCACAACGGCTAATGAGAGGCACCAGCATACGTGTGTTCTGCTCCGCAAGAATTAAATAATCTGTAAACAAAGTTCTTTGAGTTTTCAGCCGCGAAGCGGCGAAAGATCTGTAGCCCAGGGCGTGAGCCTTGGGTTGGTGTGGGATAATCCCGCAAGCCCCGGAGGGGCGGAAGATCTTTCGCCCTTTCAGGGCTTGAACCTTCTTTTTCTGCTGACCTGGCGCTCACGCACCAGGCTACAGAACTTTCGCCGCTTCGCGGCTGAAAAACTTAAAGAACTTTGTTTACACTGTAGTAAGTCTGCGTGGATCGGTTCGGGATGAACGGTGAGGAGTGTTCCCCGATGTTTCGGTTATTGCCCAAAGAGGACAAGTATTTCGATCTGTTCAACCGGATGGCGTCGAGTTTGACGGAGGGCGGGTTATTGTTGCAGAAGCTCTTCCACGACTTCGAGCGGCATCGCGAGTATGCGGAGCAGATCAAGCAGATCGAGCACAAGTGCGACGAGATCACGCACGAGACGATACGCCGGCTGAATCAGACCTTCATTACGCCGATCGACCGCGAGGACATACACGCGCTTGCAAGCGAGCTTGACGATGTAATGGATTACATCGATTACGTGGCGCGGCGGACGGTATTGTTCCGCGTAGAGGAGGCGAGGCCGCACGCAAAGCAGCTTGCCGATATAGTGGTACGGATGGTATCTACGCTCGAAACCGCGATATCGGGGCTGGAGCGCAATGCGGATCTGGTATTGAAGAAGTGCATCGAGATCCACGGCATAGAAAACGAGGGGGATTCGCTGCATCACGATGCGGTCGAGCATCTGTTCGCCACGGAAAAAGATCCGATCACGCTGTTGAAGTGGAAAGAGCTTTTTGAAACGCTCGAACTGACTATCGACAAATGTGAAGACGCTTCGAACGTACTCGAAGCCATCGTCCTGAAAAATTCCTGACGACCCGGAAGCGTTGAATGAGATGAAGTGCAGCACTTCTTCCTCCTTGCACCGCAGCACTTCTTCTCAGCGCTTTTCTCACCCCGAGGTGTGCATGTCGACTACCTTCGCGCTTGTAAGTCTGATCATCCTGCTTGCGCTTATCTTTGATTACACCAACGGATTTCACGATGCAGCCAATTCGATTGCTACCGTAGTCTCGACGCGCGTATTGTCGCCGGGCAAGGCCGTAGCGCTTGCTGCGTTTTTCAATTTCGTCGCGGTATTTTTCGTCGGCACGCACGTGGCTTCTACCATCGGCACCGGTCTCATAGACATCGGGCGCATCAGCGAATGGGTGATTCTGGCGGGGCTGATAGGCGCAATTACGTGGAATCTGATTACCTGGTATCTGGGATTGCCCACGAGTTCCTCGCACGCGCTTGTAGGAGGGTACGCCGGGGCTGCGGTGGCGAAATCCGGCTTCAGCGTGCTTTTGTGGAATACGTGGCCGAAGGGCTGGCCCGGCACGTTGTCGTTCATAGTCCTTTCGCCCACTATCGGATTGGTGCTCGGAACATCGCTGATGGTGCTGGTAGCGTGGATTTTCCGGCGGGCGGCGCCGTCGCGCGTAGACAAACTGTTCCGGGTATTACAGGTCGTTTCGGCTTCGCTCTACAGTCTATCGCACGGCACAAACGACGCGCAGAAGACCATGGGCATCATGCTCGCCGCGCTGATTACGGGCGGAGTTGTAGCGCAGGGAACCGCCGAGCCTCCGTACTGGGTGATCTTTTCGGCTTATACTGCGATAGCGCTCGGAACGCTTTCCGGCGGCTGGCGAATCGTCAAGACGATGGGAACGAAGATAACGAAGCTGCGCCCCGTGGGCGGTTTCTGCGCCGAAACGGGCGGCGCAATCGCGATCCTTTTTGCTTCAAGCTACGGCATTCCGGTATCGACTACGCACACCATTACGGGCGCGATCGTGGGTGTAGGCTCGACCAAGCGTCTCTCTTCGGTTCGATGGGGCGTGGCGGGACGAATCGTCTGGGCCTGGGTGCTTACGATTCCGGCCGCTGCTTCGATCTCGGCTCTCACCTATTTCATGTTGTCGTTTCTCTACTGAACAAAATAGAAACGCGGTTTTGTGGGCCGTGGGAAATCAAAGGCACGTCGTCTGATCCAAACAAGTAAGTTTCGTAGATGAACCAGAAAGATATCGGTGTATGGTATGATTCCCGGCAGGAGGTATCGTATGCAACTTGCTCAACGAATTACGGTTGATCCAGATATTTGTCACGGCAAACCATGCATTCGTGGCCTACGCTACCCTGTTGAAATGATTCTTGAGTTGCTCAGTTCGGGAATGACTTCGGAAGAAATTCTCGAGGATTATGAAGACCTTGAACAAGAGGACATTTTAGCAGCACTATCTTTTGCCGCCAGACTCAGTCAAATCAAGCGAATTGAGCCGACGCTGGTATGAAGTTTCTGGTTGATGCTCAGCTCCCGCGTCGCTTGGCCCACTCTTTGATTGAGAGTGGCTTTGAGGTGATTCATACTCTTGATCTGCATCACCAAGGATGCGGATTTCGTAAACTCTTTTCACTTGAGCCGCAAACCCTACAAACTGTTACTGGTGTCGACGGGTAACATCAGGAATCAGGAACTGGAAGCGCTTTTTCTGGCAAACCTCGAAAGGATAGCGGAAGGGTTTGCACAGTTTGATTTCATTGAGATAGACCGAAAAGTCATCATATTTCATATTTGAATTAGAGCCTGACAAGTCGTTGGACCGCGTAAGGAGATCAGGCGAACCAGAGCACTATGTCAGTCAGGTTGATGCGACCAGTCGAAATCTCTGCCCTCAGGACGATGATGCGCTCCTTTTGTCGGTAGTCGTTACGGCAAGCCGGTCATGCTTAAATCAAACCACACGAATTCGGGGCATAAAAGAGAGATAACGGAACAGACGAAATGAAACGAAAATCACGGAAAAGTCGAATATTTCCGTCTTTTCCGTCTTATTTCGTCTGTTCCGTTATCTCTCTTCATTTCGCGCTGAAAGTCCCGCGGATTTTCACCGTCCTTTCAAGTTCATCCATAACTTCGAGCACCTTCAGTTGCAGGTCGCGATCCAGCGTGTGCGTGCGCAGGAATTCGCGCACGGCTGCGAGAGCGGAAGCGTCGCGTTGTCCGCCGATGAAGGAGTTGAGCCAGGCGAGTACGAAGAAAATCTTGCGCTCGCGCTTCATCTGCGGCAGTGCGGCGAGCGCAGGTTCCAGATACGCGCGCGTCAATGCAGACTGATTCCACGCGTTGAATCCTGCAAGACTGCCCTCGACCCAGTCCTCGGGCACGTTGCGATTGCGAAGATAATCGTCGAAGTACCGTTTTTTCGTAGCGGCATCGGCGCGGCCGGCTTCCGTAAGATAGGACTGTTTGCGCCCATCGTCCGAGGTATCGCGACGGCGCTCGCCTTCGAGCAGCGCTTCGGCCTCTTCATCGCCCGCAACCAGCAGCGCGCGAACCGTTTGCCAGCGGTCGAGCGGTTGAAGCGTTAATCCCTCGATATTCAGTTTCCCCGCAAGCAGTCGTTTGAGATTGTTGCGTCCTTCAGCGGTAGTCGCGAGCGCGCGAAAGGCGCGGAAATAAGTGATCCTCAATCCCAGGCTTTCGGCGTTTTGCATCCTTTCAAGGCACAGCCGTTCGAGCAATGGCGCAGTGCGGTTGCGCTGCGCATCGGAAAGATAACGCTGAAACGCAGTAGTCGCGCGTCCGAGCAGCACGAGAGTGAGATCCTCGTCCGATTCCCGGGCGAGCGCTCCGGCTGTGAGTTCTACGAAATCAACCGGCGCCATCTTCGCTTCACGCACCGCCTCCCACAGCGCGCTCCACAGCAGCGCCCTTCTCAACGAGTTTCCGATCACTGCATCGGGTCTTGCGAGCAGGTCGGTTACGGTCTTGCGGCTGTGCGCGTCGAGCGAGAAACGCCCGTAGCCGTAATCGCCGTCGTTTGCGAATACGTAAGCAGGGCAACGGCGACCTGCGGCTTCGCCCACGACGGTTTTTGCTGCGTCAAGCGAAAGCGTAAGCGTATCGACTGAGCCGTCTTTGTAGGCGAGGAGCAGTTGCGAGCGTATGGGCCAGAGTCCGCCTTCGTTCAATACGTCGCGTTGTTGCGCTTCAAGGCGCGAGATTTTTCCCGCACTCGTGCATTTCCAGTTCAGATCCACCTGCGGCATTCCGCGCTTTCTGACCCAGGCGTCGGCCCAGGGGCCGAGACTCGTTTTCGATGCGCGCTCGAACGCCCTTATCAGATCGTTCCATTCCGCATTTGCATAGGCGTGTTCCTTCAGAAAGATTCGCACGCCGTCGCGAAACGCCGCGTCCCCGATAGTGAATGCAAGCGCGTGCAGAATGGCGGGAGCTTTCTGGTATACGATCGCGCCATACGCCGATTTTGCGTCCTTCAGATTCGGCACTTCCTGATAGATGGGCGTTGTGCCGCGCGTTGCATCGATGGCGTAGGCTGCGGGTTTGAGCGTTTGTGAAAACCGCTTCCATACATCGTCGGGCGATAGCAGTTCGGCCATTGCGCGGTAGGCCATATAGGTGGCGAAGCCTTCTTTCAGCCACAGATCGTCGAACCATCGCATCGTAACGAAATCCCCGAACCACTGGTGCGTCAGTTCGTGCAGTACGAGCGATGCGCGGCCCATACGGTCGTTCGCAGTAGGAGTCGAGCGAAACAACACGGCGTCCTCGCGCAGGAACGTAGCGCCTACGTGCTCCATTCCGCCGTAGGCGAATCCGGGTATGAGCACCTGATCGTATTTGGCGAACGGGAAGCGATGATCGAAGAATTTTGCAAGGAAGCCGATTCCGTCGCGCGTCAGGCGTTCGACTTCGGGCCATTCCTCGCGGGCGCGGTCGAGCTTCGATCGGCGTACGTAAAGCCGCAGCGGCGCGCCCGGGCCGCTGCCTGCAAGTTCGGCGAACGGGCCGGCGGCGAAGGCCAGGAGGTATGTGCTGATCGGGGGAGTTTGTAAAAACCGCGTCATACGGTATTCGACCCGGGAATCGGGAACGGCGTGCATCAGTGCGCCTTCGGGCGGCGTGTTTGCGATGACGCTCCAGGATTCGGGCGCGGCTATTTCGAGCGAAAATCGGCCCTTCAGATCCGGTTGATCGAAGCAGGGAAACGCGAGGCTGGCATCCATCGGGACAAAAAGCGTGTAGATGTATTCGCTGCCGTCGTCTCGGTCGAGATAACGGATTACGGGCCGGCCTGCGGGCGCAACGGCCGAATCGAAATCGAGTGCGATGGAGTTTTCGCCGGATTTGAAATGATGTGCGGGGATTACTATGTGTCCGTTCGTCTGTTTCAGATCGTCGATGCTGAGGGAGTTGACCTGCGGATTTCGCATGCGGCCGTCGATGACGTTGCCCTGATCGTCGAGATCGCGGAAGTCGAGGATTACGGGCGATGCAGTATCGCGAAGGCGCAGCGAGATTTCTACGCGCCCGCGAAAACGTGCTTCGCCGGGCGCGAGTTCGATTCTGAGGCGGTAACGCAGGTCGTATATGCGCGCGGCTCGCTGTCGCGCGAGTTCGCGCGATACGCCCTCGGTTTCGCTTGCCGGATTCGTATTTGCATCGGCTGTCATCATTGTTGCTCCCGTGATCGGAATCAGAAGGCTGAAGAAGAGAACGCGGAATACGCGGAAAAAGACGGAACGGACGGAAAGCGATTCTCTATTAATTGCCATCATTGCGGGTCCTTGTAATACGCACGTCGCGGCGCGTTTCGTTGCCGTGATAATCGGCGACGAATACGCGCACCAGATATTCGCCCGGCGCAAGTTTATCCGCATCGAGAAAATCCTCGTGCGCCTCGCCGTCGATCGCGCGGTTTGTAACTATATAAGCGAAGATTGTACGTCCTTCATACCCCGACTGGCTGCCTTCGGCGTAAACGCGCGCCACGCCTTCATTGTGTTCCGGCAATCTCTCGAACACGATCGTTTCTTTTTTCGCCTCGAATCCGGGCGCGGGGCGGCCGTCGGCGGTTAATACCTGATAGCCCAGCCGGTAGAGGCCGAGGCGTCTGTAGCCGGCGTTGCCGTCCATCTGGTCGTATGAATATACGATGATGCGCGCGCGCCCTCGCACCTCCACGCTTTGATTCCCCTTTGCTCCGGTGCGCGGAAACTCGATGCCGTATTGATTGGTGATCGAAATATTTTCGATCACGGGCGCGACGGTGTCGACGAGGCCCGGAAGATCGAGCGCTGCAATTGCGTTGACCTCGGCCGACGCGGGCCCCGCTACGAGATGAACGTGGTTGAGGCGGTTGAGCGTGCCGAGCGGGTCTCCGGCGTCGAATCGCGCGCCGCGCCTGATCCTGACGCCGGTAATGGCGCCCGTTTCGTCGCGGCGAAAACTTACGCCGCGCGCTTCGATGCCGGGAAGCGGGCGATCCTGCGCGTCGCGGCCTATGCGCAGATGAATGTAGCCGAACAGCGGGAAGCGCACGCGCTCGCGCGAAGCGCCCACGCCCTCGACTGCCATCGGGCGCGTGATGCGTTCATTGAAGACTGCACGCACGGTTTCTCCGTAAGCGCCGGGCACGTCGAGGCCGCTGTGAAACCAGGCGTCGTGTTCGGGCAGCACCTCGCCGCGCACCTCGCCGAACGTGCCCGCAATTTCGCGGCGCGCTTCGGGCGGATTGAAGGGCCAGCGCGGCGCGACGGCTGCGCGCAGGCTGGCGGCGGGAATAAGATATTTCTGCGTTGCTGTGCGGCCGGGGCGTTTTGCTCCCTCGGGCAGCACGGCGCGCACGACTCCGTTCTCGTTGTCGGCGAATACGAGCGAGTCATCGGGAGCGAAGGCGGCGCCCGCAGGGCGATTGAGGCGCGCCTCGTCGGGCGCGCCGTCGTAGAGTCCGAACGGATAACCGCCCGCGATGGTTGAAACCGAAGGAGTCTCGCCGAATACGATAAGGCGCAGCGTTGAACTTGCGGCGTCGGTCACGGCAACGGCGCCGTCGCGCCGCACCGCTGCTGCGATGGGTTCATCGAACGAGGCATCGGCCAATGCTCCGTCGCGGCTTTCTGCTGCGCCGGTTCCGGCAATCGTGGTTACATCGCCGTCCATTGTGACGCGGCGCAGACGATGGTTTGCGGTATCGGCGACGATGAGGGTTTTGTCGGGCAGAAGCGCCACGCCGCAGGGTGTATCGAAGAGGGCTTCCCGGCCCGCACCGTCGCGGTAGCCGGGTTGAGCGCCGCCTGCGAGTGTTCGTACTGCGCCGTCGCGGGCGATGATTCTTATACGATCGTTGTAGGTATCGGCTACGAATATGTTTCCGTCCCCGTCGACCGCGACTCCGATGGGGCCGTTGAAGCGGGCTGACGGGCCGTCGGCGTAGCCGTATTGTCCGGGGGCGCCGGCAAGGATTGTTTTTGCTCCGGTGCGCGCATCGATGCGCGAGATGATGTGCGAGCCGGTTTCGGCTGCGAGTATCGAGCCGTCGTCGGCGATGGCGAGGCCCGAAGGCATATCGAGGCCGGATGCGATGATCGTGTTGGAGCCCCGTTTGTCGATGCGGTGTATGCGTCCGCCGCGTCCGTCGGCGACGTATATGTTTCCGTCCTTGTCTGCGGCGATGCCGAAGGGATCCGATAGATTGCCGGATGTGATTTGAGGGCCGTCGCCTGCGAGTGTGAGCAGGGAAGTGAACGGGCCGGGCGGGCGCGAATGCATCCACCACCACAGGGAGGCGAGCGTAGCAAGCGCCGCGAGTCCGAGCGTAATGGCCAATCTTCGGCGGCGTATTGATTTCAGTGAATCGCGAGTATGTGCTGCCATCCGGGGCAGTGTAACCGATGCCTCCTAAATCGGTACACGAGAGATTAATACACATCGCGCGAAAGAAGAGAAAAACGGAACATACGGAAATAGACGGAAACTACGGAAAGTTCGACAATTTCCGTAGTTTCCGTCTATTTCCGTATGTTCCGTTATCTCTCTTTTCTCCCCAACCGGGAATTGCCGCCTATTTGCCGAAGGCGTCCATCATCTTCAGTCCGGCGGGGCCGAGGATGATTATAAAGAGGGTGGGGAAGAGGAAGCAGGTAAGCGGCATCAGCAGTTTGACGGCCGCCTTTTGCGCTTCCTGTTCGGCGCGTTGGCGGCGTTTGGTGCGCAGCGATTCGGAGTATACGCGCACGGCGCGTCCGATCGATGTGCCGAAGCGGTCCGCCTGTATGAGCATGGCGACGAAGCTGCGCAGGTCTTCGACGCCGGTGCGTTCCGAGAGGTTTCGCAGCGCTTCTACGCGGTCGCGTCCGATGCGGATTTCCAGGTTTACAAACTCGAATTCCTTGCTGATGTCCGGGTGTGCATCGCCGAGTTCATCGCTGACGCGCACCATCGCTGCGTTCATGCCGAGCCCGGCCTCCATCGATACGACCATAAGGTCGAGGGCGTCGGCCAGCCCCCATTGCAGCCGCTCGTGCCGCGCCGCGATCATCTTTTGCAGGATCTTGCGCGGCAGGAAAAATCCCAGTGCAAACGTCCCCATGCCCACTATGAAGATCCACTTCGTCGGATATCCCAGCAGGAACATCACGAGCGTCGCAATCAGGGGCAGGCCGAGCATGGAGAGCAGCATGACGGCGTGGAAGATTTGCGGAGCGCGGTGCGAGTGGTAGCCCGCCTGCATAAGCTGCCGTTGCAGTTTGTCGGCTTCGGCCGGCGACGGCGGAACTATGCGGTTGATCGGTTTGGCGACGCGCTCGGCGAGCAGTGCTACGGCGTCTTCTTCGTAAACGGGCTCTTCTTCCTGTTCCCTTATCTTTTCATCCCTGTTGCGCCGTTGCGCCTTCAGGCGCTCTAGAAACGGGTTCGAGCGGCGGAAAAGCAGCACGTAAAGCCCGTAGATGGTGAGCGTCGTGCAGAGGAAAATCGAGATTGCGATAATCGTGATCATGGCGTTTTCTCTTGCCTGCGGATCATATCTTGATCCGCATAATCTTTCGGATAATGAGCATTCCGGTCAATTGCATTCCGGCCGCAATGTAGACCAGGCGCTGTCCGCGCGGATCGGTCCAGAGGATTTCCATATACTGGGGATTGAGCACCTGAATCATCACCGCAATGCCTACGGGCAGCGCGCACAATACCCAGGCGGACATGCGGGAACTCGTAGTCAGCGTATTGAGATCCTCCATAATCCGGAACCGTTCGCGGATGGTATAGGCGACCTTGTCGAGGATTTCGGCGAGATTGCCGCCCGTTTCGCGCTGTATGAGTATTGCCGTGACGCACAGCCGCAGTTCGAGCAGCGGAATCCTTTCGGTCAGGTTCTTGAGCGCCAGTTTCAGCGGCAGTCCGAGATTCTGTTCCTCGTATGTTTTGCGGAACTCGCTGGAGATGGGCTCCGGCATTTCCCCCGCCACCATATGCAGCGATTCGGTGAAGGCGTGCCCGGCCTGAAGCGAGCGGCTCATCAGTTCGAGCGTATCGGGGAGGCGCGAAAGAAACGCGTGGAGCCGGGCCGTACGCCGCCGCATCACGTAAACGAACGGCAACGACGCAGCCGCGAGTCCGACCAGCACGGCGGGCAGGAGGCTGCCGGCAAGGAGCGAAGCCACCATGCCGGAAAGCAGGCCCGCAAGCGCCGAGAACATCCACAACCGCATGACGGTCCAGTCCAGATCCGCCTGCTCGAGTATGTGTTTGAGGCGCAGCGCGCCCTGCACCTCCTGCAGCCACTGGTTAAAGGTCGGGATCTCGCTCAGCAGGTCGTTGCGCGAGAGGTTCATCCCGCCCGTACTTTTCGACTGCGGCGAAAACAGCAGCGCTTCATTTATGCGCGCCTGGAGCATTTTCTGTTCGGATGCGGCCTTGCGCGACAGTATCCAGTAGGTGAGCATCGTCACCACAAGACAGCTCAGAAATACCAGAAACGGAATCATCTCACTTCTCCTCGAACATCGTGCGGGGCAGCGGATAGCCGTAGGTCTTGAGCCGTTCGGCGAACTGCGGGCGCACGCCCGTCGGGCGGTGTCTGCCTATGACGCGGCCCTGTGAATCCACGCCCGACCGATCGTACTTGAAGATTTCCTGCATGGAGATCGATTCGCCTTCCATGCCGGTAATTTCCGAAATCGATGTGACGCGCCGCGTGCCGTCGGTCAGTCGCGCGGCCTGAATCACTACGTTGATCGCCGAGCTGATCTGATGCCGCATCGCGCGATCAGACAGCTTCATCCCCGTCATCTGGATCATCGTTTCGAGGCGGACCAGCGCGTCGCGCGGCGTGTTGGCGTGCACGGTGGCGAGCGAGCCGTCGTGGCCCGTGTTCATCGCCTGAAGCATGTCTATGGCCTCGCCCTGCCGCACCTCGCCGATAACTATGCGGTCCGGGCGCATTCGCAGCGCGTTGCGCACCAGGTCGCGCTGCGTGATTTCGCCGCGCCCTTCAAGGTTCGGAGGCCGCGTTTCGAGCGCCACTATGTGCGGCTGCTGCAATTGCAGTTCGGCCGAGTCTTCAATCGTCACGATGCGCTCGTCTTCGGGAATGAAGGCGGAAAGCGAATTGAGCAGCGTCGTTTTACCCGAGCCCGTGCCGCCCGAAATGAGTATGTTGAGTTTCGCCTTGACGCAAGCGGCGAGCATGTCGGCGATTTCCTGCGTCAGCGCTCCCTTCTCCACCAGATCGTTCATCCGCAGCGGATGCGTGCCGAACCGGCGAATCGAGAGCGCGGGGCCGCGCAGGGCAAGCGGCGGAATGATTGCATTGACGCGCGAGCCGTCGGCAAGGCGCGCATCCACCATCGGAGAGGATTCGTCGATTCTGCGGCCCACCCTCGAAACGATCCGCTCGATGACGCGCATGAGGTGATCGTCGTCCTTGAAGGCGATCGAGGTTCGCTCGAGTTTGCCGCGCCGCTCGATGTAGATGTTGGTCGCCGAGTTTACGAGTATGTCCGAAATGGTCGGATCGGCTAGCAGCGGTTCGAGGGGACCGAGACCGAACAGTTCGTGCTCGACCTCTTCTATCAGCTTCTCGCGTTCGCTTGCGGAAAGAGGCGCGTCCTCATTGGCCAGCATCTCCTTCGCCATGCGGCTGACCTCTACGCGCACCTGCTCCTGCGACAGTTGATTGAGCTTGCTCAGATCGAGCCGGTTTATTACCGACCGGTGCAGCCGCGTCTTCAGATCCAGAAACGCCGTTTGCCCGCTGCCGTTTTCCAGACTGCCTGTAGTAGCGGGCCGCGGCGTCAACCGCCCGGTGGGCGCGGGCGCCGGTGTTTCCTCGTTGCGCGCAATACCTACGGCCCCGGCTCCCGATGATGTTGAATCCCGAAACAGTTTCTCTCGCAGTGACATCCTTGCCTCCCGCCGGTCCGCGCATCCTCCCGTTTTTTTGCTTTAATTTGCTCTCGGGGTGCGGAATATTCCTCTACATTCATTAGTAGAGGACCGGCACTGCAAGTTGTGCATTTCCCGTGCCACCGTTCGGGTCGTAGTCGCCCTGGGCGACCGTTATCCGGTCCGATATATATTCGGCTACGAGATCGCCTCCGTTACCGTTCGGAACCTTGGATCTGAGGAAAAACACGCCGAAACGGTCGAATTTCACCGTATTGGTTGAAGTGTTGTAATCGCTCAGCTTGATGATGGGGATTATTACGATACGGCGGTCGGGAACGCCGGGATTTACCGGCGCTTGGGTGGATGTGCCGTCGCGGTACTGCGCGTAGGTGATGTTGTTTTTGATGTTGGTGTCGGGCGGATATTCGGAGGGAAGGAGCTGGCTGCCCGAGTAGTCGTCGAAGCGTGAATTGATTCCCTTGCGCACGGGGCCCGCTTTTTCGCCCGATGCGGTGTCGAGCGTGTATTGTTGGCCCGCCGTGGCGCAGCCGTCTGTGCCGGAAGCGAGTCCGAACTGCACGTCCCTGCCGCCCTTGCCCGCGATGGAGAGTATCTGGTAGTCGCCGGGTCCGGGGCCGCCCGAATTCGGCGCGGCCCGGAATGTGTACAGGTTGCCGGGTGTAATGGGCGTGCCGTAATCGATTACCGATACGGGCATAAAGCCGCATATCACGTTGATCGGAACCGATTGGCCCGCTGTGGCGGAGGCCGTAATGTTGACTGCATTGCCGAGAACCATCGAGGCGAAAAACACCTGAACCGGCGCGGGCGGCGTCGTCACGCGCACGAACCGGATGTTCGGCGCATTGCCCTGAGCGGTGGCCTGATCCACGAAGGTATCGTCGAGATTGACCGCAAATGTGACGTTTGCGGACGGTATGACTACATTCTGCTTGTTCAGATTGTATCTGTTGCTGACCGCGGAGGCGCGGGTAACGGCGCTTTGTACGCCGGAGGCTGAAGCGTTGAGCGCCGAGGCTCCGGCCATCGCAGCGGCGTCCGCGGCGTGCTGGAGTTCGGCCTTGACTGCATAAAACCGGCTTACGTCGATTACCAGAGCCGTGGCAAGCGACAACGAAGCGACCGCAATCGTGAAAATTATCAGCGTCACGCCCCGCTCGGTTCCTCTGCCTTTGGGTTTTCTCCTCCTGTTCATGGCTGCCTCTGCCGGCGAAAAATACGGAAATCATCGAACCATTCGTCTGTTCCGTTTCATTCCGCCTGTTGCGTTATCTCTCTTTACTCCTAATTCGGGCGAAAGAGCGAAAGAAACTGCGATTTCCAGGTCTTCGCCGTCGAGAGTTCAAACGCGTGTCCGTGCCCGTTCGAATGTCCGTTCGAATGTCCGTTCGAGTGTCCGTTCGAGTGTCCGTTTGTTTGTTCGTCGGCAACGAGATCTTCCTCGCGATGCGCCGTTACCTTCAGTTCATCCGTCTTCCTAGTCCCGGTTTTTTTTTCCGGAATTCCGGCGATGGAACCCGCAATGCGACGCAGCGCCGCCGATACGGGTGAAGAGGGCTTCGATTTGACGATCGGCTGTCCGAGGTTGATCGTGGCGACTACGGTTTTGTAGTCGCTCGGTATGAAGTCGATTTCACGGTTCGCGAATATACGTTCGACCTGCGGCCGTTTGATTTCGGAATCCTTCTCGCTCCAGCGGTTGACCACCAGACGAATCTTCTGTCGCGGGTAATCCAGCCCGTCGAAGGTGGAGAGCACGCGCTGAACGTTGCGCACCGTCAGCAGGTCGAGCGTCATCACCAGCAGGATCTCATCGGCGCAATCCAGCGCCGTCAGCGTGATTTCGTCGAAGGTATGGCCCATATCGAGGACTACGTATTCGTAACGTTCACGCAGCAGATCCAGCGTGCCCGATATGTGTTCGGCGCGCACTCCCACAGCCGCATCCACATCGCTCGGCGCCGAGAGGAGATCCAGCTTCGGCGAATGAGGCGTCAAGAGGCTTTCGAGCATCCGATCGTCGACGCGCTCCCAGTTCTCGACCAGACTTGCGATTGAAAACTTCGGCTCCAGGTGCAGGAAGAACCCGAGATCGCCGCCCTGAAGATTCAGATCTACAAGCGCCGTAGGCGCATCTAGCGCAAGCGCGACGTTGGCCGCCGTGAATGAAACGCCGCAACCGCCCTTGTTTGAAAATACCGCAACGACGCGCCCGCGCTTCTTCGGAGCGACGGCCTGCCGCTCGGCAAACTGCTCGGTGCGCTCGATGGCGGCCGCAAGATCCTGGGCTACAACGGGCAGGCGCAGAAACTCGCGCGCCCCGGCGCGAATGCTGTTCAGTATCAGATCCGGCGAAGCGTCGCGCGACGCCGCAATCAGCATGGTTTCGGGGAACTCGGAGGCAAGTTCGCGCAGCAGATCCAATCCCGCTTCGGACGCGCTTCCCAGAATGATGATCGCAGCCGAAGGATGAAACCTGCGTATGTCGGCGTGCGCCTGCCCCGGTTGATGGCTGGTCGCAAGCACGCGGGCGCGTCGGCTGTCTGAAAGCGCGGCGCCGATTCTCTCTACCTCTTCCAACTCGTTTCCCGAAATTACGAAAGTAAGCAATGATGACATGATTTTATTCCTCGCTGTGCGGGCGCCGGCGCGCCCCGTATTCAATCGTTTTTCCTTATATTTCTGCTCGTATATTTCAAACTTCTGTTTCTTCCGTCTGTGTTCGCTTGTTCCGGTTTCTTTCTTTATAAACGCGGAGGCGAAAACCCTACCGTCTCGCCCGTAAGGGTTGTTGAGTATTCGGGCATATTCATCGTCAGTCCGAACAGGGTCGTTACGAACGAGAACTGATAGCCGTTTATACTCACGGTGGCCGTGCCGCGGCCGAGCCCGATGCCGTTATATTCGACCATTACATGGTTGGCCGTCAGTCCGGGGAGCAGGGGCGTGCCCGTACCGTCCACGTTTCCGTACACGACAATGTTCTTTATCGGAGTCGTGCTCGATACGGAATTAGACACCGCATGCCGCGCACCCCTGCGGGCAGCATCGGCCAGCGCGTTGTGCGCCCACAACAGCCGCCCGAAATCCAGCATCGCAAACAGCGATGTAAGGAATACTATCGAACTGATGGAAAACTCCAGCAGCGTGCTGCCCCGCTCGCCTTCGTGTTTTTTTCTTCTCCGCATCATCATATTCATCCTTCCACCACCATCAGTTGATCGGCTGGGTGATCAAATACCGCATCGTCGTGCTCGGCGTCAGCGGAACGCTCAGCGAAAAAGAGTCGTTGTCGAGCAACCCTGCAAGATTGAGAATCGGCGTAAACGTCATTCCCGTAATCTCTACCTTGACGTACTCCGGAATCGACGCCGTTACGCCGCCCGATTGCGTGACGCTCACCTTGCTCGTAGTCAATCCGGAGAGTATCGGTTTTGCATTGGTTCCCGGCGTAGTCGTTCCGTATACGGCCAGATTCCTGGCCTGATTGCCGTAAAGCGTGCGGTTGGTCGTCGTATTGAGCGGCACGGTTGTAAGGTAACGCGCCGCTACGCGCGTACCCTTGGCGAGCGTCGCGTAGCTGTAATAGAGCCTTCCCACTTCCGCCGTTATCGCAAACAGCATCAGAAGCACGGGCAGGACTATCGCCACCTCGACAAGCTGCATCCCGCGCTCGGAGCGGCGGCGTCTTCTACCGTTAGTTGCATCAATCTGCCTTTTCATGACTGCCTCACTCGCTTACTTGTAAAGCACCGGCACTGCAATCAGCGCGTTGCTCGGCCCGCCGTTGGGGTCGTAGTCGCCCTGGCTTACGGTAATCGGCGCGCTGATGTATTCGGCTACGAGATCGCCGCCGTTGCCGTTGCCCACCTTCGAGCGCAGAAAGAACACGCCGAAGCGGTTAAACCGCACGACGTTGCGCCCGTTGTCGATCTCGTTTTCCTTGACTATCGGTATCAGCACTATCCTGCGTCCTGCCACGCCCGGATTGTTCGGCGCAGTCGAGGGCGAGCCTGCCTGATACTGCGCGTAGGTGATGTTGTCCCTGATATTTGTATCGGGCGGATAGTTGGCCGGGGACATATTGGTTCCGCTGTAATCGTTGAAGCGCGTGTTGATCCCCTTCCTGACGGGGCCGGCTTTGACGCCGGGTTCCGTGTCGATTGCGTATTCAACCCCGGATTGCGCGCACGAATTGACGCCCCCTGCGAGGCCTTCGGAAACGTCCTTGCCGCCGCTGCCCGCTGCAGCGAGGATCTGATAGTTGCCCGGCGAAACGCTGTTGTTCGGCGAGGCGCGGAACGTGTAAAGATTCCCGGGCGAGATGGGTACGCCGTAATCGACCACAAACACCGGGATAAAACCGCATATGACGTTGAGCGGCACCGACTGGCCCGCTGTGGCGGTCGCCGTGATGTTGAACGTATCGCCCAGAACCATGGAGGCAAAAAATACGTTGACGGGTGCGGGCGCCGTAGTCACGCGCACGAACCTGATATTGGCGGCGCTGGCTTCGGCCGATTCCTTCGATACATATGAGTCGTCCAGGTTGATTGAAAATTTGACGTTCGCCGCCGGTACGACGACGTTGTTTTTGTTGAACCCGGATTTATTGAGCACCTGGCCCGCACGGGTTACCGCCTTCTGGAGGCCCGTGGAGGATGAATCGAGCGCCGAAGCGCCGGCGAGCGCTGCGGCGTCGGCGGCGTGCTGCAGTTCGGTCTTGATCATGTAGAAATGGCAGATGTCGACCACCAGTCCGATCGCCAGCAGCGAGGCGCTCATGCCCAGTGCCGTAATCACCAAAGCGACGCCGCGTTCGCGTCGTCGCCCACCGGGTTTGGATCCGTTTCTACGTTTCATATTTCACGCTCCTCTACATCAATACTCTTGTATCGGGGCTCCCGATGCCCGCATCTGCACGTCGGTTGCACTGTCTTCGGACGCGGGGGATGCCTCTTTTTCCCCGGCGTCGCGTGGGGGGACGGAGTCGCCGGTGCTCCCGTCGCCGGTTTTTTCCGGCTGCTTCGGTTTGTCTCCGGGCATACTGTCGAACTTGCCCTTCTTCTGCTCGGGCGGATCGCTGAGCGGCGAACCGGTCTTGAGGCCGTCGAGGCCTTCGAGAATCGGGAGCGCCTGACGCTCGATGGGGCGCACCAGGTTCACCGACACGATGAACATCAGCTCGGATTCCTGTTTCTGGAAGCTGCGCGAGCGAAAGAGTTCGCCGAGAATCGGTATGTCTCCGATCAGGGGCACCTTCTGAAGGGTGCGCGTTTCGCTGTTGTCGAGCAGTCCGGCGAGGGCGAATCCCTGGCCGTTTTGCAGTTCTATGCTCGTCGTGGCGCGGCGCGTGCGAAGCGCCGGAATCGTGAATCCGCCGAGCTGAATGCCGTTGATGAAATCCAGCGTCGAGACTTCGGGCGTCAGTTCGAGCCGTATATGATTTTCGTCGACGATCGTCGGCTTGAAGCCGAGGCGCACGCCGAATTCCTTGAACTGAATCGTCACGTTGGCGTTGACGCCGCTGCCCTGAAGGATCGGCACGGGAAACTCGCCGCCGGCAAGAAAATTCGCCTGCGCGCCGTCCATCGCTATCAGATTCGGCTCGGCGAGCGTGCGAAGGGCGCCCACGGTATCGAGCGCGCGCAAAAACGCCGTGAGATTGTCCGATGTAAACAGAAGATTGACCGTGCTGTTTATTACACCTGATATGACGCCGTCTTCGATTCTTGTAACCGTTGCGGGGCCCGTACCGGAATTCAGGAAGCCGCCCGCGCCGGGCCTCGATTGATAGGCGTAAGCCGTGCCGAGTTCGCGCGCGCGGTTGCGGTTGACTTCCGCAACGCGCACCTGCAACTGCACCTGGGGAACCTGGCTTATGGGGCCCTGAATCAGGTTGACCGTCTTGAGACCGGCAGCCTGCACCGCGGCCTCGGCCTGAGCGGCGCGCCGCGCATCGGTTACTACGCCGGACATAATCACCGCACCGTTGGCCTGGCTGAGCTGTATCTGCTCCTGAGGAAAGAGCTGTTTGATCATTCCCTCTATCAGGGTCAGGTTGATGCGCACCGCTACGTCGAAGACTACGGATCTTTCACCGCTCTGATCCCACGCCACGAAATTGACCTGACCCACGGCCTTGCCGTTGACGAGCACCTGATCCGGGGCCACGAGCACGGGCTCGGCCACCTCGGGGTTCGAAACCGAAAACCGCCCAATCGGCTGATCGAAGCGGATCACGCGCGATTGCCCTATGAGTACGTTGATTGCTACGGCGTCGCGCTGCGAATCGCCGAACGCCGCGCGCACGAAAAAGTCGTCGGCCTTTGCCGGCTGCAACATCGCCAGAACGACGAGGGCCGCAAGCAGGGGGGCGAGAAGATGTTCAGCAAACCTCGCGGCAAGATTCTGAATCTGGTAAGCAGTCGGTTTCATCGTGGTGAGGATCTCCGGCCTCTGTATCGTTTCTTTCGTTTATCTGTTTATGGGCAACTTGACCAGAGCCGTCAGGGCAACAAATCCGCGCCGAAACTCCCGATTCCGGCGCGCACTTACGGAAACTCGATCAATCGGCGTTTGCCGTTTTCAAAAATTTCAACCACGCGCGGCGACAGTTTCGTTCGCACTTCTACGCCGGCCTCCTTCGCAGCTTCGGCGCTTTGTCTTGCCGCACCGCCCGATGCGCTGCTGCTGCGCCGCACGCCGCCCGATGCGCCGCCGCCCGCACGCGCCGCGGCGGCGGACTGAAGCGGCATTGCAGGCATACTCGGACGCGCCATTCCCTCGCCCGTAAGCAGCCTCATAGTATCGGTGCCCGTAGTGTTCACAGCGTCCTTGTCGACGGAGTTGCGCATAACGAGTTGGAGCCGGCCCTCGGTAGCGGCAAGCGCGAGCTTTTCGGCCTGCTCCGGAGTTACTTCGAGCGTCACGGCCTTGAGGCCGGAAATGCCCTCGCCGGTTTCCTGCTTTTCGAGCGTACGGTTGCTTGCGAGGACCTTTATGTGCTGCAGGACGATCTTCGAACGCGGACCCTCGTGCATGCCGCCTTCCTTCGGAGTTATCACTGCAACTACGTCTACCCACGATCCCGGCGTAACGAATCCGGCGACGCCCACTACATCGTCGACCTTTACGGTCATAGCGCGCGAGCCCTCGCTGATCATCGCCGTCAATCCGGCGTCGGCGCCCTCGGGCGCGAGTTTCGCCGCCGTCAGAGGTTCGCGCACCGTGAGATTGGTTACCGGCACGCGGCCGATGAGTTTGTCCATCGAGGTGAACGCCCCTTCGGGAATCGCTTCCTGCGGCAGTTGCAGCAGGGTCAGTTGCTCGGCCGTAATCTGCGTGCTCAACGGAATGTTTACGCGCGCAACGACGATGCTGTGATTTCGCGCCTGCACGCCGGACAGGTACCTGCTTACCATCACAGCCGCGAGCAGCCCGAATACAACCGCACAAGCAAGCACTACTAGAAGTCGCTTATCCCACATTTCTCAATTCCCCTTCCGGCCTCCAAACACCCATCCGGATTCAGCTTCTTAAAAACACCATAGCCGTCGAGACCAGGCTTCCGAGCGTGATCGCCACGCCGTAGGGCACCGTTTGCCTGACCGCCGGCTTTTCCATTCCGCGCAATACCAATCCGCCGGGCAGCCAACGCGCAAACATTCCCCAGACGCGGCGGATAGTCTCGCGCGCCGTGCCCTTCCAAAGCGTCATCCCGAGCGCCAGCACTCCGCCCGTTGTCACTACAGCGACAAAAGTCGGCAAAACCAGCCCCGCGCCGATCAGCGCTCCTATGGCGGCAAACAGCTTCACATCCCCCGCACCCATCCCGCCGAACAGATAAATGACAAACATCAATGCAAAGGCGAATGCACATCCCGCAACCGCCAGAATGAGTCCCTTCAATCCGCCCTGCGAGGTCTGTATCACCAGCCCGCTCAGCAGTGCACCCAGCACCGCCCAGTTCGGTATGCGGCGGTAACGCACGTCGTAATACGCGATCAGCCCCGCCATCGGCAGCAGCACAATCAGCATAAGAATGAAGAGTTCGCTCGTCATAACCAGATATCAAGCAAGTCGCGGGCCAGATGATTGCAGCTTCAGGCTGCCGGGGTAATGCCCGAAAATCAGGCATTTAGCTCGATTTGCTTATTCGCGATCCTGCGCTGCGGGCCGAATGAATCGATCTGCTTGGGGAAAAATCCGCACCCTCTGGAATTCTTCCACTCCGGGTATCGTCGCGCGGGAAATTGCGCAGCGGAGAATGCGGAACGCACGGAAACAAAGGGAAAAGCACGGAAGGGAATGGTCCTTTCCGTGCTTTCGAGTTCTGTTTGAAAAACTGGAGGCCGGCACGCGGCGGCCTGAGAGACTCTTGGAGATCCAGCCGGTTCGGGGGAGGTCTGTGGCCTCTCGTCTACCTGCCGGGAACTTCGCTCTTACTCGGCTCCCGTCAGGGCGCCGTAACCGCGTGCCAGCCTCTAATTTTTAAAGATCGTCAATCGGCCTTACGCCGAGCGCGCTTAGTTGATCTGGCCGGCCAGATTGTTGATCACCGCCGTGATGTTGTCGCCGAGCAGCGTGAAAGCTATCACAGCGCCCACCGCTATGAGGGCCGCGCCCACCGCATATTCCGTCAGTTCCAGCCCACTCTCGTTTGCGAAGAAATTTTTGATCCGGTTCATTGTCGTCTCTCCTTTAAGATCCAGGTGATTTTCCATCTTTCTCTGTTCGACGCTCCCCCGAACCCATCGCCGGCTTTGCATCTCACATTGAATCCCACTGTCGGCTTTATGTTGAGCAACCCCCGTGCCACAGAAGTTGGAGTTGCTGAAATTTATGCTAAATAGCTGTGTATAAACACTTTATGCTCTGAGGGGGAAATTTCGCTGCGCTGAGTTTTACCCTCTACAGCAAATTTCCCAGCGGATTCTTTACTGAAAAGTTCCCACTCTGTCGGTAGAACTACGCAGAACACTACGTAGTTTTACGTAGTTCAAGTAATTGTAGAGGGGGGTGATTGAGGTATCAGGTACGGGCGATCTGGCGGAGATGGCGCGGGGTAAGCAACCAGCGCAGGAGTCCGGGGCCGCGAGGAGGGAGGCTTGAGACCTCGATGGCGCAGATGGAGCCCTTTTTGAATTCGACGTTGAGGTTGAGGTTGCCGGTAAGGAGGTAGGAGGCAAGTTCGGAAAGATCGGGCTGGTGGCCTACGAGCAGGGCGCGATCGAAGGTGTAAGCGCCCATTTCGAGGAAGAGTTCGGCGCGGCCGAATTCCGCGCCTTCGAGTCCGCGTCCGGGTGCGAGTGTTTCGATGACCTTGATTTTGTGTTGCAGGTCTAGGGAGTCGGCCACGACTTCGGCGGTCTGCCGGGCGCGCAGCAGGGGGCTGGTGAATATGACGTTGAACTTCATCTCCAGGCGGCGCATGCCTTCGGCCGCCTGCTGAAGTTTTACGCGCCCCTCGGGAGTAAGCGGTCTGTCCGAATCGCGGATGACGCCGCCCACGCCGAGATCGGCGGCAATGCCGTGCCTCATCAGATAAATTCCTATCAAAGCTCTTTCTCCAATCTATATGAAAGATAACGGAACAAACGGAAATAGACGAAACAAACGGAAAGTTTGACGATTTCTGTAGTTGTCGTCTATTTCCGTATGTTCCGTTATCTCTCTTTCTCAGCCCGCGCCCGATCCACCGTTCCGCCGCAACGCGCGCTGGTACAGGTATGAAATCACAAGCAGCATCGCGCCCAGCGCAAAGAACGAAATTATGCGGTAAATCCGGTCCAGACTCGCCAGATCCACGAGAAACACCTTGGCTATCGTAACGGCAAGCAGTCCGAGCGCCGCCCAGCGGAAAATTCGGTTTCGCCGCCATATTCCGTAAAGCAACAGCCCCGCGCCGTAAACGAGCCACAGCAGCGACAGCGTCATCTGCTGTGCGAAGAGCAGATTGCTGTGTTCCGTCCATCCCTCGTCAACCGATAAATCAACATTTATTCTGCGCACCTGAAATTCGCTGAACGCCTCGATGCTCAACGTAAAAAGCACGAGCAGGTGCGCTCCGAGCGCGCACATCGCGCCGAAAAACCGCCGTTCGGCGGCGCCGGCCTCTTCCTCATACCGCCTATAAAGCGCGGCGGCAACAGCGAGCCCCGCGACAAGCACAACCGCTGCGGCAACGCGACGGTTGAAAATAAACGTAAATTCCCGGTTTACTACGACCTCGGATCCGACCTCCGTTACCTCGACTGCAAGCCAGTGAAAAAGCGCCCCTGCGAATACGACGAGCGCCGCGCCGCGCGTCATCTCGCTTCTGTTTCTTAATCCGAGCCACAGCAGCGCCGCGCTTTCCACGCCCATAAGCATCGTGACCCACTGACCGTCGAATTCAACCGGAATCGCGATGGTCAGGAAAAGCAGGGCAAGACCGTAGAGTACGGCGCCGAGCGGCGTATCGCCCGCCGTATTACCCGGCGCATCACCCGGTGCATCACCCGTCGCATCGGCTTTTGCATCGGTTACTGCGAGTCGTCGTGCGAATTCACCGAGTGCGAAATAAAGCACTGCGACAAGCAGCGTAAAGAGTCCGAGCCGCGCCGCGCTGCGCCCCTCGATCAGGTGGTAGCCGAGTACGTAATAAAACACCGCGTTCGAAACTACGAATATAAGATCGAACGGATTTGCGCGCCGCCGCCGCAGAATGTTGCCTGCTGCGGTCGCCGTCACAAAAAGCAGAAACAGTATCGATGTATACAGAAACGTTCGGGTGAACCAGACCGGTGCGTACCGGTCGTCGATCCACATTGCGGTGAGAAGCGCGGTTGCGGCGAAAGCCAGGCGCGAAAGCGACCCCCAGTTCTTGAAATATGCAAGCGCTATGACGCCGGCGTCGAGCAGTATCAGATAACCGAAAAGCGGCGTCGGTTCGTCGCGGCCGCCGCCGAGCAATACGGGCGTCATAAATCCGCCGAGCACGCCGAGCACGGCAAGCGCGAGCGCATTCTGTCTGAGCGCGAGCACCACTGTAGTCGCCGTTACGAGCGCCATACATACGAAGGCGAGCGAGGAGTCTATCAACTGATAGAAATCATAAGCGGCGAAGATCGACAGGTAGAGTATCGCCGCGCCGCCGCCCGATATGCCCTGCGCATAGGATCTGAAACCCTTTCGGTGGAAGCGTTCGCCGGCGAGCAGCATCGCTACGCCGCCCGCAAGCCCTATGATCACCCTCAGGCCGGGGCCGATCCATTCGTTATCGAAGGCGTATTTCAGAAAGAAGCCCACGGCGAGAACGATCGCCGCGACGCCTATGCGATTGAACCAGCGGCCGCCGATCTGCTCTTCGAGGTTCACCGCAGGCATATGCGGCTTTGGCGCCTGCGGAATGGGCGGAGGCGCAAATTGCGGTTGAGGCGCCTGCGCTTGGGCGGGTTGTTGGGGAATGGGCGGCGGCGACGGTCTCGGAACGGGCGCGGAAAGTCCGAGGCGCTGCTCGATTGCGTACATACGGGAGATTTGTTCGCGAACGGCGAATTCCAGAAATTCGAGCCGTTCTTCTATCGCCCGCAAATCGCCGGATTGTTGATCGTCGCTCATGATTTCCGTTTATCCCGTTTATCCCGTTTGTAATTTTTCGTGATTTTTCATCCGAGCCGCACGCCGAAGGGGCCGAGGTGCGAATCGGGGTTGTTCAGCGCCGTATGCAGTGCGAGTTCGAGTGCGGGCCGCACGTCTTCGGGCGCAAGCACGGCGTCGACGAATCCGCGCGCTGCGGCGTATTTTGCATCGAGTTGCCGTTCGTATTCCGCCCTCACGCGGTCCATTTCGGCGCGCAGCGCTTCATCGGGCTCGCGGCCTGCTGCGCGCAGGTTGTCGAGTTGCGCGGAAAACAGCGCCATAACCGCCGATTCGCCCTCCATCACCGCCATCCTTCCGCCGGGCAGCGTGAACAGGAAATCCGGATCGAAGCCCTGCCCCGCCATAGCGTAATATCCTGCGCCGCTTGCGTGATTGAGCGTCAACACCAGTTTGGGTGCGGTTGCCGTAGCCATTGCTTCCACGAAGCGCGCTCCGGCGCGTATGATCCCCGACTGTTCGGCTTCGACTCCGACCATAAAGCCCGAGACGTCCTGTATGAACACAATCGGCGTCGCGTGCCGTTCGCAGGTTTCGATGAAGTATGCCGTTTTTTCCGCGCTTTCGGTATAGATAATTCCGCCGAATTTCGGCGGTTTGCCCGCAGCATCGGGAATCAGGCCGCGGTTATTGGCGATGATGCCGACGGGAACGCCGCATATGCGGGCGCGGCCCGTAATCATTTCGCGCGCGTAGTGCGCCTGAAATTCATCGAAGCTGCCGTCATCGATTATGCAATCGAGCACGGCGCGCGCGTCATAGGGCGCGCGATGATCGGCCGGAAGCAGTTCATAAAGATCGGCAGGCGCGCGCGCCGGATCCACCGGTTCGGCGATCCTTGCACGTGCGGGGGGCTTCGGCGGCAACTCCGATACGAGCGTGCGTATGCGGTCTATGCACTCCTCGTCGTTTTTCGCCAGGAAATGTGCAACGCCTGAAACCGAGTTGTGCATGCGCGCGCCGCCGAGGGTTTCGCCGTCGACGCGTTGACCCGTTGCGCCCTTGACCAGATTCGGCCCGCCGAGCCCCATAAACGACGTGCCCTCGACCATCAGTATCACGTCGGAGAGCGCGGGCAGGTAAGCGCCGCCCGCCACGCACTGTCCCATAACGGCGGCAATCTGCGGGACTTTCAGGTAGCGGCGCATCAGCGAGTTGTAATGAAAGATGCGCGCTGCGCCGTACTGACCGGGAAACACGCCGCCCTGATAGGGCAGATTGACTCCGGCGGAATCGACCAGATAGATGATCGGCGTGCGGCAACGCATGGCGATTTCCTGCGCGCGGAGCATCTTTTTTATCGTTTCCGGCCACCACGCGCCCGCCTTTACCGTGGCGTCGTTGGCGACGATGACGACTTCGCGGCCCGCTACGCGGCCGTACCCGGTGACTACGCCCGCAGCAGGCGCGGCCCCGTCGTAGTCGTCCCAGGCCACAAGCAGCCCGACTTCCTGAAACGTTTGCTCGGGATCGAGCAGTCGGGACAAGCGTTCGCGCGCGGTGAGTTTGCCCTGTTTGTGCTGGCGCGCAATCTTTTCCGGCCCGCCCCCGGCGCGCAATCGGTCTTCGAGTTCACGCAACCCGGCTACGAGTCGCTCGGCGTGAATGCGATTGGAGGAGGATGCAGCTATTTTCATCAGGCGATAGCTTTGCCAAGTCGCGGGCGGTATGTCAACCGCGATAACCGAACAAAGGGAAAGATGTTTATTTTTCGTTCAATTTTCGTTTGTTCCGTTTACAGCGGTTTCGATTTTGGTATTCAGTACACGATTGATTAAGTTCTTTGAGTTTTCAGCCGCGGAGCGGCGTAAGATCTGTAGCCTGGTGCGTGAGCGCCAGGTCAGCAGGCGAAAAACGTCAGAGCCGCGGAGCGGCGTAAGATCTGTGTGCCCAGGGCGTAAGCCCTGGGTAGGTGTTGAGAAGTGGCGCCCCAGCCCCGGAGGGGGCGGAAGATCTTTCGCCCTTTCAGGGCTTCTTGAACATTTTTTTCGCTGACCTGGCGCTCACGCACCAGGCTACAGATCTTTCGCCGCTCCGCGGCTGAAAAACTCAATAACTTAATTGGCAGAGTAATGAACACTGAACCCGAAACCGCTGTAATTTCGTTTGTTCCGTTGTTTCTCTCTTGTTCGATCATCGGGATGGCGGTCGGGCGAAGGGCACAGTATCATCTTGATTTCTTTTGCGGCAATCGCCTACAACAGGGAAACGAAAGAGGGGGGCACAGGAATGTCGTGGGCCGGAACGAGCGCTGAGATTGGGATTGAACTGAGTGAATCGGAGCGGCAGGCCGGAGGCCGTTTGCTGAAGCTTGCGGCGGAAACGGACCGCGTCGAGGGTTACTCGGAGCCGCACGCAACGGCAGTTGCGCGGATTGCGGTCAAGCTGGGCGCCCGACTGGGGCTGCACGGCCGGGATCTGACGGCGCTCAAGTTTTCTGCGCTTGCGCACGACATCGGCGAGCGCCAGTTGAAATCATCCTATCTTCAGCGTTCGTCGTCACTGACGGATGAAGAGCGGCTCGATCTGGGCAGGCATCCGATTCTCGGCGAGAGTGCGGGTGCAGAGCACAGGCTTCCGCGCGAGGTGCAACTGCTCGTGCGCTGGCATCACGAATGGTGGAACGGTTCGGGCTACCCGGACGGGCTTGCGGGCGAGGCCATACCCGTGGGCGCGCGCATACTGCGCCTTGCCGACACCTGGTGCGCGCTCAACGCGGATCGTCCGCACCGGGCGCGCCACGACCGCGCGAGCGCTGAAAGAATAATCGCGGCGCAGGCCGGAATCGAACTCGATCCGCGCATGGTCGGAATGCTGCTGGATATGCTGGACGAAGAAAGACGGCGGCGCGAACAGTTGGTCTGGGGAGGGGACGCAAGCGCCCCGTTTGAAGCGAATCCTGAGAGGGTTGAACCGCCGCACGAGTTCGGCGCGGCCCCGTTCGATCCGCAGATTCTGAATCAGGTAGGGGCGGATTTCGACGATCATATTGAAATTGCGCCGCGGCCGGCGGCGAATATGCCTGTTACGGCTCCGGCGCCCGCGTCTCAGAATCGCCGCTGGCTGGGATTTGAGTTGAGCGTTTTGAGCGGCATACGGTTCAAGTCCATCGCAATTCCGTTTGCGGGGCGGCCCGAGACGGCCTGGTACCTGAAATTCTGGGGTCGCCAGATTGCGACCAACGACATATGCAGATGGTCGTGGTGGGCGTCGCGGGCGCTTGTAGAAAATCGCGGCGTGACTCTGGGCGAAGACGATATTGCATATCTGCTCGAAGGCGCGGAGATGCGGCGCTGCGCGCTCTCCAATACTGCGCTGCGCCGTTTTATGACCGAGCGCGACGCCGTATGGTTCGACAACCTCTGGCGGCGGATTCAGGATCTGGATTCGATATACCGCCAGGCGCTCGCCTGCTGGCACGCCTTCGCCCTTGGCGATTACGTTTTTTCCTTTACGCCGGAGACTGTGCATCTGCGCCGGCCGTTGTCCGAAGTATTCACAGAGTTATGGCGTTCGCAGCGCCGCGTCATCGACAACGGACTGGCTCACGCGGCTTTTAACCGCGATGCGCACGATTTCATACGCGGGGTGAAAGCAGACCTGATGTTTGCGCGGTTGCCCCGCCCCGCAGGGCTTGCCGCGCAGCAGTCGACCTCGATCGGATGGCGCGAAACCTGGGTGAGCGGCACGGATGCGGACTGGGTCCGGCTCTCTGCGGGGCGCGATGAACGCCTCGGAGATTCGGTGCATTCCAAGGAGCATTACCTGGAACTCGTGGAGGAATTTCTCAAGGATGCGCGCCAGATTCCGAAATGGGCTTTTGCGCACGTGGAAGACGCAGGCGTATCCGTGGCCGAACTGAGCGAACTGTTGCGCCGTCATCGCAGGCGCGTAAAGGCTTATGCCAAGGATTTCTCGGATCTGCTGGGCGGCGCGAGGGCCTATATGATAGTCGCGGAGTAGACGGAATGAAACGAAACAAACGGAATGAACCTGCACTTCCGTTTGTTTCGTTTCATTCCGTTTGTTCCGTTATCTCTTCTTCTGCAACTGCTATATAATCGGCGCCATCATGGAAATAAACATTCGAAACTCCGGCGCCGTCACGATCCTGGATCTGAACGGCAATCTCACGATCGGACGCAGCGAGGAAAGCCTGCGCGAGGCCATTACGCGGCTGCTCGGCGAGCAGCAGCTCAATCTGCTGATAAACCTGGCCGACGTGCCGATGATCGACAGCTCGGGCATCGGCGCGATGATCAAGTCCTACACTAGCGTCAAGGACGCGGGCGGACATATGAAGCTGCTGCGCCCGTCGCGCATGGCCCGCCAACTGCTCTCGATCACCGGATTGCTCTCGGTGCTCGAAACGCACGACGACGAAGCCGCCGCAGTTTCATCTTTCAGATAACTGCCGACTAAATCAAACCACAGCAGAATGGTACACACAACGGAGTCTGCAAGTGGGTACGCACGCGCCCTCGCGTGCGTTCGGCGGCGAGTGAAAGCACGCTTTGGCGCGTGCGTACCCAGTGATGTGTCCCAATGTTTCGTGGTCTGATTTAGGAAGTATTCAGGCGCGGAGGTCAATGCAAAAGGCGGCGCAGTTGCGTGTCACCAACCGGTTCGGCGTAGAGCGCGTCATACCGCTTGCCAAGCCCGTCTTCACCATCGGGCGCAAGGCGGAAAACGACCTTCAGATGCTGCACGACACCGTATCGCGCCAGCACGCAGAGATACGGTACGAAAGCGACGGCTACTTTCTGGTGGACGTAGGCAGCAAGCGCGGCACATTCGTCAACGGGCAGCGCATCGAGCGCAGCGAGTTGCAGCATCTGGACCGCATACGCATCGGCGGGGACGAGGATCAGCAGATACAATTCATCGACGATTCGGTTGCGCGCGCGGCTGCGATCTTTGATTCGGGGGCGCATCTCAACCTGAGCGGTTCGACCATCGACCGCGCGCGCAGCGCCTCGGCCAACGATGAATTGCAGAAACTCTCGCGTTTCGTCGAGGTCAATCAGGCGTTCAAGTTTTCGCTCACGCCCGACGACGTATTGTGTCTGATAGTGGATGCTGCGATCGAAATCACGCAGGCCGAACGCGGCTTTCTGATGCTGAGAAACGAGAACGGGGATCTGGAATTCAAGGTCGCGCGCGACCGCAACCGCAACTGGATTCTCGGCGGGGAATTTTCGATGAGCCGGTCGGTAGTCGAAGAAGTATTCCGGCAAAACCGCAGCATCATCATCACGGGACAAAGCGCGCAGGGCGGCCAGGAAACCGTGCGTCTTCTGGATCTGCGCACGATTGCCTGCATTCCGCTGCGCCGCTTTCAGATGAGCGAAAACATGGACGCCACCACCGTCTTCAAGCGCGACGTCATCGGCGTGCTCTACGTAGACAGCCACATCTACAGCGGATCGCTTACCGAAACCTCGCTCCGCCTGCTCGAATCGCTTGCATTCGAAGCCACGAAGTCGCTCGAAAGCGTGCGCCTGATGCACGAAGAGCAGGAGAAGAAGAATCTCGAACAGGAACTCGGCGTGGCGCGCGCCGTGCAGGTTGCCCTTTCTCCGACCGCGTTTGTGCAGCCCGAACATTTTGAGGTATCCGCTGCAAGCATTCCGTCGCGGCATCTGGGCGGAGACTTCTACGACCTGCAAATGCTCGACGACGGACGCGCCGTGTTTGCCCTCGGCGACGTATCGGGCAAGGGAATACCGGCGGCGCTGCTTGCCGCGATGGCGCAGGGAGCGCTACAGGCGCAGTTTGCAAGCGGGGAATCGCTCGATCGTATAATCCAGAACCTCAACCGCGTGCTCGTGCAGAAATCCTCTTCGGGCCGCTTCCTGACCTTATTCTGCGCGGTGCTCGACGGCCATGGCGGTTTTGTTTACGTCAATGCGGGGCACAACCTGCCGATACTTGCGCGTATTGACGGGCGCGTGGATCTGCTGACGACGAAATCGGTGCTGCTCGGCGCATTTGATTTTGCGCGCTACGAATCGCGCGCAACCGCTCTCGCCTCCGGCGATGTGGTCGTAATTTACAGCGACGGAGTGACCGAAGCGGTTAACGCTGCGGGCGAGATGTTCGGCGAAGATCGCCTCGAAACGCTAGTCCATTCCAGTGTGCAGCTTTCGGCCGAACAGATTCGCGAAATGATTCTGGACGAAGTGCTCGCATTCACGCGCGGCCTGCCGCAGGGCGACGACATCACGCTCATCGTCCTCAAAATGCGCTGAAGCGTTACACATTCCGTAGTTTCCGTCTAATTTCGTTTGTTCCGTTATTTCTCTTTTTCCGCTTTTTCCAGAAACGGGCTGAACAGGTCTATAGGTATCGGG
Organism: Acidobacteriota bacterium; assembly: GCA_019639255.1. GTDB lineage: Bacteria > Acidobacteriota > Blastocatellia > RBC074 > RBC074 > JAHBSF01. The sequence continues at coordinate 85,763 of JAHBSF010000008.1, read as the reverse complement.
AAAACGATGGTGGTGTTGTTTTCGCTGCCCACATCGGCGAGGGTTTGCAGGAACCGCATCTGCATCGCCATCGGATGATCTGCAATAACCTCGGCGGCGTCGCGCAGGCGCGCCGATGCCTGGTACTCGCCCTCGGCGTGTATGACCTTTGCGCGGCGTTCGCGTTCGCTTTCGGCCTGCCGCGCCATTGCACGCTTCATCGTTTCGGGCAGATCGATGTGCTTGACCTCTACGGCGGATACCTTGACCCCCCACGGATCGGTGGCGCGGTCTATGACTTCCTGCAACTGGCGGTTTATCCGGTCGCGCTCGGAGAGCAGTTCGTCCAGATCCGATTGCCCCAGAATGCTGCGCAGCGTGGTTTGCGATATCTCGCTTGTGGCGTAAAGATAATTCTCCACCTCGAGGACTGCCCTCATAGGATCCAGCACGCGGAAATAAACTACTGCATTGACCTTTACCGATACGTTGTCGCGCGTAATGACGTCCTGCGCCGGAACGTCGTTGACGAATGTGCGCAGCCCGATCCTTACCAGATGGTCGATAGGCCAGAAGACCATGATCACGCCCGGCCCCTTGGGTTGGGCGAGCACGCGCCCGAGCCGGAAAATCACGCCGCGCTCGTATTCGTAAATGAACTTGATGCAGCTCAGAAAGTAAAGCACCACGATGCCGATGAATATGCCGACTCCTCCAAGCGTGTTGTCAATCATTGCGCGTCCTCCTGGCTTATAGCAATTCTCAGTTCGGTTATGCGGATTCGTTTCCGGAGCTGCGAGCGGGTCTTACATTCAACGTCAGTCCCCGGCGATCCTCGATTTCGACCGGTTGCCCCGCCGCTATCGGCGACCGGCTCACGGCGCTCCACAATTCACCGTGCGCCAACACCCTTCCGCGGTAAATCTCTCCCTCCTTCCTGAAATCCTCATCCGCCGCCGCCGTCCATCCCGAAAGCGTTTCGGCGCCCGTTTGCACCGGCGCGCGGCGCGCGCGCAGTATGCTGCCGACGAGGAAAAACGTAATGCCGGCCGTAGCCGTAGCCGTGCCTATGAGCGTCCATAGAGGGATGCGCATAAATCCCACGGGCGAATCCACGAGCATCAATCCGCCCATCACGAGGCAGATTATTCCGCCCAGTGTAAGAAAACCGTAGCTAACGACGAAGGCTTCGGCCAGAAACATCGCAAGCGCAATTACGATCAGCACAAGTCCCACGTAATTGATCGGCAGCACTGCGAGTGCGAAAAATCCGAGCACGATGCAAATGACGCCCACGGTTCCCGAGGCTCCCCATCCCGGGGTGTAAAGTTCGAACAGTATTCCGTAGAAGCCGAACATCAGCAGCAGAAATGCGAGCGTGGGATTGGCGAGCGCAGAAAGCAGTTGTTCGCCCCACCACATATGGTGCGAGCGGATCTCGGCGCCCGCTACGTGCAACTTTACCCGGCCTTCGGGCAGAGCGACCTCGCGGCCGTCAATCTCGGCAAGCAGCGCCTGCAAATCGTCCGCGATCAGATCCACGGCCTTTTCCTTCAGGGCTTCGGATGCCGGAGCGGAAATGCTTTCCCTTACGGCTCGCGCAGCCCAGTCGGCGTTTCTGCCGCGCATCTCGGCAAGCGCGCGCGCCCAGGCTACGGTGTCGTTGAGGATCTTGTCCTCCATCGGCGATGAAGATCTGCTGCCGGGTTCAGCCCGGGGTTCGGATTGTTTCTCTTCGCCCTGTCTTTCACCCTGTCGCGGTTGCGGAGACTGTTCGGGCGGAGGGGACTGCGGAACGCCGGGAAATCCGCCGCCTACCTGAACCGGATGTGCAGCGCCGATTGTGGTGCCGGGGGCCATCGCCGCTACGTGCCCGGCCATGGTTATGAACACGCCGGCCGATGCCGCGCGGGCGCCCGAGGGCGCGACGTATACAACCACGGGCACGCGGCTCTGCAGAATTGCGCCTACGATCTGGCGCGTGGAATCTACAAGGCCGCCCGGAGTGTCGAGCATCAGCACGAGCGCTGCGGCCTGCTCCTGTTCTGCGCGCTTGATCGCCTGAATGATGAACCGTGCGGTTACGGGCGTGATGGCTTCGTTGGCAAGCTGAATCCGCAGCACGACGGGCGAGGCCGGAGTTTGCGCGGTATGAACGGAACCGCCGAAACAGCAGGCGAGCGCGAGTAACAGGAAAAAACGCCGTATACGCGGAGCAAACAGATCGGAGGCAGGTTTTGCATCCATACTGTTGCGTCCGCGTATACCGCGGTTTGGTTTTGATCCTGCGGGCGTCATTCTGAAGATGAGGCGCAGTTTACACAGATGCGGCCTTTCTCACGATTTCCACCGAACAAAGCGCGCGCGCCACCACCGCGGTCGAAACGCTTCCGAGCCAGAAGCGGTGGAAACGGTTGAGTCCGCGCGAGCCGAGGAAAATGCAGTCAGCGCCCCATTCCTCGGCGTGTTCGAGAATCACCTGCTTCGGATCGCCGTCCTTCGACACGGTGGATGTAAGAATATTGTTGGCGGCCAGAAGCGCCGCAGCAGTCTGCTGCAACGTATTGGTGCGATCGAGTTCGAGGGTGAAATCGGCGACCCTCATCCCGGAAAACGGCCCCACGGCCGAAATCATCCGCACCTCGGCGCCTTCGGGCCAGGAGCGGGCCGCGACCGCGTTGAGAGCAGCTTCGGCGTATTCCGATCCGTCGATGCACAGCAGGATGCGCGGCGGCTTGTCCGATCTCGGCGTGCGCGCTACGCGCACAGAACAACGCGCATCCGTGGCTACGCGCTGCGACGTGCTGCCGAAGATGGCGCGGCCGAGCGCCGAGCGTCCGTGAGAGCCGACAATGATCAGGTCGGGTTTCAGCTTGTCGGCTTTCTCGACGATAGCCCACGCCGCGGAGCCGGTTTCGAAATCCGTATCGAGCGTCCATTTCGGGAACGCCTTTTTTATCCGCTCTGCGGCCTGCCGGGTTAACATCTCGGCTTCCTTGGGGCCGAAGGGCTGATCGGGCGGAGCGTCGGCGGGCGTGCGCGTATGCACCTGAAGCGTCGGTGTAATCATCTCGGCTACGGAGATGATCGTGGCCTCGGTGTCATCGGGCAGTCCGGCGCGGCGCAAATCATCGAGCGCGGCCTGCGCGTGCTTCGATCCGTCGTAAGCGATCAGAATCTTCATTATCCTGGACGTGCTCCTTTCAGATTCACTTTGGGTTGAATCAAACCACACGACTTCGGGATGAAAAAGAGAGATGACGGAACAAACGAAAAAATTCAACTTTTTCGTAATTTTCGTTGCATTTCGTTTGTTCCGTCATCTCTCTTTTTCATCCCGAAGTCGTGTGGTTTGATTTAACTCACTCGGTCTGCGAACCCGGTTTTTCGGACGCGGGCTTGCGAACTACTTCTACAGAACACTCTGCGCGCGCCGTCACTGCGCCCGAAACGCTGCCGAGCAGCAGCCGGTCGAGCGCGCTCATTCCGGTTGCGCCGACGAATATGCAATCGGCGCCCATGCGTTTGGCCTCTTCAAGCAGCACGCCGCGCGGGTCGCCGTCCCTTACAAGCAGGCTGACCTCGCATCCGGCCTCGCGCAACTCCGCTTCCAGACGCCCGCCCACGCCCACAACTCTGGCGCGTTCCTCTTCAAGCCATTTCGAAATCGGGCCTATGATGCGATTGCTTGCCACCGAGGGAATCTCCGGCATAACCGACAACAGCAGTGCACGCGTTCCTGCGGGCCATGGACGCGCTGCAACCTCGCGCGCCGCAGCATCCGCCCCATCCGATCCGTCTACACCCACGATTATACCGATCGGCGCATCTACAGGCACATCGTGCGCGCGCGCTACGCGCACCGAACACGGCGCCTGATGCAGTATTTTCTGCGATACGCTGCCGAGCAGCAACCTCGTAAGCCCCGTGCGTCCGTGCGAACCCACAACTATCAGATCAATGTTCCACTGCTCTGCCGCCGCAAGTATGATCGACGCCGGAGAACCGCCGTGCGCTTCGGCGCGCACCTCCCACGAAGGAAAAAGCTCTTTAACGCAGGCGGCCCCGCGCTCGGCCATCGCCGTAACTTCCTCCGATACCGGGTGCGTAGTCCCGCGCGCGGTTTCCACCAGCCAGTACGTCGTCGGCGCAGGCAGCCATTGCTCGTCAACCGCCAGCACTATGGCTTCGGCTTCAGCCGGCAAACCCGCCCGTTTCAGATCCGCAAGCGCTGCATCCGCACATTCCGAACCGTCGTAAGCAATCAGAATCTTCAACCTTTCAGCCATTACACCCTCCTGATCCTTCCTTATCAACCCTTATTGCTCCTTATTGCTGTAAGACAGATGCCTGCAACCAGCGTACCGACCGTCTACAGCGCCGGTAATACGCCGCAGAAATCCCCCAAATCCCCGTCTCCATATTGCAAATACCTTGCATTGCAACGGTTTATGGTGAAAACAATTCTGAATCCGAGAATAAACTAATGGGGCATTTCACGACTTTGGCGGGGCAGGCTGGTACATAGGGGCATTTGACCATTCCCGGTTGGAGAGATAACGGAACAAACGGAATGAAACAAAAATCACGGAAAAGGTGCATATTTCGGTGATTTTCGGCTTTATTTCGCAGATTCCGCGGTTTCTTTTTTTCCACGGGTAAGAAGGACGCCGCCGATGATGAGCGCTGCACCGGCGCCCTGCCAAAGGGTTGGGCGTTCGCCGAGCACGGGCCAGGCAATGAGCGCGGCGACTACAGGTATTATGCAGCCGTGTACGGAAGTGCGGACGCTGCCGATGCGGGCTACGGCGCGGTTGTAAAGAAGGTAGGACACAACGAGCGCCAGCATCGAGGCGTAAAACACGCCGAACCATGTACTTGGGCTGAAGGCTGCCCAGTCAAGTTTCATCATCTGCGCGCCGCCGAGCAGCAGCAGGCCGGGCGTTCCGGCGAGCATTGTGAGCGCCGTCAGTCGCAGCGAGGAGATCTTGCCCGCCAGCGTGCGCACGCCCAGCACATACGTTACCCAGCACAGCACCGACGCCAGCGTAATCAGATCGCCGAGAACCGTGCTCATAGAAAAGGACGCCCCGCGCGCCAGCATCACGAGCGCGATTCCCGCTGTAGCCATCGCGATGCCTGAAGCCGTGCGCCGGTTGATTGTTTCTATTCCCAGCAGTCCGCCGAACAGGGCTACGAGCGCGGGCGTCGTCGACAGCAGCATCGAACTGTTGGCTGCCGTAGTCATCGAGAGGCCGATGACAAACAGCGCCTGATAGCCCGTGTTCCCGATCAGTCCGAGCCACATTATTCGCCGGAAGCTTCCGGGGGGCAGCGGCGAGAGTCCCTCGCGCCATCTGAGCAGCGCCGCAAGCGCGAGCGATGCCAGCACATATCTGAGCGCGGCGAAGGCAAGCGGCGGAATCTGGGCGAAACTCGATTTGACGATTGCGAAATTCGCCCCCCATATCAGCGCTACCAGCAGCATCCCGGAATCTATGGAGCCGGTCGGGGCGCGATCAATCGGGGATGTGGTCGATGAGGATTTGTTGATCACGCTCCCTGATACCAGATCGTCCGTAGTTGTTCAACAGCGTGTAGGGAAAGAAATGCATTCCACGAACTGCATGTACAAAGCCGCGTTCCATTGTTGCCCCGTCCGATGTAAACTGCCTGCATTCGACACTTCCCGGGAGGAAATATCATGAAGAAATCCGGATCCGGTTCACGCCGCAATTTTCTGAAGCTGGCCGCAGCGGGCGCAGCCGCCGCAGGCTCGAGCGTGCGCATACACGGGGGGCCGCGCACCACATTTCTCGATTCCGAGCCGCAATCGCAGCGTCCCGTATCGCCCAACGACCGCATACGCCTGGGCCTGATCGGAGCGGGCGGAATGGGTTTCGGGGATACCGAAACGGCGCTGCGCGTCAGGGGCGTTGAACTGGTCGCAGCCGCAGACCTCTACGACGGCCGTTTGACCCGCGTCAAGGAAGTATTCGGCAAAAACGTGATGACCACGCGCGATTACCGCGAGGTGCTGGCTCGCCCCGACATCGACGCCGTAATCATTGCCACGCCCGACCACTGGCATTCGCGCATATCGGTCGACGCGATGAATGCCGGGAAGGACGTATACTGCGAAAAACCCGTAGTCCAGCAGCTCGATGAAGGCCACGCCGTAATCGCCGCGCAGCAGCAAACCAAACGCATATTCCAGGTCGGCAGCCAGTTTGTTTCCTCGGTCGTTTATAAAAAGGCCAAGGAATTGCTGTCTTCCGGCGTAATCGGCGAACTCAACTTCGTAGATTCGACGCTGCTGCGCCGCGGACCGAGGAGCGCCTGGCAGTATTCTATCCCGCCCGACGCCTCGCCGCAGAACATCGACTGGGACCGGTTTCTCGGACGCGCGCCGAAGGTGCCGTTCGATGCCAAAAGGTTTTTCCGCTGGCGCAATTACCGCGACTACGGCACCGGCATAGGCGGCGATCTGTTCGTCCATCAGTTTACGAGCGCGCACTTCGTCACCGGAGCGAAGGGGCCGAGCCGCGTGCTTGCAACCGGCGGGCTGCACTACTGGCACGACGGGCGCGATGTGCCGGATCTTCTGCTCGGGCTGTTCGATTATCCGAAGACTGACGCCCATCCGGCATTCAACATGAACTTTCGCGTCAGCCTGTGCGACGGTGGAACGGACCGCAGCGGCTGGGGAACGTGGGAGTACCGTTTCGTCGGCAGCGAGGGCGTCATCATCATAGGCGGAAACGGCGTAGTACTGCGCCGGACGCCGAAGGAACGTGAACCCGGAACCTCGATCGATACCTTCCCCGAAGCCGTGCAGGAAGCGTTTATGAGGGAATACCGCAAACAGCACCCGCGAAACGACGCCGCACTGAGCGCTTATCCCGAAGAACGCTTCGCCGCCTCGGATAAATACGACGAACGGCTGGATCACTTCAGAAACTTCTTCAACGCCATGCGCACGCGCGAGCAGGTTGTAGAGGACGCCGTATTCGGTTTCCGCGCCGCAGCCCCCGCATTGATGGCGAATGTCAGCTACTTCGATCGACGCATCTGCGAGTGGGATGCCGAGGCGATGAAACTTCGAAGCTGATAAAAGAAGAGATAACGGAACAAACGAAATAAGACGGAAATCACGGAAAAGTTGAGTATTTCTGTAGTTTTCGTCTTATTTCGTTTGTTCCGTTATCTCTTCTCTTACCCGCCGATTATGCCGGCCATACCGCAATTCAGGCAGCGGTAAAGCGTGCCGGCGCGTTCCGGATAAACCTGCACCTGCGCCGGGCCGCAGGTATGTTCCACTTCGACTTCAAACAGCGTGTAGTACTGTTCGTCGCTTATGTCGGACAACGCGTCGAAGATATGCTGTTCGGCCATGGTGTTGCGATCGATCGCTTCAAAAAAATCCTGCTCCTCTTCGCTCAGTCCGTGTCCGTTCGACATATTCGCCTCCTCTTTGCTGATCAGGATGCAAGGCCCGTCATCGCAAGCGATAAAAGCATCGCGCGCCTGTAACCGGTTTCGCGTCCCGCCGGATCGTACCATTCGCTGAGCCGGTGAGCATCGTTAAACGCGCCTCCGGTTCCGATCGTCACTGCCGGAATGCCGAGACTTATGGGAATGTTCGAATCCGTAGAGGCGCGGTTGAGTATTGCATCTATCCCGCAGGCGCGCGATGCGGCCAGTGCCGCCCGCACGAGCATCGAAGACGCGGGAGTTTCACCCGCGGGCCGGTCGCCTATCAACTGTACATTCATTTGCAGCGATTGCCCTGAAACTGCGCGCCCGGTGTTTTCTTCCTCCGCCGCCCGATGCACCGCGTTCAACAAATGATCCTCGATGCGATTCAGTTCCTCATCCGACGCCGAACGCAGATCCACGTCCATCTCCGCCGCAGCCGGAATGACGTTTACCGATTCGCCGCCCGCAATCCGGCCGATGTTAAACGTGGTGCGCGGTTCGGCAGGCGCGCGATACGCAGACATAAGGGCAACCACGCTCCCCACCGCGTGCACGGGATTGACCACGCCGAAATCCGCCCAACTGTGCCCGCCCGGACCGCTGAACCGCACGCGGTAGCGGCGCGAACCGAGCGCCTGATTCGTAATGTAATCCAGCCCCGGACCGTCGAATGAAATAAACGACGCAACGCGCCCGGCAAGCTTGCCCTCGCTGAACAGGTGGCGCACGCCGCGCAGATTGCCCTCGCCTTCCTCGCCCACCGTAGCGACGAAAGCGAGCGTACCCTTCGTGCGGATTTGAGCTGCATTCAAGGCCTGTATCAGTGCAATCAGCGCCGCAAGCCCCGCGGCGTTATCCGCAATTCCCGGCGCGCACAACCTGTCGCCCTCGCGCCGCACCCGTACATCGGTCCCTTCGGGAAATACAGTATCGAGATGCGCCGAAAGCACTACGATCGGATCGTCGTTTACACCGCGCCGGAAGCCTATGACGTTGCCTACGCTGTCGGTATGCACGTCGGCGAGGCCGAGTTCGATGAAGCGCGCGGCGAAGTACCTTCCGCGTTCATGCTCCTTGAATGGCGGGGCGGGGATCTCGCATATGCGTATGTGCTCGGCGTTGAATCGATCAGCCGATGTGGCAAAGAACGCCTCGGCGCGAACGATTCGTTGATCCTTGAGGAGCGTCCTTACCGGATCGCGACTGGGACGATCGACGAGTGAAAACAGTGATCTCGGCATAACAAAACTTTAGAGATAATGGAACAAACGGAAAGAAACGAAACAAACGAAAACAGTTACTTTCCGTTTGTTTCGTGTACTTTCGCTTGTTCCGTCATCTTTACCGGTTGCCTTGCCGCGCGGGCGCAGCCGGGGTCACGGGAGGCGTTGCCGGACGCGCGCCGGGCGGTTGCGGCATCTGATCCCCGGCAAAACGCGGCAGCAGTTGATCGCGCATCGCAAGATGATATACCGCCGACGCGATGACTACGGCGGACTTCCTGGCGTCGTCCTCTATGATCCGCTCATAGGTGTCGAGGTTCGTATGCCAGGTAGCCGAGCCGTATTCGATGGGATCCTGCATCGCGCCTATGCCGGGCAGGCCCGCCTGATTGAAAGAGGTATGATCCGAACCGCCGAGGCCGCGGCTGCGCGATGCGGCCGCGCCCATTACGCCGAATTTCTCGAACGGCGCGATTATCTCCCTTATTACCGAAGCCGCTTCGGGCGGCCCGAATACGGTCAGTCCCCGAACGCGTCCCGTACCCGTATCGATATTGAAATAACCGCCGAATTTTTCGTATGCGGGTTTTGGATTTTCGGCCGTGCCGAAGTGTTCCTTTACGTAGGCGAGCGATCCGAGCAGACCCTGTTCCTCGCCGCCCCAGAGCGCGACCCTTATGGTGCGCCGGGGCTTGAGGCCGAGCGAGTGAATGATCCTCGCCGCTTCCATCATCACCGCGCAGCCGATGGCGTTGTCGGTAGCTCCGGTCGCTGCGTGCCACGAATCCAGATGTCCGCCGAGCATGATGACTTCATCGCCCTTGTCGGTTCCGGGAATTTCGGCGACGACGTTGTAGGAGGTCCGGCCTTCGGGATAGATGCGGTTGACGACGTTGAATTCAAGCTCTACAGGCGAGCCGTTTGCGAGCAATCGCGAAATGCGGCCGAAATCCTCGTTGCGCAGTATCACGGTGGGCGCGACCTTCGAGGGATCGAAGGTGCGGTTGTGGAATGCGCGTATCTGTCCGTGTTCGCGCCCGCCGTCATCTATGCGCACGGCTGCGCCGTTTGCAACAAGAAATGCGTCGATCTGCTCGGCGATCTGGCGCGGGTTGAGCACGCCGGGCTGCGGCGGAGGTCCCTGCTGTCCACGCGCAAAGGGCGGCCTCTGATCGGCGTTCTGATTGTTGGGATCAAAACGCTGCCGAAGCTGCGCATCCTCTACGCGCCGGGTCGAAGGCGTGATCGTCACGGGCACGAATTGATGTTTGCCGACCAGCACGATTTTCCCGCGCACACGCTCTTTTACCGAATCCAGGTAAGCGGTCAACTGCTCGGCGGTCGGACGGTCGGGCGGAATGAGGTGGAAAGCCTGCGCTGTAACGACTCCGGGAGTGCTCGGCGTCCAGGCCAGCACCTCGCCCGTCAAATGATCCTTGACCGGAGAAATGATATGTGCTGTAAGGCGTTCGTTGAGCCAGCCCGGATGACCGAAATCCCACGGTTCGAGCCTGGCGTTGGCCAGGCCCCATTTGGTCATTTCCTTCGCCGCCCATTCTGCCGCCGCCTTGTGATAGGGCGAACCCGTAAGGCGCGGGCCGTACATGTCGGTCAGATAATGCAATGTTTGCATGATCCGGGAATTGTTCATTCCCTCGCGCTCGATGCGCTCGTTGACCGAAGCGTCTACGGGCTCCTGCGCCGCCATCGGCAGCGGATTGAGCAGACTGAGGCCGAGAAGGATTACCAGAAACGTACGCCGCATATATGTTCTCCGATTCTTTTAAGTTGATGCGTAAACGGGCAAACCGCCGCAATCGCCGCGGCCCATTGTCGCGGCTTGATCGTGGAAGATCAAGAGGAGGAAGAAGCACCTGAAGAAGAAGTGCTGAGTGCTGAGTGCTGAGTGCTGAGTGCTGAGTGCTGAGTGCTGAGTGCAATTTGGAACTGAAGAACTTCTATACTCCGTCGAGAAAGTTCTTTGAGTTTTTCAGCCGCGGTAGCGGCGAAAGATCTGTAGCCTGGTGCGTGAGCGCCAGGTCAGCAGAAAAAAATGTTCAAGCCCTGAAAGGGCGAAAGATCTTCCGCCCCTCCGGGGCTGGTACGGTTTCTCTACACCTACCCAGGGCTTGCCGCCCTGGGCTACAGATCTTTCGCCGCTACCGCGGCTGAAAAACTCAAAGAACTTTCTCGACGGAGTATAGAAGTTCTTCAGTTCCAAATTGCACTCAGCACTCAGCACTCAGCACTCAGCACTTTCTTCTTCCCCCTCGCACTCAGCACTTTCTTCTCCCCTCCTTTGACCGCAGCATTGCTTCTGGTGTAGAAGGGGCGCACATCGAAAAAAGGAGAATCCGGAAATTGGAACGGCATTCATCTGATGCGGGCTGGATAGAAGTGATAACGGGATCGATGTTCAGCGGCAAAAGCGAAGAACTCATTCGCCGCCTGCGCCGCGCACAGATCGCGCGCCAGAAGGTGCAGATCTTCAAACCCGCTATAGATGAACGCTACTCTATGTCCCACATCGTTTCGCACTCGGAAATGAAAATCGACTCGGATCTGGTCGGTTCCGCGGGCGAAATCCTCGCCATCGTAGATGTGGATACCGACGTCATCGGCATAGACGAGGGGCAGTTCTTCGATTCGGATCTTGTGCGCGTAGCCAATCAACTCGCGGATCAGGGCAAACGCGTGGTAATCGCCGGCCTGGATATGGACTATCTCGGCCGCCCCTTCGAGCCGATGCCGCAACTGCTCGCAATAGCCGAGGACATTACAAAGACGCGCGCCATTTGTATGTGCTGCGGCAACCCGGCGACCTACACGCAGCGGCTGATTCACCGCAAGGAGCGCGTAGTAGTCGGCGCCGCCGGAGCCTATGAGGCGCGCTGCCGCGAATGCTTCGATCCGCATTTGAGCGCATCGCTCGAAGAACTCGAGGTTCAAACCGGAGGCGTCGTTTCGCCCTGAATCGGACATAATCAAGAAACGAGACAACCAAGAAACGAGACAACGGAACAAACGAAATGAAACAGAACAGTTGTCTCTCCTTCAATCAACAAGGAGGACGGCGATGAGCACCCAGCGTCCGATGGAGCACGATCTGCTGCTGGATTTCCTGCGCGTAGTCGAGGCCGCAGCCATCGCAGCCGCGCGCACGATGGGGCAGGGCGACCGCAAATACTCCGATCACGTCGCCGTCGAAAAAATGCGCTCGGTGATGGAATCCATCCCCATGACCGGCACGATTGTCATCGGCGAGGGCGAACGCGACGAAGCCCCGATGCTTTATATCGGCGAACGTGTAGGCCGAGGCGCGCTCGAAGCCGGCGCGTCATTCCCGGAAGTCGACATCGCCGTAGATCCGCTCGAAGGCACCAACCTGTGCGCTACGGGCGCGCCGAACGCCATAGCCGTGCTTGCAGCGGCCGAGCGCGGAGGATTGCTGCACGCGCCCGACATGTACATGAACAAAATCGTCGTCGGCCCGTCGGTCAAAGGTGCAGTGGATATAGACGCGCCGGTAAAGGACAACCTCAAGGCCATTGCGCGGCGACTCAACCGGGATGTAACCGACCTGACGATCATCGTGCTGGACCGGCCGCGTCACGAACGCCTTGTATCCGAAATCAGGCAGGCCGGAGCGCGCATACGCCTGATTACGGACGGCGATCTCTCGGCGGGCATCTCGGCTGCCGTAGCCGGTTCGGGCGTGCACGCGCTGATGGGCATAGGCGGCGCTCCGGAAGGCGTCATAACGGCCGCAGCGATGAGATGCCTGAACGGAGAGATACAGTCGCGCTTTGTGCTGCGCGAACAGCTCGAACAGCCCGAAGACCGCGAGAAGCTGCCCGACGGACTTGCGGATCGTATGAAGCGCATGGGGATTTCCGATCCCACGCGCGTTTACGATACCAACGAACTCGCACCCGGCCGCAAGATAATCTTCGCAGCCTGCGGCGTCACCGACGGCACGATACTGCGCGGCGTGCGCTTCTTCGGCACCGGCAAACGCACGCAATCGCTGATTATGACTACCGAAACGCGCCACGTCCGCTTCGTCGATACCGTGCACGTCGAGGGCGGACCGGATACGTTCGTCCGTTTCGATCGCTTCTGATATCGCTTCTGATGAAGAGACAACTTCATCTTTTCTACTTCGCGCTCGTCGCCGTAACTGCTCTGTGGCTCGGAGCCGTATTCGCCGCGCCGATGTTGATTTCAAACGGGAGCGTATTTGCGGGGACGACGATATATGCGGCCTTCGCCGCCGTGTGTCATCAGCGCGCAGAACGGTCGTTTCATATTGACGGGCTTCCGCTTGCTGTGTGTGCGCGCTGCGCGGGGATTTACGCGGGATTCGCACTCGGGCTTGCGGTTTATCCCATGATGCGGCGTATGGGAGACGAGCGCATGCCGCGACTGAAATGGCTGGTGCTTGCATCTGCGCCGATGGCGGTCGATTTCAGCCTGGGCTTGATCGGACTCGTTGAGAACACGCATTTGTCGCGCGCATTGACCGGGGCGCTCGGCGGATCGGCGGCGGCGTTTTACATCGTGCCCGGACTCGTTTCGACTCTTACATCACATTTAACAACAAGAATGCTCAAGAGCTCCCCTGCGGGGTTTGCAGGCGGCGTAATCGAGGAGGAAACCCGACCATGAATGAACTCGATCTGAAACGACCGGCGATCATCGGCGGCCTGATCGTCGGCCTGGGATCGGTGATCCCTATCGTGAGTCTGCTCAACTGCTGCTTCTGCGCGTGGGCGCTGATAGGCGGTATGATGGCTACGAAACTGCTCGTCGACAGCTCACCGCGCGCGATCGCAAACGCAGACGGCGCCAAGGTCGGAGCGTTCGCCGGAATGATCGGCGGCGGAATATATTTCTTCGGCCAGATGCTGCTCAGCATGAGCAGCACGGCAAGCAGCATGATGCTCAAGGTTCTGGAACAGATAGCATCGAATGCGAACAATCCCGAAGTGCAGGAGTTGATGCAGCAGGCCATAGAACAGGCGGCCAATCAGTCGGCCGCACAGCGCGTCATAGGCGCGCTGCCGCTTTCGGTCATCGGCGGGGCAATACTCCTCGGTTTCACCGTACTCGGCGGCCTGCTCGGAGTGAAGTTTTTCGAGAAACGGCAACCGGCGCCCCAGAACCCCTATTCGCCGGGCGGCGGTGGCTGGCCCAATCCCTGAGACAGAAAACTCGATCAAATATCGGCGATGAAGATTTTGCACATCGTCGGCGCGCGGCCGAATTTCATGAAAATCGCGCCGCTCATCGCCGAAATCAAAAGGCGTCCCGCATCCATCTCGCAGATGCTCGTCCATACAGGACAGCATTACGACGAGGCGATGTCGGACGCCTTCTTTCGCGATCTCGATCTGCCCGCGCCCGACCTCAACCTCGAAGTCGGCTCCGGTACGCACGCCGAAACTACAGCGCGCGTTATGCTCGCCTTCGAACCCGTCATAGTTCGCGAGCGCCCGGACTGGACCCTTGTCGTCGGAGACGTAAACTCCACGCTCGCCTGCGCGCTTGTGGCGTCGAAACTCCAGTTTCGCGTAGCGCACGTTGAAGCCGGACTTCGCAGCTTCGATCGCCGTATGCCCGAAGAAATCAATCGAATCCTCACCGATCAACTCTCGGACCTGTTGCTGACGCCGAGCGCCGACGCCGACGCAAACCTTCTGCGAGAGGGCATCGACGCTTGGCGCATAGTCCGCGTCGGCAACGTGATGATCGACACCCTGCTCGCTCATCTCGATCGCGCGCAGCATTCAACGGTTCTCGAAACGCTCGGACTCGAAACCTCCGAGTACGTAGTCGTTACATTGCATCGTCCCGCAAACGTGGACGACGCTTCTACGCTTGCGGGCATTCTCGATGCGCTCGGACGCATTGCGGGCGAACTGCCCGTAATTTTCCCGGCCCACCCGCGCACGCAACTGCGTATGACCGAATTCGGATTGAACGCGCCCGAAGGCGTAAAAATCATAAACCCGCTCGGATACCTCGATTTTCTGCGGCTCTGGAGCGCATCGAAGCTCGTGCTTACCGATTCGGGCGGCCTGCAGGAAGAAACCACCGCGCTTGGTTTGCCCTGCCTTACGCTGCGCGAAAATACCGAACGCCCCGTGACCATTACCGAGGGAACAAACCGGCTGACGGGCGCTGACCCGGAAAAAATAGTCGGCGAGGCGCTCGCCGCGCTCGACAGCGCAAGCCTCACGGAAAAGCGGATTCCGGAACTTTGGGACGGCCGCGCCGCCGAGCGCATAATCGATGCTCTCATCGCGCGCGCCTGATATGCGAAAGAAGAGAGATAACGGAACAAACGAAAAAGAACGAAACATACGGAAAAGAGACTTCCTTCCGTTTGTTTCGTTTATTTCCGTTCGTTCCGTTATCTCTTTCCTTGCCCTGCTGCTCGCGCCGCTCATCTATTTCCTGCCCGCCGTCGCGGGGCGCGTTGCTCTGGTTCCGGGCGACGGCTGGACGCACAACCTCGGCGTGCGCGTGCTCGCCGGTCAAATACTCGCCTCCGGCGCGCTGCCGCTGTGGAATCCGCACGTGTTTTCGGGCATGCCGCTGCTTGCAAGCGTAGATCCCGGCGCGCTCTACCCGCTCAACTGGATCTTCACCCTTCTGCCGCCTGCCGCCGCAATGAATGCGCTCGTCATTGTGAGCTATCATCTGGCGCTTGCGGGCGCGTATCTTTTCGCGCGGCGCACGCAGTGCACGCGCACGGCCTCATTCGCCGCCGCGATGATCTTCGCCTTCGGCGGTTTTCTCATAACGCATCTGGCGCATACGCACCGGCTGACGGCGATCGTATGGCTGCCGTGGCTGCTGCTCGCGGTCGAAGCCATGGCTCAGAGCCGGATGCAAAGATTGCAGTGGCTGTGGGGCGCAGCCGGAGCAGTGTTCATCGCGCTTCAGGTATTCGCGGGCGATCCGCAGACGACGCTTTACGGATACTGCGTAGTCGCGCTTTATACATTTTGGCGTCTGACGCAGATAGAAGATTGGATTGTGCGCCGGCGCCTGATCGTCGGTGTGATGTTGATGTTTGCAAGCGGCGCGCTGCTGTCGATGATGCAACTGCTGCCGCAGGCGGAATTGCTCGATCAGGGCGGGCGCGCGCGCATCGGTTACGAGGAATTTTCGAGCTACTCGCTGCCGCCGCGCCAGGCGCTTGCGCTCATCATGCCGTATTTCTTCGGCGGCGCGGCGCTTACGCCCTACAGCGCACCCTACAGCGGCGCGTGGAATTCGATGATTCAGGGTGGATATACTGGATTGCTCGGATTGACGCTCGCCTTTGCCGCGCTCATTCTGCGCTTTCGTAATCCGGCCGTCTGGTTGTGGACCATCGCAGCGGTTGCGGCGCTGCTGCTTTCATTCGGCGCACATCTGCCCGCCGATTTGTACCGGCTGTTTTACGGTATTCCGGTTTACAACCTCTTTCGCGGTTCTTACCGCCACCTGTACGAATTTGATTTCGCCGTAGCGATGCTCGCCGCAATCGGCATCGACGCATTGCGCAAAAGCGAGCGCGCAAAGGCCGCTGCCATCGCCGCGACGGGCGTTACCGCCGTGCTTCTGTGCGCGGCCGTATGGATGTATTCAGGCGCGGGGCGAAGCCTCGGTGATGCCGAAGCTGCAATCCCGGTTGCCGTATTTGTTACGGGTGCGGTTGCGATGTTGTTTTTTGTATTGAAGCGCAACAACGCAGCCGCCGTGATATTGCTGGTAATACTTGCGCTCGATCTGGCGTCCTTCGGGTGGTTTTACGACTGGCGCGCGGTCGAAAACAGAATTGCCGGGAGACTTTCCGATCCGCCCACTCTTGCATTCATCAAATCGCGCACGGGTTCGCCGCACGACTTTCGCGTGTTGAGCGTTTCGGATCTGCCTTACGATTACACTTACGACGCGCCGTTTGAAAAAAACTACGACGCGATGAACCTGCCCGATGCGTCATCGGCTCGCGGCCTGCATTCGGTCAACGGAATGGACGTTTTGGGATTGACCAGAGTGATGGATTTTTCCGGCCTTATGGATGCAAGCGGCATAGTTCGAGATCCGGCTTCGCTCGGAGCCGAAGACCGCAGCTTTGATCTTTTGAATGTCAGATATTTGCTCGTAGAGCGTCGCGGTTCGCTCGATCCGAAGCGTTCGATCCTTCACGACGGCATAGCCTTCTCCAATACGACTTTCGGCCGCGAATTCAAACCCGGAGTGAAACTGCGCACCGACGGCGTAACGGCGCTTGCAAGCGAGATCGCGCTTGTAACCTCCATGTTCAACTCCGTGCACCTTGCGGACGGCGAAACGGTGCTGCGGATAAAACTCCATACTTCGGACGGCCGCGTGTTTGAGCGCGAAGTGCAGGCCGGGCGCGATACGTCCGAATGGGCGCACGATCAGCAGGAACTGCGCGATACGGTCAAACACCGGCGTGCCCAAGTCGCAGAGAGCAGGCCGGGAGACGGTTTTGAGATTCATTCGTATCTCGCCCGGCTGACTTTCGACCGTTCGCTGATTACGCATATCGAATGGGAATACGCACGCGAGGATGCAGGAATTTATCTGGTGCGCGCATCGCTTTTTGATGCGCCCTCGCGCGTATCGACGCCGATTGTCGGAATGGAACTGCCCGCCGAACGATGGAGAAAACTCGCGCAGTTCGACGATATAAGCATCTATGAAAATCTGCGTGCATTGCCGCGCGCGTGGTTTGCGGAAAAGGTGAAAATCGCGCCGGAACAGGAAATACTCGACCTGATCCGGCGCGGCATTTCAGACCCTAGACGGACTGCATATGTTGACCGCGAATGGATGGAGCGTGAGGGAATCGGCGATGCCCCGGTTTCGTCTCCCTCAAGCGATGGTTCGGTGCGGATAGTGAACTATGCGCCGAACCGGATTGAAATGGAGACGCGGCGCGCGCAGCCGGGCTTTCTGGTGCTCAGCGAAGTACACTTTCCGGGATGGGAAGCGCGCATCAACGGGGTTGCAGCGCAGGTATACAGGACGAATTATGTTCTGCGCGGCGTAATGGCGCCGGCGGGAACGAATCGCGTAGAGTTTGTATACCGTCCGGCGAGCTTTCGCCGCGGCGCGTGGTGCGCGGTCGGGGGCGTGCTGCTGCTCGTCGTCTGGGGTGCGGCGTCATCGGGAATGATACGGAAACGGAAAGGGGATCGAGGTTGAGAGTCACGAGGGTTTATACGAAGACGGGAGACGCGGGCGAAACATCGCTCGTCGACGGTTCGCGCGTGGGCAAGGATGATCTGCGCGTAGCGGCTTACGGCGATGTCGATGAACTGAATTCGGTGCTTGGGCTGGCGCGCGCCGGAAACGAAGAACCGGAAATCGGCGCAATTCTGGAGCGCCTTCAGAACGATCTGTTCATCGTGGGCGCGGATCTGGCGACGCCGATGGGCACGGCCGTGCCGCGCGTGGGCGCGGAGATGATCGCCGACCTCGAGGGCCTGATCGACCGGCTGCTCGAAGAACTCGAACCGCTGAAGGAATTCATCCTGCCGAGCGGGACCGTAGTGGGTTCTACGATCCATCTGGCGCGAACGGTGGCGCGACGCGCCGAACGCGTAGTGGTTGCGCTCGGCCGCCGCGAGGAAATCAACCCTGCCGCGCTTATATACCTGAACCGGATATCGGATCTGCTTTTTGTGCTGGCGCGTGCGGCGAACAAACGCGCGGGCGTGACGGAAACGGCGGCGAATTTCAGTCAACGGAAGAAGTGAGAAAAACGGAACATACGAAATAGACGAAACAAACGGAAGGGGATGACATTTTCCGTTTGTTTCGTTTTATTTCGTATGTTCCGTTTTTCTCACTTCTTCCGTTTTACGATGCGCGGCGCGTTGCGCGTTTCGGTTTGGCCGCAACCGTTGCGCCTCCGCCGTCGCCGTCGCTGCGCCAGTTGCACTCCTCGTTGCGGCAATAACGCGTAGCGGTTTCCTTGCGGGCGTTGTATTTTTCAAGCACAAACGGGGCATTGCATTGCGGGCACGCTTCGGCTATGGGTTTGTCCCAGAACACAACATCGCAGGTCGGATACTCCGAACAGCCGTAGAATACTTTTGCGCGTTTTGATTTCTTGACGACGATTTCGCCCTTGCAGCCCGCGCGCGAACAGGCTACGCCCGTGGTGTCGCGCTTGATGTATTTGCATTCGGGATAGCGCGAACAGGAGGTGAAGGCTCCGAAGCGCCCGTCGCGAAGAGCCAGTTGTGCGCCGCATTCGGGGCATTTTTCATCCAGCATTACAGGGGCGGCTGCCGCACCGGTTTTCGTTATGCGCCGCGTCGTCTTGCATGTCGGATAGGCAGAGCAGGCGAGGAACTGTCCGAAGCGTCCGCGCTTGAGCACCATCGGGCTGCCGCAGTTTTCGCACACTTCATCGGCGTATGGGTTTTCCGTCGCTGCTTCGGGCGCGGCTGCGGCTTCCGTAGTTTTCTCGCCCCCGTTGGGTGCTCCGGGTTTGGCGATTTCGCGCGTGGATTTGCATTCGGGGTAGTTTGTGCAGGCGAGGAACTGCCCGAAGCGTCCGAACTTGATCGCCATCTTCGAGCCGCACTTTTCGCATACTTCGTCGGTGACGATCTCCTGCCGCTTGATGTTCCGCATGTGTTTGGCGGCTGTATTCAGATCGGCGGTGAACTTGTCGTAAAACTCCCGGAGCGCTTCGGTCCAGCGCATCTTGCCGTCTTCTATCTCGTCGAGTTCTTCCTCCATCCGCGCCGTATATTCGACGTTGAAGATATCGGCGAAGCTTTCGATCAGAAGGTCGTTTACGATGGCGCCGAGTTCCGTAGGGCTGAACTTGCCCTCGTTTTTTTCGACGTATTCGCGATCCTGTATCACGCTCATAATCGAGGCGTAGGTCGAGGGGCGGCCGATGCCTTTTTCTTCGAGCGCCTTTACAAGTGTCGCTTCGGTGTAACGCGGCGGCGGTTCGGTGAAATGCTGTTCGGGATTGAGCGACTTGAGGTTGAGCGTCTCGCCGCGTTCTACCTTCGGCAGCTTGTGCGCCTGTTCTTCGTCCTCTTCGTCCTTCTCATCCTTGCCCTCTTCGTATACGGCGAGGAATCCGTCGAACTTCAGCACCGATCCGGTGGCGCGGAAGAGATATTTTTCGCCCGCTGCGATGTCGATCGTCGTTTGATCGAAAAGCGCCGGCATCATCTGCGATGCGACGAAGCGTTGCCATATCAGGCGGTAGAGTGCGAGTTCTTCCTTTTCAAGATACCTCGCAACGGAGTCCGGCGTGCGCGCAACGGAGGTCGGACGTATGGCTTCGTGCGCGTCCTGCGCGCCCTTCTTCGAGCGGTAATAAACGGCCTTTTCCGGCAGATAGTTCGGCCCGTACTGCCCGGTGATGAACTCACGCACTTCGCCGAGCGCGCTGTCGGCTACGCGCGTGGAGTCGGTGCGCATGTAGGTGATGAGTCCTACCGAACCCTCTTCGCCGAGTTCTCTGCCTTCATAAAGACGCTGCGCAATCTGCATGGCCTTTTTGGCCGGAAGCCGGAGTTTGCGCGAGGCCTCCTGCTGAAGTTTCGACGTGATGAAAGGGGGAACCGGGTTGCGCTTCTTTTCGCGAGTGGTTACGTCGCTGACGACGTAGGTTGCGCCTTCGAGCGCGGCGAGGATTGCGAGCGCCTGCTCCTCGTTTTCAATGTGTATCTCGGATTTTTTGACGCCCTGATCGAAGCCCGAGGTTTTGACGGTCTGCTCGCCGATCTTGTAAAGGCGCGCGTCGAATTCGGGCGGCGCATGCGCGCCGAGCCACGCCGTTACGGTCCAGTACTCGGTCTTGACGAAGTTCTGTATCTCGCGTTCGCGCTCTACGACGAGCCTGACCGCGACGGTCTGAACGCGGCCGGCCGAGAGTCCGCGCCGCACCTTGTCCCACAGGAGCGGGCTCACCTTGTAACCTACAAGGCGGTCGAGCACGCGCCGCGCCTGCTGCGCATCCACGAGAGCGACGTTTATCTGTCCCGGATGATTGAATGCTTCCTGAACCGCCGTTTTCGTGATTTCGTTGAACATCACGCGCAGCACGGGCTTTTTGGACTGCCCGCGCCCGCTGCGCACTACTTCGGCAATGTGAAACCCGATGGCCTCGCCCTCGCGGTCCGGATCGGTTGCAACATAGACTTCGTCGGCCTCTTTGGCCGCATCCTTGATTTGTTTGACGACCTTTTCCTTGCCGGGCATGATCTCGTAGGTCGGCTCGAAGTTGTTGTCGACATCGACGCCCAGACCCTTCTTCGGCAGGTCCATGATATGGCCTACCGATGCGATGACCTTGAAATCCCGGCCCAGATACTTGTTGATCGTCTTCGCCTTCGACGGCGATTCGACAATTACTAATGATTTAGACATAGTTCATAAATTACGACATTTCCGGGGTTGCACAATAAGAGTGCAACCCGCTTTCTGCGCACAAAGGCTATTTGAAATAGCACGAACGGGCGCACAGTTCAAGCAGGGGTTCCGGCCGTATCGGGTCAAATCGGGCGTAAGTCTCTTGAATGAAACAGAAGAGAGACAACGGAATAAACGGAATAAACGGAACAAACTGAAAGACGAAAAGATGAAGGGAACCATTATCGGCGCGGGATGGTTTGCCGCGCAGCATATAGAAGCCTGGCAGCGCATGCCGGGGGTAAGGATCACCGCCGTAGCGGATGCCGCACCGGGGCGGGCCGCCGAATTTGCTGATCGCTGGAAGTTGCCGGCATATTATGAAGATGCAGAGGATATGCTTGCGCGCGAGCGTCCGGATTTCGTCGATATCGTAACGCCTTCGCCTACGCATCTGAAACTCGTAGAACTGGCGGCCAATTCCCGTGTGCACGTTTTCTGCCAGAAGCCGATGGCGCCTGAGTGGAAGGAATGCACGGCGATGGTCGAGGCTGTGAAAGAAGCGGGCGTGCGCCTGTTTATGCACGAAAACTGGCGCTGGCAGCCGTGGTTTCGCGAGATCCGAAGGCTCATAGATGCGGGATTTTGCGGCGATCTTTTTCAATCGACTTTTTTTATGCGCGGCGGCGACGGCCGCGGAACGCACCCTTACGCGCAGCAGCCCTACCTGCGCGCGATGGACCGCGTCCTCATCTACGAAATGCTCGTGCATTTCATCGATACGATGCGGTATCTGATGGGCGATGTCGAATCGGTGTATTGCAGTTTGCGGCGCATCAATCCGGCGATTCGAGGTGAAGATTGCGCGATCATACAGATGACGTTCGAAAGCGGCGCGCTCGGCCTGATTGATTCAAACCGATGGTCCGGTCCGGCGAAACCCGCAATCACCAATCAGACGTTTCTGATCGAGGGCTCGCGCGGATCGGTGCGCATGACGCCCGAAGGCGATCTGTGGACGAACGATCTCAATGGGCCGGATCGCGCGCAGGCGTTTGAAAAACCGGAAAACGGCTACAAGGGCGACAGCATATTCGCACTCCATCGCCATTTCATCGAATCATTGTCGAGCGGAGCGAGGTGCGAATCGGAAGGCGATGAATATCTGAGGACCGTAGCCGTGGTTTTTGCGTGTTATGAATCTGCGCGGCGCAACGAAGTGGTGTACATCAGGGAGATTCTGGAAGGAGATTCCTGATGAGTGATGTTTATGCAAGCGTCGATCTGGGCGGAACCAAAACGGCCTGCGCGCTGATTACATCAGCGGGCGATTTGCTTGCCGAAAAAACCATTGCGACCGATTCGCACGACGGGCCTGAGGCCGTGCTCGGAAGGATTGCGCATACGCTCGACGAATTGTGCGCGGCTGCACACGCGCGCCCCGAGGCGCTTGGAATGGGCGTGCCCGGGCTTGCAGACATTGCAGGCGGCGTGACCAGATTTCTGCCCAATCTTGCAACCGGGTGGAGGGGCGTGCCGGTGCGTGCGATTCTGGAATCCGCAGCAGGCTGTCCCGTGTATCTACTTAACGACGTTCGCACGGCAACGCTCGGCGAGATGACCTTCGGCCGCGGGCGCGGCGTGCGTACGATGGCGTTTTTTGCGCTGGGTACGGGGGTAGGCGGCGGGCTGGTAATAGATGGACGGCTGAGGCTCGGGCCGTCGGGAATGGCGGGCGAGCTTGGGCATCAGACGATCATTCCGGACGGAGATCGTTGCGGCTGCGGCAATCGCGGTTGTCTGGAAACCGTGGCAAGCGGTCCGGCAATCGCCGCACAGGGCATATGGCTGATGCAGTGCGGGCGCGCGCCGAAGCTGTTTGAACTCACCGAGGGCGATCCGCGCCGCGTGACTCCGCGCGAGATGGCGCGGGCGGCCGACTGCGGGGATGAAGCCGTAGCCGACGTGATTCGCAGCGCAGCCGGGTACATAGGCATCGGCGTGGCCAACATCATCGGCGCGATTTATCCGGAGCTTGTAGTGCTCGGAGGCGGCGTGGCGGAAATCGGCGAGAGGTTGTTTGACGTAGTCCGCGAAACGGTGCGGTGGCGTATTGCGATTTTCCCGGTGGATGAAATCAGGATCGAACCGTCTATGCTCGGCGAGCGGGCCGGATTGTGGGGCGGCGCGGCGCTGGCGATGAAAAGAGGAATGAGAGAGAGATGACGGAACAAACGAAATAAGACGGAAACCACGGAAATATTCAACCATTCCGTTGTTTCTCTTATTCGTCGGCAACGTCGAGAGCGTCTTCGAGCATGAAGAGTCCCTCGTAAAGCGCCTTGCCGATTATCACGCTGTCGACGCCGAAGGGTTCGAGATCTTTCAGTGCGTAGATATCGTCGAGCGACGATACGCCGCCCGATGCAGTCACCTTCAGGCCGCTGGCTTCGGCTATATCGCGCGTTGCATCGAGGTTGACGCCGGTCATCATTCCGTCGCGTTCGATGTCGGTGTAAACGATGCGTTCGACGCCGATGTCGGCTACGCGCTGCGCCAGCTCTACGGCGTCGATGCTCGATGTCTTTTCCCATCCGCGCACCGCGACCTTGCCCGCGCGCGCATCGATGCCGACGACGATCGTAGATCCGAATTCGCCGACGATATGTTCGAGCAGCACGGGATTTTCAATCGCCGTAGTGCCGAGCACGATGCGCGTTGCTCCGAGTTCGTCGAGTTGCCGCACATCGTCGAATGTACGCACGCCGCCGCCGAACTGTATCGGGATGTTGATCTCGTACAGGATCTGTTCGAGCGCCTTCAGATTATTACGGTCGGCCGAACCGAGCGCGCCGTCGAGGTTGACGATGTGCAGCATTTCCGCCCCGGCCTCGTACCATTCGCGGGCTACTTTGAGGGGGTTTTCGGAGTAGACGGTTTCGTCTGATGCACGGCCCTGCGTCAGGCGTACGCACCGCCCGCCGCGCAGGTCAATCGCCGGGATGATAATCATGCGGATGTGTGTGTTTCGGGGCGCTCATCGCCGCCGCCAGTCTGTACGGTTATCCAGTTACACTCACAGGTCTCTTGCACTCACAGGTCTCGTCGGACCGCGGGGCGCGCCCCGACGGTGGCCACAATACTACTCATTTTGCGTTTTCAGGCAAGGATTTTTCGCATATCTCCGCCATCTTTCCGGGCAATTAACCGGAAATGTCTGCGGAAATCGCCGGAATTGGCCCTTGTGCGATCGCGTACTCGCTGTTAGTGTGTCGAACTTATTCGTGAAATCAAGGAGCAACATAGATGGAATCCGATCAGTCAGACAAGTTTATCCCCACGCCGCGAACGACGCTCAAACGGCGCCCCCAGCGCGCTGAATACGATCGCGCCGCCGTATACCGCATACTCGACGAAGCCTTCATCTGCCACGTAGGATTCATCGTCGATTCACGCCCCGTAGTCATTCCGACCGCTTACGGGCGCCTCGGAGATCTGCTCTATATTCACGGCTCTGCAGCCAGCCGAATGCTGCGCACGCTCGCCGAGGGCGTGGATGTATGCGTCGCGGTTACGCTGGTCGACGGATTCGTGCTCGCACGCTCGGCTTTTCACCATTCGATCAACTATCGTTCGGTAGTTGTTTTCGGCCGCGCATACGTAGTCGAAGACGAAGCCGAAAAAAACACCGCGCTGCGCGTCTTCACCGATCACCTCACCCCGGGCAGATGGGCCGACGTGCGCGAACCGAATGAACAGGAGTTGAAAGCGACCCTCGTTCTGGCCCTGCCGCTCGAAGAGGTCTCGGCCAAGATCCGCACGGGACCGCCCATAGACGACGATGAGGATCACGCACTCGATGTCTGGGCCGGCCTGTTGCCGCTCAGTCTCACCGCCGGCCCGCCCATAGACGATCCGCTGTTGAGATCGGGCATCGATGTTCCCGACTACGTCGCCGGTTACGCGAGGGGAAGAGAGAACACGGAACAAACAGAATGAAACGAAACAAATGTCTTTTTTACATTTCGGCGAAGTTTTTCAGCAGTTTCAACCCTGCGGTCTGGCTTTTTTCCGGGTGAAACTGAACGCCGAG
Source organism: Acidobacteriota bacterium (assembly GCA_019639255.1). Classification (GTDB taxonomy): domain Bacteria; phylum Acidobacteriota; class Blastocatellia; order RBC074; family RBC074; genus JAHBSF01. Next base: position 60,578 of record JAHBSF010000008.1, on the reverse strand, counting down.
CAACGATCCGCGCCCGCATACCGAAGGGTAACGGAGCGCGTATTCGGTTTCGCCCATCACGCACGATGCGTCGTCGGTTTCGACGTGATAAGAGTGCACGAAATAGAAAAACGATTCGTCGGGCAATTCGCTGAAAATCGGGTGCGATTGTTTTATCGATACCTGATTCCAGCCCACGTGCGGCACGTGCACGCCCTCGGGAAACCGCACTACGCGCCCGGGCAGCAGCCCCAACCCGCGATGAACGCCGAACTCGCGCCCCTCTTCAAAAAGCATCTGCAAGCCGACGCACAGTCCGATGATCGGTTTTCCTTCGGCCGCCGCTTTGCATACCAGGCGGTCGAATCCTCTTTCCCTCAGCCCGTTCATACACGCCGCAAATGCGCCCACGCCCGGCAGCACCAGACGCTCGGCGCGTTGCAGAGCGTCGATGTCGCTGCTTATTGCCGCATCTATGCCCTGCGAGGTGAATGCCTTTTCGACGCTGCGCAGATTCCCGACCCCGTAATCGATAATCGCCACTTTCACAGCGTCAGAGCACTCCTTTTGTAGACATCACTCCCTCGATGCGCGCGTCCAAACGCACGGCCTGCGACAGGGCGCGCGCCGCCGACTTGAATACGGCTTCGAGTATGTGATGCTGATTGCGGCCGTAGAAAACCTCTATGTGCAGGTTGCACCGTGCGTGTTCGGCGAACGAATGCCAGAAATGTTCGGCGAGTTCGGTCGAAAAATCGCCTATCCGGTCGCGCGTGTTCTCGACGCGGTAAACCATATACGACCGTCCCGAAAGATCCGCAACCGCGCGCGCCAGCGTTTCGTCCATCGGTACGTAGGCCGAACCGAAACGCACTATGCCGCGTTTGTCGCCGAGCGCTTCAGCAAACGCCTGTCCGAGGCATATGGCTATGTCTTCGACCGAATGATGATCGTCTATATTCAGATCGCCGCGGCATTCGACTTCCAGATCGAACAGTCCGTGCCGCGCAAAAAGATCGAGCATATGATCGAGAAAACCGATGCCGGTTTGCACGCGGACTGCGCCCGCACCGTCGAGTTCAATCGCAACGCGGATGTCGGTTTCTTTGGTTTTTCGCTTTACTTCCGCCCTTCGCGTCATCTTTGATTCCCGTATTGATTCCCGTATCGATTTCCGTATTGATTTCAGTATTGATTCTCGTCCCGATAACCGTCGAAGATTTCCCGCAGCGCTTCGATCAACCGGTCGTTTTCCTCCGGCGCCCCCACGCTCAGCCGCACATAACCGGCGAGCATCGGATACGAACTCACGTCGCGGATGAGAATACCACGCGCGTGCAGGGCTTCAAATAATTCCCCCGGAGCGATGCGCGTATGCACGACGAAGAAATTCGCCTCGGACCTGACGGGCGACAGCCCAGGAATGCGCTGCAATTCGGCGAATAGTCTCTCGCGTTCGGCAACGATCCTGTCAATTAGCGGGCGCAGCAGATGGACCTTTTCCAGCGCGGCTTCGGCCGCGGCTATGGAGAAGAAATTCAGATTGTAGGGCAGCTTCGCTTTATTGATCTCAAGGGCGATTTCGGGAGCGGCGAGCAGGTATCCCACGCGCAACCCGGCCATCGCCATCGCCTTCGAGAACGTGCGCAGTATGACGAGATTCGGAAATTCCGGGAGCAGCGGCGCGAAATCCTCTCCGCCGAACTCTACGTATGCCTGATCTACAACCACCAACCCCTCCGACTGCCGCAGCAGCAGCCGCAGATCGCGCTCGGAGATCGTGCATCCGGTGGGATTATTGGGCGAACACAGTATGAGCAGGTCGGCTTTTGTCATGGCGACCTTGCCCGCGAGTTTCGGTATGTTGAATTGCAGAGCTTCGGTCAGCGGTACGGGAATGACTTCGCCGCCGAGCACCGATACCAGTTGGCGGTAGAGGGTGAATGTAGGTTCGGGTATAAGCACGCGCGTGCCCGCGCCTACGGTGACGGTCAAAAGCGCCTGGATCAGTTCGTTCGATCCGTTTCCGGCCAGCACTCCGTCGGCGCGCCAGTTTGCGTGAGCGGCGAGTTTTTCCTGAAGCGCCGTGGGAGTAAATGTCGGATAACGCGACCACGGGCGATCTTCAAGCCGCGCAAGAACCGCGCGCTTGATTTCTTCCGGCATCTCGAACGGATTTTCGTTCTGATTGATCTTTACGGGCGCTTCGAGCGGCGCAAGGGTGTAGGCGCGTATTGCGCGCACCTGCGGTTTGATTTTATCCAGCGGCGTTGGCATCGCAATGCAAGAGAGATAACGGAACAAACGAAATAACACGAAACAGACGGAATAATCCGTCTTTTCGGTCTGTTTTGGGCTTTTCGTTTTATTTCGTTTGTTCCGTTATCTCTCTGTTTCCTTCCGTTCTGATCGTAGCCGCGCGCGCGTGCGCGTCGAAACCCTCGGCGCGCGCAAGCCGGTCTATCGCTCCGGCCGTTTGTGCAAGTTCGGCTTCGGTGTAGCGAATGATGCTGGTTCGTTTCAGAAAATCGTAAACGCCCAACGCCGAGGAAAACCGCGCCGTTCCGCCCGTAGGCAGCACGTGGTTTGTCCCGGCGAAATAATCTCCGACGGGTTCCGGCGAATAGGGGCCGATGAATATCGCTCCCGCGTGCCGCAATCGCGCCGCATCGATTTCCGCGTTTTCCGTCATTACCTCTACGTGTTCGGGCGCGAGCCGGTCTACGAGCGCCGTCGCCGCTTCCGTCGATCCGACGACTATGATCGCGCCGTAATCGCGCAGCGACTTTTCAATGATTGCGCGGCGTGACAGATGCCCGGTCTGTTTGATTATTTCGGCGCGCACCGCTTCAGCCAGATCGCCGCTCGTTGTAACGAGAATCGCCGCTGCATCTTCGGAATGCTCCGCCTGCGAGAGCATATCGGCGGCCACGTAATCCGGACGCGCCGAATCGTCCGCAATGACCACGATTTCGCTCGGCCCGGCGATCGAATCTATATCCACGACGCCGTAGACGATCTTTTTGGCAGCAGCGACGTACTGATTGCCGGGGCCTACGATTTTGTCCACGCGCGGAAGGGTGGCGGTGCCGTAGGCGAGCGCGGCTACGGCCTGCGCGCCTCCGATCGTGTAAACCTCGAACAATCCGAGTTCGTTCAGTACGGCTGCAATCACCGGATTGCGCGCAAATTGCGCCGGGGGCGTGACGACTACGATGCGCTCTACGCCTGCGACCTGCGCCGGTATCGCATTCATCATCACGGTTGACGGATAGGCTGCGCTTCCGCCGGGCACGTACAATCCGACGATTCCGAGCGGGCGCACGCGCTGACCGAGTCGCACGCCGTTGCGGCGCTCGATTTCCCAGTCGCCTGCGCGTTGATGTGCGTGGTAGTGGCGGATGTTGGCGATCGCCTCGCGCATCGCGGCGATCAGTTCTGAATCGACTTGTGCGGCGAGCGCCTCGATTTGTTCGCGTTCGACGCGCAGGGTTGCGGGCGTAAGGGTGACGCCATCGAATCTTGCAGTGTATTCAAGAATCGCCGCATCGCCTCGCGCGCGCACATCGCGCACTACGGCGTCGGTGCGCACAAGCACTTCGGCGTCGAGTCCGCCCGTGCGGCCCAGAATCCGCTTCAACTTCGGACTCTCCGCCGGATTTCCCGTCTCCAGTGTGATGATCTCAATCATAAAATCACTATCCACCAAACACTGTCGTACTCAGTGCTCTGTAAACAAAGTTTTTGAGTTTTTCAGCCGCGGAGCGGCGAAAGATCTGTAGCCTGGTGCGTGAGCGCCAGGTCAGAAAAAACAGAACGCCCGAGCGCTGAAAGGGCGAAAGATCTTCCGCCCCTCCGGGGCTGGTACGGCTTCTCTACACTTACCCAGGGCTCGCCGCCCTGGGCTACAGATCTTTCGCCGCTCCGCGGCTGATAAACTCAAAGAACTTGTTTGACGGAGTATAGAAGTTCTTCAGTTCCTATTTGCACTCAGCACTCAGGACTCAGCACTCAGCACTTCTACTTCAGCACTGCTGCACTTCATCATTCTACGACCGCGCCGACATCGGCAATCAACCGGCTTATCTCTTCGCGTTTCAGGTGAAAGCTCGCGCGATTGACTATGAGTCTTGCCGTTGATTCCATTATGACGTCGATTACTTCGAGGCCGTTTTCGCGCAGCGTGCGCCCCGTCTCCACCAGATCCACTACCCTGTCCGACAGCCCCAGCAGCGGCGCGATCTCCACCGAACCGGAAAGCGTAATTACCTCGATCGGTATACCGCGTTCGTGGAAATACTCCGATGTGATGCGCGGAAACTTCGTCGCAACGCGCACGGTTGCAAGCAGGTTGTAGTCCTCGCCCAGAACTTCGCGCCTGCCCGCTACCGCCAGCCGGCAGTAACCCAGCTTCAGGTCCAGCGGCTCGTGAACCTCTGCCCGCGACTCCAGCAAAACATCCCGGCCGCATACGCCCGCGTCCGCCACGCCGTATTCCACATACGTTGGCACATCGCCCGGTTTGACGAAAATAAAACTGCACCGGCCGTCCGCTGTCTCGATCAGCAATCGGCGCGAACGCAGCGCTTCTTCCTTTGCTTCGATGCCCGCGCGCGCAAACAGCGCAAGCGTCGCATCCTGCATTCTTCCTTTGGAAATTGCTATGGTCAGCATGTCATGAAATTGGCGTGTACAAAAAAAGTCACGAAGATTTGACGATGACCTTGCCGCCCCGCAGTCGCACCTCGCGCGCCGCGCGAAACGCCTCGGCGTAATCATCTCCGCGCGCAATGTGTTCTGCATCGTCGGATGACTGCTGCGCCGGATTGCTGCGGCTACCGGCTCGCGCGCCGGTCAGCGCATCGAGCGAAAGCGAAAATCCGACGGCCGGTTCCGGCGCGCCGAAGTTTCCTATCAGATGATCGTAGCGTCCGCCGCCTCCGATTTCCGCGCCCCAGCCCGGCGCATATACCTTGAACGTCAATCCGGTGTAATACTCCAGCCCGCCCGCATCCCCGAGGTCGATGTCGAAATGCTCCGCCAGGCCCAGTGCATCGAGCGTTGCATATACGCGCGCAAGTTCTTCCACGGCGGCGCGCGAGCGTTCGTTTACAAGCACGGCGCGAGCGCCGTCGAGCGCATCCTGTTTGCCCGCAATCTGCGTTAACCGGCAGAAGCCCCGGCGGCGCTCGGCTTCGACCTGCGGCGCACGCTGTTGCAGAAATTCATCGAGCGCCTGCGAATTGCGCCGGTCGATCAGTTCACGCAGCCGCGCGCGGTCTGCATCCCGTAGCTGCAAATACTCCGATACCCCGTTGAAAAAATCGACGTGCGCAAGCGCGATGCGAAAATCCCGTATCCCGAGCGAAGAAATCGCTTCGGTCGCTACGAGCAGTATCTCGATATCGGCCGCCGCACCGGGCTGCCCTATATGTTCCACGCCGAGCTGATGAAACTCGCGCGCGGCGCGTTCCGCGGGTTCGTCGTAGCGAAACACTTCGCCGGAATAGCACAGTCGTATGGGGCGGGCGCGGCGCAGGAACCGCGTAGCCACGGTGCGCGCGACAAGCGACGTGAGTTCGGGCCTCAGTGCAAGCAGCGCTCCGTCGCGATCCGTGAAACGGTAGGTGCGCTCGGCCTGATCCGCACCCATTCCGCGCGCAAACAGGTCGTGGTAGTCGAACATCGGCAGGATGATTTCGTCATACGACCATCCGGCGAATACGGACATCACGCGGCGTTCGACCTCGCGCCGCAGCCGCGCCTCATCGTCGAAGAAGTACTGAACCCCCGCCGGGATCTTCGTCAGTGAAGACATGATTTACAGAAACCTTCGGCCCTCGTTGTCGATTGCGGGCGCAAGCACGCGCGCCCGTACGCCGTGGGCCTGTATCCTTTCCTGCATTATGCGTCCGATTTCGGTTTCGTTTTCGAGGGCAAATGCGATCATAGTCGAACCCGCGCCGCTGATCGCCGTACCCAGAAGCCCTCTTATTTTCCCGCGCTCGTCGTTGAGTTTGAGAACGCCGGCAAGCGCAGGAGCGATCGGTGCGCGGTAGGGCTGATGCAAACGGTCGCCGAGCGCCTCGCCTATCAGATCGAAGCGGCCTTCGGCAATCGCCGCCTGCAGCAGCGCCGCGCGCTGGAGGTTGAATACCGCATCGTGCATCGAAACGCGCTCGGGCAGCGCTGCGCGCATGCGCGCGGTTTCGAGTTCGAGATCCGGAATCGCCACTACGACCTTCACCTCATCGGGCCAGCGTCGTTTGACGGTTGCAAGCGTAGCTGCGCCGTTTCGCTCGATTACGCAGGCGACGGCGAGACCGCCGAGCCGGCTGGGCGCGAGGTTGTCGCCGTGCCCCTCGAAGTGCAATGCATAAGAGAAAAATTCCTCATCCGCCATATGCTCGCCCGCAAGCGTTTCAAATACCGAGATGCCCGCGATGATTGCGGCGCTGCTGCTGCCGAGACCGCGAGCAAGCGGTATTTCATTCTCGACAAAAAGTCGCGCGCCCGGCAATCGCACACCGCGCCGCTCGGCTACGAACCGGGCTACACGCGCAATCAGGTTGGATTCATCGGGCGGGACTTCATGACTTCCTTCGCCCGAGGCAATGATTTCAAAACCCTCTTCGCGCGGTTCGACCCTTACGCGCAGGTAAATCGCCAGCGCCAGCCCGCAGGCATCAAAACTTGCTCCGAGGTTTGAAGTCGACGCCGGAACTATGATCTCGGTCCGCACCATCTTTTCGGTTCTTTCCGTTTGTTTTGTTCCGTTTGTTCCGTTATCTCTCTTCAGACTCCGATGTAGCGTGCATAAAGCGAACGCGCCACCTGCGGATCTTCCGTTCCCCTGACGATGCCGCGCGCGTCGGCGAATACCGTAATCTCGTACTCGCCCGTCTCGAAGCGCAGCAGATAGGGATTTACCTTTACTTCGCCTGCGCTGCGGAGTTGTGCTGCGAGCGCGGCGAAATCGAGTTTTGCAGGAATTCCGGGCGAGATCTGAACCGCGTTGCGCCCGCACATAGGGGTGGCCGCCTGTCCGGTTCGGGCGCTCAGGAAAGTGTATTCGCCGCGCCCGCACGCGGGGCAATCATCGAGCCGCGCGCGGTCGAGTTTCAACCTCGCCCCGGAGTTTTCCCACAGATCGAATTGAAGCAGCGATCCGTGCAGTTTTTCGGTTTGTCCCGTAAGCAGCTTGAATGCTTCCGCAACCTGATGCGAAACGATTGCGGCGATTATCGGCAGTATTACGCCCGCAGTGTCGCACGTCGGCGCGGCGCCGGGTGCGGGCGGATCTGGAAATATGCAGCGCAAACACGCCGTTACGCCCGGGCGGACGGTCATCTGCGCGCCGGTTGCCCCGACCGCTGCGCCGTAAATCCACGGCCGTCCGAGTTTGAGCGCCGCATCGTTGATCAGATACCGCGTCTCGAAATTGTCCGTTCCGTCGAGAATAACGTCGCAATCGCGGATCAGATCCTCGATGTTGGCGTAGTTGACATCGGCTACTACCGGATCGATCTCTATCGCGGAATTGATTCGTTGCAGCCTTCGCGCCGCGGCTACGGCTTTGGGCAGGTGGTCGGCGGCGTCCGCTTCGTCGTACAGAACCTGGCGATGAAGGTTGGATGGTTCGATGAAGTCGCGGTCGACGAGGCGCAACCGGCCCACTCCGGCGCGCGCAAGCATCTCGGCCTGCAGTGCACCGAGTGCGCCTGCTCCGATGATTACGGCGCTTCCGGCCGAAAGCCGCTCCTGGCCTGCGGGACCTATGCCGGCGAACAGGGTCTGGCGGGAATATCTGCTTGCATCCATCTCCAAATGCTTCACGCTGCTGCGCCGCACCGCTTTGCAATGCTGCGAACTGCACTAAATGAATAATCGCCGGGCATTTGACGAAAGGCGAGATTAACAAATCCATTGTGGAAATGCCATTGGCGCGGATTTACTTCTCCGCGCGCGATCCATATAATCTGCCCGCATTTTTGCTTCAGACCCCGTCGGTCAACTTTGGAAGATACACAAAACGGCTATGTTAAAAGACCTTTTCGCGGTGCGTAATCTGTTGAACTGGCTGCTGGTGTGCGTTCCGGCGGCCGTGATTATGGAAATCGTGCACGCGTCGCCCATCGCCATATTCACCGTATCGTGCATCGCAATCATCCCGCTTGCCGGATGGATGGGCAAGGCCACCGAGCACCTGGCGTCCAGGTTCGGCGAGGGCATAGGCGGGCTGCTCAATGCAACCTTCGGCAACGCGGCCGAGTTGATTATCGCGATAATGGCGCTGCGCAAGGGGCTTTATGACGTCGTCAAGGCGTCGATAACGGGTTCGATCATAGGAAACATCCTGCTCGTGCTCGGGCTCTCGATCCTGCTCGGAGGCCTCAAGTTCCGGCAACAGAAGTTCAATACGGCGGCCGCCATGCTCGGCTCAACGATGCTTGCGCTTTCCGCCGTAGCCCTGCTGCTTCCGGCCGTGTTTCACTTTCTGGTTGTAGGCAAGCCGAACGTGCGCGAACAGGATCTGAGCCTCGAAATCGCCATCGTATTGTTTGCGACATACGTGCTGAGCCTGATCTTTACCTTGAAAACCCACTCGCATCTGTACGCGGGCGCCTCGCACGGCGCTGATGACGGCGACGGACACGGCGGCGAGCAGTGGAGCAAACGCCGGTCGCTGCTGACGCTTTTCGCGGCAACGGCGCTCGTGGCGCTGATGAGCGAGTTTCTGGTCGGCGCCGTAGAGGAAGCGTCGCATACGCTCGGACTTACGGAGGTGTTTGTCGGCGTGATTCTGGTCGCAATCATCGGCAACGCGGCCGAGCACTCGACGGCCATCCTCGTCGCGATGAAAAACAAGATGGATCTGGCGCTCAATATCGCCATCGGATCGAGTATGCAGGTGGCGCTTTTCGTAGCCCCCGTGCTTGTATTTATCAGCTATCTGTTCGGCCGGCCGATGGATCTGATATTTACGCCGCTCGAAGTCATCGCCGTAGTCGTTTCGGTCGTAATCGTGGCCCTGATTGCACAGGATGGGGAATCGAACTGGATGGAGGGCGTACTGCTGCTGGCGGTCTATACGATTCTGGGGCTGACTTTCTATTTCCTGCCCGTAGGCTGATCAAAAAGAAACCGGGCTCGACGGCGCCTCACTCACCATCGAGCCCTTGACTGCGAGCCTCACCTGCATTCCAGCACTCGCTGCGCGTGCCCGCTCCCGAATACCCTCACTATACCCGGAAGCCCGGAACCCCGCTCGGACATTCTACACGCTTCAGGCCCAGAAAAGTTCCTTCACTGAATAAAATTTTTTGCCTCCCCATCGCCATCCAATACCTCATCTCCCGACATCCCCCAGGCCGTCGTTGACACTCCGCTCACCCCCCCGGCATACTCCTACCGGTTTATGAAGAAAAAACTAAGACTCGGACTCGAAAGACTGCTCGATGACCCGTTGCCTTTTGCAGGCGGCGAGCGCGTCGGGTTGATATGCAATCCGGCTACGGTGGATCACGGCTTCCGGCACGCCGCAGACCTGTTCCACAACAGTCCGGGGATCAATCTGACCGCTCTTTTCGGTCCGCAGCACGGCATTCGCGGCGAGACGCAGGACAATATGATCGAGTGGGAGGGCTTTTGCGACCGCCGCACCGCAGTCATGGCCTACTCGCTTTATGGTGAAGTGCGCCGGCCGACTCCGGAGATGCTAGAAGATATAGACTGCCTGGTCTTCGACGTGCAGGACACGGGCACGCGGGTTTATACTTTTATCTACACCATGGCGCTTGCAATGCAGGCGGCGCGCGCCGAAGGGAAGCGTTTTCTGGTTCTGGACCGGCCCAATCCCATAGGTGGCACTGAGGTCGAGGGCGGCCTGCTCGAACCGGGTTGGGAATCTTTCGTCGGTATGTATCCGATCCCTATGCGCCACGGGATGACCGTGGGGGAACTGGCGCGGCTCTTTAACGAAGAATACGGCATAGGGTGCGACTTGACCGTAGTCTCCATGGAAGGTTACGACCGCTCGATGTGGTTTGACGATACCGATGCGCCGTGGGTGCTGCCCTCGCCGAATATGCCTACGCTCGAAACTGCGACCGTATACCCGGGCGCCGTGTTCGTCGAGGGAACCAGGGTAAGCGAGGGGCGGGGAACTACGCGGCCGTTTGAAATCAACGGCGCCCCCTATGTAGACGCCGCGGATCTGGCCGAACATCTCAACGGGCTTGGCTTGCCCGGAGTATGGTTTCGCGCGCACAGCTTTCAGCCCACGTTTCAGAAACACGCGGGGGTGTTGTGCGGCGGCGTGCAGATTCACGTCCTTGAGCGCAGGATTTTTCGGCCCGTAATTACGGGGATTGCGCTGATAAAGGCGATACGCGATATGTACCCGGAGGATTTCGCCTGGCAGGATCCGCCCTATGAATACGTATACGACCGCTGCCCGTTCGATGTAATAGCGGGAACCGGTGAACTGAGATCGCAGATCGAATCGGGCGCCTCGGTTGAAGACATCGCCGCAGGGTGGCGCGAAGATGAGCGCGCTTTTGATGATTTGCGGCGGAGGTATCTGTTGTATTAAACAGATCCACAGCAGATTGGTGCAAAGCGTGAGACAGCAAGAGAGATAACGGAACAAACGAAATAAGACGGAACATACGGAAATATTCAACTTTTCGGTAATTTTCGTTATATTTCGAATGCTGCGTTATCCTCTTGTATGTCCCACTCAGCACTTCTTCTTCCTCCCTGATATGCGGACGCTTTCGGAATATCTGATCGAGGCCGAACGCAACCACGGGCACATGTGTCCGGGGCAGGTACTCGGCGTGCGTATGGCTATGGCCGGGTGCCGGAGCATTGGAATCGACGAGCCGAAATCGAGCCGCAGGTTGATCGTGTTTGTCGAGATAGACCGCTGCGCCGCCGACGCCGTCAACACGGTAACGGGGTGCAGGCTCGGCAAGCGGACCCTGAAATTCCGCGATTTCGGCAAACTGGCTGCGACTTTTCTCAATACCGAAACCGGCGCGGCCGTGCGCGTCGTCGCCGTAGATGAGTCGCGCGAACTGGCGCGCACCCGTTACGGTCATCTGCCGACGAAAAAGGAACAGCAGATGGCGGCTTACACCGAGTTGCCGGACGAAGAACTGTTCAGATTCGAGCGCGTGCGCGTATTACTCGACGATGCCGACCTTCCGGGCCATCCGCTGACGCGCGTGCGCTGCGACGCTTGCGGCGAGGGTGTCAACGACCGGCGCGAGGTTGTAGAGGGCGAAAAGACGTTGTGTCGCGGTTGTGCGGGGAACGCGTACTACGAAAGAGTCGATTGATCTAACGATCATCTGGAATATGCTTTGACGGGAGCGGCGTTTGAGCCGCTGATTTCTTTGGGATAAGATCGGGGGGCGATGGCGGCTCAGGCAAATCCCCAGGGCGGTTCACCGGATGAGATCATCTCCGAGTCCTCGGCGGAGCGTCCGCGCCTGCTCGATGATGCGAGGCGCGAGCATCCGGGCCATAATCATTCCCATCACGATCACGCGCGCGGGGCATCGCAGCGGGTGCTGCTTGCGGTGCTGGTGCTTACGTTCTGCTACATGATCGCCGAGGCCGTCGGCGGATATCTTTCAAACAGTCTGGCGCTGATGTCGGACGCCGGGCATATGCTTACCGATGTAGCGGCGCTTGCGCTTGCGCTTGTGGCGGTGCGTTTCGCCTCGCGGCCCGCCACGCCGAGCAAGACCTTCGGTTTTTACCGCCTGGAAATCCTCGCAGCTCTGGCAAACGGCGTGACGCTGCTGGGGCTTGCGTTTCTGATCTGTTACGAGGCGTGGGGGCGGTTGCGCTCGCCGCAGCAGATCGACGCCTGGACGCTTGTATGGATATCGTCGGGCGGGCTTGCAGTCAACGTGGTTTCGGCGTGGCTGCTGCACCGTCATCACGGCGAGAGCCTGAACATACGCGGGGCGTTGCTGCACGTAATCGGGGATCTGCTCGGATCGGCGGCGGCGATTCTGGCCGGTTTGTGCGTGATATGGAAGGGCTGGCTTTGGGCTGATCCCGCATTCAGCATACTCATCAGCATTCTGATTATTTACAGCGCCTGGCGGCTGGTATCCGCCGCGGTCAACGTGCTTCTTGAAGGCGCTCCGGCGCACATCAACGCTGCGGCGGTAGAAGCCGCCATGCGCGGGATCAGAGGCGTGCGCGACGTGCACGACCTGCACGTATGGACGATTACCTCGGACCGCCACTCGCTGACTGCGCACGTCGTCATCGACGATCTCGGCGAGAGCTACAGGATACTGAGGGAACTGCGGCGCATGCTTGCCGAGCGCTTCTCGCTTACACATTCCACGATCCAGCTCGAAGATCCGCTGCTTTCCGCTCTGACGCAGATCAAGTACGAAAAGCCGCCCGGCTGCGGCCACTGCTGAAGAGAGATAACTGAATAAACGGAAAGTTTGACGGGTTCCGTAGTTTTCATCTATTTCCGTGGTTTCCGTCTTATTTCGTCTGTTCCGTTATCTCTCTTTCGTTCCATCATCGGTACACCACTGGGCTTATGAAGATATACATTTCGACTCTCGTTGCACTGCTCGTCGCAGGCTTATTCACCTCCGCGCAGGCGCCCGCCGATCTGATACTCGTCAACGGAAAAATCTGGACCGTCAATCCGGCGCAACCCGAAGCCGAGGCCGCAGGCTGCCGCGACGGGCGGATACTCGCCGTGGGCGCATCGGCCGAGATCCGCAAATACGCCGGAGCCTCTACACAAATAATCGACCTTGAAGGGCGCAGGGTCGTACCCGGCTTCAACGATTCGCACGTTCACTTCCACGACGGCGGGCGCGGGCTTGCCGGCGTGCAGTTGCGGGATGCGCGCACGCCCGAGGAATTTCGCGACCGCATAAAAGCCTTCGCTGCGCGCATTCCGAAGGGACGCTGGATTACGGAGGGGAACTGGGATCACGAAAACTGGACGCCGGCGCGTTTGCCCACGCGGCAATTGATCGACGCCGTTACGCCCGACAATCCGGTGTTTATAAACCGGCTCGACGGGCATATGTGTCTGGCCAATTCGCTTGCATTGAAACTTGCGGGCATCACGCGCGAGACGCCCGATCCACCCGGAGGCGCAATCGTTCGCGACGAGCGCGGCGAGCCTACGGGCGTGCTCAAGGACGCGGCGATGAACGCCGTTTACCGCGCCATCCCGCCGCCTTCAGAAGAAGAAATCGCCGAGGCGCTGCGTGCGGCGATGAGATACGCCGCCGAAAACGGCGTCACGAGCGTGCAGGATATGTCGGCTTCGCCGGAGATTCTCGCCGTTTACCAGCAACTGCTTGCGCGCAACGAACTGACGGTGCGCGTATCGGGCCATCAGCCTTTGAGCCGGTGGGAGGGGCTTGCGCGCGTAGGCGTGCGCGCCGGATTCGGCAACGACAAGCTGAAGATCGGCGCGTTAAAAGGTTTTGCAGACGGCTCGCTCGGGTCTACGACGGCGCTGTTTTTTGCCCCCTATCTCGATGATCCGAAAACACGGGGATTGCCGTCGGATGAAATGGTGGATGAAAGCCGGATGTTGTCAAACGTCCTCGGCGCGGACAAGGCGGGGCTTCAGATCGCAATTCACGCCATCGGCGACCGGGCCAATCAGCAGATACTCGATCTATTCGCCGAAGTCGTTAAACGCAACGGCGCGCGCGACCGGCGCTTTCGCATCGAACACGCGCAGCACCTGCGGCAGGAGGAGATTAAACGGTTTGCAGAAGAAAGAGTGATTGCCTCGATGCAGCCGTACCATGCAATCGATGACGGCCGCTGGGCCGAAAACCGCATCGGGGCCGAACGCGCTAAGGGCACGTATGCGTTCCGGTCATTGCTCGATGCCGGAGCCGTGCTTGCGTTCGGTTCGGACTGGTTCGTCGCGCCGATGGAGCCGATGCTGGGGATTTACGGCGCCGTTACGCGGCGAACGATCGACGGCAAGCGCCCGCAAGGGTGGGTGCCGGAGCAGAAGATCTCGGTGGCCGAAGCGGTTCGCGCTTATACCTGGGGCTCTGCTTATGCAAGCTTCGACGAGAAAATCAAGGGGACGATCGAGGCAGGGAAGCTGGCGGATTTCGCCGTGCTCTCGGATGATATCCTGACCATCAATCCGGTGAGGATCGACAAGGCGAGGGTCGTGATGACGATCTTCGACGGGCGCGTTGTCTACCGGCGTTGACATCCCTCTCAAAGCGCCGAAATCGGGGCTGAAGAGCGGAATTCCTACGCTGGGCGCCGTCAACCTCAAACCCAACTCTGAGAGCGTGTTTTGAAAGCCCTGAAGGGGCGAGAGACCTGTAGCCCAGCGGCGTAAGCCCTGGGTATCGGGCCAACATCAATTTCAGCCCTGAAAGGGCGGAAGATCCCCGTTGTATAGGTCTTTCGCCCTTTCAGGGCTCGGACGCGTTTCTCGATTTGACCTGGCGCTTGCGCACCAGGCTACAGATCTTTCGCCCCTTCGGGGCTTTCAAAACACGCTCTGAGAGATTCCCGGTCCTGCTTGAAGGCGTCGATGCGGATTTGCCGCCCTCGGTTATTGCCCGAGAAGGGGCAGTAGCCGCCTTACTTCGTCGAGATAATCCGCGAGGTGAGTTTTCTCTCCTCTGTCACGCAACATCGTAATAGATGTCTGCGTCCAACAGAGTTCTTCGCGCTCAAATTTCCCTTCAGTCAATCGTTCAACGATTCGTTTGGGGTCGCGTTCAGGAGAGTCGGTCCTGGAAGAGTGTCGTAGTCTTTCTGCTTGAATGCAAGGATCAAATCCTAAGTCGCGAGTGATTTGCCGGAGTTCGCCGGATTCAGATTCGTTGCCGCAAAGGAATCCGTTTAAGACCCATGCTTCACGTTGTGGATTTGGTGTTGCTATTAAGACGACGAGCGTAGGTATTTCACTTATTGCCTGCTTAAGCCCTGCTCGCCGCTCCTCCTGGTTATCGAGATCCCGTATGAGCAGCAAAGCGCTTGGTGGTGATTTTGGGCGCAATAACGTGGAAAGGAGAATTGCTTTTCGAGCTGGTGCATAGTCCGGTAGTCGTGGTTCGGGCTGATTTCGGCGCAGGTACATCAATCGCGGAAATGATTTGCTCAGTGAGCGGATTTCAGGCCACCTGGTAAAGGTTGTACCCGGTTTAAGGCCGCACCACGACCGGAAATCCTCAGGGTGCTGGCCGTGGAGCCAGGAGCATGGGTCTTCAAGAAATAGCATCCGATCAGCAAGTTTCGAGGCGATGCGTAGGTCAGCCTCGGCCTCCGCCACCACTGCAATCTCGATCATCCTGATCTCCAATCATTGGGCTTGATGTATTACCCAATCTTCACCGACGGCGCCAATCAGTTCGCCGGTTGTAAGCACCTGTTTGAGGCGCTCGGAGTCAGGGTGATCTTTCAGACATTTGGTGATACTTACTCCTTTCGCATCGGTCGCCATTACCCACACATCCTGTGGGTCAAGTTCGTCAATGATATATGGTGAATGGCTCGTGACGATGATTTGCCTCTGCTGCTGCTCAGCGAATTGTCTAAGTATCTGCATTGTTTCGCGCTGGGCAATAGGATGGAGACCCTGCTCGACATCGTCCAATAAAATCAATTTCGGACAAGCCGGCCCCCAAAGCACAGTCAGTACCGCCAGAACAAGAAGTGTTCCCTCACTCAAGGCGTCGGCTGGCACCTCATCGGCGCTGTTAGTATCGATCAGCAACTGATGGCCGATGACTTCCCTCTGCTCTTCATAGGGCACCTGAGTGCCGTTGATTGAGACGACTTTCTTTTCCTGCCAAGTCAGCTTTGTTGGCTTGACGCGAATTTGCCTGACAATCGGAACAATAGCGCGCAACGACTTTTCGATTTCTTCAACCTTACCTCGTTCATTAGTCATCAGGTAGGCAATCACTGAAGCCAGATAACTGCCATCTGCCTCAAGTAGGGGCGTAGTATGTGGTGAGTAGGTGGGCCGGGCAATGTTTTGCCCAATTCCTTTGAAGTAAAAAGATTCTCCCAGCGCTTTTCTTGCTAGCTCAAGCGGGTTTTTATCTTTCAGACTGGCTTGGTGCATGTCATAACGCTGACCTCCATACCTTGCCTTGCAATCCAGAGGCAGGCTTTTTGAGGGGACAGATGGGTTTGGTGACAAGTTGAGGCCGATCTGGATCGACCAATCGGCAGTTTTATCTCCCCCTTCAGCACCGAAGGAGACGTGAGTCTGTCCACGCCGCACGATCACTGCGGGGTCGCAGTCTCCTTGGAAATAAGAGTCCCAGGAGAATCCCTGGTCGATTCTCTGGAGGGATTTCGTAAGATGATTAAGGCCTTTGAGCAGAGAAGTCTTGCCACTCCCATTCGTCCCGACAAGCGCCGTCACACGACCGGGCCTGATCGTCGTCTTTGAGTGGTTTCTGAAATTCTCCAGCGAAATTTCCTTAATCATGGCCGCATCCTCCATTCTGATGCCACCACATCATATCCCTGAGAGCCCCTCAGTACTGCATAAACGAAGTGTATTGAGAGAAGAAAAGAAGCCACCGAACAAACGAAATGAGACGAAAAGCACGGAAATATTCAACGATATTCAACTTTTCCGTAGTTTTCGTCTTATTTCGTTTGTTCCGTTATCTCTCTTTCTTCTCACGGCGCCCGCCTACGGCCGCAACGCGTCCGTCGCTCAGTACCACCGCAGTATGGCGCTCTCTGGGTTCCTTCAATCGCGGCGCTTCGGACCACGCCGCTTTCTGCGGATCGTAAACTTCGCATTCATCGAGCAGCCGCCCGTCCACGCCGCGCCCGCCCGCAACCAGTACTCGCCCGTTCGCAAGAGGCGTTGCGCTGTGAGCGCTGCGCGCAACCGTTAATCTTCCCGACGCTTCCCACGCGTTTGCGGCCGGATCGTAGATTTCCGC
This sequence comes from Acidobacteriota bacterium, assembly GCA_019639255.1. Taxonomy (GTDB): domain Bacteria; phylum Acidobacteriota; class Blastocatellia; order RBC074; family RBC074; genus JAHBSF01. The sequence continues at coordinate 43,638 of JAHBSF010000008.1, read as the reverse complement.
GACTGCGGCGGCATCCTGCTGTTTTCCTCCTACGGCAAGCACGCCGCCGCCCGGTATAAGCGTCAACGTATGCCCGGAGCGGGCCAAATTCATATCGCTTGCCTGCGTCCAGGCATCTGCCTGCGCGTCATAAATTTCGACGCCTGCAAGATCGCCGCCCTCACCTGCGCCGCCCGCAACCAGCACGCGCCCGTCATCAAGCAGCAATGCCTTGGCTGACGCGCGCTGCGTTGTTAAAGCTACAGCTTCGGTCCATACGTCCGAGGCCGGATCGTAGATTTCCGCGCGCCGGCTCAGGGCAAGGGTTTCATCCATTCCGCCCGCTACAAGCACGCGGCCGTCCGCCATCAGCGTAGCCGTATGCGATATGTGCGCGAAGTTCGGAGCCGATGCGCGCCGCCACGCACCCGTCGAGGGATCGTAAATCTCTGCGCTCTGCGCCGCAGTCTGTCGCTCGTCGGATGCGCCGAGACCGCCGATGACCAGTACTTCTCCGGTGGCGAGCGCCGTCGCCGTATGTCCGGCCCGCGGTGCAAACATCGGCGATGCGGCTTGCAGTATACCGGTCGCGGGGCTGAATATCTCGACCCGCGCAATCGGCGTATGACTGTTTTCGTCCCTGCCTCCTGCAAGCAGCACTTCGCCCCCGGGTAGACCGGCTGCGGCAGGCTCGCTGCCCGTGAAGGTAAATGGAGCCCCGATGAAGAAATCAACGGGCATCGACTCGCCGCCGCCCGGCGCCGGATTGAATACCGTTATCCCAACAAACCCGGGAGATGAAAGATCCTCTGCCGGGATCTCGGCCTCCAGAAAGTTTTTTGAAAAGTACGTCGTCGGCCGGTCGCTGCCGTTCCATCGCACTACCGACTCCTGCACAAACCCGTTTCCGGAAACCGCCAGAGTAAACGCAGGACCGCCCAGATCGGCAAACATCGGGTCCAGGTTATCGATCAGCGTACCCGGGTTGAAGACCGTAAATACTACGGGCGACGAAGGAGTCACCGGCGCAGGATTTACCGCCGTGACGTTATAGAACCCGGCCTGGCTGTCCGTGATGGGCGGCCGGACGAACGACATCGTCATATCGTCCAGGTATGTGGTCGGAACCGGAGAGCCGTCAAAGTGGATAACCGTCTGCGGGAGGAAGTTCGCCCCGAAAACCCAAATCTCCAACTCCTGCGACGGAATCGTCAGCGTAACGGAATCCGGGCCGAGTGCGGAGATGGTCGGCTGCGGATGAATCGTAAACGGAAAGATAGTGGAGATTGTAGCAAGGGGTACGGGATTCAATACGGTCAAACTCGCCATGCCCGCCGTCATGATATCCGCAGCCGAAATAGTAGCCGTGAGTTCGGTAGAGCTTGAAACCGTGGTCGGCCGCGGACTGCCGTTCCAGTTCAGTACTGCTCCGGGTGCGAAGTACGAGCCGGTAACCGTGAGTTCGAAACCCGGCCCTCCCGCAGTGGCGGAACCGGGCGTTACCATAGAGATCGACGGCGGCGTGTTGCTGAGCGGGAGGAAAAACAGCGGATCCGACAGCCCCCCTCCCGGCAGCGGATTGAATACCCTGATATCGTGAAAACTCAGGGCTTCCGATACGGGAATTATGGGTGCTGTAAATGTGAGTTGGGCCGAGCTTATGTATGTCGTGGGCCGGTCGTCGCCGTCCCATCGCACCACGGATTGAGGAGTGAAGCCTGCGCCTCCGAGGCTGATTTCCTCTTCGGTGAAGAGATACTGGAATTCCGGCACAGATGGGGGCTCGGCGGTCGTCAGTACGGGCTGCGGCAGATTGATCGGGAATGCGAACGGGGCGGAGGTATTGTCAAACGGCGGCGGATTGGTAACTGTCAGCATCCCAAATCCACCCTCAGCCACGTCCTCGGCTGAAATCGTTACCGTCAACTGTGTGCCTGCTCCGCCGAATGCGAGCGAAACCGGGCCGGTCGGCCTCGGACTGCCGTTCCAGTTCGCCGTCGCACCTGGGACGAACCCTCCTCCAAATATCGTAAGCTGGAACTCCCCGCTTCCGGCATCGACCGATTCCGGATCAGTGAAAAAGATGGTCCCCGGATTGTTCGAAACCGAAAACCCGGTGAGCGCGTTCGATTCGCCTCCCCCGGGGCCGGGATTAAATACGGTTATCGAATGCGTATTGAGCGCCTCGGCTACCGGTACCATCGGTATCGATATTCCCAGTTGCGTCGGACTGACGTAACTCGTCGGGCGGTCTACTCCGTCCCATCGCGCCACTGAACCGGGCACAAATCCCGTCCCGACCAGCAGCATCCCCGATTCAAAAAACATGAAATTAAAAGGCGGAGTAACGCTGAGAAACCCTGCGATCGTGGGCACGGGATTTACTATCGAATAGTTGACCGCAGCCGACAATCCGCCGCCGGGCCCCGGGTTGAATACCGTCACGACCACTGTGCCGATCGTCGTCAGATCGTCGGGCTGTATGAGCGCATGGAGTTGCGTCGTGCCGAGGAAACTCGTATCACGCGGCGAGCCGTTCCACCGCACTTCGGAACCCAGCACGAAGCCCTGCCCAGTAACAGTCAGGATCATCGGTTCCTGTAAAATCGTCGCCATCGCGGGCTGCAGCGACGTGATGACCGGTTGCGCATTGAATACGAAAAACCCTACGGTCTTCAGATCCGTGAGCGGCGGCGTTCCGCTGTCTATGACCTTGAAGGTGACCGAGTGGCTGCCTGCCTGGTCCGGCCCCGGCGTCCAGGCGAACAGCCCCGTATCCGGATCAAACGTGGCCCCCGCCGGCAGATTATCGGCTGAAATTAGCAGAAACTGCCCCACGTCCGGATCGGACGCCGAAACCTGACAGGTAATCGGCGTGCCGGTCGTAATGTTGCCCTGCACCGAACACGTAACGGTAAGTTGAGGCGGGTCGTTTACGTCATTTATCGTAATCGTCACGGTCGCAGGCGCGCTCGTCCTCGTTCCGTCGCTTGTCTGGAAGCGGAAGCCGTCGGCGCCGATGTAATCCTGATTCGGTGTGTAAACCAGATTGGGCGGCGCGCCCGCAAGCACTCCGTGCATCGGTGCTTCAACGATGGTAAAGACCAGCGGCGAGCCGTTTCCGCCGCTGCCGGGCAGGACTATCGCAAGAGGCGTATCCTCGTTTGTAGAAACGGCGAGCGCATTGGCCGCAGGCGGGGGGAAGACGATGATCGTAGCCTGAAACGACGCGCTTGCGCCCGCGCTGTCGGCGGCCGTGATCGTCAGCGTATGTGTTCCTGTATCGGCCGGCGTGGGAGCGAGTCTCAGCGTGTATGATCCCGATCCCGCTGCTGCAAGCGATGCGAATGAGGCTCCGGTCACGGTTGCAGATGCTATGGTCTGGTTGGGGTCGGGATCGTCTACCGTGACGGTTGCCTCCAGCATCTCGTCGGAATAAAGCGTCAGGTGTCCGGGCGCATATATTACGGGCGGGCGGTTGCTCGCAGCCGGCGGCAGCACTATTGCGGGCGCCTGCGTTACGCCTCCGATGTCGATATTGTCGACCGTTACGCTTCTTATATCGGTCTTGCCGCTCGGCCGCAGATAACTCGATGTAACGATCACCTGATCCTGGGCGGGCGCTGCGGGGCGCGCTCCGGCGTTGGCTCCGGCGTTGGCTCCGCCGAATGGTCCAATATCTGCGCTATCGCCTACGGGCACCGAAGAGAGTATGTATCCGCCGTTGCCGTCGGTAACGGCCTGTTGTCCGCGCGTGGAAACCACAGCTCCACGCACCGGCGTGCGCCCGTCGCCGTCAAATACGCGGCCCACGATCGTCGTAGATTCGCGGCGCACGGCCAGGAAATATATGCTCGTTTCTGTGATTGCGCCGTCGGGCGTTTCGAGTACGCCCTGATCGCCTATCGTCACCCTTATTCCGGTGTCGATGAATGCGGCGGATTCCAGATCGTATTTATAGAGCGTCGGAATGACCTGCGTGCCGAATCCGTCGCGGTTGGGAAAGAACAGCTTTCCACCGGGTGCAAGTTTGACGCCGAAGGGCGAAATCTGGACTACGGCGGAGCTGAAAACATTCGGCGGCATCGGCACCGGAGTCAGGCTGTTTTTTACCGGCGTCAACGTGACCTGGCCGTTTGTCGCGCCGTTTGGAAACATCGCCGTGGCGCCTGCGGGCAGCGTAAAGCGGAATCCCTCGATCGCCAGACTAAACGCGTTTCCCTGCGCCGTCTGCTTTACGGTTGAGGTGGATGCACCGGCCGCCGCCGTATTACCGGGCGGGCTGTTTCCGGCGAAGCTGCTTCCGATGGTTCCGCTCGGTCCGTAAATGGTCTGAATGTAGATTTCCTGCGGCAGGTGGTTGTCGCGGCCGGCGATGACCTGCGATGCGACCGTAATGCGGTTGAACGGCAGCGCGCCCGCGGTTTGGGGAGGTTCGATGGAAAATACGCGCCGCGCACCGGGCAGCGGGTCGGGCAGCACAAACCACCCGCCGGTCTGAATATTCGTTGAAGGATTGTTTCCCGTGCAGTCGGGTGCGCATACGCGCGCGCCGAGCACGGACGACAGAGGTTGCCCCTCGGTATCCTTGATCTGGGCGCTGAAGGAGGTTCTCACCTGCAGTTCCTGATCGCTTGTCCACCTGCGCCCGTCGGAGTTGAGCGCGATCCTGCCGCTTACGGCGCCGAACGGGACGATCACCGAGAGGTCGGATGAACTCGCCGTGCGCACTTCGCCGGGGCGGACATCCCCGGTGCCCTCGCCGAAGCTTACGCGGTTGTTTGCCGCTTCCGGATCGAGTCCGCTGCCGAGGATCTGTATGCCGGAGTTGGCGAGCAGTTGCGCGGGCGCATTGAAGCCGGTGACTTCGAGCGGGGGCGCTGTGGGCGGAGCCAGCGCGATTTCCACCTCGTTCGATCCGGAAAAGCCCGAAACCTGGACCGATATGTTGATCTGTTTGCTGCCCGGCAACGTTGCATCCAGCAACTGGCGCGGAATCTCTACGTTTACCTGATCCAGCCCGGCAAAACTCCCCTGCGCTCCCGCAAACAGCGGCGCCTGCAATACGCCCCCGATCAGCACACTTACATTTTCCGCCGATCCGTTGTCGTTGTTGCCGTCGGTATTCGGGGTGCGGCGCAATCCCGACAGGAAGAGAATAAGAAATACGCGTTCGTCATCCGGCCCGAGGTTGATCGGGCGCGGGATGAATCTGCCGTCGGCAAAGGTCTCAACCGGTTCGGATGTCTGTTCACCATCGGCGGCCAGGCGCAATGCGGTCGCAGCAGGCGCTCCGCGCCCGTCCTGATTTGCAGTGAATATGGCTGGAGCGACCGATGCAATCTGGATCGCACCCGAAACGACCGAACCATTCCCCGAACGCACCGTTATCTGCGCCGCGCCGGGAACGGCATCGGCGGGAATGATGTGGTTGATCTGCGCGGGCGATACAAACAGCAGCGGCGCCGCAAAATCGCGCCCCTGTGAATCTCTGACCGTTACCGTAGTGCCGCCGAGTTCGGTCGGAAGCGGCAGCGATTCTGCGGCGAGCGTTGTTGTGGAAAGCCCCGCGCCGAAAGTTGCTACGATCGAATCAGGCGCAATCCGCGCCTGGAAGTCGGCTGCCGAAACCGTTACAACCTGTGAGGATTGAACAGCGCGAGCCGAAATACCCGGCGTTGTCGACGCAATGGCTGAGATTAATGGGAGGATAATTCCAGCATAGAAATACTTCTTCCAGGTCTGGCGCCGCATCGATTGGTGTGCGCTTCCCCGTATCTGAATTGGAATAGGCATTGAAATTACCCTCGTTGGGACCCTTTAGACCCTTTGGTACACTGGAAATTAAGTTCCTTGATTACTCTCCGAAGGGGCCAATGAATATCAGCCAGCGGCAATTCTCGGTTTGGGAGAAAAGAGAGATAACGGAACAAACGAAATGAAACGAAAATTACGGAAAAGTTGAATATTTCCGTTTGTTCCGTCTAATTTCGTTTGTTCCGTTATCTCTCTTTTGGTGAAGGGCGTCAATGCAGTCCTCGACCTCCAATTGCGATGGGGCGTCCGTCGCCTGACAGGATTGAAGTATGTCCGGCGCGAGGCTCCGATAGTCGTGCGGCCTCGACCCACAAGCGGGTTTGGGGGTCATAAATTTCGCACTCGCGCAGCAGGCGTCCGGCCGTGTCCCTGCCGCCCGTAATCATTACGCGTCCGTCCCGGAGCAGCATCGCGCTGTGCGCCATGCGCCCGATTCCGGGATTCCCGGCAAATTCCCAGTCTCCTCTCAATGGGTCATATACCTCGGATGTCGTCGCGGCGGCTTCGCCCGTTCCTCCTGCGATCAATACACGGCCATCCGAAAGGCGCGTCATAGTGTGTCCGAGGCGCGCAAGATGCAATTCGCCGGTTGAGGTCCAGACGCCGGTTTGCGGATCATAGATTTCGGAAACGGCAAGCGATCCGTCATCGCCGATACCGCCGGCCACAAGCACACGTCCATCATCGAGCAGAACCGCCGTCGCTGCGGCGCGCCCGGCAAGCATCGCACTTGCCGGCATCCATTGATCGGCGACCGGGTCATATATTTCAGCACGGCTGCCGATTTCACCCTTTTCATCCATTCCGCCGATGACGAGTATCCTTCCGTCCCGAAGCGGAATCGAGGTGTGTGCAACGTGCGCAAACCGCGGCGCGGCTGCGCTTCGCCAGGCGCCGGTCGCAGGATCATAAATTTCAGCACTGGAATCCGTTTCCGGGACAACTCCTATGCCGCCCACGACAAGGATTTCTCCGGATGCAAGCAGCGTTGCCGTATGTCCGGCCCGAGCGCGGGTCATCGGCGGTGCGAAGTCCCTTTGTCCGGTTGCGGGGTTGTAGAAGTCCACATCCGCCGAAGGTTCCCGCGTATTTGCCGTTAATCCGCCCAAAAGCAGTGCATCGCCGCCCGGCAGTATGACTACCGCAGGCGCCGCGAGTTCAATGCCGTGGAACGCATCGCCGGGCGGCGTCGGTTGCGGAATGACGGCGAAGTTCACAAGATTCGAAGTTCGGTGGACAGGCGCAGGATTTGTTACCGTCAATACGGCGGTAGTCGATGCGCTGATGTCCGATGCCGGAATCACCGCCGTCAGATGTTTCGTATCCGTAACGGTAGTGGGGCGCGGATTGCCGTTCCAGTTCAGTACCGATCCGGGCGTAAAGTTGTTGCCCTCGATCGCCAGTGTAAAGTCGGGGCCGCCGGCTACGGCGGATGCCGGGTTGGCGCTCAGGATCTCCGGATTCAGGGTATCAAGTCCCAACGCCACTCCTGCGTTGGATTCTCCGCCTCCCGGCTCGGGGTTGATTACTTTTACAGGATGCGCCCGGTTGGCATCTCCTATAGGGATTACGGGCGCCTGAAACAAAAGCTGGGTCGAACTTATATAGGTTGTCGGCCGTTCGTTGCCGTCCCATTTGACCTTCGATGAGGGTACAAAATGTGACCCGATTACCTGATAGGTTATTTCTGTAAACAGCGGCTCGTAGTGCGGTATTTCAGTTGACGCCCTGCTGACATACGAGATGAGCGGATCCAGATTGTAAACCGTCAGCGTTTGCGGCTCGGATATGCCTCCCCCGGGGCCCGGCGTGAATACGGTTATGCTGTAGCCGCCCCCGTCGATTAAATCGCCGGCTGCAATCTGCGCCGTCAGCATTGTGGAGCTTATATAGATTGTTGGCCGGTCGCTGCCGTTGATGCGTACAACGGACGGCGGCCTGAAATCCATTCCGGTAACGGTCAGGACCAACGCCGGGTCGCCTGCATTGGCCGTTGTCGGATCGATCGAGGCAAGCACCGGAAGCGGATTGTTGATGGTGAAGTTCTTTGCATTCGATACCCCGCCGCCGGGTTCGGGATTGTTTGCCGTGACCTGAACGATGCCTGCGGCGGCGATATCGCTTGTCGGGATCGTAACCAGCAGGGTAGAGCTGTCCAGAAACTCCGTAAAGCGCGGAGCGCCGTTCCAGAAGACGATAGAGCCGGCCGTAAAACGAATTCCCTTGACGGTCAGGAAAAACCCGTCGTGTTCGGATATCGCGGCGTCGGGCATCAGGCTTTCGATGATTGGTTCGGGATTGAGAATGGTGAAAATCAGCAGGTTTGATTCGCCCCCGACCTGCGCGGGATTGAATACCGTGACCGGCGCCGCGCCGGCCTTGGCAACGTCTTCTTCCGTGATCTGCGCTCGCACCTCGTTTTCAGAAATAAAAGTAGTCTGCCGCGCAGCGCCGTTGAATCTGACCATGGCTCCCGGAGCAAATCCCTCTCCGAACACCTTCAATTCAAAAGCCCCGTCGATTGTGACGACCGATGCCGGCGACAGCGCCTGAATCACCGGCGCAGCATCGATGACATTGATCGTGACCGCCGCCGGCGGCCCCTCGACTATTCCGTTGCTCGCCTTGAAGGTGAAGCTGTCGGTTCCGAGAAACCCCGCCCCGGGCGTGTAAATCACTTCCGGAGGAGCGCCGGAAAGCGTTCCGTTGGCGGGCGGCGAAACGATTGCAAAGGTGAGCGGCAGGTTATCCGCATCGATGCCCTGAAGCGCGATTGCAACCGGAGTATCGGGAGTCGTCGTTTTCGTCTGCCCTGCGGCGGCAGGCAACGGAAATACGATGACCGTAACATCGATGCTCGTCGATCCGCCCTCTGAATCCGTCGCGGTTATGGTAAGCAAACGCTGACCTACATCGCTTGTTTGAGGTGAGAGCCGCAGCGAATATACTCCGCCGCCTTCATCTTCGAGCGCAGCGAAGTCCGCGCCGCCGACCGTTACATCGCCAACCATCTGGCCGTCGTCAAGTTCGGTGACGAGCACGGGCAGTTGCCGGGTTTCGGTTGCGTAAATCGTCAGGTATCCTGCAACGTTTATGGACGGCGGGCGGTTGGAATCAAGCGGCGGCAGCAGCAGCGGCGACACGTCCGTAATGCCCCCGGTTACGGGGTTTGAAATGTTGCGCATCGTCGTATCGGCTCGCCCGCTCGGTCGCAAATAATTCGCCAGCAGAATGATGGGTGCGTTTGACGAAAGGGCAGCCCCCCGTTGATGAACGCCGTGCAGCGCCGGGGCCGCTTCGGACTCATCAATTTCACCGGTCGGAACCTGCGCCAGACTGTACCCTCCATTGCCGTCGGTTGTGGCGAAACGACCCCGCGCCGAGACTACGACGCCCTTGACCGGCGTTGAGTCGTCGCTTTCAAGTACGCGTCCCGCGATCGTAGTGGTTTTCTGCTTTACCGCTACAAAATAAATGCTCGTCTCGGTGATCGCTCCATCGGGTGTGGTGAAGTATCTGCCGTCCTCGCTCAGTTCCGCCCTGATTCCGGTGTCTATGAAACTTGCGTTGTTGATATCGTATTTGAAAAGCGTCGGAGCGGGATTGGGTCCGAGTCCGTCCCGATTCGGGAAGGTTAAAGCGCCTCCGGGCTGGAGCGCGACGCCGAAGGGCGAAATCTGGACTACGGCGGAGCTGAAAATCGCCGGAGGCATCGGTACGGGAGTCAGGCTGTTTTTCACCGGAGTCAGCGTCAGCACTCCCGACTTCGTTCCGTCGGGAAATGTCGCATCCGCATCTACGGGCAGCGTGAAATTAAACCCTTCGATCGAGAGACTGACCTTCGGAACCTGGGTTTGTCGCACCTCGCGCGCCTGTTTGAAACCGCTTGAACTTCCAATCGCTGCGCTGGGACCGTAGATGGCTTGCAGATAAACCTGCTGCGGCAATGGATTGTCCCGGTCGGCGACTATCGGCGATGAAATCGTCGTCCTGTTGAAGGCAAGCGCCCCGGGTTGGGTCGGCGCCTCGATGACGAATATGCGGCGATTGCCCGGAGGCGGATCCGGCAAAACGAACCACCCGCCCCTCTGAATCTGGGTGATCGAACTGCCGGCCGAGCAGTTCGGAAAACATACGCGCCCTCCGAAAAGCGGCGAAAACGGCTGACCGTCGGTGTCGAGCACAAGCGCGCTGACGGATGTTCTTACCGCGAGCGGCGATTCGCTGGTCCAGCTCCTGCCGTCAGAATTGACTGAAATAAGTCCCGAAACCGCGCCGAAGGGAACCAAAGCCGATAACTGCGTTGCGGAAGCCGCACGGATTTCTCCGGGGCGCGCATCGCCCGCGCCTTCGCCGAAACTTATCTTGTTGCGGGAAACCACGGGGGAAATCCCGGCGCCGTTGAGCTGAATTTCTGAATGCGCCAGCACCTGCGGCGGCGCATCGAATCCGGTTATCGCCAGGGCCGAACCCGCAACGGGAGCCAGCGCAATTTCTACTTCGTTGGAATCCGTAAACCCGGGCGCCTTTAACGAAACGTTTATCTGCCGGCTGCCGGGCAGCGAAGGATCCAGCAGCGTTCTCGGAATCTCTACGTTCACCTGATCCAGCCCGGCAAAACTCCCCTGCGCTCCCGCAAACAGCGGCGCCTGCAATACGCCCCCGATCAGCACCCTTACATTTTCCGCCGATCCGTTTTCGTTGTTTCCGTCCGTATTCGGAGCGTTGCGCAGCCCGGTGAGAAAGAGAACAAGAAAAACCCTCTCGTCCTCGGGTCCCAGATCGACCGGACGCGGAATGAACCTGCCGTTGACGATTATCGAGGGCGATTCGTTGGTCTGGCGGCCGTCGGCCCCAACGCGCAGCACCATAGCCGCGGGCGCTCCGCGCCCATCCTGATTTGCAGTGAAAATAGCCGGAGCAACCAATACGATCTGGATCGCACCCGAAACGACCGAACCATTCCCCGAACGCACCGTTATTTGCGCCGCACCCGGCGCCGCATCGCCCGGAATCAGATGGTTGATCTGCGCGGGCGATACAAACAGCAGCGGCGCCGCAAAATCGCGCCCCTGCGAATCTCTGACCGTTACGGTAGTGCCGCCGAGTTCAGTGGGCAGCGGCAGCGATTCTGCGGCGAGTGTTGTTGTGGAAAGCCCCGCGCCGAAAGTTGCTACGATCGAATCGGGCGCAATCCGCGCCTGGAAGTCGGCTGCCGAAACCGTGACGACCTGCGGGGTCTGCCCCTGCCGCGCGACTACGACGCCGGAGGCGAGCAGTGCGGCGACGATAAACAGGCCGAGTGAGAGTATGCGAAGCGGGGTGAGATTTAGCATGGGCAACCTTGTCTGAAGTCAGCAATACCCGGTTTAGAAAGAAAGAGAGATAACGGAACAAACGAAATAAGACGGAACAAACGGAAATATTCGACTTTTCGGTAATTTTCGTATCATTTCGTTTGTTCCGTTATCTCTCTTTCTTTCTAAACCGGGTATTGCTGGCCTGAAGTCGTATATCGAAGAGAGACTACGGAACATCCGGAACATCCGGAACATCCGGAATGAACGGAATAAACGGAAAAGTTCGATTTCTCTGGTTGCTTCCGTTCAGTCCGTTGCCCCCGTAGTCTTTGTTAAATGCGTTCTATGATCGTGGCGATACCCTGACCGCCGCCTATGCACAGAGTAATCAATGCCGTTGCGAGTCCGCGGCGTTCGAGTTCATCCAGAGCCGTTCCGAGCAGTACAGCGCCCGTAGCCCCCAGTGGATGTCCGAGCGCAATCGCGCCCCCGTTGACGTTGACGCGGTCGGGATCTACGCCGAGATTCCGCATCGTCTGCATCGGCACGGTGGCAAACGCTTCGTTGATCTCCCACAGATCGATGTCGCTTGCCGTCATTCGCCGCTGCGCGAGCGCCTTCTGCGATGCGGGCGTCGGCGCAGTCAGCATAATCATCGGTTCGGCCCCGGCCGTAGCCATCGCCGTGACTTTCGCCCGCGCCTTCAACCCGTGCGCCCTGACGTATTCTTCGGAGGCAATCAAAACGGCGGCCGCTCCGTCCACGATGCCGCTCGAATTGCCCGCCGTATGCACGTGCCGAACTTCGCCCGCCTGCGGATATTTCCGGAGCACCAACTCGTCGACGGTCTCTCCGTTCGACCCTACGGGCGTTGCTCCGAGCGCGACGAACGCGGGTTCGAGTGCGGCGAGCGCCTCCAGCGTAGTCGAGGGGCGCGGATATTCGTCGGCTTCGAGTACGACTTCGTTCGTATCCGGGTTGATTACGGGAAACAGGCTGCGGTTGAAGCGCCCTTCCTTTATCGCCTGTGCAGCGAGTTGCTGCGACCGCAGCGCGAAGCGGTCGATTTCCTCGCGGCTGAAACCTTCGAGCGTGGCTATCAGATCGGCGCTGATGCCCTGCGGCACCTGAAAATGTCTGCGCCGCAGGTGCGGATTGTTGCCGTCAAGGCCCGAGCCGTCCGATCCCATCGGAACGCGCGACATGCTCTCTACGCCTCCCCCGACGACGAGTTTCTGCATCCCGGACATCACACCCATAGCCGTAAAGTTCACAGCCTGAAGCCCCGAGCCGCAGTAACGATTGAGCGATACTCCCGTGACCTCTATGGGCCAGCCCGCCGTCAGCACGGCGCTGCGAGCTATGTCTCCGCCCTGCTCGCCCGCCTGCGATACGCACCCGGCCACTACGTCGTCAACCTCGCTTTTGTCGATCGCGGTGCGCGCTGCGAGTTCGTTGAGCGTCTGCGCAAGCAACTCCTGCGGATGAACGACCGACAATGCACCCTTGCCCATCTTGCCCCGCCCGCGCGGCGAGCGTACGGCGTCGATAATATATGCAACTGCCATAAGATTATTCCTCCATTCCGAACGGTTGGAGCGCCAGTCTACACCAGAATGCAGGAACACCCAATACACCTAAACAATATACGAGAACCAGACGAACGTGGATTTCCAGTGCGTGATTTCAGCGTCGTTCCGCAATCGGGTTGCAGTCCTGACTTTCTTGACCCCCTGTTGCCTGCGGAAGGATAATCCGTGCGCTATGCCTGACCGGAAAAGATTATTTCTCGTCGATGGAATGTCGAACATATATCGCGCTTATTACGCGATTCGCGGCCTCTCGAACTCCAAAGGAATGGCCACAAACGCCGTCTTTGGTTTCGCGATGATGCTGCGCAAACTCATCTCGGCGCATAATCCCGATTACCTCGGCGTAGTGCTCGACTCCAAAGAAAAAACCTTTCGCCACGAGGCTTACGAAAAATACAAATCCAACCGCCCCGACATGCCCGAAGACCTCGTAGCGCAACTGCCCTACATCGAGCGCGTATGCGAGGCGCTGCGCGTGCCCGTACTTCGCCTTCCGCGTTATGAAGCCGACGACATACTCGGCACGCTTGCGCGTCAGGCGTCTTCGGAGGGCGTTCAGACCGTCATAGTTTCGAGCGACAAGGACCTGTGCCAGCTCGTGCGCGATCCCGATGTAATCATTCTGAAAATAGACCGCGCCGGCGAAATATGGATCGACGAGGCTGGCGTGCGCGCGCGTCTCGGCGTGCGCGCCGATCAGGTAGTGGATCTGCTCGGATTGATGGGCGATCCCACCGACATGATTCCCGGCGCTCCGGGCATCGGCGAAAAGGGCGCCGTGCAGTTGCTCGAACAATTCGACGCAATCGAGGGTGCGCTCGCCGGCTGGGAATCGGTAAAGAAGAAAACCTATCGCGAATCCCTGCGCGACAACGCCGAAATCATTCGCACCTCGCGCGAACTCGCCCGCATAGATTTGAACGTTCCGGTTTCTCTCGATCTCGACGCACTGAAATACGAACAACCCGACGCGCGCCTCGCCTACGAACTCTTCTCCGAACTCGAATTCTCGCAACTCACTCGCGAATTCGCATCCGGCGCTCCGTCGGATTCAAACGCACGGCCTTCGGAGGCGACAGAGGGCGAATACCATATCGTCGCTTCTCTCGAAGATATAAAAAAACTCGCAGATTCGCTGCTCGCCCGCGACCGCTTTGCATTCGCTTTCGCCGATGCCGCCAATTCAGTCGCCGATTCGTCAGACGATCCGCCTGATGAGGAATCCGTATCCGGCGTAGCGCTTTCGGGTGCGCCGCGTCGCGCCGATTTCGTAGACCTTGCAGCGTGCGGGGACCGGGATTCGGCGGTGCATATGCTCGGGGAACTCTTCGACAACGGTTTGCTCGAATCCTCGGTCCACGATCTCAAACGTGCGATTCCCACTGCCGAAAGATTGCGTATCGCATTGAACAATGTTGCGGACGATACGCTGCTTGCCGCTTATCTGCTCGATCCCGAACGCAACCGCTACGAAACCGGAGATCTTGCGCGCGAGTATCTGCAGCAATCCGTGGTCGAGCCGGAATCGGCGCCCGCTCGCGCACTGCTCGCAGCCGATCTGACGAACAGATTGGCCGATGTTCTTGCATCTCGCCTCGAAGCCGAAGGGCTTACAAAAGTCTACCGCGAAATAGAACTGCCGCTCGCTCCGCTGCTTTACCGCATGGAGCGCGCCGGGTTTCGCGTCGATACCAATGTGCTTGCCGAACTCTCAGGCGAGATGGAGCGGGAACTAGAATCGCTCACGGTGCGGATTTATGAACTCGCGGGCGAGGAGTTCAACATCAATTCGCCCTCGCAGCTCGGAGAGGTTTTCGAGCGTCTGAATTTCGACGTGTCGCGCCGCACATCGACCGGAAAGATCTCGACCAGCCGCGACATACTCGATGAACTCGCGCTGAAATACGAATTGCCGCGCCTCGTAATCGAGTTCCGCGAGTTGATGAAACTCAAGGGCACCTACGTCGATGCGTTTCCGAAACTCGTAGATCCGCGCGACGGACGCATACACACGACGCTCAATCAGGCGGCTACGGCTACGGGGCGCCTTTCTTCAACCGAACCAAACCTGCAGAACATACCGATACGCACCCCAATGGGCCGCCGCATACGCCGCGCGTTCATTCCGGCCGACGGATACGTGCTGCTATCGGCGGATTATTCGCAGATAGAACTGCGACTGCTTGCGCACATTACCCAGGACGCAGAGATGCTCGACGCGTTTCGCAAGGGCGAAGACATTCACGCGCGCACGGCGCGCAGCGTTTTCGGCGCGCAGACCGAAGAGGAATTGAAGGAGAAGCGGCGCGTAGCGAAGATCGTCAACTTCGGCATTGCCTACGCAATCGGAGCTTTCGGCCTCGCTCAGCGCATCAACATTCCGCGCGGCGAGGCAAGAAAAGTTATCGAGGATTACTACCGCACCTACGCCGGTGTGCGGAAATATATGGAAGAACTGCCCGACCGTGCGCGCGACTCGGGCTGCATTGTGAGGTCGATTTTCGGGCGCTTGAGAAGGCTTCCGGATCTGGAGCACAAGAACGGAAACCTGCGTGCGCGGGCCGAGCGCGAAGCGATCAATATGCCTATGCAGGGTTCGGCAAGCGACATAGTGAAGATCGCGATGCTGAAGGCCGATGCCGCGCTCGGCAGAGCGGGACTTTCGGCGCGCATGATCCTGCAGGTGCACGATGAACTCATTTTTGAGGTTCCCGAAGCGGAACTCGCGCAGGCAAGCGAAGTGATAAGGACTGCAATGGAGAGCGCCGCGCAACTTGCCGTGCCGCTTGTGGTCGAAATCGGCGCCGGAAAAAACTGGATGGACGCCAAGCCTTGAGAGAGATGACGGAACAAACGAAATAAGACGGAAACTACGGAAATATTCAGCTTTTCCGTAGTTTCCGTTTTATTTCGTTTGTTCCGTGATCTGTTCAGGGACAGGTGCACGAGTTGTTGAAAATGTTGCGGTCGTCGATCGCGATCGGGGCTCCGAGTCCGCCGGGGCGAATGCGCGCCGCGCCCGTACTGCTCGGGCCGAAGACCTTGTTTTCCACCGCCGCCGATGCACGCGCTCCATCGCTCAGCGTCACCTGTCCCATCGCCCGTCCAACGCGCCCTCGCCCGGTGAAGGTGAGTCCGTCGGCGCACCGCGTGAAGAGATAATCCCCCGTAAGGAAATTGAACAGCAGGGAATCCTGCGTGCGGTCGTCCTGAACGCATATCAGATTCGCCGCCTCGCACGAACGGCACAGTCCAGATACGTTGATCGTGTATTCGCAGCCGGTGCTTCCCCCGGGATTTATCTCATGCACAACGACTACAAACTTGCGCCCGCGCGGCAACTGAAAGCTGAATGCAAGCACCTCGTCGGGAAAGGGGCTGTCGCCTATGTCCCCGAGATAGTTCATCTCTATGTTGTTCGGATCATACGAATCGAGATAAACCGAAGCGAATACGCCGCGATTGCCCGTGCACGGCGAACGCAGCGTTACCGTTACACACGTTGGGGCGCTTGTGGGGCACGACGAAAAAGTATAAGCGTCAAAGCGCCGCGCGAGCGTCGAGAAGATGCCCGGAAACGGCGTCGGCGCGCCGCACGCGCTCGCAATGATCGTTCTCACCATTCGTCCCGCCTGCATTCCGGTTGTCGTCGTGTAGTTCAAACCGGGCGGCGGAGCAACGGCGTCGAGCGTGGATGTAATATCTATTGGCGGCGGCCCGGTCTGCACCTGGAAATTGAGAGCTTTCGGGCTCGGTCCTCCCGTGTAGTTGAGTTGCAGCGACAGAGCCGCGCGCAGGTCGCACGCGCTTACGGTGCTCAACGTAAACTCGAAAACTCCGATCGTCGCCGAACTTCCCGCAGCGATATCGCCGTAAACAACCTCGGTCGGCGCGGCGAATACTTCCGGAGAAAGGCTTGTGAGCACGGCTCGGACATTCGATGCATCGACCGAACCGGTGTTTCTGATTTCGACTGAAAGCCTCGCGCTTTCCCCCGCCTCGACTATACCGTTGCCGTTGCCGCCGATTTCAGCCACGGCGACGACGCCGAGGTTGAGCGAGGCCATCGGTTCGATTCCGAGAGATTGAGCCGTGTTAACCGGCATGACTATTCCGGCTCCGGAAAGCACGTCCGCGCCCGGCGCTTCTATATCGATTGCCGTAGATAACATTGCCTGGCGCAACTGTGCGGGAGTGAATGCCGGATTGGCGGATTTCAACAGCGCAGCGATCGCGGCGGCGTGCGGCGCTGCGGCTGATGTGCCGTAAAAAGGACTCGGGAAAAATCCCACTCCGCTGACCGATACTCCGTCCGCCGCCGTTATATCGGGCTTTTGCCTGAGCAGACCGCCCGATGCGAGCGCATTACCCGGCGTAAAAAGCGATCCGTCGCCTCTGAAAAACAGGCGGCGCGGCCCGTCCGAGGTAAATAACTGGACGCGGTTCGACATCGAAAACGCCCCCGGAAACGGCCCCGACGGGTTGGGCGGCGGGCCGAAGGGCAGGAATGCGGGCGTTGCGGCTACTGCAAAAGCTGCGGCTCCGGCCGCGTGTCCGTGCAACTGGCCGTCGGTGGGAATGGCGAGCCGCCCGCGATTGGTGTTCAGATGCAGGAATCTGTTTTCGCCCGAATAACGCGCGATGACTATGCGGCGCCCCGCCAGTTGCGGCAGCACGAATTCGAACGGATCCTGCGTTCCGTTCTGCACGTCTACCGAAGCGGCGAGCAGTTGCGTTTCCCCGCTGTTGAGCACGTACAGATCGTAATCGTTGTTTGAAGCTCCGAGCGGATCGCTCCATTGCAGGATGACGGGAAACGGCGTGCTCACGGTTATCTGATTGCTCAGGCGATTGCCGCCGAAGTCGTGAATCCTTCCGGCATCAATCGGGAGCGGTGAAAATGCGCCGCCGCCGTCCCTGAAATCCCCTTCCCAAGCGCCGGAAGTTCCCCTTGCCAGGTTCCCCGAATTTCCCGCCGAAGAGAAAAACATCGCGCCGCTTGCCGTTACATCGTTGACCGCCTGCGCGATAAGTCCGCCGCCCGTGGGCGAAACGATCGTGCCCGATTGCCCGTCCTGAAACGCTGATTCGGTGATGTAAAATACATCGTCGACGATGATGTCGCAGCCCGCGATGCGAAGAGCGCGAATATTCGTGGCGAATCCTGCGGCGCTTTCGAATGCGGTAGCAAAAAACAGTTGTGCACCCGGCGCTACTGCGTGGATGATTTCGAGCATTGCAGTGCCTTCGTCGCCCTCGCCGGCCTGTCCGTTCAGAACCGTAACGGAGGGAAGCGCTCCTCGCGCCTGACTGACCCTCAGATTCGTCACGCCGTCCGACAGCACGCCGATTTTTACACCCGCGCCGTTGATGCCGAACGTATTGCGTGCAAGGTCGGCGCGATGCGCTACGTCGCCTTCAACCGCAATCCCATCCTGCATCGTTGCGGACGATGAGGCAGTGCTGAGCGTGGAGACTGCAATTCTTTCCTGTGTCGTTGCGGACGATGAGGCCGAAGCACGCGGAATTACGGAAGAAAGATGCCTGCGCACGCGCTCGGCGCGTTCCTCAAACGCCGGTCGCGCCCCGGTTCCCGTATAGGCTGTTGTGCGATGCTTATAATCGGAGTTGGATCTGCCGCTCGAGGTGAATGCAACCTGTTTGGGATAAATGAATCCGACTTCGGGCAATTCGGCGATCGTTTCGATTATTTCTATCGGAATCCGCGCACGCAGGCTGTTGAGGCGCGGAAAGGCGTTCAGCACCGTCCCGCCGAGTTCCTCTATGCGCTCGACGAGCATCCCGGTAATTCGGCCAGTGAGGTCGACCGTAGTCATTCCGTCGTCGCTTATCTCGGCTGCTACTTCGAGCGTATTGACCTCTGAACTCACCCTTCGTCCGCCGTGCATTCGTGCAGCGTAAAGAAGCTGAGAGCTTATTTTGCGCTGCGCGGGAGTGCGCGCCTGCTTTTCGGCCGCGAGGGATTGAATCTGTCGCAGGGCAGACGCGCTGATACCGGCGGCTTCGACGCGTACGCCCTCGCTTCTTGCGGGTTCCTGCGGCGCGGATCGTGCGCTCGATTGCGAAAAAAATCCCGGGACGGCGCCGATCGTCAGCGCAAAACAGCAAAGCAGAACCGCGACGGAAAGCGTGCGGCTGCGGCGATCGTTGTGATTCATTGAGCCTCCTGAGATGAGAGTAGGGGATGAGAGGGCGGTCTTGCTGGTTGTTTGGTTATTCTTCTTTATCTTCTTCGCGATCGCGGTGCGGGTAAAGTTCGCGCCACGCTTCGAGAAAGTGCGAGTGGCCGTCTTCGCTTTCACGCAACTGTTTGATGACCGGCATCGTCAGTTTGTCGACCACGGAATTCAGCAGCGTTCTGATTGCTCGTTCCTGTTCCGGGGACAGCGGTCCAAGCCTTCGGCGGCTGCGTTCGAGTTCAACCTGAACCATAAGCGCCACCTCGCGCCGAAACGCGCCTATAACCTGCGTCGGGTCGCCCTCGGCGAGCGCAGCGGCAAATCTGTCGGCCTCGGCTGTGATGATTGCTTCGGCGCGGAATGCTTCGCGCTCGCGTTCCTCGCGATTGGCTGCAACCACGTTTTCAAGATCGTCTACATCAAAGACAAATGCATTGTCGATCGAGGCCGAGGCCGGATCGATATTGCGCGGCACCGATATGTCTATAAGCAGCATCGGGCGGTTGCGCCGCGCCGCAACCGCGCTGCGCACGGCTTCGGGCCGGATCAGATAATTCGGTGCGCCCGTAGAACAGATCACGATGTCGGCTTCGCTCATTCGGCGCTCGAAATCTGCAAACGCCACGGCTTCGCCGTTCAATTCCGCCGCAAGACTTTCGGCATGCTCGCGCGTCCGGTTGGCTATCAGCAAACGCGATGCGCCGTAACCGGAAAGGTGGCGCGCGGCGAGTTCCGCCATCTCGCCCGCTCCCAGCAGCAGCACGCTTGCCCCGTCGAGCCGATCGAATACCTTGCGCGCAAGCTCCACCGCTACGAAACTGATCGATACCGCGCTCGATCCAATCCCGGTTTCGTTGCGCACGCGCTTGGCTACTGCAAACGCGCGATTCATCAATCGATGCAGATGCCGACCCACGGTCTGCGCCTGTTGCGCGCGCTGATAGGCTTCCTTCATCTGGCCCGTAATCTGCGGTTCGCCCACGACCATCGAATCGAGGCTCGACGTGACGCGGAATACGTGCCGAATAGCATCCTGGTCTACGTGATGGTAGGCGTGGCGGCGCAGCGTTTCCACCGCACAGTCGTGGTGATGCGCGAGGAAATCGAACAGATGCTCTACGCCGTGTTCCGGCGCACGGCTGGCGGATGCGAGTATCTCTACGCGGTTGCACGTCGAGAGTATGAGCCCTTCCTCGATTGCCTCGCGGTCGACGAGTTGCGCTAGCGCCGCGCCGAGACGGTCCTCGGCAAAAGCGAGCCGCTCGCGCAGCTCTATAGGCGCCGTCTTGTGGCTGATCCCGATCAGAATGATGCTCATCTCTTTACGGGAAAGAAGAGAGATAACGGAACAAACGAAATAAGACGAAAACTACGGAAATATTCAACTTTTCCGTAATTTTCGTATCATTTCGTATGTTCCGTCATCTCTGTTTGCTTTCATCTCCATCTTTAACCGAATACGTGATAACCGGGCAGGTAGCGCGCCCCTATCCACGTGCACAGAACGACTACGAAACCGATCACCGAAAGCCACGCTATGCGCTTGCCGCGCCAGCCCGCCGTCAACCTGTAATGCATCATAAACAGATAAACGAACCAGGTCGTAAGCGCCAGCACTTCTTTCGGATCGTAATGCCAGAAGCGCCCGTCGCGCTGATTGTTCCAGATGATCCCGGTAATCATTCCCAATGTCAGCAGCACGAACCCGATCGTCTGCGAGCGATAGCCCAGCTCGTCGCACGTATTGAGCGCGGGCAGGCGATAAAACACGGCGCCGAAGGTTTTCGCCTTCAGTTCGCGCTCCTGCATCAGATACATGATGCCGCCGATGAATGTCAGGAAGAATGCCGCATACGAAAACAGTATCAGCGTAACGTGCAGCGGAAAGATCACGCGCGTAAACGTGCTTGCGTCGATTGCGCCCGCAAGCGCCGGAGAAATTGCGGGTTCGGGCAACAGCAGCGATACAAGCGTAAAGAGAAACACCAGCGGCAATACGAACGTCGCAAGCGCGCGCACCCTCGTGCGCCATCTGATTACGAGAAAATAGGCCACTATAGCCCAGCCTATGAACGAACTGACTTCCTTCGGGTTGACTATGGGGAAATGCCCGACCTGCGCCCACTCCACCGCTATCGACGCCGTATGCGCGGCGAATCCCGCTCCGAGCAGCATCAGCAGCGGGCGGTCTGCGGCCTCCCTGCGCAGCGCAAACAGCAGCACGGCGTAAAAAGCCCCGACCAGATAAACCATCAGTGCAGCCAAAAGCAGCAGATTCATACACGCAGTACCGTATCCTTTTCCGCCGCAAATAATAACATGCCCGCGGATTGATTTCGCCGCCGATCCTCGGAGAGAATACGCGGCGTATGGAAAAGGTTTTGTCGAAGTTTATTGCGTATGTTCCGTATTTTCGATTCCTGCAAGCACGCACCTTATGGTAACTAGAACTGCACTTCTTTACCTGTCGCGACAGCACCGGTTAAAAAACGTTCTCTCGGGGATGCCCGGATTCAAACAGATCACGCGGCGTTTCATCGCCGGTGAAAACATCGACGACGCCCTCGAAGCCATACGCGAACTGAACGCCATGGGAATAACGGCTTCCTTCGACCACCTCGGTGAAAGCATCTCCTCCGAGGCCGAAGCCGAAGCCGATGTGCGCGAATACCTGCACGTACTGGACCGCATCGGTGAAACCGGCGTCGATTCCAACGTATCTGTCAAGCCTACGCAACTCGGCCTCGACATTGACGAGAGTCTTTGCCTCGGCAACATACGGCGCATCGTGGAAGCGGCGAAGGCGAAAAACAATTTCGTGCGCATCGATATGGAGGATTCCTCGAAGACCGATGCCACGCTGCGGATCTTTTTCAAACTTCGCAAGGAGTTTGAAAACGTCGGCATAGTGCTTCAGTCCTACCTCTACCGGACCGCGCGTGATCTCGAAGCGGTGCTTGCGGCGGGAGGCCGCGTTCGTTTGTGCAAGGGCGCCTACGACGAACCTGAAAGCGCGGCGTTTCCGAAAAAAAGCGACGTCGATGCGAATTTCATCAGCTTGATGAAGACGCTGCTCAAGAGCGGTATCTATCACGGCATCGCCACACACGACGAGGCGATGATTCGCGCTACGCGAGAGTTCGCCGAAACCGAAAAAATACCGCGCGAGACTTACGAATTTCAGATGCTTTTCGGCATCCGCCGCGACCTTCAGGTGGGGCTCGCAAAGGCCGGGTTCCGCATGCGCACCTATGTGCCGTACGGCGAATACTGGTATCCGTACTTTATGCGAAGGCTCGCCGAACGTCCGGCCAACATCTGGTTCGTCGTCAGGAGCCTGTTCAGAGGATGAATCACTCCACGCGTCTTCGGGACATAAAAGCGAGATGACGGAACAAACGAAATAAGACGAAAAATACGGAAATACTCAACTTTTCCGTGATTTTCGTTTTATTTCGTTTGTTCCGTCGGTGAGAGAGCGTCAAATCTTCTTCAGCAGTTCCTTCCACCGCGCCCACGCTTCCTTGTGCGCCTTTACGTTCGCCTCGTTGGTATTCGCCGGATCTTCGGCCGCGCGCATAAATCCGTGGCCCGCGCCTTCATATATCACGGGTTCGTAGGTCTTGCCCGCAGCCTTCATCAATTCCTGGCTCTTGGGTATGGTTTCATTGACGCGGGCGTCGTTGCCGCCGTAGAAGCCGTAGACCGGCGCCTTGATGCGGGCGATAGCGGCCGGATCATCCGGTCCGCCGCCGTAAAAGGCGTATGCAGCTTTGAGGTCGGCGCGGTTTGTGGCGAAGCGGAAGGTCTGGCTTCCGCCGTAGCAGAAGCCCGCCACCGTAATCTTGCCGTTGCCGGCCGGGAGTTTCAGCAGATAATCCGCTACTGCATTGAGATCGGCGGTGATCTGATCGGCGGGCAGCGCGCGAATCGTCTGACCGACGGCGCTGCGGTCGGTAAATGAACCCGATCCGCCCCCGTTCGGCCCGGCGCCCGAAAGCAGATCGGGCGCAATTGCGATGTATCCGGCTTCGGCCAACTGGTCCGCAACGCTGCGCACCCAGTCGCTCAGGCCGAATATTTCGTGTATGACAATCACCGCAGTCGCCTTGGTCTTCACCTCGGGGAAGACCAGAAACGCGCTCACCGTGCGGTCGCCGTGCTTGATCGATACCCATTCCTGATGCCGCGGCGATTTGTCTACGCGCGCCTTGGCCCAGTCCTGCCCCGGCGCGGTGAAAGTCATATGTTCGGCGTGATGCCGGTGTGCATCGTCAACATTCTGGGCGGCGGCCGAAACCGCGGCCAGCAGCATAATCGAAATCCCAACCGTAATCTTTTTCATAAACGATGTTTCCCCCGAATTGGCTGTCTTTCGTCCTACTATTTCTGCAAGTCGGCCAGAACCTCGGCAGGTTTCCATTCATTGCCCCGATATACGGCAACCACGCGCCCGTCCGGGCCGACGATCGCCGTTCGCAGCGAATGAATGATCTGATCCTTTTCTGGCCAGTAGCTCAACCCGAAAAACTGCGCCACCGCCTTGACCTCATCCGGCGTGCCCGTGGCGTATTCCCATCGCTTGAGGGCGGAGGCCCCGCCTGCGTATTTGACGGCGTATTCCCTGAGCACTTTGGGCGTGTCGTGTTCAGGATCGACCGATATGCTCAGCATCTGCACCTTTTCCGAAAGCTCCGGGTTCTGCTGAAGCGCACGGTTTATTTCGGCGAAGTTCGAACTCATCAGCGGACAATAGTCGGGCAGCGGGCAGCGTGTGTAGATAAAGGTCAGCAGCAACTTGCGTCCGCGCCAGTTGTGGAAGCTGACTTTATTGCCGTCCTGATTGGTTAGCGTGAAGTCGGGCGCCTCGTCGCCCGGTTTCGGCTCAACTACGACTTCGTTGCCGCCGGCCGGCCCGGGACTGACCACCACGGGATTTTCCAGCCACGAGCGCCCCGTATCCACTATGAGCGTAGCCTGTATGTCGGCTCCCGGCACTATTGCATCGAATGCCCAGTCGTCGATGAGCGTAAACGGCATGGTCATCGCCTCCATATAACCGGGAATATCCTGATGATCTATCGTCACCTTTTTATTCGGCCGATCGACCGAGACGACCTTGCCCTTGACTTCATATCGCTTCGCTTCAGATGAGGCCTGGGGCGGACCGGAGCCGCAACCCGAAAACGATACGGCCAGAAGCGCCGCACAAAAAACCGCTGCAAGAGTTGATCGCATCATTCCTACCTGCCAACCTGAATTTATGGAAGCAGAGAGAGAAGGCGACAAGGAAGAGAGATAACGGAACAAACGAAATGAAACGAAAATTACGGAATAGTTGAATATTTTCGTATGTTCCGTCTTTTTTCGTATGTTCCGTTATCTCTCTTCTTTGTTCCAGTCCTCCCGAATTGTATCACCCGTCCTGCAATGTTTGATATGTAGCGAGGCGGAACCCTCGCGCTGCAATGACTTCGCGCACGCGCGGATTGAGCAGCGCCGCGAGTTCTTCCGTACCGCCCGGATTCAATCTTCGTTCTTCATCAACGGCATCGGGCGCAAGCGGATGCATATAGATTTCGGCGTCGGTCGATTCGATTTCAGCAAGCAGCGCTCTTAAGTACTGCTCATTCATATCACCCGTTTGCAACAAACCGTAAACGCGGGGCGGCTTGGCGAACCCGCGCCCGGCAAGCTTTTGTATCGCGCTGCGCCGCAACCGCTCGAATACGGCGCATATGACCCGTTCCCGCACCGTGACGCGCCCCAATATCCGTTTATGGGTATTGATGTCGTCCCCTCCGACCACACGCACGCTTCGCACATTGAACTCCCTGCACAGTTCTACAAGTTCCGAGAATACTACCGGGTGCATGTGCAGATGATTGTGCCCGTCTACGTGGGAGAAGGGCAATCCCGAAGCTGCGAATTTTTCAAACTGCGCGCGCATTTCCCGCCGTAACTCGCGCCGCGCCTTGGGGTGGAAATAATACTTCAGCCCCGCACGAAACGGGCTATCCGGAAACCTGCCGCGGGAATCGACCAGATGCGGAATTTCTTCGGGACCGAGCGCAGCGCATCCGAGCACGAGCACAAGATGCAGGCCCACTCCAAGCCCCGGATTATCCCGCGCCAGCCCGATCGCTTCATCCGCCGCCGGTTCATTTATCATCAGGCTGGCGCTTGTCAGCGCGCCCCGCGCGTACGCCTCGATGATTGCCCGGTTGACCGATTGTGAAAGACCGAAATCATCCCCATTGACGATAAGCCCAGGCATATGGTTGCGGATTATTCGTTGAGCGCGGCGACGGCTTCGATCTCGATCTGATAGCCGTTATGCAGATCCCTGACCGGGATTATGGCGCGCGCCGGCCGGTGGTCGCCGAGGATGCGGGCGTATACCTGATTGACCGCTCCCCACAGGCTTATGTCCGTAATGTAAACGGTCATCTTGAGCACGCGGCTGAGGTCGCTGCCCGCCGCGCCAAGAATCGCTGAAACGTTTGCGAGCGCAAGTTCGGTCTGCTCCTCGATAGTCCCGGCGCGAGGTTCGGCGCTGCGGGGATCGACGCCGAGTTGACCCGCAACATATACCAACCCCTGATGCACGATCGCCTGTGAATAATGCCCCCCAGGCTTCGGCGCGTCCGAAGTAAGCACCGATTTGATTTCCATATTTCGTCAAAAACCTTTCCGTAATTTTCGTTTCATTTCGTATTCTTTCCTGCAAGAATCGATCCGGCGCACGCATTACCGCTGCGCACGGCTCCCTCGATCGTCGCCGGAAGGCCCGTCGCGGTCCAGTCTCCGGCCAGATAAAAATTGTCTATCTCCGTTTGCTGCTGCGGGCGCAACCGCGCAACACCCGTCGTATGCGAAATCGTGGCCTCGCGCTCCCTGACTACGTGCGCATGATGCAGTCGCGCGCGCCGCGCAGCAGGGAAGAAGCGCAGCATTTCAGCGGTCGCCATTTCGATCAGATCTTCTCGTGGACGGTCGGCGATCGAGTGCGCGCCGCTGGCTACAAGCGCGAGATGCTGTTTTTCCGCTGCGCTCCTGCCCGCGATGGCGTTCCTGTTGAATACCCACTCGATTCGACCGCCGAGCAGGCAGGCGAACTCCTGCTCCATTACCTGCTCGTCGTACCACAGATTGATCGAAACGATGGGCGAAAATTCAAACCGCGAGAGATTCCGCAATGCTTCATACCGCTCTATAACATCTCGGCGCAGCATTCGCCGCAGCGCCGGGGGCGGTGCTGTCGATATTACGTTGGCCGCATCGATCCTTTCGCCGGATTTCAATCCGACTGCGATTGCACGGTTGTTTTCGATGATGATGTCGGCGACTTCCGTGTTTACCCTGATGCTTCCGCCGCGTGCTTCGATAAAGCGCTGCGCGTCGTGCGTATAAAGCTCGCTCAGGCCAACGCGCGGAACTACCATAAGCGAATCGCGATACGTGCGCAGAAACCCTTCCTCGATTACGCGCACGAGCATATCGGCCGAAGCGCGGTCCGGCGTTTCATTGAGAGTTGCAAGCGCCAGCGGATTCCAGAAATTGCGCTGCAGGTTTTCGGATTGACCGAGCGATGTAAGCCACTGTGTTGCGGTGATATCGGCAAGCCCGCTTCTGTTTCCGTTGCCTGGGCGGAGCGCAAGCCCCACGCGCAGCGCCGAGAGCCTGTCTCGCCAGCCCACGCTTCGCAACCCTGCCAACCCGGCCGCCAGATGCAGCGGCGCCGGCAACTGCGGACAGTTGAAACTCGACCTGTTCCCGCTATCATCCAGAAAATCCACGCGAGGACGGGACTGAAACCTCAGCTTGCCCGAAGCTCCGATACGGTCGAGAAACGCAAGCGTTTCGTGGTAGCACCCCATCATCAGGTGCTGCCCGTTGTCTATGGCGTCCCCGGTTATTCGGTCGGTAAAAGAATACGCGCGTCCGCCGAGCGTTGCGCGGCGTTCGACGAGCGTCACCCGCCGCCCCGCATACGAAAGCGCTGCTCCGGCTGCAAGTCCGGCGAATCCGCCCCCGATGATTACGTCCGCAGCATTTGACCGCATCGTGCCCAAATCGCCCGCAATCAACCGAAAAGCCCCCCGATCGAACCGGCGCGCGCCCGCGCCCACTGTTCGAGCGCGATAAAAAAGCGCTCGGGCCGATGCAGCCGTATCTGCCGGTTGAAGACATCGTAATCCACCGCTTCGATGCGTTCGAGCAGCCGGTAGTAGATTTTGCCCATCGTCATTGCGGCTACCATGGTGGGACGGTCCTCATCGGGCAGCAGTTCCGCTGCCCGCCGGTAATATTCGCGCGCGCGTTCGCATTCAAAGCGCATCAGATCCCGGAAGTTGTCGTTGATTACGCCCTGATAAAGTTCTTCTTCGCTGTAGCGGAATCGGCGCAGATCTTCCTGCGGCAGATATACGCGCCCGCGTTCTACGTCTTCTTTCAGGTCGCGCAGTATGTTTGTGAGTTGGAGGGCAATCCCCAGTTCGACTGCGTAATCGCGTGCGCGCGGCGAGTGGTAAGTGAAAATTTCTATGCACATCAATCCGGTAACGCCCGCGACGCGGTAGCAATACTGATAAAGATCCTCGAACGTTTCATACCGGGGCGCGTCGAGATCCATCTCGCACCCCTCGATGAGTTCGATGAAGTATTGCCTGGGGATCGGGAATCGGTCGAGGGTGCGGCGCAGGCGCCGCGTTTCGGTGCGCGTGGGACGGCCTTCGAAGCAGGCGTCGATTTCCGCCCGCCACGCTTTCAGTTCGACTGCGGGGTCAGAAGCCGTCTGACCGGCGGCGGGTTGCTCGGCGATTTCATCCACTGCATCGTCGATTGCACGGCATACGCCGTAGACATCCATGATCGCTTCGCGCTTTTCCTGCGGCAGAAACAGGAACGAGTAAAAGAAATTGGATTGAATGGTCCTCGACAGATCGCGGTGCAGCCCGCGCGTCCGTTCGCGCAGCCTCCACGGTGTAATCGACCCTCTCTTTTGCGTTGCAGTATTCATCCCGGCGTCAGGAAGAGTTCATCAGCGCCCGCCACAGCAATCTGAATTTGTCGCTTCGGGTAATCTGCGGGCGATCGGCAATGGTATTGTACCCGGTTTGTTCGATTCGTTCGAGAAGGCGCATACCCCCGCACCAGGTCAGCCGCAACTCATAACGGAGGCGTCCATTGACCATTTCCGGAAGCGGCCTTCCCCGTGCAAACATCCCGCGCGTGCGCGCAACCTGAAACTCAACGAGCGATGCAATCTCCGGCGTCGTCCTGCGAGCGAAGAGCATCTGTTCGGTAACGCCGAATCGCTCCATTTCGTCCTGCGGCAGATAGATTCTGTCCTTGTCGAGATCTACAGAAAGATCCTGCCAGAAGTTCGTCAACTGCAGGGCCGTGCAAATCTCGTCCGAAAGCGCGTGCCGTTCGGCGTCGCGCCATCCCCACAGCAACAGTATCAACCGCCCTACGGGGTTGGCCGACCTGCGGCAATAATCGAGTACCTCCTCAAAACTTCCGTACCGCCGCTTTACAACATCCTGTCTGAACGCCGAAAGCAGATCCCTGAACAGCTTGTCAGGCAACTGCAGCTCTTTAATGGTCGCACCAATCGCGATGAATGCGGGATGTTCACTCCTGCCCTCAAGAGACGCGTCGAGATGCCGTTCCCACGCGTCGAGCGCTTCGAGTCTTGATTGCGGATCGATGCCGGCGTCATAACCCTCATCCGCGATGTCGTCTGCAAGGCGGGCGAATGCGTATATGCTGTAGACGTGGCGGCGCACCTTGCGCGGAACCAGAAGCGAGCCTACGGGAAAGTTCTCATAGTGCGAAACCGCCAAACGCCGGCACCAGTCGAAGGCTTCCGCTTCGCCCAATCTCGTTGTCATTTCGGATAAGAAACAACGGATTAAACGAAAAGAAACGAAATAGACGGGAAAGTTGATCGATTCCGTCTGTTTCGTTTCTTTTCGTTTGTTTCGTTTTCCCGGAGTGATCAGGGACGGCCCGGACGACCGCCCACGCTCACAGTGCCGCCGCCCGACGACCCGGCTGCGGGTGCGCTCGGCGCGGATGTTACGGTTCCGGTGGATACAGGTGCAGCGGTGCTGAATCCGGGCGATGCCCCGCCCCGCGCCGCGCCGCCCATCCGGCTGAATCCGTCGTTGCCGCCGACTACAAGCCCGCGGCTTTCGATTTCACGGCGTATCCCGGTGCGCTCGGTTCCGGCTATCACACGCGTACGCGGAGTGCCCACGCCGCCTCCTCCTCCGCCGATTACGCCGCCCCGCCCGTCGTTATTGTTCCAGATCGGGTCGTACCAGTAATAAGGTATTCCCCAGGGAAACGCCCAGCGAAAATCGGCGTAACGCCGGAAGAACGGGAAACCGTATGGGGAGTAGAATCCGCCGCCGCCGGGTATGAACGTGTAGCAGTTGAAGAACGGATCGTAGTACCAGCCCAAACCCATTGCGCTGCGAAGCGATGTGCGCTGCAACACCCTTCCATTGGCGGCCATCAATGCCTGTCCGCGCGTAAAGCTCCAGTAATCGAGATCGTCAACGGGAGCATCCTTGGAGATTTTTGCCGCTTCGGGCAGCGCCGCAATCGTTTCGGTGTTCTGGCCTTCGAGCCGAATCATCCTGCCGCTTTTGATTTTCGGCGCGCGTTTGGCAAGCAACCGATCGCGCGAACCGAGCCCGATTTCACCCTGCCGCACTTCGATGATCGTCGCGTCGCCAGAGACATTGATGCGCTGCAATCCGGTTTTGCCTATGGAAATCAGCCCGCTCGGCGTCTGCAACTCGATTACCGTATTCTTCATCAGCTCGCCGACTTCCACGATCACCGAACCTTTGACGATCTCAAATCGCGTTTCGTCATACACCGTGGTTATTGCACGTATTTCGGTCTGCGAAGCCAGACGCAGATACGCTCCCGGATTCAGCAGGATTTCGGCCTTGCTCTCCCGATCCGTGATGAGCCGGTCGCCTTCCTTCATCTGCGTGCCGAGCGATGCGCGTCCGCGCTCGCCGCTTTCGCTCTCCTGGCGCTCGATATAGACCCTGCCCTCGACGCGATTGACAAATCCCGCGCGAGTCGAGATCAGATACTGCGCCTGAATCGCATAGCCGCCGCCGAGGACGACCATAAGCGCAAGTGCAGCGCAGGCTGCGACCGCGTTAAAACTGAAGGTTCGGCCGGCTTTCAACATACAACCTCCGATCGCTGCTCCCGGCTCCCTTGCGGCGAGACTGCCGTGTTTGCGGAGCCATTTGGAAACCGACTACATTGTAACCCCTGTCAGGCAAGCGCTGCAACGTGAGATCGCACTGTGGCGCCGAGCGTGCGCAGGTTGTAGCCGCCCTCCAGACACGATACGATCCGCCCGGCTGCGGTGGAGTCGGCCGCTTCTTTAAGTCTTCGCGTCATCGCCGCATATTCGGCGTCCGTAAGCGCCATATGCCCTAACGGGTCCGCAATGTGAGCGTCAAACCCGGCGGATACGATCAGTAGGTCGGGCGAAAAGGATTTCATCACCTTTTCCATTCCCAGTTCGAAGGCGCGCATATAATCCTGCGCGGGCGTTGCGGCGGCCATCGGAATGTTCAGCGTATACCCTTCGCCCTCGCGCACGCCGCGTTCTGCGGCCGCGCCCGTGCCCGGATACCACGGATATTGATGCAGGCTGAAGTAAAAGACCGTGGGGTCGTCGTAGAAAATATCCTGCGTACCGTTGCCGTGATGCACGTCGAAATCCACGATCAGCACGCGTTTTATCCGGGGATAGGTTGATTGCGCGTAGCGTGCGGCGATCGCTGCGTTGTTGTAAAGGCAAAACCCCATCGACTGTCCCGCCGTGGCGTGATGGCCCGGAGGACGGCAGGCCACGAATGCGCTTGCTGCTTCGCCATCCACAACCGCATCCACTGCGCGGCAGGCGCCGCCCGCGGCAAGGCGCGCGATTTCGGCGGAATTGCTGCAAACGGCGGTGTCGGGATCGAGCGCCCCTATACGGCCGTCGCGCGTTTCTTCCACACGCGCAAGCGCGCGCGGCGAATGACACCTGAGGATTTCTTCGTCCGAAGCCGGGCGCGGCGACAAAAGTTCGAGGCTTTCCCACAACCCGGATTCCTGCATAAGTCCGCCGAGTACGGCCAGGTAGCGGTTCGGCCGTTCCGGGTGATTGCCGGTTTCGTGGCGCAGATATTCGTCCGAATAAACGAGCGCAATCGACATAAACGAATACTATCCGCGCCGCAAGCGCGAAAGCAACGCGCGCGGCGCGTTTGCAATCTTGACAGCCCCTGATGTTTAATGATGTTTAATGCTGTTTAATGCTGAATTGGTACAAAGCATGAGACGGAAGAGAGATAACGGAACATACGAAATAAGACGGAAATCACGGAAAAGTTGAATATTTCCGTAGTTTTCGTCTTATTTCGTCTGTTCCGTTATCTCTGTATGTCCCGATGTCGTGTGGAGTGATTCAAGGGGGATTGATGGGACGGAAGAGTTTCGGGAACTTTATCGCAGTTGCTGTTATTACAGCCGCATTCAGCGCGTGCAATATGCTGCCGGGAGCGCAGGTCGAGCCTGCGCCCACGCCCGCAGCCGCGCCCGCGCCCACGCCGGGCGTATACGAAGCGCTTGCGGCGGCGCAACTGGATCTCGAACGCGCGCTCAGCGAACTGCGCAGCCGCAACCGGCGCGGCGCTCTGGAGATGCTCGACCAGGCCGCGACCTCGCTCGGTCACGCTGCCGTGGGCGCGTCGACTCTGGCGCGGCCGGCTCTGGACAAGGCCGTTCAGGCGCTCGACGCCGCAAAGACGCTGATACAAAACAAGGACAAAAAGGGTGAAGAGGCGCTTGCAGCTCTGGAGCGCACGATCGCCGCGCTCGTGGAAAAAGCTGCGAGCCTGACCGAAGAAACAAAACCGCAGCAGGCAGGGAAATGAGAACAGAAACCGCGGAACTCGCGCAAACAAGCACGAAAGACGCTGAAATATGTAGGTTTTACGCGATTTTGGTTGCCAGCCGCGCCTTCCCCGGTTTCGATTTGCGCGGGGCGCTTTTACTTTCGGCAGCTTGTGCTATAATGCCGGCCCTGTGCGGGGGAGACTGCGGGTTCCGTTGTCAATCTCGACTGGCCCCATGACGAACGCAAAGAAACGTTACTGGATAGCCCGCCTGTGGCGGTGGCCGCAACGAGCGGGAGAGCGATTGTCCCGAATCTTCGCCTCCATCCCGCCGCGCCTGCGCCTCATCATAGGTCTTACACTCCTCGTTCTGCCGACGACATTCCTCGTATCTCCTTTTCCCATTTCATTACTCCCGAATTACGGTCCGGGTGATGTAGTGCGCGAGGACATAGTCGTTCCGGCGGATTTGCAGCTCCAACGCGCCGAATCCGACAACGCTCCGCGCCGGCCACGACTCGTGCTTCACGCGGGCGAAATCGTTACGGAGGAGACCGCGCCCGTAATTGCCGCGATTCGCCAATACCAGCTCTCGGCTCGACGGCCGCACCGATTGCTGGGACTTGTAGGCGTGGTGGCGCTTATTTTCTGGACGCTCTATCGCGCCGCACACGGTTCGGGAGCGACCGGACGGCGTCTTTCGCCGCAGCGCGCCTTCTGGGTTGCGGGCACCGCCGTGCTTATGCAAACGATGCTTACGCGCATCGTAATGTTTATCGCCGCAGTACTGAGCAGCCGCCCGGAAACGATGTGGCTCGGCGATATGTTTACTTTTCAGTTCGCCATTCCCGTAGCCGCAGCCGCGCTCATACTTGCGCTGCTGGTCGGGGGCGAACTCGCGATTGTGGTGGCACTTGTTACCTCGTTTCTTACGGGCCTGAGTTCGCCGTTTGGAATGGTGATGGGCGTCTATGCGCTTGCGGGATCAATCGTCGCGGTTTTCAGCGTGCAGAAATTCTGTACGCGCGGCTCGATTCTGCGCGCGGGTCTGATCGGCGCGGGCGTCAATATAGCCACGGGCCTTTCGGTGCTCCTGCTTTCCGATCACGCCCTTTCGTGGACCGTTGTGCTGCACGCGATGGTCGCCGGCGCCGTGGGAGCACTGCTTACCGCAGCTACCGCCAGCGTATTGACTCCGGGTTACGAATCGGTCTTCGGCATACTGACCGACATCAAACTGCTCGAACTTTCAAACGCAGACCTGCCGCTGCTGCGGCGGCTTGCGATCGAAACTCCCGGCACAAATCATCATTCGTTCGTGGTCGGTACGCTTGCTGAAGCTGCGGCCAAATCCATCGGAGCCAATGCGCTGCTTGCGCGCGTCGGGTGTCTTTATCACGACATAGGCAAACTCGCCGCGCCGAAGATGTATATCGAAAATCAGGCCGGCCGCCCCAATCCGCACGACCGGCTCGAACCGTGCGACAGCGTGCGCATCATTACGGGCCACGTCAGGCGCGGCCTTCAAATGGCGCAGGAAGCCAAACTCCCGCAGCAGATCATCGACTTCATCCCGCAGCATCACGGCACGCGCGTTCTGGCCTACTTCTACCACAAGGCGAAATCTCAGGCAGAAGAGCGCGGCGAAACCGTAAAGATCGAGAATTTCCGTTATCCCGGCCCCAAACCTCAATCGCGTGAAGCCGTGATCCTGATGCTTGCAGACGGTTCGGAGGCCGCCGTGCGCTCGCTCGAAGACCAGTCCCCGGAAAGCATCGCCGCCATCGTGAAAAAGATCGTCGACAGCGTTATCGCAGAAGGCCAGCTCGATGAATGCGATATCACCTTTCGCGAAATCATGCTCATTCGCGATACGCTGATCAAGGAACTCTCCGGCATACACCATCAACGCATAAGCTATCCGGGCTTCAACCCTCCGGGCGACAACGGCAACGGCGCCGGACAGACCGCTCAAACAAAGGTCGAACCAGGCCCCACAATCGCCGCCGCCGCAAGCGTTCCCACTCCACTCAAGGCCCGCTGATCCCGCTCGTTGCAGATGAAAAATCCCTGTTATCTCGGTGTAGATCTCGGCGGCACACAACTGAGAATGGCCGCCGTCAGCGCTCAAGGCAACCTGCTATCCGAAGTCATATCCGCGCCTACCGGACCGCAACTCACTCCGGATAATCTGTCGGCGCAAATCATAGGGCTTTACGATCGCCTGCTTCCGGAGTTGGGCGCGTATTCAATCGCGGCCATAGGCGCGGGAACCGCCGGAGTGCTTGTCGATAACGCAATAACGCAATCGGACAACCTGCCGCTGCTTAACGGCTGCGATCTGAAAACGCTGATTGCTTCTGCGCTGAAACTTCCGGTCGAAGTGGACAACGACGCCAACTGCTTTGCTCTCGCCGAGGCGCGATTCGGGGCGGGCCGCGGTGCGCAACACATCGTAGGCGTCACTCTCGGCACGGGCGTCGGTTCCGGCGTGATCATAAACGGATGCGTGCATCGCGGGGCAAACGGCGCGGCGGGCGAGGTCTTCCGCATTCCGCTGCGCGACGCACACCTTGAATATTTCCTGTCGGGCGCAGGAGTAGTTCGCGGCTACGTTGCCGCAAA
This sequence comes from Acidobacteriota bacterium, assembly GCA_019639255.1. Lineage (GTDB taxonomy): Bacteria > Acidobacteriota > Blastocatellia > RBC074 > RBC074 > JAHBSF01. The sequence goes on along the minus strand of JAHBSF010000008.1, from coordinate 9,196 downwards.
GGGCGCGGCACACGGATCACACATAGATGCTGCGCGTGTAGCCGAACTTGCGCGCAAATCGGATCCGGCGGCGGTTGCCGCCTGGGAGTCTTTTGCCGCCGATCTGCATTTCCTGTGCGAATGCATCATCGCGATTGTAGATCCAGAGGTGATCGTAATCGGAGGATCGATTGCGCAGGCGCGCGATCTTTTTGATGATGCGTTGATGGAACGACTGAGCGAAAGACCCAACCGCGTAGCGTACGCCGAACTCGGCACGGCTGCCGGCGTTATCGGCGCGGCGGCGCTGAACATTTGAAGGCAAACAAACGCAGAATAGGCCGAAGAAATAGATCCCATCCGCGTATTTCGTCTAATTCCGCGTATTCCGTGGTTTCTCCGACTTTTCATCCCACGCGCGTTTGAGCACATAGGCGTTGATTGCGCGCACATCCTCTGCGTTCAGCACATCGGCAAAACCCGGCATGCCGCGGCCCGGCAAACCTCCGCGCACTATGCGGTCAAACAACAATCTGCGGTTTGCATCCATACGCCGCAGATCGGGCAACACGCCCCCGCCCACGGCCGCCGCTCCGTGGCACACCGCACAGTTCCGGTGATAAATCTCCCGGCCTTTGTCTACAGTTTCTTTCGATGCGGTCAACTCCGGAAGTTCGGGTATTTCCGGCTCCGGCGCCAGCGGCGGCAGCGCGGCTTTGCCGCCGAGTTTGAATGTGAGCATACGGCTGATCGAGCGCACGCCAGCCGCTTTTGCAACATCCCCGCCCACAAGCGCGAGGGCTCCCCCCCATCCCACGGCCACGGTAATGTACTGCTCGCCCGCGATTTCATAACTGATCGGCGGGGCAATCACCCCGGTTTGAACGTTCGTTTCCCACAACACTTTGCCCTGGTCGGCGGAGTAGGCGACGAAGCGTCCGTCGGCCGTGCCCTGAAATACGAGATTGCCGGCTGTTGTCAATACCCCGCCGTTGAAGGGATGCGCCTGATTGACGCGCCAGACTTCGCGACCTGCGGCCGGGTCCCAGGCAATCAGCTTGCCGCCCGTAATCTGCAACAATCCGTCTACGCCGGCGCGGTCTTCCGGAATGCCGGCAAATACCAGTCCGTTATTCCAGCTCGGCAATCCGCGCAGCTTGAAATCCGTATCCGATGCGAGTACGGCCGGCAGCTCCTGCGCCGGAATGTATACCAATCCGGTTCCGGGATGAAACGACATCGGCTGCCAGTTGTGGCCGCCGTAGGGGCTCGGCCATACGAGCTTGGGTTCCTTTTCGTAATCCCCGGCGCCGGTTTCTACGGGGCGGCCGGTTTTCATATCCACGCGTTCGGCCCACGTAACCTGAACGTATTTTTCCGCTGAAAGCAGTTCGCCCGTGCGCCGGTCGAGCACGTAGAAGAAGCCGTTTTTCGGCGCCTGCAGGATTACGGGCCGCGTTTCATTGCCCATTTTCAGATCGGCGCTGATGATGTGTTGCGTGGCGGTGAAGTCCCAGTTGTCGCCGGGCGTGGTTTGATAGTGCCATACGTATTCGCCCGTGTCGGCTTTGAGCGCGACTATGGAGGATAAAAACAGATTGTCTCCGCCGCCCGGACTGCGATACTTCCGGTTCCAGGGCGATCCGTTGCCCACGCCGATAAAGAGCAGATTCAGCGCCGGATCGTAGGTCATCGAATCCCATACGGTGCCGCCGCCGCCGTATATCCACCACTTGTCGCCGGTCCAGGTCGCCGCCGCCATCTCCATGGCTTTTGATTCAAAGGGCTGCGACGGATTTCCCGGAACGGTGAAGAACCGCCACGCCTGGCGGCCGGTTTTTGCGTCGTAGGCGGTGACGTAGCCGCGCACGCCGTATTCGGCGCCGCCCTGCCCTATGACGATGCGCCCGGCCACGATGCGCGGCGCACCCGTTATCGTATAGGCGCGCGATCGGTCGATGAGCGTATCGACGCGCCACCGCTCCTTGCCCGAACGCGCATCGAGCGCTACGAGATAACCGTCAAGCGTCCCTACGTACACGCGGCCGTCCAGCACCGCCACTCCGCGATTGACCGCATCGCAGCACGCCTTCACCGCCCAGTCGCGCGGCACCTGCGGATCGTATTTCCATAGCCTTCGGCCCGTGCGCGCGTCATAGGCGTAGACTATGCTGAAGGCGCCGGTTGCATACATCACGCCGTTGACTACTATGGGCGTGGCCTCGGTGCCGCGATCCACATCCAGTTTGTCGTGCCAGGCGAGTCCCAGTTGATTGACGTTCGAGGCGTTGATGCGGGCAAGCGGGCTGTGGCGGGCTTCATCGTTGGTGCGTCCGTGCAGCGGCCAGTCGGATTGGGCTGAAGTCGATGCGGCGAAAGGCGCGCCGAGGGTCAGGGCAAGGACTGCGATTGCGAAGATGCGGGTGTTCCTCGTCATAACTTTTCTCCACCTGGAAGAGAAAAAACGAAACAAACGGAAATGTACGGAACAAACGGAAAGTTTGAGGATTTTCGTAGTTTTCGTCTATTTCCGTTTGTTCCGTTATCTCCCTTTACTCCTGTTCTTTCTCGCCGAAAGTGCGCCGGAACTCAGTCGTGAGCTTGCGCAGATCGAGCCACGTCTCGAAAAGATCCGGCGTGCGCAGCCATACGCCGAACCACTCGGCGATCTCGGCCAGTTCACGCCGCTCGGCCGCCTTTATTCGTTTATCGCGGCTGCGATTGAGCGCCAGAAGCCTGCCGCGAGTTGCGAGTTCTTTTGTTCGGCGCGCGCCGCGCCGGTCGCCGCGCTGCTCAAACCGCCTGCATATTGCATCGATTCTGCGCAGCGAGCGCTCGGCTGCGGCAAGCGAGTCGATGCGCAGCACGCCTTCGAGCACCGCCGTATAGCCCTCTTCTACCGAGGACATATTGAAGATCTGCTCCAGGCGCACGGGCAGATCTTCGTCTATCAGTATTCGCGCGATTTCGGCCGGATCGAGCAATCCGCCCTGGCCGTATTCCGCAACGAGTCCGCGGTTGATGATCGCGATTTCGCGCGCCGTGACCTCGCCCATCGCCTCGCGGTCGTAAATCTCGAGCACCATTTCGCGCCTGTTGAGCCGTTTCATAACCTCAAAGCCGCGGCGATATTTCAGGCGTTCGCACCGATTGTTTCCGCGCGACCCACGCTCTCGATGAAGATTTCATTCAGAGACGGCTCTACGAGTTCAAACCGTCTCAATCGCGCGCCCGATTCCATAAGACGCAAAAGCAGCAGTTGCCCGTCTACGCCCGGCGCGGGATGCACCTCTATGCGGTCGTGGAAACGTTGCGAAGATGCGACGAGCGACGCGTCTTCGACCGTTGCCTCTACGCCCTCGCCGTCAATTGCGATGGTGCGGAGGCCGAAGCTGCGTTTGATTTCGCGCACGCTGCCGTCGAGGACTTTCCTGCCGCGATTTATAAGGCATATTGCGTCGCAGAGTTCTTCGGCCTGCGCCATCAGATGCGTCGAAAAGATGATCGTTTTGCCGCGTTTTTTCAACTCCTGGACGATTTCCTTGAGGAGATTGGCGCCTATCGGGTCGAGCCCGGAAAACGGTTCGTCGAGTATCACCAGATCAGGGTCGTGCAGTATGGTGGAAACGAACTGCACCTTCTGCTGCATTCCTTTCGAGAGTTCGTCCCAGCGTTTTGTTTTCCATTCGCTCATCTCTATGCGCGCAAGCCACTCGTCGATCCGGCGCGCAGCATCCGAAGCATTGAGTCCCTTGAGCGCGGCGAAGAAGGCGAGCTGTTCGCCGATTTTCATTTTCTTGTACAGGCCGCGGTCTTCCGGCAGATAACCGACGCGCTCCTGCAGCCGCGGATTCATCGGCTCTCCGAACAGGCGCACTTCGCCCGAATCGGGTATCGTGATGTTTACGAGCATGCGGATCGTCGTAGTCTTGCCGGCGCCGTTCGGGCCGAGCAGCCCGTAGATGGAGCCTTCTGCGATTTCGAACGACAGGTCATCGACGGCGACGAAATCGCCGTAACTTTTGCTGACGCGGCGGACGGAAATAGATTTGTTCATTACGGTCAACTGTACGTTTGCTGTTAAAGGCGAGTTCGGCCGTTATCCTAATCGAGATGCGTCGCGCATCTCAAGCTGCCCTCGACGCTTTTACGCACGTAGAGCTATAATCCGTCGGCGCCTTTTCTATGGTCAGACGCGGCTTCAGACTGAAAACCTTGTCGATCGCTGCGGTCGAGGCGGGGATACTGTGCGCGGTGATCCTGCTCGGCCTTTACGTGCGTTTTGCCCCGCACCACGAACTGGTGTTTTTCGAGCAGCGCGGCATTTACAAGGTCGCCGGCACCATCGCCGTCTGCCAGTTTATCTTCTACCTCTTCGATCTCTACGACATAACCGCGCCGCGCACGCACAGGGAACTCGTACTCCACCTGCTGCAGGCGACGGGCGCAATAGTTCTTACGCTGGGCGCTGCGTTCGCCCTTCGCCCGACATTGCTGCTCGGTTATATGCAGGAAATCGAGGGCGTGGGCGTGGTGCGTTACGGCAACTGGGTGCCGCTTTTCGCCCTCGCCCTCGCCCTGGGCCTGATGATCTGCTGGCGCGTGCTCATACACTGGCTGTTCAGACGGCCCTGGTTGGGGGAGCGGATACTCATCGTCGGTACGGGACCTTCAGCCGCCGAACTTGCACACGAGGCCATTGAGCGGCGCGACCTGGGTTTTCAGGTAGTCGGTTTCGTAGCCGAAGACGCGGCGATGGTGGGACAAAGCATCGTCAATCCCGGCGTCATTGGCGTAGTGGGGGATCTGACGAGGCTTGTAGAATCCGAGCGCATAGACCGCGTGGTGGTGGCGCTGCAGGATAGGCGGGGGCATATGCCCGTGGATCAGCTCTTTGAATTGCGGTTGCAGGGAAGGGTGGCCATAGAAGAGGGCACGTCGCTTTACGAGCGGCTTACGGGCAAGGTCGGCGTAGAGCTGCTGCGTCCGAGCTGGATCATATTTTCCGGCAATACGCGGCGCGGCGCATTGTGGATGGCGGCGCGGCGGGTTTTTCACTTTATCGTCGCGCTTGCGGGTCTTTTGATTTCGCTTCCGCTGTGGCCGCTGATTGCGATTGCGATCAGGCTGGATTCGCGCGGGCCGGTTTTTTACCGTCAGGAACGCGTGGGCAAACAGGGCCGCCTGTTCAACATCATCAAGTTTCGTTCGATGCGCGAGGATGCGGAATCGAACGGTCCGGCGTGGTCTGCTGAAAACGATCCCCGGACCACGCGCGTCGGGCGCCTGCTCAGAAAATTTCGTCTCGACGAATTGCCGCAGTTCATCAACATACTGCGGGGCGAGATGTCGCTTGTAGGCCCGCGCGCCGAAAGGCCGTATTTCGTGGCGCAACTAAGCGAAAAGATCCCGTTTTATGCGCAGCGCCATCTGGTCGAACCCGGGCTTACGGGCTGGGCGCAGGTGATGTACGGCTACGGCGCATCAATCGAAGACGCGCAGCAGAAGCTGCAATACGATCTTTATTACATCAAAAACGTCTCGCTGTGGTTCGATCTGTGGATCGTCATAAAATCGATGCGCATCGTGCTGTTCGGGCGGGGACGGTGAGGGGAAGAGAGATAACGGAACAAACGGAATAAACGAAACAAACGGAGCTGCACTTTCCTCGCTTCCGGCGCCAGGTGAATTTCTATGGCACACGATTCTCCACTCATACCCTCTCCCGATCAGGTTACCTATGACGCTTATCTGCGCGTATCGGATCTGATACGGCTTCAACATCCGCTCTCCAGGCCCGAGCATCACGACGAACTGCTGTTTATCGTCATTCACCAGACCTACGAGTTGTGGTTCAAGCTGCTGCTGCACGAACTCGATGCCGTGGTTGCGAACCTGCGCGCGGGCGCGGCGCGGGGCGCGGACGACGAAGTATACGAGGCGGCGCGGCTGCTGCGCCGCTGCACGGAAGTCGCCCGCGTGCTCGTAGAGCAGTTCACGATTCTCGAAACCATGCTGCCCACGCATTTTCTGGCCTTCCGCGGGCGATTGCGGCCGGCAAGCGGTTTTCAGTCCGAGCAGTTTCGCGAACTCGAATTCCTTTGCGGCATGAAAGATCCGAAGATGCTTCGTTATCACGAACCGACGCCCGAAGCTTATGCCTCGCTCGAACGCCGCCTTAAAGAACCCTCGCTCAAGGATGTCTTCTTCGATGCGCTCAAATCACTCGGCATCATGCCTGAAGTCGATAAACACGCGACCGATGAAACGGTCTTCCGCGCGCGCGCTGCGGCAATACTCTCGATTTACCGCGACGAACGCCGCTGTCGCCACTGGATCGACGTATGCGAACGATTGACCGAATTCGATGAACTCATAGTCAGTTGGCGGTTGCGCCACATTCAGATGATCGAGCGCACCATAGGCGTGCGGCTCGGCACAGGAGGATCGAGCGGCGCATCTTATCTCAAGATGACGCTCGACAAGAAATTCTTTCCCGAACTGTGGGAAGCGCGAACGCTGCTCACCGAAGGATGATATGAATTATGGATGAACTGCTTTCATACCGGCGCGAGTTTCCGACGCTCGATCATACGCTCCATCTCATAAGCCATTCGCTCGGCGCGATGCCCGCAAAAACCCGCGACCGTTTGCAGCAATACGCCGATGCGTGGGCGGCGCGCAGCATACGCGCATGGTCCGACGGCTGGTGGGAAATGCCCGTGAGTGTGGGCGACAAAATAGCCCGCATCATCGGGGCCGAACCCGGTTCTGTAGCCATGCATCAGAACGTTTCAGTATGCCAGTCGCTTATTGCGTCGTGCTTCGATCTCTCGGGCAAACGCAACAAGATCGTTTATGAATCGCTAAATTTCCCTTCGGTGATGTACGTCTACGAAGCCCACGCGCGCGCAGCAGGCGCCCGCATCGTTGAGGTTCCGAGCGAGGACGGCATAACGATAGACACCGAGCGGATGATTGACGCAATCGACGACGCCACTTTGCTTGTGCCGATCTCGCACGTTATTTTCCGAAGCGCCTGCATTCAGGATGTAAAGGCGATAGCCGAGAAAGCGCATAGCGTGGGTGCGCTCGTAGTGCTCGATTCCTATCAATCGGCAGGCACGGTGCCCTTCAGCGTAAAAGATCTCGATGTGGATTTCTGCACGGGCGGGTCGGTGAAGTGGCTGATCGGAGGGCCGGGCGCCGGATATCTTTACGTGCGCGAGGAACTGCGCAGAAAACTCGAACCGAAGGTAACGGGCTGGATGGCGCACCGCGCGCCGTTTGCATTCGAACCCGGCGCGATAGATTACGCCGATGACATACACCGCTTCCTGCACGGTTCGCCGTCGATTCCAGCGCTTTACGCCGCAGAAAGCGGCTACGACATAATCAACGAAATCGGCGTCGAACGCATACGCGAAAAATCCATAAGGCAGACTACAAGACTCATAGAGCTTGCCGACGATGCGGGCTGGCGCGTGAATTCGCCGAGAGACGCCAATCGGCGCGGCGGTTCCGTAGTGCTGGACGTGCCGCACGCGGCGGCCGTGGTCAGGGCGCTCGAAGAAAGAAACGTGCTTGTGGATTACCGGCCCGGCGCGGGCATCCGCGTCGGCCCGCATTTCTACAACACGGACGAGGAAATCGAACGGTTCGTCGATGAAGTGAAGGCCATAAACTCAACATTCGAAATGAAGCGAAAATCAGGGGGAAATTAAATATTTCCGTAGTTTCCGTCTCATTTCGTCTGTTCCGTTATTCTCTCTTCCGTCTTTAGGTCCACAATTGCTGGGCGAGCAGGTTGAGAAACGTACCGACGTCGGTAACGACGCCTACGGTTTGCTGCGAGCCTCGGTCGGAGAGTTTCGTCACCACCGCCGGATTGATATCGACGCATACTACGCGCACCCACGAGGGCAGCATGTTGCCGACGCCTATCGAGTGCAGCATCGACGAAAGACAGATGACCATGCGGGCGTCGACGAGTTGTTCGGCGTAGGCTTCCTGTGCGCGTATCAGATCCATCTCGGTATCGGGCAGCGGTCCGTCGTCGCGGATCGAACCGGCGAGAACGAACGGGACGCCGTTTTTTACGAGTTCATACATGATGCCCGAACGCAGGGCGCCCGCCTCGACCGCGCCGCGGATCGACCCGTAACGGTTGATCGTATTGATGGCGCGCATGTGGTTTTTGTGGCCCTCTTCGATAGGGATGCCGTTTTCCAGATCCACGCCGAGCGATGTGCCGAAAAGCGTATGCTCGATGTCGTGAACGGCGATGGCGTTGCCTGCGAGCAGCGCGTCTGCGTATCCCTTGCGTATGATCTCGCAGAAAGCGGCCGTGCCCCCCGTATGCACGACTACGGGGCCGGCGACGAACACTATGCGCCCGCCCTCGGCCTTGACCTGCTGCATCATCTCGACGATTTTGCGCACTGCGGTTTCGGCGCGCCGCTCCGAAGAAATCTCGTTGGCCATAAAGGCGAAACCGAGCCGGTCGCGCTCCTTGAATTCCGGCTGTATGCGTATTCCGTGCACGCCGCATACGACCATATCTCCCTTTCGCACATCGCGCAGCTTGCGGCAGGTTGTGCTGTCCTGTTCGACAATTATGACGGCGTCCATTCGCTGCCGCCCGACTTCGAGCCATGCGCCGCGTCTGCGCACGTAAGTGCGGTGATTTGTGGTCGAGTAAAAATCGTCGGGCACTACGCGGTCGTCGGGCGCCGGGCGCAGCACCGCGTCGGCGAGTTCCATCTGGTAACAGCCGAGTTCGACGAGTTCTTCGAGGGTTTTGCGGAGGACTTCTTCCGACGGCGCGACCACGCGCAGTTTGAGGTGTGAAAATTCGTTGTTGTTGCGGCCGAGCGAGAAATCGACGACTTCGTATGCGGCGCCGCGTTCGAGCACGCGGTCGAAGATCTTCGATAGAATCTGTGAATCGACGAGGTGTCCTTCAGCCTCGACAATTTCGGAGTAGTTCATAAACGGGAAGGGTAGTGAGTGCGAGGGAAGAAGAAAGTGCTGAGTGCTTAGTCAGCACTTCTCGGTTCAGGAGGAAAGAGAGATAACGGAACAAACGAAATGAAACGAAAATTACGGAAAGACTGTGTATTTCCGTTTGTTCCGTCTTATTTGGTTTGTTCCGTTATCTCTCTTTCTCAGCACTTCTTCTCCTTACCAGCGGTTGCCGCGATCGCGCCCGCCGCCG
>JAHBSF010000079.1 GCA_019639255.1 Acidobacteriota bacterium | reverse complement strand
TAAGACGCGTTGTTACTCTCCACGAACGTCTATGACGCCGTCTTTCACATCGACCACAAATGCGGTGAAAGCCTTCCAGAGATTGGTAATCGGCAGTTTCACGTGTTCGTCGATCGTGCGTTTGAGAAAGCGGGCGCCGTAGGTCGGGCTGAATCCCTTTTCGACGAGCCATTCCAGAGCCGCTTCCGTTATGCGCAACTGCTTGCCCTGGCGCTCCATCTGTCGTTCGAGGCCGCCGAGATACAACTGGGCAATCTGTTTGACCTCGTCTTCGGTAAGCGGCGAGAAAATCACTATCTCGTCTATTCGATTGCGAAACTCGGGCGTAAAACGTCCCTCGGCCGCCTTCATCACCTCGCGTTTTATCTCCTCGATATCCGCGCGCGTCTTCTGCCCGAATCCGAGAGGCTTCATAAATTTCTTGAAGTTCTCCGATCCGAGGTTCGATGTCATGATGATGATCGCATCCGAAAGATATACCTTCTTGCCCCTGCCGTCCGTGAGCCAGCCCTCGTCGAAGGCCTGCAAAAACAGGTTGAGCAGATACGGCGAGGCTTTTTCCACTTCGTCGAGCAGCAGCACCGTATATGGATTTTCGCGCAACCGCTCGGTCAGGATTCCGCCGCGCTCCGAACCCACGATGCCGCGAGGCATGCCGATGAGCTTTTCTATCGCGACCGTTCCGTCCTGATACTCGCTCATGTCTATGCGAACCATCTTCTGCTCATCGCCGAACATCGCCTCTGCAACCGCCTTCGCAAGCTCGGTTTTGCCCACGCCCGTAGGACCGAGAAACAGCAGCACGCCGTCCGGTTTGTAGAAGTTTTCCTTCAGCGGCCCCTTGTTGAGGCGCAGGCGCTGAGCCACGGCGCGCACGGCGTCCTTCTGGCCGATTACGCGCCGGCCGAGGTTTTCTTCGAGCGTGCGGAACCGGTCGCTCGTGTCGCGGAAAATCAGATCGCGCGGAATGCGCGACTCCTGAGATATCACGTCGATTATGTGCTCGGGCTCGACCTGCATCACGCTCGGTTCATTGATTTCTACCTTGACCGATGCGGTATCGAGCCAGCCAATCACCTTGTCCGGCAGGTGCAGGTTGCGAATGTAGCGAGGCGCCATTTCGAGCGCGGTGTCGATTGCAGCGTCGGTAATCTTCACCGAGTAGTTGCGCTCAAGTCGCGGTCTGATGCCGTGAAGGATCTGGCGCGTTTCGCTGAGCGAGGGTTCATCCACCTTCACGAGGCGGAAGCGGCGCGCGAGGGCTTCGTCTTCGGCGATATACTCCTTGTATTCGGTGAGGGTCGTCGCGCCGATGATGCGGATTTCACCGCGCGCGAGCGCTCCTTTGAACATATTTGCGGCGTCGGATGAAGCCCCGAGCGCGGAACCCGCGCCTATGATGGTGTGAGCCTCATCGACGAAAAGAATGATTTCCTGCCGCTCCTTGACCTCGCTGATGATGCCCTGAAGCCGCTCCTCGAACATACCGCGCAACATCGTGCCGGCGACGATTCCGGCCATCTGCAACTGAACCACGTGAGCGTTGCGCAATCGTGCGGGCACATTTTCCGGTTCGAGTTCGATCAGGCGCGCGAGCCCTTCTACGACGGCTGTTTTTCCAACCCCCGGCTCCCCTACGAGCATCGGCGAATTGGCCCGTTCGCGGTGGCAAAGGATCTCGATCATCTGCTGGATTTCCATCTCTCGCCCGATCGTCGGAGGCAGCTTGTCCTGACGAGCGAGTTTGTTGAGCGAGACGCCGAAATGTTTGAGGTACGGCGGAAGTTCGTACTTCTTGCGCAGGGATTCGTCCTGCTCCTCGCGCGCACGCACGCGCTGGCTGATTACTTCAACGGCGCGAGTGGGATCTGCCCCCAGGCGGCGCAAAATATCGGCCGGCACACCCGCGGGATCTGCAAACAGCGAGGCGAACAGGTCAAAGGATTCTATAGTCTGCCGGCCGCTGGATCTGGCGCGCTTCAATGCGCGGTTGAACAGGTCGCGCGTCGTATCGGCTATCAATATCTTCTTGCCGTGGTACTGGCGGCTTTTGCCGAGTTCCATTTCGAGCAGTTGATCTACGGCCTGCGGCTCGAGACCCACCGCCTGGATAGACTCCAGGTAGAGCGGTTTCTCGATATCGCCGAGCGCAGAGAATATATGCTCTACCGATAGGAAGTTGTGATCGCGACGGCGCGACTCTTCGAGCGCGCGTTGCACCACCTTCTGCCCCGACTCGGCGAATTTGTCCGTCATCGTTCCCAGATCAAACACGACTTCTATCTCCACCTCTGGCGCGCCGCACGTGCCGGCGCGGTTACCATCCCGTCTCCTCCGCTCAACCAGGCGCTGCTCTCAATCTACTCCTCGGTCGAGCCTTCCGCAACCGCACGCTTGGATGCTCAAAAATCGATTTGCGATCGCCGAAAAATCAAAATGCGGAAACCTCGAAAAAAAAGACGCGGAATTCACGGAAAGATGTATACAAACACATGCCTTCCGTAAATTCCGTCTCATTGTTTATTCCGCGGATTCCGCGGTTTGTCTCAATCCATGTCCTCGCCGCCCGGAGGCGAGGCTTTCGGTTTTTCGGGCGCTTCTACTACCGCCGCGTCGGTTGTCAGCAACAGCCCGGAAATCGAGGCCGCGTTCTGAAGCGCCGTCCGGACGACTTTCGTCGGATCGATGATTCCGGCGGCGAGCAGGTCTTCCACCTGCCCGGTCGCAGCATTGAAACCGACATTGCGCTTTTCGCTTCGCAACCGCCCGACGATCACTCCACCGTCCAGCCCCGCGTTTTCCGCAATACGGCGCATAGGTTCTTCGAGTGCGCGCTTGAGTATCGCCACACCCGTGGCTTCATCCCCCGTAGCCGCTACTGAGTCGACGGCCTTCGATGCCCGCAGCAATGCCACACCGCCCCCCGGCACGATGCCTTCCTGCGCGGCGGCTTTTGTAGCGTTGAGAGCATCCTCGACGCGCATTTTCTTCTCTTTCATCTCGGTTTCGGTAGCAGCGCCGACCTTGATGACGGCTACACCGCCTGCAAGCTTGGCGAGTCGCTCCTGCAGCTTCTCGCGGTCGTAATCCGATGTGGAGTCCTCGACCTGTTTGCGCAACGTAGCCATGCGGCCCTGAAGGTCGGCACGCCGGCCCGCTCCGTCTACAATGGTCGTGTTGTCCTTGTCTATGATGATGCGTTTGGCGCGGCCGAGATCTTCAACCTGGACGTTTTCCAGTTTGATGCCCAGGTCTTCGGTAATGACGCGCCCGCCCGTGAGCACGCCGATGTCCTCCAGAATCGCCTTGCGCCGGTCGCCGAAGGCCGGGGCTTTTACCGCGGCGACCTTCAATACGCCGCGCATGCGGTTCACTACGAGCGTGGGCAGGGCGTCGCCGTCTACGTCTTCGGCGATGATGAGCAGGCTGCGGCCCTGGCGCGCGGTCGCCTCCAGAATCGGCAACAGATCGCGCATCGATGATATTTTCTTTTCGTGCAGCAGAATCAGCGGCTCTTCGAGCACGGCTTCCATTCGATTGGGATCGGTAATGAAATACGGAGAAAGATAACCCCGATCGAACTGCATGCCTTCTACTACATCAAGGCTGGTCTCTATGGACTTGGCTTCCTCCACCGTGACCACGCCGTCGCGCCCTACGCGGTCCATGGCCTCGGAGATCAATTCGCCGATAAGCCTGTCGCCGTTCGCCGCCACGGTTCCGACGCTCGCAAGATCGTCCTTGCCCTTGACCTTCTTGGATAGTCCCGAAAGCTCGGCGACGACGGCCTCCACAGCGCGTTCGATGCCGCGTTTGAGCGCCATCGGATTTGCACCCGCGGTTACGTTTTTTACTCCCTCACGGTAAATGGCCTGAGCCAGCACCGTGGCCGTCGTCGTGCCGTCGCCGGCAAGATCGTTGGTTTTGGATGCAACCTCGCGCACCATTTGGGCGCCCATGTTCTGGTAGGCGTCCTTGAGGTCGATTTCCTTGGCTACGGTCACACCGTCTTTGGTAATGAGGGGTGATCCGAATTTTTTGTCGATTACGACGTTGCGCCCGCGCGGTCCGAGGGTGACGCGCACCGCATTGGCAAGTACATTTACGCCTTCGAGCATCGCCCGACGCGCATCTTCTCTGAACTTCAGTTCCTTCGCCGCCACACTGCTCTCCTTGATTTTTTATGCCTGTTTTCGTTTATCGAAAGAGGAGAGATAACAGCACAAACGGAAATGTACGGAACAAACCGAACTGACCAACCTTTCCGTTTGTTCCGTATATTTTCGTTTGTTCCGTTATCTCTCCTGCGCACGCCCGACGCGCACCCGCGCCGGACGCAGAAGACGGTCGCCGAACTTGTAGCCCGGCTGCAATTCTGAAACGACTCGGTGATCGAGTTCGGGTCCGACCTCTACGATTTCCACCGCTTCGTGCAATTCCGGATTGAACGCTTCACCCTCGCTCTCTATGGCCGCAAGACCGAGCGCCTTCATTCGCGTCTCGAACATCTCGGCCGTAGCGCGCACGCCTCCCAGAAGCGCCTCGAAATCCGATTCTCGCTGCTCGCTTGCTTCGGCCACGGCGACTGCGCGCTTGAGATTGTCGAGCGTATCGAGCAGTCCGGCTATGATATCCCCGCGCGCCGTTTCTATCTTCTGCTCGAAGTTGCGGTGCAACCTCGCCCGCACCTCGTCGTTTTCCTGCCGCAATTGAGCCTGAGCCTTGCGGAACCGGTCGGCGTAATCCGCGACCTGGCGCTCGGCCTCGAGCCTCCTGTTTTCGGCTTCCATCAGTTTTTCTTTCAACTCCTGCAATTCATCGGACGCCGCCTGCGAGCCTTCCGCAGATTCAACAGTATCGGCCGCAGACTGCACCTCCGATTCACCGGTCCTGGTTTCCGGGTTTCCGCCGTCCGCAATCGTCATCGATCAAACACCATCCTCATATCAGTTGTAAGGGTTATCAGTTGTAAGGGGAAAATCCGGTTTCCCGAGGCAAAATAGGCGAATGGTCAATCTAACACCGGCAACTGGTATTGGCAAGAAGCGCCTCTATTTCACCTTAACGCTGATAGTTCGCGGCTGCTTTTCGGCGCGGCGCGGCATCGCAAGCTTCAGCACTCCGCCGTTGTAGGACGCCTCGATGCGGTCGCGATCCACCGCATCGGGCAGCGTGAAGCTCCGGGCAAACCGGCCGTAGCGCCGCTCTACACGATAATACCGGTCGCCGGGAACCGCAGGATCGGGCTCGCGCCTGCCGCTGATGATAAGGCGCTGGCCGTCGATGCGAATGTCTATGTCGTTCTGATTTACTTCGGGAAGTTCAACCTTGAGAACTATTCCGCCATCGGCCTCGAAGATATCCACCGGCGGCGTCCAGTCCGCATCGTGCTCGAATTCGCCGTCCTCGCGCGAGGCTTCGCGCTGCCTGCGCTCCTCAAAAAACCTGTTCATACGCTCCTGCAAATCCTGTAACTCCCGCAACTGTCTCCAGTCGTTGTGCGTCATAGCCTGCTCCCGTTGAAAGGATAGGGGAAGAAGAAGTGCTGAGTGCTGAGTGCAAATAGGAAATCAGGAACTTTAATACTCTGTAAACAAAGTTTTTGAGTTTTTCAGCCGCGGAGCGGCGAAAGATCTGTAGCCTGGTGCGTGAGCGCCAGGTCAGCCGGCGACAAACGTCTGAGCCCTGGAAGGGCGAAAGATCTTCCGCCCCTCCGGGGCTTACAGGTTTTTTTCACACCTACCCAGGGCGCAAGCCCTGGGCTACAGATCTTTCGCCGCTCCGCGGCTGAAAAACTCAAAGAACTTGATCAACAGAACATTCGGTTCCAAATTGCACTCAGCACTCAGCACTGCGGCACTCAGCACTTCTTCTTCCCCGCACTTCTGCCTTCATCCCTGCGCCGCCGCTCCCTGCGCAGCGCTTGTAAACACCATTTGACCGCGATCCAGGTCGCCGCGCACCTCTAGCGCCTCGCCCGGTTTGACTTCACCGCCAAGCAGCTTCATAGCGAGCGGATTCTGAACCAGGCTCTGAATTGCGCGCTTGAGCGGCCTTGCGCCGTAGACGGGATCGAATCCCTCGCGCGCCAGAAGTTCTTCCGCCGACTCGTCCAGACGCAGATCGATCTTGCGCTCGGCCAGCATCTTTCTCAGTCCCTCCAACTGGATCTTGATGATCCGCCGAAGCTCGGGCAATCCGAGCCGCCCGAATATGATCACGTCGTCGACGCGGTTGAGAAATTCGGGCTTGAACGCGGCGCGCAACTGCTCCAGCACGCGCGCGCGCATCGTGGATTCCTCGCCCTCGTACTCCTGTATCTCGCGAGATCCGAGATTCGAAGTCATGATGATGACCGTGTTCCTGAAATCCACCGTGCGGCCCTTGCCGTCGGTCAACCGCCCGTCGTCGAGTATCTGCAACAATACGTTGAATACGTCGGGATGCGCCTTCTCTATCTCGTCAAACAGCACCACGGAATAGGGGCGCCTGCGAACGGCTTCGGTCAGGTATCCGCCCTCGTCGTAGCCTACATAACCCGGAGGCGCTCCGATCAGTCTCGCCACCGAGTGCTTTTCCATAAACTCCGACATATCGAGGCGCACCATCGCGCGCTCGTCGTCGAACAGAAACTCGGCAAGCGCCCGCGCGGTTTCGGTTTTTCCCACACCCGTAGGTCCGAGGAAAATAAACGATCCTATGGGCCGCTTCGGATCCTGCAGCCCGGCGCGCGCGCGCCTTACGGCGTTCGCCACAGCCGTGAGAGCATCGTCCTGCCCGATTACGCGAAGACCGAGCCGCTCTTCCATTCGAATCAGCTTCTGCATCTCGCCTTCAAGCATCTTCGAGACTGGAACGCCCGTCCAGCGCGCAACGACTTCGGCGATGTCTTCCTCCGTGACTTCTTCCTTGAGCGTGCGCCCCGCTTTCTGCAGTTCGTCGAGACGCGACTGTTCGGCCTCGATTTTTCTCTGCAACTCGACCATCCTGCCGTAACGGATCTCGGCTACCTTGCCGTAATCGCCCGCGCGCTCGAACTGCTCGGCCTGCAACTTGAACTGCTCCATCTCCTCCTTGGCCTCGCGCAGATGCTCAATAACCGTCTTTTCCGATTGCCATTTGGCCTTCATAGCGCCCGAACGCTCCTTGAGGTCGGCAATCTCGCGCTCTACGCGCGCAAGCCGCTCGCGCGATACCGCGTCATCCTCGCGCATAAGCGCCTGCCGCTCGATTTCGCGCTGTATGATCTCGCGCTCGACTTCGTCGATTTCCGTAGGAAGCGAATCGATCTCTATCCTCAGCCGAGAAGCCGATTCGTCGATCAGGTCTATGGCCTTGTCGGGCAGGAAACGATCCGTGATGTAGCGGTTCGAGAGCGTCGCCGCAGCTACTATGGCGGCGTCCTTTATGCGCACCCCGTGATGCGTTTCGTACCTGTCCTTCAACCCGCGCAGGATCGCAATTGTGTCTTCCACCGTGGGCTCGCCGACGTATACCTTCTGAAAACGACGTTCGAGCGCCTTGTCCTTCTCTATGTATTTCTGATACTCGTTGAGCGTCGTTGCTCCCACACAGCGGAGTTCGCCGCGCGCAAGCGCCGGTTTGAGCATATTTGAAGCATCTACCGCCCCTTCCGCGCCGCCCGCGCCCACCAGGGTGTGAAGCTCGTCGATAAAGCAGATTATCTGCCCTTCGGATTTCTCGATTTCCCGCAATACGGCCTTTAACCGCTCCTCGAACTCGCCGCGGTATTTTGCGCCGGCCAGCATCGCTCCGAGGTCTATGGCCGCCAGGCGCTTGTTGCGCAGCGTCTCGGGCACGTCGCCGGAAACAATGCGCTGAGCCAGCCCCTCGACAATTGCGGTTTTTCCGACGCCCGGCTCGCCTATCAACACCGGATTGTTCTTTGTGCGGCGCGAAAGCACCTGAATTACGCGGCGCACCTCGTCGTCGCGGCCTATTACGGGATCGAGTTTCCCCTGTCGGGCCAGCTCGGTCAGATCGCGCGAATACTTTGCAAGAGCGAGGTAGCTGTCTTCCGCATTCTGGTTGGTAATGCGCGCGCCGGCGCGCATCGTTTCGATCACCTTCCTGAGCGATTCGCGATTGACGCCGTGCTGCCGCAATATCCTTCCGGCATCGCCCGATTTTTCCTCCGCTATTACCAGCAGCAGATGCTCGGTTGATACGTATTCATCCTTGAATGCCGCAGCTTCCTTTTTGGCCGCCGTGAATACGGCGTTCAGCCGCGGAGAGATGTATTGCTGGGGGCCGCCCGTAACCTGCGGGAACCTCTGTATCGCGGCTTCGAGTTCGGTGCGAATCGCCTGCGCGTTGGCGCCGATCTGCCCAAGCATCGGAAGCGTTACGCCTTCGGGCGCATCGAGCAGCGAGGCGAGTACGTGCTCGGGCTGCACCTCCTGATGTCCGCGCGTCTCGGCCGCAGCTACCGCGGTTTCAATCGCCTCCTGCGCCTTCAAGGTAAACTTGTCGAGCCTCATCTTGTCCAAAATCCGCCCCCCTATATTACATCGGCTTCGAGCCCGAAGGCCCGAAGCCGATGCCCCTCATCCCAGCTTTTACCATCCAGCTTGTCTTTGATTGAACTCATCAGGAAAAACAACTACTTCGCTTCGGCTTTCTTCACCTTCGCGCCTGCATCCGCCTCGGTTTTGACCGCAATCTGCACCTGTCGCGGCTTGACTTCCTCGCGCTTGGGCAAAGTCACCCTCAGCACCCCGTCCCTGAACTCCGCCTGCACCCCCTCTACGTCAATCGTAGACGGCAGCGTGAAGGTGCGTGTGAAGGCGCCGTACGAGCGCTCTACGCGGTGATAGTTGTCGCCCTCGGTTTTCTTTTCGAATTTCCGCTCACCGCGCAACGTCAATGTGAAATTCTCGATCGACAGGTCGAAATCCCCGGGCTGCAAACCGGGCAAGTCGGCCTCCAGCACAAATGTATCCTGATTCTCAAAGATGTCTACCGTCGGGCTCCAACTCCCGCGCAGCAAACCCTCTTCGGTTCCGAATATGCGGGGAAATGCCGTCTGAAATACCCTGTTGACCTCTTCCTGCATCCCTCGCAACTCATTCAACGGATCCCTTCGAATCATCCAGCTCATAGTCAATAATCCTCCTTGCCTTTTCCTTTTCATCTCATCTCATACATCCCAAACCTGCCGCTTCCACCTCACTCCCCCCCCCTATCGCCACTCACCCTGCCTCATCCCGCTTTCACCTCAGTGGAAGCCGTTACCAACAAGCTTGAGCATGGCGAGACTATACTACTTGAGTCTCTTCTTGTCAAGAATCTCGCTCATACATTCTTGGGGCAAACTTTTGTGTTGGGTTGGAGTGGTAGAAGTTGTGGGCGTTGAATCCGAAAAAATGGATGAAAATCCAAGATACTGAAGAGCGTCTGAGGAGGTAAAGCGGGAGGATTCGGCTAAGTATTTGATGGCAAAGGGCGGAATGGGGAGTCGGGGTGACGGTTGTACGCGGCATTGAATTTGCTGTTTTTAAGATTACCTCATATAGGAATGCCGACAGTAGAGTCTTTGAAGCTGACCGTAGAGTTGGTGGGGGATGGGGTGTATGTTGGGCAGGTACCGGAAGGCAACCCTGAATCCCTGAAGGCGGAATGTCGGCGATCCGGTGTTTTCATCCCAGCAAAGCCCTCGGCGCGGTGAGGCGAAGTTCGCCTCACCGCCCTTTTTTTTGCACGGGCCGCAATAGGGCGACCGAATATTTAAATTTATCTAAAATTTCGCTTGACAGGGGGATGCGGGGGTGAGTAGTATGCGCCGCGTCTGTTGGAACGCCCGGTCCGCTGAGGCCGGAGTTTCGGCGCAAAACCTGGATAGGGTTTTATCTGATTGTGTTTGCCTTCGACCTCCTGAGAAAACAGAACCGCACGTGGGGCTGAGAGCGAAGCTCTCGGGCTGCGGTGCAGCCTGCAGGAGTGTTGCGGCGAGTCCCCCCTGAAACGCTAAACCAACAAATCGGCTGAGCGGAGGGATGCATACGTGCGTTTATGTTGCAATGCCGTATGAAGTGCAATCGGGTAGGATCACAATTCAACCCCGTTTTTCCCAGGAGGATGTTTCACCATGGCAGAAAAGAGACAAGGCAGGGTCAAGTGGTTCAACAACAGCAAGGGCTACGGATTCATCGAGCAACCTGACGGCGGCGGCGATGTGTTCGTTCACTACTCGGAAATCATAGGAAACGGCTACAAGACCCTCGACCAGGGCCAACTGGTCGAATTCGATCTGGTGATCAAGCAGAAGGGCCAGCAAGCGGAAAAGGTCACCAAAGTGCAGTAAGCGCCCTGACCTTCTCTTTAACGCCGAACCCCGCTCCCCCAGGCGGGGTCCGGATTTGCCTTTTGATCGTGAATCGCCAGGTTAATTTGCACTCGCAGCAACCGTAACGCTTGCGCTTCCCACATTCGCATTCGAATCGAATACGCGCAGCGCAATCACTAACAACCGGTTTCCCGAAACCGGAACCCGTACCCGATACTCTTCCCTGAGCGAATCGCTGATACCGTCTACCGGATATATCGACATCCACTCCCCGCCGTTTATCTGATATTCGGCCCGCCGCAGTATCGAGGTCGCATCGCTTGCCTGAAACTCTACCGTCACGACGCCGCCGTCAACTACACGGCGCCCCACGGTTATTGCAGGCGGTGTGTTGTCGATCTCGATCGGCTCGGTTTCCAGTTCGTCCACGAGCGCGAGGTCCGCAGGATTGCCGGGCTTGTCGGATACCGTGAGTTTGAAGACGTAGCGGCCGTCGGGCAGCGAATTCGGCTCGATTGTGAAATAGTTGTCGCGAAGATCGGTCTTCAACGGATAAAACTCAGCGGAGTCCGCAGCGCGATAATACAGCGCATATTCTAACGAGTCGCCGTTGCGATCCTCGGCCTGCCACATAAGCGACACGGCGCCGCGCTGGAAAATACGCCTCGGCGGGATAGACGCAATGTTGCCGAGGACCTGCGGATCGATGCCCGCAAGTTCGGCCCCCGGATCGGGTGGAGCCTGTGGAACGGCCTGGAGCGCTACGCCTGCGGGAAGTATGGAAATCGAATTTATCTTCGGTGCGATATTGCGCGGAAGATACGATATCGCCACCTCCCTCAAGCGCGGCGCGGTGCGTCCGGCCTTGAGCCGAGCGCGCCACTGCAGGAAACGCGCCGGCGGGCTTGAAATCCTGCCCGCCTCCGCCCCGTTTGCAGGCGCCGCCCAATCGCTCCAGGTCGCATCCGGAGTTGCAGTATTTCCCGAGCGCGTCTCGATTTCGATCGTCCCCTCGCCCGTCCACGTTACACGGCCCCACGCCGCATGCGTCGAAGCATCCCGAACGGCGGAGGTATACACGCCGCTCGATGCGGTCTCGCCGCCTATGCGGTAGAGTTTTCCGAGGTTCGATGTTGCAGCAAAGACGTTCCCGCCCACTCGCAGAAACCGCGCCGTTTGAGCCTCATTCGATTGGGCCAGCAGCATGGGTTTGCGGCTGCGGCCCAGGCTGTAGATGCGTCCCTTGTTGCCAGTACCCACAAGCACCCCGCCGTCGGCATCCACTGTCACGGCAAATCCGGCAGCGTCGCGCGAATCCCAGACGGACTCGGCGGCGCCGGCGGAATCTATTCGATAAAGTGCGCTTTTGACGCCGCCCGCGCCGACCGCTGAGCTGCTCGGGCTCGGAGCGCTCACCCCGGATTCGACAACCTGAAGATCGCCGATCGTAATAGTAACTCCGTCATCGCTTGGAATCGGCGTCGAAGAAGCGGCCGCCATAGCCGCATTCGCAGCGCCGCTTCCTGCGGATTCGGCCAAAGCCAGCGCGTAAATCTCGCCGTTCGGACCCGTGGAGAGTTCCCTCACCTCGCGCATTGCGGAATCAAACAGCGTGAAGACCTTGCCTTCGGGCGAGATACGCAACACCAGTCCTCCGGGATCGGTTCCCGCCAATACGTGTCCGTTTCGGTCTACGCCGAGCGCCGTGATGTTGGTCTGCGTAGTCGCTACGAATGGTTCCCCTTTCCCCGCAGCATCGACGCGATAGATGACGCCCTTGTCGCCCGTTCCCACAAGCAGTCGCCCCTGCGCGTCAAACGCAAGCGACCAGATGTATTTTGTCTGCGGTTCAAAAAATACCGCAGCCTCGCCGCCCGAATTTATGCGGTACACCCTGCCGTCGGGCGAAGTCCCGGCATAAACGTCGCCTTTTGAGTCCACTGCAAGGGCGGTGACGTCGAGTTCTCCGGTTTTGTACAACAGCGCGCCCCGGCCCTGCGCATCGACCCTGAAGACGCGGCCTTCGTGTCCGGTACCCAGATAAATATTGCCGCGCGCGTCTGCCGCCGCCGACCATATGTAAGCCTGTTTTGTATCGAATATCTCGGTAACAGCGGGGGCAAGCGTCATAGCGCCGTTATCGGCTATCGACACTCCGCGGGCATCGCCGCGTTCGACTTCCGCGCGCGTATTGACGCGCCAGAATACGGGGCCTACGGCCGAAACGTTGTCAATCGTCATCAGGCATAGAGCCAAAGCAAGGATAAGGATTTTCGTTCGAGTCATTGTTGCAAACATAAAAAGAAGAGATGACGGAACATACGAAATAAGACGAAAATCACGGAAAAGCTCAGTATTTTCGTCTTTTCCGTCACATTTCGTTTGTTCCGTTATCTCTTCTCCCATTATCGGGTCGTTAATTGACGACGTTGACGGTCAACGTCCGTTGGCCTGAGATGACGAATTCGGCGGGGGGGAGTTCGCGTTCGAACACGGCTGCGGCTCGGGTCTGTATATACCCGCCCGAGGTTCTGTCGGAACCGAGCGTTGCGAGCATCGAGGGCGGCAGGCTGGGCATTTCCTCGTTATTGATAACCACGCCGCTGTCGGCTCGTTCCAGCCTGACATACAGCCTGTCGCCCTTCCGCACCCGGTTGAGTTCCCGTACCAGTCCGGCAAGCGTCTTGGGCGTGACGGCGCTTCGCACTTCCGAGGCCTGCACCGACGCGCCGTCCCCGACGATTACGCGCAAGGCGCCGAGCGGGGCATCCTTCGGGATGTCGATCCCGATGCGTTCGACGTATTCGCCCCCGTTTTCCGCTCGTGCAAATGCCTGTATCTCTAGTTTCTCACCCCTTCGCACCTCGGTCCTGTCGATCCAGAGGCGGTCGAGCTGCCCCTTTTGCCGTATGTCATAGGAACTGATTTCGAGCGATACTCCCTCGATGACCAGATCATCAAAGCCGCTGTTGAGCAGCACGTTTACGGGCTGCGACACTGCGAAAGCCGCGGCCAGGGGCGCGTTTACAGAGGTGGCAAAGCGGTTTTCGAACGCAACCTCGGGCTGTCCCTTTATCTGCATCCGGCCGCGCACCTGAAGCGTCGAATCTCCGATCGTGCGCTCGGTCGATGCAATGGTCGAAAGCGTAGTCATCTGCATAAGGATCGGCGTCAGAAACCTGTCTGCCACCACTTCAAAACGATATGCGGTTTCCTGCCCTCGACTCGTGCGCAGGTTTATAAGCACCGGAATCATGCGCGGAGTTGCGCCGATTTCGCCGTAAATGGCCGTAGAGCGGTCTCCCCTCACAGCACCGACCATCGCGCCGGGCACGCTCAGTTTGAAGGAAATTGCGTTGCTCGACATCACTGTTACGACTTCACCTTCATTCATGGGAAAGTCGGATACGCCGAGCGAAAACAGCGGATGCCCGAAGGCGTAGATCCTGTCGCCGTCGCGATAGGTGACAGTACCCGATGCAGCTACGGAAAAATCGCCTCGAATGAGCGGAACCACAATCGTGGAACCGGGACGCAGCGTGCGGTCATCAGCGGGCTTGAGATTTCCTATTGCCGCCGCGCCCGATACGCCCGCAACGGGCGTAAATCCGAGCGATTGAAACTGCCCTGCAAAACGGTTGACCACCTCCGGAGCAATTCCGTTTACCGCAAGCGGAGTGGCGATTCTTACAAGCTGGGGCGAACCGGCCGCCGATGCGGGCGGCGCGCCTTCGACCCTCCCGGCAACGAAATCCGCAAATGCCCGCGACTTTTCATTAAACGCTATTTCCGAAAACGATACCGAACGCGGCCGCTCGCTTGTCCTTCCCGCCGGCGCCTTGTCGCCCTGCTTCTCGAATACATCGATCATCTGCCTGATGGGCGTGATGCCCGCAATCGGGTCCTTGGCAAACTGGTAGCCGAACGCTACGGCGCCGAGCAACCGGCCGTCGATGTATACGGGGCTGCCGCTCATGCCCTGAAACACGCCCGTATGCTCTACGCGCGCGCCTACGAGCCGCGAAAGAATCGCGCTCTGCTGAGGGTTGGGAAACCCCTTGAGCACGCCGAGTATTTCGACATCGAAGGGCTGAGGTTCGGCGCCGTCGAATACCGTATAACCAACCGCGCGCATACCGGGTTTTACTTCTTCAACCGGGAAGAATCCGGGCTTTGCGGAAGCATGTTTCCCGGCCTCCTGATCGACTTCGGTTCGACCCAGTGCGGTTGCGGCTGCAAGCGTCAGCGCAAGCACGGGCAGGAGCATTCGTTTCATATTCGTGCCACCTCGCGGTTTTGTGTCTGCAACATCGATTGATATTATCTTGATATTGTCTTTCGGCAAATCGCGGCAAATTGGGGCAAGCGAGCCGCTCATTGATGCATCAACCGACGATCGATATCTTAGCACATCCCGGGCGCAGGAAAGGGGGCGCGGAGTCATTTGAACCGGCGGGCGAAAATAATCGGGGCGATTCAGGCCGGCGGGCGCAGTTCGCGCATGCATTCGGACAAGGCATGGCTTGAAATAGACGGCCGCACTCTGATCGAGCGCGTGATTGCAGCCGCCTCGCCCGTTGCGGACTCGGTTGCAGTGGTTATCGACCCTGCGACTCCGAACCGGAAAAGGTACGAAATATTATGCAAACGGTGGGACGCGCTCCTGCTTGACGATCTGCATCCGGGCGAGGGGCCGCTGGCCGGAATCGAAACAGCGCTGAATGTGTGCGATGAATCCGATGGGATACTTGCGCTTGCCTGCGATCTTCCGCATATCACATCCGAACTGCTTGAATTTCTGAGGCAAAAAGCGGATCTGCACCGTTCGGAAATAATCGTTCCCTGCGATCGCTCGGGACGCGTGCAGCCGCTTGCTGCCGTATATCCGGCTGCGTGTCTTGGGGAGGTGCGCAAGCTGCTCGTTGCCGGGCGGCGGCGCGCGGATCTGCTCTTTGAATGCTTCCCCACAAGGTTTATCGCCTTCAGCGAAATCGAACACCTGAACGCCTCCGACCTGCTTTTCACCAATCTCAACACGCCGGGGGATTACCTTGCGGCGTGTTCGCAACGGGAAATCTGAGTCTGCGCGCGAAACCAGGGGCATTGACACGGGGCGGCAACCACACCCAGCCACCCCCTTTGCGGCTTGCGATGTACGGGCGCATAAAGTATCTTAACCTCCGCTTCGCCCGCGCCGGGCCGCTCTGGCAGGCCACGCTTGCAGCGTCTCAAAGAGACGTCTCAATGAGAATGGAAGCGCGCGTCCAACAGTTCAATCGATGGTAATCGAAGACCTGATCAAACAGTACGGCCTGTGGGCGGTCTTTTTCGGCGTCATGATCGAGGGCGATCTGACGCTGCTGTTTGCGGGCGTCCTTGCGCACTACGGCCTGTTCGGCTTCAGCGAAGCGCTGCTGACGGGCACGGCCGGCGGGTTTGTCGGCGACGCCATCAGCTACCTCATCGGCTATACCGGAAAAAAACGAATCAGCAACAACCGATTCTATCAGCGCGCCCAGCCCCGACTCGAACGGCTTTCGGCGCGCTTCGGTTTTTACTCCATATTCCTGGTCAAATACGTTTACGGCCTGCGCACCGCAAGCGCCGTACTCTGGGGATTCGCCCACATGCCGTTCAGACGTTTCGGTCCGCTCACGCTTGTGAGTTGCGGCGTCTGGGCGGCCGTGCTTGCAGGCGCAGGATATTTCTTCAGCGGCGCGATTTCGGCTCTCGTAGGGTCTGTGCGCCAGATCAGCATAATCCTGCTGATAGCCGTGGCGATTGCCGTAGCCGTAGCCGGCGGGCTGTTCCTGCTCGAACGCTACGTAATAGGACCGCGCATACCCGAGATTCAGCCGCTGCTGCTGCACGATCCGCACGATGTGCCGCGCGGCGATGCCAGGAAAAAGCAACCCAAACGCGAGGCTACTAAAAATGAACGGTGCGACCCCTGATTCCATGGCTTCGTCAATGGTCAGATTTTTGCTCTGGCTCGGACTTATCTTGTTGGCATGTTTTACGGCGGGTGTAAGTACGGGATGCGGAAACCGGGAAGCATCGGTGGATTCGCTTACGGCGCCCATTGCCTCGCCCTCCCCGACGCCGACGCCTGCGGCGGATCCTGGCGTTACGGATCTGGAACGCATCAAACCCGGCGTCGAGGCGCCCGACTTTCTGCTCACGGATCAGGACGGAGGCGAACACCGTCTTTCGGATTTGCGGGGCAAGAAGCGCGTGGTGCTCGTTTTTTATCGCACGTTTATGTGCACGCAGTGCGTAGGGCAGCTAGGAAGGCTCAAATCCCTGCTGACCGACGCCGAAAAGAAGGATATTCAGATCCTCGCAATCAGCGCCGATACGCGCGATGAAACGCAGAATACGCTCATCGAAATGAGCAAGTATCCGGGCCGCGCCGACTATCCGCTGCTCGAAGACCGCAACCACCGGGTAATCGACCGTTACGGCATTCACAACCCCGCGGAATTCAAACCCGGCATCCCCTTCCCGGCCGTGTACATAATCGACAAAAACGGCATCGTCACCGATCGCTATCTCGATGCTGCGGAATACTCGCGCGCATCGAACGAATGGATCCGCGAGGCGCTGAAAATCAATCAGAGATAACGGAACAAACGAAATTAGACGGAACACACGAAAATGATCATACACTTCCGTTTGTTTCGTTTATTTCCGTTTGTTCCGTTATCTATGATTTTTGGCGGAGGCGTGTGGGAATCGAACCCGACCGACGCACCCTCTCGAACACGTCCAACGGATTTGAAGTCCGCGCCGGTCACCAGACCAGATTCGCCTCCGCGTTCCGGTGTGCGGCGCATTGTACCACGCAGTCGCTCCAATCCCAGCCCGCCCCGGCGGTCAAAGCAGCTTGCGCCGCCTTCGGTTCGGATTCCGGCTCGCGCCTATTCCCAGCCTCTTGCGCACAAGCCCCACCAGATCCCCCAACGTGCAGGGCATTGCGCGGAACCTTCTGAGCAGCGCAGCCATCCGGCTGTTGTCATTGATCCGCCCCGCTTCGACAAGCACGGGCAGATCGGCGAACGCGGCGCCCGAGCGCAGGCGCAAAAGCGCCGGAAGCAATTGCGCCGGATTCAGATCCAGAATCGCCAGCGCATACTTGTCAAAAGTCATTCGGCGCAAATCCTCCAGCCTCTCTATCCTGTCCACTGCAACACCTTCGCGCCGCAGGGATGAAAGCAAGGCGCCGAACCGGTCGGCGCAGTCGCTTACTATCAGCAGCGACTTCCGGGGTTGCTCCGCTGTAGTCAACTTTTCGATCCGCCTGCCTGCCGGCGCAACCATAACGCACACTCCTTCTTGAAAGCCCACGCCAGTTCCCGTCCGGATTGCCGAGGCAACAGGACGCTATTATATACATCAATGCAAGCCCCCGGTTTTATTTCCCGCCGAAAACCCGTTAAAACCTTTTTATCGGGCTGCTTGTCGGTATAAAGGATGCTCTGCTATATTGCCGCGCAGACTGCCGGCCGGATAAATAACCATGACCGAAATAAAGAGTTTTCAGGATCTTGTAGAGATGATGGCGCGTTTGCGCTCGGAAACGGGCTGCCCCTGGGACCGCGAACAGACATTTGCAACGCTCGGCCCCATGCTCATCGAAGAAGCCTACGAAGTTATCGACGCCGCCGAATCCGGCGACTGGAACGAACTGCGGGATGAACTCGGCGACCTGCTTTTTCAGATCGTCTTCTACGGCCGTATAGCAGCCGAGGAGGGCCGCTTTACCATCCAGGATTCGATCGCGCGCGTACACGAAAAAATGACGCGACGCCACCCGCACGTATTCGGCGAACAGAAGGTCTCATCGACTGCGGAAGTGCTTTCGAATTGGGAAGCAATCAAGGCCGCCGAGCGCAAGTCCGCCGCCGCTACGGACAGTGTTGAATCCCTGCTCGACGGCGTATCTCACAAGCTGCCGGGCCTGCTCGAAGCCTATCAGTTGACCACCAAGGCCGCCCGCGTGGGGTTTGACTGGCGAGAGCCTTCCGAAGTGTTGGCAAAACTGGATGAAGAGATTTCGGAACTGCGCGAAGAAATGGGACGCGAAGCGAAGGATCAGACTGCAATTGCCGGCGAGGTGGGAGATCTGCTTTTTGTGCTTGTGAACCTGGCGCGCAAACTCAACGTAGAACCCGAAGTGGCGCTGAAATCCGCCAACCGAAAGTTCCGAAAACGGTTCCATTACATCGAGCGCAGTCTGGCAGCCGCGGGACGCGCCTGCGCCGAAGCCACACTCGAAGAAATGGACGCCCTCTGGAACGAAGCGAAAACGGCGACCTGAACGCAGGTCTGACGGGAACCAGACTGCTGCCCCGTTCCTGTTTCATTTGGGACCCTACCGGTTATGGATAAAGTACTTGCAATAATAAAACGTGAATACGTCACGCGAATACGTTCCAAGGGTTTCATCATCGGAACGCTCGTAAGCCCGTTGCTGATGGTTCTGCTTCTCGCAATCCCGATGCTGATAGCGCGCAGCAGCGGCGACGGGCAGTTTCGGCTCGTAGTGCTGGATCAAACGGGCGAAGCCGAACTGATTACGCGTCTCGACAACCTTCTGCTCGAAGACAATGCAAAATCCGATCGTTACACCGTGACCTATGAAGTCGTGGTTCCGGGCGAGCGCATCGAAGACCGCCAACCCGAACTCAACCGCCGGATCGAAGCCGGGGAAATCAACGGCTATATAGTATTGCCGCGCGGAGTGTTCGAACTCGACGCCATAGACTTTCACGCCAGAAACGTGAGCGACTTCGGCAATCGCGGCCGTATACGCGACGCGCTGCATACGGCCATAACCGAACAGCGATTCGTCAAAGCCGGCATCGATCCGTCGCTCGTCAAGCGCCTAAGCCGGGACATCGACATTAACATCATCAACCCGCGCGGTCAGAGCGAGAAGGGGCAGACTTTCTTCCTCGCCTACGCCCTGATGATGATCCTTTACGTCACGATCCTCGTCTACGGCCTTGCGGTGCTGCGCGGCGTCGTGGAAGAAAAACAGTCGCGCATAGTCGAAATCCTGCTTTCCTCGGTCCAACCTTTTCAGCTTATGCTGGGCAAGCTCGTAGGCATAGGATTGGTCGGACTGACGCAGTATGTCATCTGGGCGGTATCGGCGATAGTTTTGAGCGGCCTGGCGGCTGCGCGCAGCTTCGGCGGGGGCAGTTTTGAAATGCCGCACATTTCGGCGGCGCTGATGGTGTTTTTCGTCATTTATTTCGTGCTCGGCTATTTTCTGTTCGCCACGCTTTATGCAACCGTCGGCGCGATCGTATCGAACGAAGAAGACGGCCAGCAGATGCAGACGCCCGTGACTATGAGCATTGTGATGTCGGTAGTGCTCTCTACCGTCATACTGCGCAACCCGAACGGCATGCTTGCAACCGTGCTTTCGCTTGTGCCGTTTTTCAGCCCCGTATTGATGTTTATGCGGATCAGCCTTGAAACTCCGCCGGCCTGGCAAATAGCGCTTTCGATAGTGCTGTTGATTGGCACGATTCTGGGCATGGTATGGGTAGCGGCCAGGATTTACCGGATCGGCGTGCTGATGTACGGAAAACGCCCGTCGCTGCCCGAAGTCTACAAATGGCTCAAATACACCTGAAAAAAATCGTGAACACAGCAGACTTTCAATCCCAACTCAGAGAAGCCGAAAGCCATCTCTCGCGCCGCGATGCAGTCCTGCGCCGCGCAATCAGGGAGCACGGCCCGTGCCTGATCCGCAGGCATTCGCGCTATTTCGAGACGCTCGTAGCCGCGATCATATCGCAGCAGATATCCACGCGCGCAGCCGATACGATCGAGGCGAGATTCAAGGCCATCTACGCTCCTGCGCGCTTTCCAACCGCCGAACAGGTGCTCGAAACGCCCGAAGAACTGCTGCGCGGCGCGGGGCTATCCTCGCAAAAGCTCAAGTACCTGCGCGATCTTGCAGAAAAAACCGCCGACGGCAGCCTGCCGCTTCGGAAACTTGCGCGCCTGTCGGACGGGGAAGTCATCGAGGGTTTGACCGCTGTAAAAGGAATAGGCGTATGGACCGCGCATATGTTTATGATCTTTTCGCTCGGCAGGCTGGACATACTGCCGCTGGGAGATCTGGGCATACGCCGCGCGATCGAAAGAGCATACGGTATTACCGAACCCGCGGAAATGGAGCAACTCGCCGAACGGCGCGGCTGGCGGCCTTACAGATCGGTTGCATCCTGGTACCTGTGGCGGCTCGTGGATTAAGGAGAGATAACGGAACAAACGAAATGATACGAAAATTACGGAAAAGTTGAATATTTCCGTAGTTTTCGTCTTTTTTCGTTTGTTCCGTTATCTCTCCTTCCCCTTGAACCCGGAATTGCAGGCCTCATGCCTTGGGATGCGCCTTGTCGTAGATTTCCATCAATTTGTCCATCGACACGTGAGTGTATACCTGGGTGCTGGAAAGCCGCGCGTGTCCGAGCAGCTCCTGAATCGTTCTCAGATCCGCGCCCGCATCCAGAAGGTGTGTGGCGAATGAATGTCTCAGCGAGTGCGGGCTTATGTGATGTATGTCGGAGCACATCTTTACATACTTGTCGATCATGCGCCCGACCGAACGGGTTGTTATACGCGTACCCTGGTAGTTCACAAATACGGCCATCGGGTCCATCTTGTCGGGTTCGGCTTCAAGGAGCAGTTCGCCCCTTACGCCGAGATACACTTCGAGCGCCGCGCGCGCGTGCGCCCCGAAAGGCACAATGCGTTCTTTCCTGCCCTTCCCCTTGACGCGCATCGTCTGGTTCGCGAAGTCGATATCGGTCAGATTCAGATTTACCATCTCAGATACGCGCACTCCGCTTGCATAGAGCAGTTCGAGTATCGCGCGGTCCCGTTTGCCGAGGACCGTATCCAGATCCGGCATCTCGATAAACCGGATCATTTCCTCGATCGTCAGGTGGTTGGGCAGTTTGCGCTCGACGCGCGGACTTGCAACCATACGAGCCGGATTCGCTTCCAGAACCCCCTCGCGGCATAGAAAACGGAAAAACGTGCGCAGCGCGGCGACCTTGCGGTGAATCGAGCTTTTTTTCTTGTTCTGCTCGTAGAGCGACGCCATAAAGTCGCGCACCGTGAGGTTGTCGATCGAGTGTATGTCCACCTCGCGGCGGCGGCCGTCGGCGTCGGGCGGGGCTATATGGTTGTAGAACTGTTCGAGGTCGCTGGCGTAGTTGCGCAGCGTATGCTCGGAAAGATTGCGCTCGTATTTGAGATGTTGAATGAAATCGTCGATGAATTTCTGCATAGACGATCCTCCTCCGGGACCGAAGATAGAACACCGCACACCCGGAAACAAGAATGCAGGTCGCTGCGCCGTATTCGTCAACGATTTTTGGCGCCTGCCTGCATCAGAGCGCGCAGCACAAGGGTCTTCAGCGCCGTTTCGTCCTCGCACCGGAACTCGATCTGCACTGCGTAAACCGGCAGCGGCGAACCGACAACGGCGCGCGCAGGAAGATTGGCCGCATCCTTTTCCGTAATCATTATCGCTTCGGCCCCGGACGCAACGGCGTCAGCGGCGACTGCGTTCCAGTCTTCCATGCGGTAGCGATAATGATCGGGGAAGTCGCGCCTGGCGACAACCCTCATCGCAAAATGCTCCAGATCCGCCTGAAACCTGTCGGGCCGCGCAATTCCGGAAAGCATCGCTACGCGCCGGCGCGCAAAATCAATCGCACGTGCGCCGCCTTCACAGTCCAGCCTGCGCAGCCCCGTCACTTCGTGATAGCCGTAAAAAACCGGCGTACCCGCGCGACAATACCGTGCAACGGCATCCCGTACCTCCGCCTGATCGAAAGCCTGATCCGAACGCGTGACGATTACTGCATCAGCACGTTTCAATCCCGTCAAAGGCTCGCGCAACCGGCCGAACGGAACCATACGGCCGCCGCCGACCGGGTCCCCCGCGTCCATCAATACGAGGTTCAGATCCCTCGCAAGGCGAATGTGCTGAAATCCGTCATCGAGCAAAAAAACCGAAACGTCCGATTTCTCTGCAAGCCACTTCCCCGCCCCTGCCCTGTCTTTATCCGCCACTACGCGCACGCCCGGACACGAACGCGCAATCAGGAAGGGCTCGTCTCCTGCTGCGACCGCATCGGCAAGAACGGATTCGCCGTCGGATACTTCTACACGGCCTCGAACCGTTCGCCTGTAACCGCGACTGAGTACGGCGACGCTGCGCCCCTCGTCGCGAAGGTAGCGGGCGAGATAACAAACCAGCGGCGTCTTGCCCGTCCCCCCCAGGGTTATATTGCCGATGCTGATTACGGGTGCAGGCAGACCGTGCGACTTCAGATAGTTCGCTTCGTACAGCGCAATGCGTGTGCGCACGCCCAGTTCGTAAATGGCTGCGGGCAGGGTGAGCAGAATGCGTTTCATCCGTGTATGCACGGGGCGGCGCTGAAGGCGATCACGCCTTTTCCAGCAACTCGAGGACAAGTTTCACGTGACGATCGGTTGCGCCGCGATTTGCTTCAACCGCTGCGCGCGCATTATCGCCAAGCCGTCGCGCGGATTGTCCGTCGGTCAACAGCAGCTTGAATGCTTCGACAAGAGAACGTGTGAGAACATCCGGCGGCGCGCTGTGCAATTGAACCATCGCATCGCGCTTCAGAAAGTCGTTTGCGATGTCCCGGAAATTCTCCATATGCGGCCCGACCACTATGGGCCGCCCCACACTCGCCGGCTCCAGTACATTATGCCCGCCTTTCGGTACCAGACTTCCACCTACGAAAACTACAGCCGAGTAAACATATAACCGCGCAAGTTCCCCGATCGAATCCAGCAACAATACGTCAAAGTGGGGATCAGCATCACTCTCGCCTTTGAATGCGGACCTGCGCAGGAGTCTAAGCCCGCTCTCCGAAAGGAAACGTGCTACGGAATCGAATCTTTCGGGGTGGCGCGGCGCGATTAACATTCCGACGTTTGCGAGGTTTGAGTCCTCCCTCACCGCCCTGAGCGCTGCAATCAGGATTTCTTCTTCGCCCTCGCACGTACTTCCGGCAACGATCAGCGGGGCGGAACCGGACGACAGACGTCCGAGGAGTTCCTGCACCGAATCCTTCCCGGTTCTAACATTTGAAGGATAACGCACATCGTACTTTATATTGCCGCATACTGCGACCCTTTCGCGAGGCGCACCCAGTAGGCGCGCGCGTTCCGCATCCGTTTCGCTCTGCATGGCAAACCGGGTCGGATGCCCGAACAGCCAGCGCACAAACGGTTTGAATCGCTGCGAACGTGCAAAGGATCTGTCCGAGATTCGCCCGTTGGCCACAAGCGTGGGAATGTTTCTGCGCCTGCATTCATCGAGGAAGTTGGGCCACAACTCGCTTTCCATCAGGATCACGAGCCGAGGACGAATACGGTCAAGCGAGCGCTTTACGGCAAATCGCCAGTCGAACGGGAAATAACAGACGCCGTCGCAAAGGTCGCTGCGTGACCGCGCGACCTCCTGCCCCGTAGCCGTTGTGGTCGATACGATAAGGCGATAATCGGGCAGGGCTGCGCGCAACTCGGCGAGCAGTGGAGCAGAGGTGCGCGCCTCGCCTACCGATACCGCGTGCAGCCATATCGCGGGCCGCTGATCTGCCTGAAGTGCATACGGCAGGCGTCCGAGACGCTCGCGCAGGTTTTTCAGATACTTTCGTTTGACTACAGCCTGCCAGGCGAAATAAGGGAGCAGCGCAATTGCGGCAATGCCCAACAGAATGCTGTAGAGCAGGTGCATAGGAGAAAAACGAAGAAGAGAGATGACGGAACAAACGAAATGAAACGAAATGAAACGAAAATTACAAAATAGTTGAATATTTCCGTAGTTTCCGTCTCATTTCGAATGTTGCGTCATCTCTCTTCTTTCTTGCGATGTTTTCAAACCCTCTATGGATCGGCTTGAGTCGGCGTCTATTTCGCGCGTTCGATATAGGCGCCGTCGGCGGTATTTACGCGAATGCGCTCGCCTTCCTTGATGAATGGCGGCACCTGAATCGTTATCCCCGTTTCGAGTTTGGCGGGTTTGTTTACGTTGCTAACGGTTGCGCCCTTCAACTCCGGCTCGGTTTCCACCACCTGAAGTTCGACCGTTTGCGGCAGTTCGATGCCTATGGGCTGTCCCTCGAAAAATTCCACGCTTATGACCGTCTCGGGCAGCAGATAACCGACGGCGTCGCCGAGCGCTTCGGCCTGGAGTCCGATTTGCTCGTAGGATTCGGTATTCATAAAGTGATAGGTATCGCCGTCGTTGTAGAGGTAGGTCATCTCGTGCTCTTCGAACAGTGCGCGTTCGACCGAATCGGTAGACCTGAATCGATGTTCGGTCGAAGAGCCGGTCTTGATATTGCGCAGTTTTGTCTGCACCATCGCGCGAAGATTGCCCGGTGTGTGGTGATGAAATTCCAGTACCCGGTGCGGCGCTCCATTATGAATGATGATCATCCCGCGTCGGATCTGAGTTGCCTGAATCGCCATGACTGTCTCCTTAAACTCTTTTCGTTCCCGCCGGAAAAAGCATACCCTACCCGGCGTGAAGTTGACAAAAGAGGATAAGATAGCGGGCTGCCGACCGCCGGGTCAAGGCGCTGCGGCGCGCCTTCATCTGCGGCGCGCTTTCGTGTTATGGTTTGCAAACGCCGACAAAAAGTATCCCGGAGCAAAATTTATGAAGATTGAAGGAACTCATACGATACGCGCAGGCCGCGAACGCCTTTGGCTGCTGCTGACGGATCCTGCCGTACTCGAACGCTGCGTGCCGGGCTGTGAAGCGCTCGAAACGACCGAAGACGGCGGCTACAAAATGACCCTTAAGGCCGGTGTGGGATCGATCAAGGGCACATTTACGGGCGCGATCCGCCTCGAAGACATGCGCGAACCCGAACATTACAGGATGCTAGTAGACGGCAAAGGATCCCCCGGTTTTCTTAAAGGCGTGGGCACGCTCGATCTTGCGGAACAGGACGGCGAAACTACGATCGCCTACGCTGGCGATGTAAGCGTCGGCGGCACGATTGCAAGCGTGGGCCA
The DNA here is from genome assembly GCA_019639255.1 of Acidobacteriota bacterium. Lineage (GTDB taxonomy): Bacteria > Acidobacteriota > Blastocatellia > RBC074 > RBC074 > JAHBSF01. Next base: position 284 of record JAHBSF010000079.1, on the reverse strand, counting down.
GCGCATGATCCTGTCGTCGGCCAAGCTGATGGCGGGGCAGTTCTTTCGCGCAGTAGAGGCCGAAGCCGCCGCGCTGCAAAAAGCGCTCGATACGGGTGAACCCTACGAACCGCCCAAACACGGGTTGATCCGCAACGCGCTGCGCGGCCCGTCGGACCGAATCAAAAGACTTCTCGGGAAGTCCTGATTACTTTGTAAACAAAGTTTCTTGAGTTTTTCAGCCGCAGAGCGGCGAAAGATCTGTAGCCCAGGGCGTAAGCCCTGGGTGGGTGTGTAGAAACCAT
>JAHBSF010000078.1 GCA_019639255.1 Acidobacteriota bacterium | reverse complement strand
CCCGATTTGTCAAAGAGCGCCGCGATCGACTAAAATCCGTAGTTCTTTTTCATATAGGGATTCAGAAGATTTACGCCATGCCCATTCCTGAAAACGAAGCGATCATCGTGCGCGGAGCGCGCGTCAATAACCTGAAGAACGTACACTTCACCATACCGCTCAATTCGCTCACCGTAGTCACGGGCGTTTCGGGTTCGGGCAAATCTTCGCTCGCCTTCGATACGATCTACGCCGAAGGGCAGCGCCGCTACGTAGAATCGCTTTCCGCCTACGCCCGGCAGTTCCTCGAACGTATGGACAAACCCGACGTGGATGAAGTTCTGGGCATATGTCCGGCGATCGCCATCAACCAGAAAAATTCGACCCGCAATCCGCGATCCACCGTGGGCACGCAAACCGAAATCTACGATTATCTGCGCCTGCTCTACGCCCGCGTGGGACTCACCATATGCCGCCGTTGCGCAAGCACAGTGCGCCGCGATACGCCGCAGTCGATCGCCGACGCCGCGATGCAGTTGCCCGAAGGCGCGCGATTTTATGTATTGTTTCCCGCATCGGCCGGAATCGAGACGACCCCGGACAACGGCAACTCAAACACTTCGCCCAAAAAGAAGACGCGCGGCAAAAAACGCACGTCCAGTACGAGCGCGCGGGCAAGCGTCAAGGCGCACCTGATGAGCCTTATGGGGCGCGGACTCACGCGCCTTTACGATGCACGAACGCAAGAACTCATAGAACTTCAGACGCCCGACAGTTTCACACGCGATGATTTCGATGGGATTTACGTGCTGATCGATCGCCTCGCCGTGCGTTCGGATATGCACGCACGGCTCGTAGATTCGCTCGAAACCTGCTACCAGGAGGGACACGGTCAGGCGGTGATACTGACCGCAGGCGAAACGCCGCAGAAGTATTCGTATTCGGAACGCTTCGAATGCAAGAACTGCGGACTCGGCTACATACGGCCCGAACCGCGCCTGTTCAGCTTCAACAATCCCTTCGGCGCCTGTCCGACGTGTCAGGGTTTCGGCAACACTATCGGCATCGACTGGGATCTGGTGCTGCCCAACCGCGAACTCTCGCTTGCGGATGGCGCAATCGAGCCGTTCACTAAACCGCAGTTCGAGTGGTGGCGAGCGGAGTTGAAAAAATTTGCGCGGGGCGCCGGGATTTCGATGACTGCGCCGTTTTCCTCGCTCGCGCCTTCCGGGCAGCGCGCAATCATAGACGGCGGCGAAGAATTCCCGGGCGTAAAGGGTTTCTTCGAATGGCTGGAAACCAGGAAGTACAAACTTCACGTTCGCGTTTTTCTGGCCAAATACCGCGGATATGCGCGCTGCCCGGATTGCAACGGCGAGCGATTGCGCGCAGAGGCGCGCGACGTGCGCGTGGGCGGGCATACAATGCCCGAAGTCTGCCGTCTGCCGATCCGCAAAGCGGGAGAATTTTTCCGCAACCTTGCTCTCAGCGAAGAGGAGATGGGCATAGCCGACCGGCTGCTGAAGGAAATCCGCCAGCGCCTGCAATTTTTGATCGATGTGGGGCTCGATTACCTGACGCTCGACCGCCTCGCATCGACGCTATCGGGCGGCGAAGCGCAGCGCATTCAGCTTGCGACGCATCTCGGTTCATCGCTCGTAGGCGCGCTTTACGTGCTGGATGAACCCTCGATCGGACTGCATCCGCGCGACAGCCGAAGATTGATCGATCTGCTTACGGGTCTGCGCGACATCGGTAATACGGTTCTTGTAGTCGAACACGAAGCCGAAATGATGCGTGCAGCCGATCACCTGCTCGATATCGGCATCGGCGCCGGAGAACTCGGCGGCGAGGTAGTGTATGAAGGCCCATACCGCGGATTGGTCGCCGACGAGCATTCGCTGACGGGCAAATACCTGCGCGGCGAGATGCAGATCAGGCCGCCCGCAGAGCGGCGCGCGCACAACCGCCAACAGCTCGAACTCACGGGCTTGCGCCAGCACAACCTCAAAAACATAGACGTGCAGATCCCTCTCGGCGCGTTTGTCGCCATCACCGGCGTTTCGGGTTCGGGCAAATCCACGCTCGTGCACGATTGTCTGTACGCGGGACTCAAACAGCAGCGCGGCGACTGGCAGGGCCCCGTAGGCAGTTTTTCAGGCCTGACGGGCGGACAGTTTCTGGACGAAGTGGTGCTCGTGGATCAATCCCCGATCGGGCGCACGCCGCGGTCGAATCCCGTGACCTACATCAAGGTATACGACGCCATACGCGAGGCGTTTGCCGGAACGCGCGAGGCGCAGGCGCGCGGATTTACAGCAAGCCATTTTTCATTCAACGTTCCCGGAGGACGCTGCGAAACGTGCCAGGGCGACGGCACGGTTACGGTAGAGATGCAGTTTCTCGCCGATGTGGAACTCGTATGCGACGAGTGCAACGGAACGCGCTTCAAGCCGTCGCTGCTGGAGGTGAAATACCGCGGCCGCAATATTCACGAAGTGCTACAGATGACGGTGCGCGAGGCGATAGGTTTTTTTGCAAACACTCCGCGCATAGCCGGAAGGCTGCGCGTGCTCGACGATGTTGGACTTGGGTATTTGAGGTTGGGGCAATCGGCCACGACGCTGTCGGGCGGCGAGGCGCAGCGCGTAAAACTGGCGTCGTACCTGGCGCGGCGCGCCGGAGAAAAGGTGCTGTATGTCTTCGACGAACCGACTACGGGACTGCACTTCGACGACATAAACAAGCTGCTGGCCTCGTTCCGGAGACTGCTCGATGCGGGAGGATCGGTTGTGGTGATCGAGCATAATCTGGATGTCGTAAAGACGGCGGACTGGATAATTGATCTGGGGCCGGAGGGCGGCGAGGGCGGCGGGTACGTTATTGCGGTTGGAACGCCCGAGGAAATCATCGATGCGGAAGGCTCGCATACGGGGCGGTTCCTGCGCGAACACATTCAGGCGGGGGAGTAGTAGAGACCACGGAAGACGCGGAAGCAACGGAAATTACGGAAAAGCTGAATATTTCCGTCTGTTCCGTCAATTTTCGTTTGTTCCGTTATCTCTCTTTTTCGTCCCAATGTCGTGTGGTTTGATTTAGTCGATGCGGGAGGATCGGTTGTGGTAGCGGAAGATCTTTCCTCGCCTTCCGCATCTTCCCTTCCATAATTTCCGCGGTTTCTTCCCCATCAGTAAAGCACGAAGTTGTATTCGAGGCTCGCCCTCACGCTAACGGGCGCGCCGTCGCGCATTGCCGGACGGAAGCGTATGCGCTGCGCCGCCTCGATCGCCATCTCGGTCAATCCTTCCGGTAAACCGCGCACGACGAATATATCCGTAATGCGCCCCTCGGCGTTGAACGTCGCGCGTAAAATCACCGTTCCCTGTATCTGCCTTGTGCGCGCGGTTTCGGTGTAGCGCGCCTTTTCTTTATATAGAATCTGCGGCTTCACGCGCTCATTCGCCCACGGTATTTCATCTCCGCCGCCGCTCGTACGATCGTTTCCGGCGCGGAATGGGCCCCCGCCCATGTTTCCGAAAAATCCCGCGCGGAAACCTCCGCCCACACCCGCTCCGAGACCGCCGTCGCGCCCGCGCCCCATACCGGCGTTGCTGCCGCTTCCCCTGCTGTTTGAATCAGCAACTCCCTCCGGGTCGCCCACCGGCAACGACAAGGGAGGCATTGATTGCATTTGGGCCAGAATCGTCTCGGGATACGTAAGCGATGCGTGCTCCAGTCGCGCAGGCTCTATTCGCGGCGGAACGATCTGCGGTAATTCCGAAGGCAGCGCGGGACCGCCCTGCCGCGCAGGAAGCATTTCACCGTTGCCGCCGCCCCCGCCGCCCTGTGCGCCCGCTTGCTTCTGCGCACCGCTGCCCGCACCGCCGTTCCGATTGCGACTGTCTCGCCCCCTGTCGCGGCGCCGCAATCGCGCATCCGTATCCACCGCGGCAATCAATCGCAGTTCCCCGTAAATCAAAGTACCGCTGCGATGAACCGGAGCATCCGCCTCGGCCGACGACGGTCTGAAAACGCCGACGAAAAGCAATAGCGCAGAAAAACAGGTATTAACTGCTATGAGCGCACACGCCGCGCTGCGCCGCAACGACCGGCTGTAAGCCGCATCGCCGTATCCGCTGAAGAGATTGCGCAAAAAACCTTGCGGATTCCGGCGAAAATCCGTTCCCGCAACCACCGCCGCACCCGCAAGCCTCGCGGGCAGACTCTCGACCGCAAGCGGCATAAACATCCCGCGCCCCACTCGATTCCGCCTCGCCCGCAGCGCAGCACGCAAATCATACCGAATGAGCCGCGCGCCGTCCCGCACGCAAACCGCAGACGTATCCGCGTATCCCCGATGACACAAAGGACACTGTTTCATCTCGTTTTCACCCCCAGCAAATTTCCGGCCTCGTGAATCCCTCGCGAACTCATCCCGGTTCGCTTCCTGACTGCTTCCTGAACGCTTCACCCTCCCCTGCCTTGCACCCTCCCTCAAATATTCGGGTTTAAATTTTTCTTGACGTATATCAAAGATTGTGGATATGATCTTGACGGTTGTTTGCGGATGCGGCCCGAAGAGCGCGGGAAGTCTGGTTTTCGGTAATCACCACAGTAAGGGTCGCAGCGGCAACTGCACCAAGCGATTCTGCACAAGAATCTGCACAAGAAAAAGAAACAAGAAAAGGTAAGGCGTAGCTGCATCGAGTTCGCGGCAATTTCGCGACGAGGAGGATGCGATGGGCGATCTCCCGGTTCCCCCGTTCACCGAAGCGTTATTCGAGTGGCAGACGGTATTGCAGTTTATGCAGACGGTCGTCGGAGCGGGCGCATTCGTGCTGCTCGTACTGGCGATCGGTGCAATTGCGTGGCTGACTCTTCAGCAGAGCAGCGTGCGTCACAGTCATAATCCTTTTTCGCTGCTCTGAGTCCTCAGGAAGAAAAGAGAAACAACGGAACAAACGGAAAGAAACTGAACAAACGGAAAGAAGACGCCGGTTATGCTTTTTCCGTAGGTTCCGTTTATTCCGTTTGTTCCGTTGTTTTTCTTTTGTCGCTTGCCTTGCGCCCGATGCGCGCGAGTATAATCCCCTCACGTCAATCTTGAAGAGTTTAAAGACCCGAAGAGTTTAAAGGATCGATTTATGCGCATCTACCGTAGGTGTTTGCTTGCGGCGGCTGTCCTGCTGTCGGCGCTTTCCGGTTCGTCGCAGTTCCCGCATTCGTCCTCATCGGCGCTGCAAGGCGGCGACGGCTTCTCGATAGAGCAGGTTTTGAGCGCGCCGTTTCCGAGCGAACTCGTTGCATCGCCCAAAGGCACGCGCATAGCGTGGGCGTTTAACGATCGGGGCAGACGCGACGTATGGGTTGCCGAAGGTCCGGAGTTCAAGGCCCGCAGGTTGACGCGCTACGACGGCGACGAGGGGCAGGAGGTAACGCGCCTTGCATTCACGCACGACGGCGAACGCGTCATCTTCGTGCGCGGCGGAAATCAGAACTCGGCGGGCGAGGTTCCGAACCCCGCGAATGATCCGCAGGGAGCGCGTCAACTGATACTCGCCGCATCGTTTCGCGACGGGCGCGTGCGCGAACTCGCCGCCGGGCGCGATCCTCTGCCTTCGCCCGCAGGCGATCAGATCGTATTTGCAAAGGACGGCGAAATTCACATCGTCTCGACGGCGGAAGGATCGCAGCCGCATCCCCTGTTTTCCGCTCGGGGCGACAACGGTTCTCCCGCGTGGTCGCCCGACGGGCGCAAGCTTGCATTCGTCAGCCGCCGCTCTACGCACAGCTTCATAGGCGTTTACGATTTCGACAAAACCTCTATCAGATATATTGCGCCGTCGATTGACCGCGACTCGGCGCCGCGCTGGTCGCCCGACGGGCGCAGCATTGCCTTCATTCGACAACCGTCGCGCGGCAACCGCCAGCGCTCGCTCGTAGAAGACGCGCCAGATCCCTGGACCATACAGGTTGCCGACGCATCTACGCTTGCAGTTCGCGAAATATGGCGCAGCGGCGCTACGCTCGATGATTCGCCGCCGCGCATGGCCGGAGACTGGCTGCTGCAATGGGCCGCAGCCGACCGCATCGTATTCGCATCGGAAATGGACGGATGGATGCGGCTCTATTCAATCGGCGCAACCGGCGGGCAGACAACGGCGCTTACTCCCGCTGAGTGCGAATGGGAGCACGCCGCGTTTACTCCCGACAGGCGCGAGATAATCTATTCGTCGAACTGCGGCGACATAGACCGCAGGCATCTGGCGCGCGCGCCGGCTGCGGGCGGTGCATCTACGGCAATCACCACAGGAGAAGGAATCGAATGGGCGCCCGCGGTTACGGGCGACGGAAAAACGATTTTTTACGCTGCGTCCGATGCACGGCGCCCGGCGATGCCTTTTGTAAAACCATTCACGGGCGGCGCGGCGTCGATGCTTGCAGCCGAGCTTCTGCCGAGGGATTTCCCCTCATCGAAGATCGTCGTTCCGCAACAGGTCGTCTTCAGGAGCGAGGACGGCCTGGACATTCACGCACAACTGTTTCTGCCCGCTTCATCGTCTGCTTCATCGTCCAATTCGTCCTCGGCTTCATCATCTGCTTCATCATCTTCGGGGCATCCGGCGGTGATTTTCATGCACGGCGGCCCTATGCGCCAGATGCTGCTCGGCTGGCATAACCGCTACTACTACCACAACGCTTACGGCTTCAATCAGTATCTCGCAAACCGGGGCTACGTCGTCCTGTCGGTAAACTACAGGGCGGGCATAGGCTACGGGCGCGCGTTCCGCGAGGCGGAAAAGCGCGGCGCTCGCGGCGCAGCCGAATATCAGGACATAGTCGCCGGAGCGAATTATCTGCGCAGCCGCAGCGACGTCGATCCGGCGCGCATAGGGTTGTGGGGCGGCAGCTACGGCGGATATCTGACGGCGCTCGGACTTGCGCGCAATTCGGATCTGTTTGCCGCGGGTGTGGATATACACGGCGTGCACGACTGGTCGCTGCGGATTTCCTCATCGCCCTGGATCGATTACAGCGACCGGGATGCGGCGCGTATTGCGCGCGAGAGTTCGCCTATGGGGGCGGTGGAGAAATGGCGCTCGCCCGTGCTGCTCATACACGGCGACGACGACCGCAACGTGGCGTTTGCGCAAACCGTAGACCTGGCGCGCAGATTGCGCGAGTTGAAGGTGCACTTCGAGCAAGTGGTATACCCGGACGAGGTGCACGATTTTCTGCTGCACCGGCACTGGCTGGAAATCTATCGTGCATCGGCGGATTTCTTCGAACGGTTCCTGAAAAACGCCGGTAAACGTGCGGAAGTCTCGCGCGCGGATCTGCTGCTGCGCGGCGGAACGGTTTTTGACGGATCGGGCGCGGATGCGCGCACACTGGATATCGGCATAAGCGGCGACCGCATAGTTTTCATCGGCGACGCGAAATCCGCGGGCGTAACGGCCGAAAGGGAAATCGATGTTTCGGGACTCGTGGTTGCTCCGGGATTCATAGATCCGCACACGCATACGGCCGAAGACCTTTCCAGTCCCGCGCGCAAGGCGAACGAAAATTATCTGTTTCAGGGCGTGACCACCGTGGTCGCGGGCAACGACGGCAGTTCTCCCTTTCCCATAGGCGAGACGCTCGCGAAGTGGAAGCGCCAGGGCATAGGAACGAACGCCGCGCTGCTTGTCGGTCACGGCACTGTTCGCCGTCTTGCGATGGGTATGAGCGACGCCGCGCCCACCCGCGAGCAGTTGGAAAAGATGAAGGCGCTCGTTCGGCGCGCGATGGATGAGGGCGCGACGGGGATGTCCACGGGGCTTTATTACGCCCCGGGCAACTTTGCAAAAACCGAAGAGGTCATCGAGCTTGCGAGAGTCGTTGCGGCGAGCGGCGGCGTATACGACACGCATATGCGCGACGAAAGTTCGTACAGCATAGGGCTGCTCGGCTCGATTGCGGAAGTCATCCTCATAGGCCGCGAAGCGCGTTTGCCGGTTCACATATCGCATATCAAGGCGCTCGGCGTCGACGTATGGGGCAAGAGCGGCGATGCGATCGATATGATCGAGAGGGCGCGCGCCGAGGGCGTTGAAGTCACGGCGAATCAGTATCCGTATACGGCATCGGGCACGACCCTGACGGCGGCGATCCTGCCGCGCTGGGCCGAAGCCGGAGGCAACGCGGAAATGCTAAGGCGTTTTGACGATCCGAAGGTGCGACCGCGACTCGTCGCCGAAATGGAAGACAATCTCAGACGGCGCGGCGGACCGGATTCGCTGCTGCTCACTTCGGCGCGCGATCGCACGCTCGCCGGCAAGCGGCTCGGCGAAATTGCGAAAGCGTGGAGGAAAACCCCGATCGATGCGGCGACCGCGATCATAAAGGCGGGCGGCGCAAGCGTTGCGTCGTTCAATATGAGCGAAGACGACATTGTGAATTTCATGCGCCGGCCTTGGGTGGCTACCGGCAGCGACGGGTCCGCGGGCCATCCGCGCAAATACGGCGCATATCCGAGGAAGCTGCGCGAGTATGTCTACAATCGCAACGTCGTATCCCTTCCCTTTGCGATTCGGGCCGGAAGCGCGCTCCCGGCCGAAGCGCTGCGCATAGCGGAGCGCGGGCGCATAGAGACCGGGTATTACGCAGACATCATCGTTTACGACGAAAAGACGATTGCCGAGCGCGCGACGTATGAACAGCCCGAGCGGCTTGCCGTAGGTATGAAATACGTCATCGTCAACGGCAAACCCGCCATCGACGACGGGAAATACACGGGCGCGCTTGCGGGGAGGGCTTTGATACGGCGGAAAAGAGAGACTACGGAACACACGGAAATAAACTGAACAACCGGAAATATGAACCCGTTGCGGCTGAAAATCATCCTCATAGCACTCGCCTCTGCCTTCGTCCTTGCAAGCGATGATTACCGCGAGTGGCGTATGTTCGGGGGCGATCCGGACAACACGCATTATTCGACTCTCTCGCAGATCAACCGCAGGAACGTGCAGCGGCTCGAAGTCGCCTGGGTGCACGACACGCACGACGCATTTCCGAATTCCGAGATGCAGTGCAATCCCATAATCATCGACGGCGTGCTTTTTGCAACCACGCCGAAACTGCGTGCGATTGCCCTGGATGCCGCCACGGGAAAGGAGATCTGGAGTTTCAACGCCGATCCGGCGCGCAGAAATTTCGGCAAGATGCGCAATCGCGGCGTAACCTACTGGGCCGAGGGCGACGATAAAAGGATCTTTTTCGTATACCGGCATTTTCTGTACGCGCTCGATGCGCGCACGGGCAAGCCTGTAGAGGGATTCGGCGAAGGCGGACGCGTGGATATGCGCGAGGGACTGGGGCGCGATCCGCGCGAAGTTACCATAACGGCGAGTTCTCCGGGCGTTGTATACAAGGATCTGCTGCTGATGGGGAGCCTCGTGAGCGAGGCATTGCCGAGCGCGCCCGGGCATATTCGCGCATTCGATGCGCGCACGGGCAGGCAGCGCTGGATCTTCCGCACGATTCCCGCGCCCGGCGAATTCGGCTACGATACCTGGCCGCCCGACGCCCACGAATACACAGGCGGCGCAAACAACTGGAGCGGATTGACCGTAGATCAGCGGCGCGGGCTTGCGTTTGTTCCCACTGGATCGGCGGCATTCGATTTTTACGGCGCGAACCGCCGCGGCGACAATCTGTTCGCAAATACATTGCTTTGTCTGGATGCGGCTACGGGGCGCAGGATATGGCATTACCAGTTCGTGCGGCACGACGTATGGGACCGCGACCTGCCCGCGGCCCCGGCGCTCGTTACGGTAAGGCGCGGCGGGCGAAATGTGGATGCGGTGGCGCAGATCACAAAGTCGGGGCACGTATTCGTATTCGAGCGAACGACGGGCAAGCCGCTGTTTCCGATCCGTGAGCACGCCGTACCGGCCAGCGACGTGGACGGCGAACTGCTTGCGAAAACGCAGCCGCTGCCCGTGCTGCCGCCGCCCTTTTCGCGGCAGCGTCTTACAGAAGAGATGCTGACTACGCGCACGCCCGAAGCAGCGCGTGCTGCGCGCGAGACGTTTTCGAAGCTGCGCAGCAAGGGACAGTTCGAGCCGCCGAGCCGCGAGGGCACGATCATATTTCCCGGCTTTGACGGCGGCGCGGAGTGGGGCGGCGCGGCGTTTGACCCGCCGAGCGGTCTGTTTTACGTCAATGCCAACGAAATGGCGTGGATACTGAGGCTCGTGCCGCGCCCGGCGGCGAAGGAACGGCCGGGCGGCAGGAGTCTTTACGAGGAAAACTGCGCCGGATGCCACAAGACGGATCTGAGCGGAAGCCCGCCCGAGTTCCCCGCGCTGACAAGGCTCGCCGACAGGTTCGAGCGCAGCGAGGTGCAGACGCTCATTCGAGCGGGCGAGGGACGCATGCCCGGGTTTTCCTCGCTCGGCAACGACGCCATTCGCGCCATTACGCATTACGTGCTGACGGGCCAGGATGTGGAAGCGGGGGCCGGCCCTGTAGGCGCCTCGCCGCTTGCGCTCAAGTACGGCATCGACGGCTACAACCGTTTCGTGGATTCGGAAGGTTATCCCGCGATTGCGCCGCCGTGGGGCACGCTCAACGCCATAGACCTCAATCGCGGACGCATCGTATGGAGTATACCGTTCGGCGAATATCCGGCGCTTGCAGCGCAGGGAATGAAGGATACGGGCAGCGAGAATTACGGCGGAGCGGTGGTTACTGCTGGAGGCTTGCTGTTTATAGGCGCGACGAATTACGACCGTAAGTTCAGGGCGTTCGACAAGACTACGGGAAAGCTGCTGTGGGAATCGATGCTGCCGGCGGCGGGCAATGCGACGCCGGCGACTTATGAAATCAATGGAAGACAATATGTAGTGATAGCGGCGGGCGGCGGGAAGTGGGGAGCGGCGTCGGGCGGGGCGTACGTGGCGTTTTCGCTGCCGAAGTAGAAGGTGGAAGACGCAAGCCAAAAAAAAGGCCTGCCACCACTACCGATGACAGACCCTTGCAAGTTCCGCCAGTTGGAAAACCTGTGGGAAGGAAGAATAAATAACGGAACAAACGAAAATTGACGAAACAGACGGAAATATTTCAGCTTTTCCGTAATTTTCGTTTCATTTCGTTTGTTCCGTTATTCTCTCTTTCCCCCCAAACCGGGAATTGCCGCGCTTACTGCAATACGAGCGTGAACTTCTTGCCGCGCGGAGTAATCGTAGCGACCGAGCGCGTTCCGTCGCCGTTGTCGCGATAGGTCATTCTGTCGGAATCGCTTGCAGCGCCGATTTCGGTACGTGTAAATGGCACGCTTATAACCTTCTTTCCGATCTTGATTTCGAGCGTTCCCTGATCCGCATCCGGGTAGCTGATGGTGTAGCTGCCCTTCTTGATCATTTCGGTCCCGACCTTGCCGTCAAGATAAAACTCTATCTTCTGCTGCAACCCCTGCGCGTGCAGCCCCACCGCCGCACCCAGCACCAGCGCCAATCCCAGAAACCTTACCGCAAATACCCTCATCATTCCGTTTCGCATATCTCTCCCTCCTAATTCCTGCTCCCGTAAATCTCGCCAATTCCAGGATTGGCTCGTTAGTGTTTCGTCCCGGATTCGCGGATCTTTTATCGCTTCCGCCCCTTTACATCCCTTTACATTATTAACTGACCAGACAGTCAAGCCCCTTGACGAAAAAACGAAGGCCGGGTCATACAGCCTTCTCCGGCCGGGGTACGCCGGTGAGGTAATCGAGGACTATGCGTTCGCAGCGGCGATGATAGTCCTCGAAGGTTCCCTCGGAAGAAAAGAACCATTGAAGCATAAACCCGTCTATAAGCGCGCGTATCATAGAGCTTGCGTCCTCTACGTTGACGCGCCGGAAGACGCCCGCCTCTATGCCGCTTTCTATTATGTCGCGGTCGTGGCCGCAGCAGTTGCTGTAGAACCTGGCGTTGAGTTCGTGGAAGCGCCGGTTGCGCGTTCCGATGCTGACGAAATCCGTGTAGGCGAGAAAGAACTGCCGGCTCTCGTGCGCGCTCGCAAATACGCAGTCGAGCACCGCCCTTACCCTGCCCACGGGATCGGCCGCAGCCTCTACCGCCGCGTGTATACGCTCGTCCATCTGCTCTACAAGCCATTCGAGCGCGCCGAGAAACAGATCCTCTTTCGTCGCAAAATAATAAAGCGTAGACCCTTTGCTCACACCCGCACGCGTGGCTATGTCCTGAAGCGTCACGGCCGAATAGCCCTTCTCGGCCACTTCATGATAGGTCGCGCGTATGAGCTCTTCCCTGCGCTGATCCTCGTATTGCTGAACGAACTGTTTGGCTGCCATCTCGGCGCCGGCGCCCCGGCGGTTACTCCCCCTTCTTTAGCTTCTCTTCTTGGACTTCTCTTCTTACCTGCTTCTCTTCACTTGCTTCTTTAATGCGCTTTTAATGCGCTTTTCTCGTAACCTTTGTTTGACCGACCGGTCAGGTTATACTCCGTATGGGTGGGAAAGTCAACCGGAAAAGTTGGGGATTTGGGTAGTTTGGGTCTATTTTCGTTTGTTCCGATATCTTTGCCGGGGCATAGCGGGGCATATGTTATAGTGATGTCTCATTTTTTCCGGAGGAGCCTGGAATTGAATTTGCGCCGGATCGGTTTACTGTTTCTGGTTCTGGTAGTAGTGGCTGGGGGAGCGGCTATAGGGGGAAGGTTTGGCCGGGTTGTGCCGTATCCTTCGCCCCAGGACGAGGTACGGGACAATCCGGCGATGCTCGGCGTTGCCGAGGCTCTGGCGCTGATTGAATCGCATCACGCGGCGGCGCCCGCAACCGAGCAGTTGATGCGCAGCGCCGTGCTCGGAGCGCTGCACACGCTCGATCCGCATTCGAGTTTCTTCGATCGGCGCGAATTCTCCGAAATGCAGGACGAGCAAAGCAGCCGCTTCTACGGCATAGGCGTCACGATCAATCAGCGCGCCGGACGCATATACGTACTCGGCACGGGGCCCGGTATGCCCGCCGAGCGCGCCGGACTGCGTTACGGCGATGCGATCATAGCCGTAGACGGCGAAGCGACTCGGGGCTGGACTCAGGGTGATGCGCTCAAGCGCGTGCGAGGCGAACGCGGCACGCCCGTGGAAATTACGGTCGAACGCCTGGGCGCCAAACAGCCGCTCACGTTCAGGATCGTGCGCGACGAGGTGCCGTTTCCGTCGGTAAAAAATTACTTCATGCTGAAGCCCGGCGTGGGCTACATCGCGCTTACGGGCGGTTTCAACCAGACTACGGGCGACGAGGTGCGCGACGCCATACAGGCGCTCAAGCGCCAGGGCCTGAGCGCGCTTGTGCTGGATTTGCGCCGGAATCCGGGCGGGCTGTTCCGCCAGGCGGTGGAAGTGGCCGAAGAGTTTCTGCCGCGCCGGGTCGAGATTGTCACCGTGCGCAGCCGTCAAACGCGCGCGGCGCGTCTGACCTATCAATCGGAAAACGATGAGCCGGAAACGATGCCGCTCGTAGTGTTGATCAACGGCGAAACCGCCTCCGCTTCCGAGATCGTCGCCGGAGCGATCCAGGACCGGGACCGTGGATTGATAGTGGGCGAGGCAAGCTTCGGCAAGGGCCTGGTGCAGACCGTTTTCCGCCTTCCCGGAGGAACGGGCCTGACGCTCACGACGGCCAAGTACTATACGCCGAGCGGTCGTTCGATACAGCGCGAATACGCGGGCGTGGGCTTCTACGACTACTATTATGCGGGCCGCAGTTCCCGGCGCAGAGGGCCGTCGGCGTCGCAAATCCGGCAGGCGCGCGAAACCGTCTTTACGCCCACGGGACGGAGGCTGTCGAGCGGCGGCGGCATAGAGCCGGACATTGTGGTAAGGGCGCCGGAGGAGGATCTGGCGCTGCGCGACGCGTGTTTTGAGTTCGCGCGCAGGCTTCTCGCCGGTCTTCTGCCGGGTCTTGAATCCTGGCGGGTGGCGCGACCCGAAACCGGGCGTGCATTGCGCGGCAATGAATTTCAGGTAACCGAACCGGTGATTGCGGCTTTCCGCGCGTTTCTGCGCGAACACACCGAGTTGAAGTCAATGGAGGCCAGGGTGGCGGATCATCTCGATTATGTGCGCCGCCGCATACGCGCCGAGGCGATCACGGCAGCCTGCGGCCTGGAAACTGCCGAACAGTTTTCTATCGAGAGCGATCCGCAGGCGCTGCGCGCAATCGAGGCGCTGCCCCAGGCCAAGCATCTTTCGGATCTGGCGCGCATCTTCCCCGCAGGGGGAAAAGAGAGATAACGGAACAAACGGAATAGACGGAATAAACGGAAAAGGTCAGGCGCTTCCGTTTGTTCCGTGCATTTTCGTTTGTTCCGTTATCTCTCTTTTACGCCGCCTTGACCTGTTTGCGCAAAACCCGCATCATAAGCCGTCCCGTAGCAGGGGGCGGTATCTTCGTCCGGCATAATACTAAAGCTGATACAAAAGTCTGATGAAATTCATTCTGAACGCGATCTACCAGATTCAGGAACTCGCACTACTGACCTGGCGCGTCGTGCGCGGACTTTTTCGCCCGCCGCTCTACGGGCGCGAGATACTGATGCAGATGGACGTATTGGGCGTGGGCAGCCTGACGATCATTCTGCTGACGGGATTTTTTACGGGCGGGGTGCTGGCGCTGAATTCGGCCAATACGCTGCAGAAGTTCGGCGTGCAGAGCGTTACGGGCGAGCTTGTGGCGACGAGCCTCATACGCGAACTCGGCCCCGTGCTCACCTGCCTGATGCTTGCGGGAAGGGTCGGATCGGGCATAGCGGCCGAGCTTGGGTCGATGCTCGTAAGCGAACAGATAGACGCTATGAGGGCGCTCGGCACCGACCCGATAAAGAAGCTCGTCACGCCGCGCATCATAGCGCTTGTCACGATGGCGCCCACGCTCACGGTCATATGCGATCTGGTGGGGACTATGGGCGGGATGCTGGTTTCGACGACGATGCTTCACCAGCCGTCGTCGACCTATCTGGCATCGGCCAAACGCGCCGTGGATTACAACGAGATCATAGGCGGTCTTATCAAGCCCACCGTTTTCGGATTCATCATAGCGATCATCGGATGTTATTCGGGGCTGAGTACGCGCGGGGGCACCGTAGGCGTGGGCCGCTCGACTACGCGGTCTGTAGTCGTATCCTCGATTCTGATCATTGCGGTGGATTTTCTGCTGAGCAAGATGATCATATCGGTGCTGCTCGAATCATGAGTGGGAACCATTACGCGATCGAATTTCAGGGCGTATCGCTTGCCTTCGACGGCAACGTAATACTCAACCGCGTCAGTTTCGGGGTCCGTTACGGCGAGGCGAAAATCGTAATGGGCGGTTCGGGCACGGGCAAATCCACGCTGCTGCGGCTGACTCTCGGCCTGATCAAACCCGACGAGGGACGGATACTGATCGACGGCGAGGACATCACCGACTACAGCGAAGAGAAGATGATGGAAGTGCGCGGCAAGGTCGGAATGGTGTTTCAGGAAGGGGCGTTGTTTGACAGCCTTTCGGTTTACGACAACGTCGCTTACAGATTGCGCGAGACTCGCGTAGCGGAAAGCGAAATCGGCTCAATCGTGATGCGTATGCTGCGATTCGTCGATCTGGAGGATGCCGCGGGAAAGATGCCTAATGAGTTGTCGGGCGGGATGAGGCGGCGCGTAGGCATTGCGCGCGCGCTTGTGGGCAACCCGAAGATAATACTGTACGACGAGCCGACGGCGGGTCTCGATCCGATAACCGCGCGCACGATATGCGAGCTGGTGCTGAAGCTGCGCGATCTCGAAGAGGTATCCTCGATATTCGTCACGCACCGTTTGCAGGACATCGACGTCCTGTCGCGCGAGTACGTGATGCGCGACGATCGCGGCGACATAGTGTTTATGCACGAAGACGAGACGCTGTGCCTGCTCAACACGCAGTTCATCATGCTGCGCGAGGGCAACGTGATCTTCAACGGAACGGATGAGGAGTTGCGCGCTTCGGGCGATCCGTACATACGCAAGTTTCTGGCGTGAGTTTCCGGCGCAGGCATCCGGCCCGATGTTGCAGGGCGGGCCGCGCGTGGAGGGGGAATTATGCCGCAGAAGAAAGAGCTCGGACTCAAGGGCCTGCGCGTGGGGCTGCTTGTCGTTGCGAGCATCGTAATACTCATTCTGGTGATCTTCGCAGTCAGCGGCGACATTACGCTGTTCAGCCGCAAGGCCACGGTCAAGACCTATATGTCGAACGTCGACGGGCTGCGCAACGGCGCCGAAGTACGGCTTTCGGGCAAGCAGATCGGGAGCGTCAGGCAGATTCGTTTCAGCGATCAGATACCGGCCTCGGCCGATGCGGGACAGAACCTCGAAATCATAATGGAAATCAGCGGCATCCTCGACGGCCGGCCCGCAATCGAGCGCATACGCTCGGATTCGCTCGCCGTTCTGAAGGGCGCGGGCGTGCTCGGCGACAACGTCATAGACATCACGCCCGGAACCACGCAGGGCGAGGCCATAGCCGACGGCGCCGTCATCAAGAGCTACGCCCAGAAGAGCGTGGGCGACATCATCAACGCCGCGCAGACCGCTATGGGCAACCTCAACACGATTTCCGACGATGTAAAAAGCATGACGGGAAAGATCCGCTCGGGCGAGGGAGCGATCGGCAAGTTCGTCAACGAAGACGCATTTTACGTAAACCTGAACCGCACGATACTTCAGACCGAAAGGCTGCTTGCCGAGATCCGCGAGGGGCCGGGCACGGCCGGACGCCTGGTGAGCGATCCGACGCTTTACAACCAGATCAACGATACGATAGGCCAACTGCGCCGCACCGTGGATCAGATCAACGAACAGATACTGGCCGGGCGCGGCACGATCGGCAGGCTTTTGAAGGATGAGGAGCTTTATAACCGCGCCAACTCGCTCGTGGGCAAACTCGACGAAACCAGCGCGCGCATAGAGCGCACGATGGCGAAAGTCGAGCGCGGCGAGGGCAACCTCGGCAAACTGCTCAACGACGAAAAACTCTACCAGGACGCGCGCGCCACGGTCGAAAACCTCAAGGCCATATCGGCCCGGCTCGAACGCGGCGAGGGCACGGCCGGATTGCTGCTCAAGGACGAAAAACTCTACCAGAACCTCAACGAAGTCTCGGCCGAAGTCACGAAACTTCTTTACGACTTCCGCCAGAACCCGCGCAAATACCTCTCGATCCGCGTCAGCATCTTCTGAAGAAACCGCGGAACACGCGGAATTAACGGAATTAACGGAAAGAAGGTGATCCCTTTTCCGCGCATTCTGTTTATTCCGTACATTCCGCGTTGTCTGATTGGAAAAACTGGTTCAGCGCCTCTCTGGCTTCAGCGAGCACACGCACGGAAATCCACAAAGATGATTGCGCCAGACGATCCAATGCAGTCAAAGCAGAGTCGCGTTTCAGGCTCCCGGTCGCAGCCGCCCAGAGAACAACTCCGAGCGAACCGTGCGCCTCGACGCCCAGCGTTGATGCCAGCACACGCGCGGCAGCATCATCGGTCAGAAACCAGTCGGCGGCCAGTTGTTGCGCAAGCGCCAAAGCCTCGGCTTCGCCGACATCAAGCAGACCTGCCTGTACCCAGCCGACGGCTTGTGCATCGTGAGGTGCAATCAATGGCGCAATTTGGATCCATGGAGTTTGCGACAATGACCAGTTCCGGGCGTGGCGGGATATTTCAATGGAGACGGCTGGCGGAATGCGAACTTCTCCGGCCGGTTCCAGCAATGCAAGTAATTGAGATTCGATCAGGTGAAGTAAAGGGCCGGTGTTGGAAACAATCGTTCTCATCCCTGCGGCCCCGGCGAAGGTTTTTGAGACAAAGCCCAGGAAATGTCTTCACGCTGAAATCGTTCGATCAGCGCAAACTGATCGCGCCGGATAAATTCGATCAAGGCCAGGCGGATGGCTTCCTCCTCGCTTTGAAACCAGCCCTTCTCGACCAGTCGGTGAAGTTCGCCGGCGAGTTGAAGAGGCAATTCGATGCGTATTGATTCCATATGCGCCGCTCCTTTCTGCTCGATGACGGCCATACGCATTCTACTGCTTTGATGAGGCACGGAGAAGGACTCAAGGAAGGATTCAAGTAACAGATGCCTCCGGACAAAGACCGACAGTCTTCAGGACTTCACTTCCGACTGATTGCACTTCTCGGCGTGATTATCCCACATCGCTTGCGCTCGGACTGGCGGCAGGAGTGGGAAGCCGAGATTCGTCATCGGGAGATGATGCTTGAAGACTGGGATCGCCTCGATTGGCGCAACAAACTCGATCCGTTGCGCCGCAGTCTGTGGGCTTTTGGGATGCTCTGCTGTTGCAGCCGCGAAGGCTGGAGGACGAGATGTTCCAGGATCTGCGCTACAGCGCAAGAATGCTGTTCAAGAATAAAGGTTTCACCGCCGCCGCCATCCTTACACTCGCGCTCGGCATAGGCGCCAATACCGCAATATTCAGCCTCGTGCGCGCGGCGCTGCTGCGCCCGCTGCCCTTCCCCGCCGCCGAACGCCTGATCGGGATACGCGAGAGCAAAACCGGCGAGGGCCGCGGCAATCCGCTTGCCTGGCGCTCGTTTTTCACCTTTCGCGACCAAACCCGCTCGTTTGAATCCGTGGCCGCGTGGATCAACTGGAACGCCGACATAGAGCGCGAAGACGGCGGTGTACGCGTTGCCGGCGCGCGAGTTTCAGATACCTATTTCAAAGTCCTCGGCGTGCTCCCGCTCGCCGGCCGCGACTTCACCCCCGAGGATGACCGCGTCGGGGCGCAACCCGTGGCAATCCTCGGCTACGAGACGTGGCAGCGAATCTATGGCGGAACCGAAGACATCATCGGCCGCACATTGCGCATCGACGGCCGCAGCTACGATATCATCGGCGTGATGCCCCGGATCGGCCAGGGCAGCGGGGAGGTGGGAGGACAACTCGGGTGGCGCGGCATATGGACGCCGCTGCGCGCCGACGAAGCCAGGATGCAGGACAATCCCGGCCGCTCGCTGCGCGTCAACGCAAGACTCAAAACCGGCGCCGGGCTTGAAGGCGCGCGCGCCGAACTCGAAACCTTGATGGCGGGATTGAAGCAGGAATACCCCGCAACGCACGGCCCCGACATCGGCGTCTACGCCGCCCCGCTCAGGGATTACGTCATCGACCCGAACACGCAGCGCGCAATGTGGCTGCTGCTCGGTGTTGTCGTCTGCATTCTGCTGATCGCCTGCGCAAACGTCGCCAATCTTCTTCTTGTACGAACGGCGGAGCGCGGGCGCGAAATCGCCGTCCGCGCGGCGCTCGGAGCCAGCCGTTTTGCAATCATCAGGCAGTTGCTGACCGAATGCCTGCTGCTCTCGACCATCGGCGCCGCCGCGGGCTGGCTGCTTGCACACTGGATGACGGCGGCGGCCGGAAGCTTCCTTCCCGAGGCGTGGCAGCGGATGGGAGAATCCAGCCTCGACGCAGGCGTTTTTGCATTCACTCTTGTTCTTTCGGCGCTCACGGGATTGATGTTCGGACTTGCGCCGGCGCTCGGCGCCGCACGCATCAACATCAACGAAGCGCTCAAGGACGGCATTCGCGCGGGCGGAGGCAGTCGACAGAAGCTGCGCGGAGCGCTCCTTGCAACCGAAGTAGCGCTGGCGCTGATGCTGCTGGCCGGAGCTGGGTTGCTCGTGAAAAGCTTTGTGAATCTGCGCCGCGTCGAACTCGGGTTCAACCCGGACAAGGTTTTGACGATGAATCTGCGGCTGCCCAATAGCCGCTACCCGGAACCCTCGCAGCGCGTGAATTTCTTCGAGCAGACGCTTTCGAACATTAAACGACTGCCCGGTGTAGAATCGGCCGCGATCTGCTTTTCGCTGCTGATGACCGGCGAGGGGGCTACCGATCCGGTAGTCATCGAGGGCAGACCTGCGGTTCCGATAGGCGAAGAACCGGTGCTGCGCGGCGGCAGCGTCTCGGCGGACTATTTCAGAACGATGGGAATCGCCTTTCGCCGCGGACGCGCCTTCACAGACGAGGAGACGTGGCAGCAGTCCAACGCCATCATCGTCAACGAAGCATTCGCAGATCGATTCTTCCCCGGCGAAGATCCAATCGGCAAACGCATCAAGGCGGGCGTGGGTGATCCGCCGTGGTCTACGATAGTCGGCGTCGTAGCCAATCACATCCAACCGGGCGTCGATAATCGCGTCTGGGAAGAGATGTTCTACCCTTACGTCAACACCGCCGATCCGCCGCTCTGGGGGATGAATCTCGTGGTCAGGACCTCGGGCGATCCGGCGGGCATTACGCAAAGCGTCGTAGATGAGGCGCGCCGTCTGGACCGGATGCTGCCGATTGCGCGCATCACAACGCTCGATGCGCTCACACAAGAAGCGCTGCGCGCCGATATATTCAACGTACGCTTGATGGGAGCATTTGCGATTCTGGCGCTCGCGCTGGCGGTCATAGGGATTTACGGGGTGACTTCTTACAGCGTCGCACAGCGGACGCGCGAGATAGGCATACGCGCTGCTCTCGGCGCGCAGCGCGGCGACATAATGCGGATGGTCATCGGGCAAAGCATCAAGACCGTGTTTGCAGGACTGGCTGCGGGCCTGGCGGCGGCCTGGGGATTGGCGCGATGGCTCGAAGGATTGCTCTTCGGCGTCGGCGCGCACGATCCGGAAACCTTCGCAGGCATCACGCTGCTGATTGCGGCCGTCGCGCTCGCGGCGTGCTGGCTGCCCGCGTATCGGGCCTCGTGCATCGACCCGCTGCGAGCATTAAGGCGGGAATGAACAGAGCCCGCGCAAGCGCAGCAATAACAAAGCCGGGAGTCTCCGTTGGTCTTCAGCACAATACGCACTGCCCATCCGGATGCAGCTACAGCATCAGGATCATACAAACACGATCCTCGATCGGCAGTCCCGACTCGGCTTCGAGGCTTCGAATCCGTTGCAGGCCGGCGCTCAATTCGCCGTCTTCGAGCTCGCGAAACCCGAGCCTCCGGTAATACGGCGCATTCCATTCGATATCCCTGAAAGTCGATAGCGTCAGGCTTTCATAACCGCATTGTTTCGCCCACTCGACAACCGCCGCGACCAACCTTGACCCGATGCCCCGCCGTCCGTGCGCCGGATCTACGGAGAGTTCGTGCAGATGCGCGGATGCGTCAACAATCGTAACGACGGCGAAGCCTGCAGCTTCTCCGTCCGAATCCACCGCCACCCAGACCAAACCCGCTTTGTGCTGCGCTTCAAGAAATTCCAGCGGCAAAGAATCGGCGACTATCTCGCTCGCATATTTCGTCCCGGCAAAAAGCATCGACGCCGCCTGTTCGACCAACGGCAATCGCGGCAGTTCATCATGGTGCGCTGTTCGTATGGTGTAATTTCCGGAACGGATCATCATCTCTTACCTGGGGAGAAGAGCAAAATAACGAAACAAACGAAATGAAACGAAAATCACGGAAAGACCGAGCATTTTCGTCTGTTCCGTTTCATTTCGTTTGTTCCGTCATCTCAAGCCTCGCCTATATCTTCGTTCCAAATCTCGGGATGCGCCCTGATAAAAGAATCAAGCAGATTCGCGCACTCTTCCGAGTCCAGATCAATCACCTCCACGCCGCGTTCGCGCAGCCAGTCGATTCCGCCCCTGAATGTGCGCGACTCGCCCACTACGACCGCGCCTATGCGGAACTGAAGTATCAATCCGCTGCAGTACCAGCACGGCGCAAGCGTGGTGACCATGATCGTATCCTGATATCTGCGTTGCCGGCCCGCCTTTCTGAATGCGTCGGTTTCGCCGTGCACCGAAGGGTCGTTTTCCTGTATACGGCGGTTGCGGCCGCGCCCGAGCAGCCTGCCCCGCCGGTCAAACAGCGCCGCTCCGATCGGGATTCCGCCCTCGGCCAATCCGAGTTTTGCTTCTTCAATGGCTGTATCGAGCATCGTGCGATAATCCGGAGAGTCTTGCATCAAGCCTCCTGTGCGTCTGCATAGCGCTCGGGCGCGTATCTCGCGGCGAGCAATCCGGTAGCTTCGTCGAGGTTGATTTCCCGGACGAGAACGCCTGCCTCTCCGTAAGGCAGATATGCCCGACACTCCCCCGACGGATCGATAATGCTGGTGGCCGATTCCTGAAAGCGCATGGCGTAATTGACGCTCGCAAAATAGATCGTATTTTCGATGCTGCGGCACATCATCGCCTTCTCGTAATACGGAGCCTCGACCTCGCCCCACTCGGTGAGGCGAATCCCCTCGCGGTCGCTTCCCGTATGCTGTGGATGAAAAACAACTTTTGCGCCGCGCACCGCAGCCCACCGCACCGTCTCCGGATAACGCCATCCCTCGTGACAAATCGAGATGCCGAACCTGAGGCCGTTGATTTCGAAGATACGGCGTACATTGCCGGGAACATAGAACCGGTCCTCGCTCGGATCGAGCTGGTTTTTGGTCTGATATCCCCGGATCTCGCCCCCGGCGTCTATTACGAAGGAAGCTATACGGCGCCCCGCCCCGGAGATGTTTTCCATCCCCAGAATGACCGCGATGCCGCAGGCGCGCGCCCATTGTGCGACGGTGCGAAGCGCGCGCTGCTCGGATTCGGCGTCAAACTCCGGCACATCGAAATCCTGCCCGCGCAAACCGGGCAGGTAGGCTTCGGGGAAACAGGCGATCTCTGCTCCCTGCGACGAAGCTTCGGCCAGCAGCAACCGGATCTTTTCCAGCCCGTCGTCGAGCGATGAAGCGATGCGCGGCGATGCCAGTGCGATGATCATGGAAATCCATACGAAAAAAGAGATAACGGAACAAACGAAAATAGACGAAAACTACGGGAATATTCAACTTTTCCGTGATTTTCGTTTCATTTCGTTTGTTCCTCAGCCGCAGGTTTGTGGATCTGGTCTGGCTGCAATCGCCGCTCCCGGGACGGCGCGCCCGGAATCGGATCAGGCATCAGGCTTCGAGTGGGTAACCGGCCTCGCGCCAGGCGCGTATGCCGCCGGCCATCGAAAGCACGTTGCGATAGCCCATTCGCTGGAGGTTGTCCGCCGCGAGCGCCGAACGATATCCGCCGCCGCAATAAAGTACGATTTCGGCGTCGTGATCGGGGATGCGCGCCTCGATGTCTCGCTCGATGATGCCGCGTCCGAGGTGTTCGGCGCCCGCGGCCCGATCCTTCGCCCACTCGTGATCTTCGCGGACATCGATGAAATGAAACTTTTCGCCCGCGTCAAATCTGGCTTTTACTTCTTCTATGCTGATTTCACGAATGCGCGCGCGCGCCTCGGCGCAAAGTTGATCGAATCCCGCCGAATGCTTCATTTTCTTTCTCCCGCTGAACAATCCGTGAATCCGGCGACGACGGAGGGGAATGTTGTAGCGCAGTCGCGGCCCGCACGCAAGCAATCGCCGCCGGCTCTCAGGGCCGGAACATTGAACAGCGTTTCGCTCCCGGCTTATACTGCCTGTGCGACAAGAATCGAAAAGACGCATTAAAAGACGGATAAGGAGATGTAAAACAGATGAGCGAAAACAACAGAAAGGCCGCACTCGTCGAAGCGCTCAACCGGGCGCTTGCCTGCGAGTACGCGGCTACGGTTCAATACCTGCAACAGAGCTTCCTCGTGAGCGGCAAGGAACGGCAAACCTTCACGCCGTTTTTTTCGGCGTCGAGCGCCGAAGCGCATACGCACGCGTCGAATCTCGGCAACAAGATAGTATCACTCGGCGGGATGCCCACCGTAGAACCGGCGCCGATACGCCAGGCCGCCACCATAGACGAGATGCTGCGGCACGATCTGGCAATGGAGCGCGAAGCGCTCGACGCCTACGTCAAAGCCTGGGAAGCCGCCGAAAGCAATCAGCCGATGCGATTCTGGCTCGAAGACATCATCCGTCTCGAACAGCTTCATATCGAGGAACTGGAAAAACTCACCGCAGGATGGGCGAGCTGAGGCGGAAATCAAACCTGCGAAATGACAAGGAGCAACAAATGGCCGGCGTAATTCAGTGCGCGCGATGCAAACAGAAGCTGCCCGGGCTCGACCGGGCGCCATTCGGCGGGCCGCTCGGACGGCGCGTCGAGGCCGAAATCTGCCAGGCCTGCTGGCAGGCGTGGATCACCACGCAGAGCCAGTTGATCAATCACTACGGACTGAGCACCATCAACCCGGATCACCAGCAGTTCCTGATCGAAAACATGCAATCTTTCCTGTTCGGCATCGGCAAGGGCGCCGAAATCGACACCTCGCTTCAGGGCAAAATCTCGCACTAAAAGAAGGTGAGATAACGGAACATACGAAATGAAACGAAAATTACGGAATAGTTGAATATTTCCGTTTGTTCCGTTTCATTCCGTTTGTTTCGTTATCTCTTTTTCCTTCCCTGCGCCCCCCGAAATTGCCCGCGTTGACAAAGCGGCGCGGGGCATAATATCTTCATTGATCGCGAAGCAGGTTGGAGTTGGAGAAGCAATCGGTGGGGTTATGTTGTTTCGGAAGGAACAGAAATATCCGGGAATCGGCGCCGAGGACGATCGCGACATACAGGTGATCGACGATCCGGTTTCGTGGTCGGGCGAATCGGCAGGATCGAGCGGCGTCTGGGGAGAAACCAGGTCGCTACTGCGCGACGTATTCTTCGCCATAGTCATCGCCGTGCTGATAGTCGTGTTCGTAGTCCAGCCGGTGCGCGTCGAGGGCCAGAGCATGATGCCGAAGCTGCTCGATCAGGACCGCATCTTCGTCAACAAGTTCATCTACCCGCTGCGCGAGTGGCTCGGCGACAAGGAACCGATAAAACGCGGCGACATAGTTGTGCTGCTATATCCGGACGATCCGTCGAAATCCTACATCAAGCGCGTAGTCGGGCTGCCCGGAGAAACCGTCCAGATCGAACACGGCAAGCTGTACGTCGACGGCCGCTTCATCGACGAACCTTATCTGGATTCGGACTATCT
Organism: Acidobacteriota bacterium; assembly: GCA_019639255.1. GTDB lineage: Bacteria > Acidobacteriota > Blastocatellia > RBC074 > RBC074 > JAHBSF01. The sequence goes on along the minus strand of JAHBSF010000078.1, from coordinate 1,696 downwards.
GTCCTACGAAACAACGGGTCCGACCCAGGTCAAGGACCATCACTATTTCGTTCTCGGCGACAACCGCCGCAACAGCAGCGACAGCCGCGCCTGGGGCCTCGTGCCCGAAAAATACATTTACGGGAAGGCAATCTTCCGTTACTACCCCTTCCTTCCCTTCGAGCATATCGGGGCGCTCGACTGAACAGAGAACACGAAATAAACGGAAAGAAACGGGACAAACGGAAAATACGACGGCGTTTCCGTTCGTTCCGTTTCTTTCCGTTTGTTTCGTAATCTCTCATCCGACATCGAAAGGATCTCTCTGTCCGATGGGAAATTATTTGCGTCTGCTGTTCGGATTGCTCTGGCAACCGGCCCGGTCGATCCGGGAACTGCGGGCGAGCGCGCCGTTTGCCGCCGCTGCGGTGACGGCGTGGCTCTCGACGATAATCTACAGGCTGGCGTTTATTCCCTTCAGCGAACTGGCGCAGGGACGGCGGCGCGGATTCGGCGCCGGCGCGCGCGGAGTGCACTGGTTTACAGAGGTGTTCGCCGGAGCGCAGATGGGCGTTCTGGTAGTGCTCTTTCTTTCGCTGATATACGTCCCGGCGCTGATTCTGTTAGGCGGCATTTTTGCCCGCCGCCGCCTGGGACAGACGCTGCGCGAGGAGTTTTCATCCGTCGGGGCGTGCGTGCTTTCGGCCTATTCCATAGCGCTGCTTGCGGCGATACTGCCGACTGCGATCATAAGCTGGCAGAGCGCAAACCTTCCGGTAGAGGCGCTCGAAGCGTATTTCGCGCTGATGCTGCTGATTCCGGTGCCTATATTTGCGGGGATTGCGGCGCTTGCAATCGGCGCGGCGCTCAGGCTCGGGTGGATTTCTGCTCTCGTTGCGACGCTGATTTCGCTGTTTTCGCTGACGGCGCTGCCCGTACTCTCGCAGGTTTTCAACCTGATGTGCGCATCGCCGTTCCTGCTGCTGCTGCTGTTTCTGCTGCTGCGCGGGCCGCTTTCCGAACTCTTTGACGCGCAGCGCTCGCGCCACGCTTTCCAGCAAAGCCTGCAGGCGGCGACGCTCAATCCCGCCGACGCTTCGGCGCACTACAACCTGGCGCTCATCTACCAGCAACGCGGCGACATCGATGCTGCGGAAGCGTCGTTCCGGCGCGCAATCGAGATCGACGATCACGAAACCGATGCGCATTACCAGCTTGGGCGCATCGCGCGCGAACGCGGGAGACTGCCGGAATCGATCGCCTTTTTCGAAACCGTGGTCAAGCAGGCGCCCACCCACAGCCAGCACGAAATCTGGCGCGAGATTGCGCGAACGTACCTCGCTGCGGGACAATACGCCGATGCGCTCGGAATGCTCGATCGCTTCATCGACGAAAGACAATCGGACGGCGAAGGCCGGTACTGGCGAGGGATGGCGCTCTCGGGTCTCGGCCGCGCCACCGAGGCCGTCGAGGAAATGAAGAAATGCATCGAAGCCGTGCAGACATCGCCCGCGTATAAATACCGGGCCGAACAGGAATGGATGCGACGAGCCGAGCAGTTTCTGCGCGAAACTGCGGGCAGAAGCGGATGAGGAAAAAGAAAGTGCTGAGTACTCTGTAAACAAAGTTTTTGAGTTATTCAGCCGCGAAGCGGCGAAAGAGCTGTAGCCTGGTGCGTGAGCGCCAGGTCACTAAATCAAACCACAGCGGAATGGTA
>JAHBSF010000077.1 GCA_019639255.1 Acidobacteriota bacterium | reverse complement strand
GCCGCAAAAGAGAAACTCAAGCGCCGTGCCAAATCCACCACACTCCGTAGATCGATCCAACGGATATGAGGCCGTCGCAGCGCAGCTCATCCGTGGCCGCGATCAATCGGCCATTGGGGTCGCGACAGTTCGGAGCTGGGCAAGCCTGTTTCCGGCGGGCGCCTCAGTGTTGGACTTGGGCTGCGGACACGGAGTACCGATATCCGCTGCATTGATAAAGGATGGCTACATCGTCTATGGCGTAGACGCGTCGCCGAGTCTGACAGCCGAATTTCGGAGGCGCTTCCCGCTGGCCCAGGTCGCTTGTGAAGCGGCTGAAGACTCGTCGTTTTTTCGGAGGACATTCGACGGAATCGTCGCCATTGGTCTGATGTTCCTTCTTGCCGCCGAAACACAGGCTAAACTGATCCGCCGGGTGGCACTGGGGCTGAATGAAGGTGGTCGGTTCCTGTTCACGGCTCCAACACAATGCGCTACTTGGCGCGATATCTTGACGGGCCGTGATTCCGTTTCTCTCGGAGCTCAGGAATACGAGCGACTTCTCTCAGAATCAGGGCTCCTCTTAGAGCACGAGTACGTAGACGAAGGTGAGAATCATTACTATGCCTGCATCAGGCAATGAAGCTACGCATCAGCCCCGCGTGAGCAAACATGTACTTTCTGTCGCGCGTGGCGCTAAGTGGGAAACAGTTGCCACTAGAAACGAAGAGCGGCTAACAATGCGCTGGAGCCGACGGGCCTCACTGGTAAGCATTTTGCAAGAGGAAGAGCAAAATGCTTACCAGTGAGGCCCGCGGCTCAGCTTTGCGTTAGGCGGCTTTGCCTACGAAATTCGTCTTGTGAGGAACTCCATCGCATGAAAAGGATACTAATAGAACTCGCATTCCCGTTGATGTTGCTGCTCCTGTTTGCATCCCTTGCCAGCTCTAAAGACTCACTAGACTGGGCAGGGGCAGCCACCCCGGCCAAGGGCAATCCCGTATTCATAAAACTCCGCTTCGAGTCCACCAAGGCGGGCGCCAATGGCTTCTTTCACTCCACCGGCTGGCGAATTATCGGGCGACGCTTTAGCCAAGTCAGCTTTGACGGGCACAAGCTGCACTTTGAATTTCCTTCGCAAGAACCGGGCAAGACTTACATGGGCGAAGGCCAATTAAAAGACGGGGTGATCTCCGGCAAAATTCAGAGTGGTGAAGACCAAAGTAGCTTTCATCTGGTGCGCTTACCTCAAATCCCCTCCAAGATCCTTGAAAGCTATGTCGGTGCCTACCAACTCACCCCTGATAGAGTTGTCCTTATTACCTGGGGCGCTTTCGGACACCTGCGCCTCGTTGATTTGAAAGCCGGAAGCAAAGACTTTCTGCTCCCCTTAACAGAAGCTACTTTCTTCACGGGGGTGGCAGTCACAGCCTCGCCGAATATCAGAGATACCGTAACATTCATCAGGGATGAATCGGGGGTTGTGAAGGCGATGACTTTCCGCGTCGGCGGGCGAGAACTCTCTGCGCCGAAAATTGATCTATATAAACAGGAGTTGGTCACGTTCCGCAACGACAAGGTCACCTTAAGTGGGGTTTTGATCACGCCTTCTACGAAAGGGCCGCACCCGGCGGTGGTTTATATCGAAGGATCAGGCGATCGAACTCGTGACGACGCGTGTTGTGGCAACGTCGAAGTACGCAGTCTACTCGCACGGGGAGTGGCCTTCCTGCTTTATGACAAACGCGGCACGGGGAGCTCAGGTGGCGATTGGCATACGTCATCGTTTCAGGACTTAGCCACCGACGCGCTGGCCGGAGTTAGACTCTTGAAGCAACGTCGTGACATCAACCCCAGGCAAATCGGGCTGATCGGGTCGAGTCAAGGCGGATGGATTGCGCCGCTGGCCGCATCCCAATCAAAGGATGTAGCATTTGTGGTAAGTATTTCTGCTGCCGGTGTTCCTGTGGCCGAGCAAGAAAAGTACGACCAGATAAACAGATTGCGGACACAAGGCCAATCGGAAGACGTGCTCAAGAAGGCCGACGCATTCTTAGACCTTCAGTTCGATGCAGTACGAAGCCGTGCGGGGTGGGAAAGACTGCAAGCCGCTCTGCCCGAAGCGCGCGGTCAAATCTGGGCGAGTCGCTCGTTTGCCTGGTACCCCAAAGAGCATTGGATGTGGGCTTTCTGGCGTAAGATCGTCGATTATGATCCCGCGCTTGTGCTTGAAAAGGTTCGTATCCCGGTTCTGCTTATTATCGGAGAACGCGACGCTGGCCAACCTGTACACAAAGGAGTCGAGAGGATAGAGAGCGCTTTCAAAGCCGGAAAGAATAGAGATTATAAAATTGAAGTAATCTCCAATGCAGATCATTCGCTACAAGTCCTTGATGAGAACAACAGATTGGCAGCTGCAACTGGTATCGACACCTTAATCACTGACTGGGTATTGCGAAGAGTAACAGTAGCTAAATAAGACCAGCAGAATACAACTCAAATTCTGGTTCAATCGCCGCCTAACAAGTGCATCAACCGGAGCGCGGCGAGCGAGTTTCTTATGGTCTCGTCGATGTTGTGCGCCGCGCCCGGTAATGCAAAGCGTTAGGCGGCTCACAACCAGCCCGCTCCTGCTCTGATCAGGGACCGGCGGTTCGGGCATGAAGGAGATGATCGGCAGAAATGAGTTCAGCGGCCACGGTTCGATCAGGCGTCGCGAAGAACGAGACCGGTAACCGAACGAGAGGTACCCACCCGGCGCGCTACTTCTTTGTGATTGCCGCAGGCAGCATGCTGATGATCATGCTTGCCGGCTTTCACCCGTACTACTTGCGGGGCGAAGGGATGGCAGGACGCAAGATCTCGCCGCAGTTGGCGACGCTGGTTCTCGTGCATGGCGCCGCGATGACGGCCTGGCTGGCACTCTTTCTGACCCAGTCGATGCTCGTGCCGGCGCGACGACTCCGGGTTCACATGAAGCTTGGGTGGGGCGCGGCGGGAGCGGCGATGGTCGCATCCTTCAGTGGGTTCATGCTTGCCGTCGAGTCTGTTCGCCCGGTTCCAGACGCACCATTTTGGGGCATGGCCTATCGTCAGTTTTTGATGGTGATGCTGGCCGAGGTTGCGCTCTTCACGATGCTCGTTGTTGCTGGCGTCCTCTCCCGGAAACGGCCGCGTATACACCGCACGATGATGTTGCTGGCGAGTCTGAGCATTCTCGCGGGCGCCACCGTTCGGATGCCGATCCTGTTTCCAGTGTTTGGCGAAGCGGGGTGGGCCGGGATCTTCGGCCCGACCTTCGCTTTGGGTGCAGTGTTGGTGGTACTTCGTTCGGCCCTGGTGGGGGCCATCGATCGATGGCTGCTCGCGGGGTATGCCGTTATGGTGGTGGTATACGTCGCCTCGTGCGAGTTCGCAATCAGCGACACGTGGAGCGTGTGGGCTCGAGCGCTATTCAACGTGTGAGCAGAGTCAGTCGGGAATCCCCCGTCTCTCAATGCCGACTAACAGGCGTTTGCAGCCGCCGGCGGCCGGTGAGATCATGAGCCGCCGCGGCTGAAACGCATAACCTTATGCCGCAAGGAATGGTGCGCCGTGAAAGTCACGAAGTACTATCAAGCAACTCGGCGCCGACCTGACCGTGCGGTAATCCATGACGAATGGATTCAGCGCGTCATTGAATCCCCGGAGCGGGAATACGTTCAGGCGGACGTTCGAGTCCGCCGCTGGGCGAAAATTGAAGAGATGGAAGGCCGATACCTTCGGGTTGTCCTGTTGTCGGATCGGGAGACTGTCCATAATGCAATTTTCGACCGAGGATACAAACCGTGAAAGTTCAATACTTTGAAGATACCGACACTCTGTACATCGAGTTCCGTGATGGCGATATTGCTGAGTCCAGAGACCTCGATGAAAACACTATCCTCGACCTGGATGTCGATGGCAACGTGTGCGCAATCACGTTTGAACATGCAAGTCAGCGCACCGACGTACGTCGTTTGACAGTTGAAGGGATCGCGGCATAACGCTCAGCTTAACCGACCGGCTTTGGAGCGCCAGCGGAAAAGCCGGTCCGAGTTGAAGCTGTTGTTATGCATAAGAAGTTAATGAGGCCTTGATTGGCGGAGAGAGCATGGGGAAATATGCAAAGCTCAGGGAGAAGATTCTGGCAGGTGGCTCGGATGGCAACATTGACTTTGCTGCACTTGCCAACTACTCGCCCGGATTGGTTTTGATGAGCGCATCAAAGGAGATCATCACATCTTTACGCGAAGCGACGTCGCCGAAATCATTAATCTCCAGCCCAATGGGAGCAAAGCCAAGCCGTATCAGGTCAAGCAGGTAAGGAGTATTGTGGTCAAATACCGGTTGGGAGAAATCGATGTCGATTAAATATGAGTTGATCATCTATTGGAGCGATGAAGATCATTCCTTCATTGTAGAAGTGCCTGAACTACTTGGCTGCATGGCCGATGGGGCAACATATGAACAAGCGGTGATGAATGCGAAAGTCGTGATTGAAGAGTGGATCGAAACCGCCCGCGAGCTTGGCCGACCGATTCCAGAACCCAAGGGTCGGTTGCTGTATGCATAACGCGGCCCATGCAGCCGACGCGATTACTTCGCGCGGCTGATGGGCCGCGTTATGCGTCTTCCTCAAGCGGGCGAAACATTTTATTATCCTCACATGAAAGTTAAGGAGGTCATCAAAGCCTTGGAAGATGATGGCTGGTATCTGGCCCGGACGAAAGGCAGTCACCGCCAGTTTAAGCATCCTACGAAACCCGGGACGGTTACGGTTTCGGGTAAATCGAGCGTTGATGTGCCTCTGGGAACGCTCAACAGCATTCTGAAACAAGCCGGGCTGAAGTGATAACGAGGTGAAAATCTTATGCGTTATGCCGTAATTGTCGAAGAAGGGGAAAACAGCTTCGGGGCGTACGCGCCCGACCTGCCGGGGTGCGCCGCCGCCGCCGAGACTAGAGAGGAAGTCTTACAGCTAATCCAAGAGGCCATTGAGTTCCACATCGAAGGTTTACGTGAGGATGGCCGACCCATCCCTGAGCCTTCATCGAGCATCGAATACATCGAGGTGCGCGCCGCATAACAACGGCATGCACCCGACCCGCGACACGCTGCCTCTCATTTTCCTTCTGAGGGGCCTGCGGGCGGGTGATGCCGGGCGTTAGGCACAAAATGATTGCGTATCAGCCAATCGGGGAAGGCGAACCACTCTCGAATGTGGCTGTGTCTTCTCCATTTAAGTGTGTCGTCATAATCGAGTCAGCAGTTTCGCCATCTCGGCAAACTGAAATCAGCCGGTGGCTAGTAAAGTCGGGTTGTCTGTTTATGATGGCTTGGGGCCCAGGTTGCAGCTCTTGGGATGACTCAGTGGATCTAGCCAATCTTGAGCAGTTCAATTTCGGCGAAGTGCCAGACGACAAGTTTGTCATGACTACTTGGCACGAGGACGAACCCGTCCATGAGGTATTCGAGTTCTCAAAGTTTGCTGCCATGCATCCAACTACCGAAATAGAAAACACTTTGATACTTCACGTCAACGGGAACGGTAAAGCAGATGAATTCACGGATATGCTTAAGAATGCCTGACCAGCGCTTCATGTTCGCGTCCTTCGGCCGCCCGACTCGCAACCCGCTACGCGCGTTGCTCGCGGCATAGGCGCGGCGTTAGCCGCCATGGGAGAAACCGTGCCAATCTCTAGCGCCGCTGATGTCGTGCGTGAGTTCTGGCGCCTCATGGGCGCCAACGACTTCAATGCGGTTGGTGACGTGTTGGCTAACGATTTCGTGCTGGAGTGGCCGCAAACCCGTGAGCGCATTCGCGGACCGGAGCGCTTCGCCCAAATGAACAGCGAATACCCTGCTCACGGTCGCTGGTCATTCACCATCAATCGATTCGTTTCTGATCAGTCGCAGGTGGTTTCTGACGTTACCGTAACGGATGGCGTGCAAACTGCAAGGGCCATTTCGTTCTTCGAGGTCTCCGGCGGCAAGATCGCGCGCCTGGTGGAGTTCTGGCCTGAGCCCTATGAGCCACCGATCAACCGGTCTCATCTCGTCGAGCGCATGTCTGAGGGATCGCCGCATGGCGGCTAACCCCGCGTTGGAGGGGACCGCCCACCTGCGGCGCTACGCTGGCAGGCGGGCGCCCTCCGCGCTGCGCGCGTCGGCGGCCCCTCAACTTAGGCTTTGGCGCTTGTTTACCGTGAGAAAAACACAGACTTGAAATCAGTGGCGATCTGACGTTCAATGGTGTTGCCAGGAGGAAATAATCATGTCAACCAATGCTCAGGAGCTAATCACATTGTTTGACGCCTTGCCTGAAGCCGCCAAATTTGAGGTAGCAGTTGAAATCCTGCGTCGCACCAGAGATTTCGAATTCCCGCCGCTGACAGATGATGAACTGGTGGCCAGTGCAGAGGAACTCTTTCTCGAACTCGACCAGAGAGAACTGAAAGATGAACGCACCGAAGCGCGGTGAAGTGTGGCTGGTCGACCTGGGCTTTGTGGCCAAAGTGCGCCCCTGCCTTGTCCTCAGCATTCCGGCAGAAGATGAAGACCGGGCACTTGTCACACTGGTTCCACATACGACCAGCCCGCGCGGGTCACGCTTTGAAGTCGAGGTAAGGACAAGATTTCTGAAATCAGGTGTGTTCAACGGGCAAAATCTGGTCACCATTCCACACGCCAAACTGATGCGCAAGCTTGGAACAATCAGCTCCGACCAGATGATTGAAATCGAAGATGCAGTTTGTGAGTGGCTTGGGCTGTGAGATTTGCGCCGAACACTCGTTGCACCGGAGTCGCGCCAGCCAGTTTGTCTCTGGTCTTCAAGGCAACAGGCGCGACCCGGTGAACGTGCCGTTGGGCGACATAAAGATGAATCCCTTTGGTCTATTCCTTTTCTACTTCCCGCGGTCGGCCGTTCGCCAGGTCGCGCACGAAGTGATGGCCGAGAAGTTGCCGCCGGACACCGTCGGTCATGTGTGGGACGGGGCCAAGCAATTGCAACGAGATCTAAAGCGGTCGCGCCCGAAGTACGCGTTCGGACTCAACTTCTTCCTCCGCTACATGGAGTGGGACATCTGCCTGTATAGAGCGGCAAAGGCGCAGGAGGTACCGCCGTTGCAGGCAGCGGAACTTGTAGAGGAGATTAATCGCAGGATCTTCCTTCCCGTCAACAGGGTGAGTTATGCGGTTTCGCGGTTTCGCAGCTCAAACACGATAACGCGTGCCCAGTGGATTGTTGACCTCATGTTCAAGGTCCTTTTCACTGCACCCTTTCAACGAAAGACCTATCGGCGAGAAGGTGTGGTCGCCTTCGACGTCACCGCATGTCCCCTTGCAACGTACTTTCGCGACCAGGGGGTTCCCGAACTGACTCGCTATGCTGCCTGCAGTCAGGATCATTACATGGCACAGATCTGGGGGCTTACGTTAGCGCGCCCGAAAACAATTGCCGACGGTCACGAGCTTTGTGATTTTCGGTTTCAAAAGAGGCCCTGATGTCGCCCAACCAGCGCTTCCAGCGGATGGTCCTCGGGCTGCGCGCTCGGCCGCTATGCGTGAATGACCCTATGCCAAGCCTATGCTCGAAGATACCCAACATCGCCCGTGGCCTCTCCCCGCCGGCCGATGGTTCATGTTCATGCGCTGGGTTCAGCTCGCGTTCCTTCACTGGCGGGCGCCGCCCGCGGTTCTTCGGCCTCTCGTGCCGGATTCTCTCGAGTTGGACACCTTCGGGGGTTCGGCCTGGCTTGGCATCGTCCCATTCCGAATGGAAGCGACTCGGCGCCGAGCGGCGCCGCGCGTTCCGACGGCAGTCGACTTCCCGGAAGTCAACGTTCGCACATACGTTCGCGGGGCAGGACGTTCGGGCGTCTGGTTTCTGAGCCTGGATGCGGCGAGCCGACTGGCGGTGTGGGGAGCGCGGGCCAGATTCAATCTGCCATACTATCACGCGTCGATGAGAGTGAGTGAGCATCACGGCGAGATCGGCTACACGAGCCGCCGTAAGGACAGAAGTCGTGGGGCCGAACTCGACATGAGGTATAGCCCCGCTGGTGACGTGTATCGCGCCGAACCAGGCAGCCTCGATCACTGGCTGACGGAGCGGTACTGCCTGTTTGGTCAGCGCAAGAACGGAAGGGTCTATTACATGGACGTGCACCATGCACCATGGCCCGTCCAACCAGGTCGAGCCGTCATCTCCTCGAACACACTGGCGAGGGCAGCGGGGCTTGACCTCCCGGAGACTCAACCCGAGATTGTTCACTATTCGAGTTCTCTGGATGTCTGGGCATGGACTCCGGTCGTGATCTGAGGGTAGTTCAACAGGCTAGGGCGAGCAGGAACCAGGTATTCCAAACTTCGCGGCCTAACTGCAGGGGTGCAAGCGATGCGGAGCTTCTCATGCTTTCGGGTGCATGCCGAGGTGAGGCAGTGTAGAAGCTCCGCACGCCTGACGCCGCGGTCGTTCGGCGCAGCATGGACTGAGAGAATCGGTCACGAGGCTCATATGCCAATGAACATGGACCGACGCGCATTTTTGGCCGGTGTCGCTGCGCTAGCCGGCGCGACTTGGCTTCAGCGCCGCAGCGAGGCGCACAATCCGAAGACCAGACTGATCCTCCTCGGAACGGGCGGCGGCCCTCGCCCGCGTAAGGTAAGCTCGGCGTCGGCTCAAGTGATTGTTGCCAGCGATACACCATACGTCGTCGATTGCGGTAATGGCGTGGCGCGCCAGTTGGTGCTCGCCGGCCTGCCGCTGCCCAAGCTACGGCACGTCTTCATCACGCATCATCATTCGGATCACAACGCCGACTATGGCAATCTCATCTGGCTGGCCTGGACGGCCGGCCTGCGCACGCGGGTCGACACCTGGGGCCCACCGCCGCTCGAGAAGATGACGAAGCTATTTTTCGAGATGAACGCCTATGACATCAATACCCGTATCGCTGACGAAGGCCGTACTCCGCTCGTCCCGCTGGTGCACGTCCATGAATTGAGCCAGGGAGGCCTGGTGATGCAAGATGAGAACGTCAAGGTGACCGCGGCGCTCGTGCACCATCCCCCTGTCGTGCCGTCGTTCGGGTATCGCTTCGATGCTTCCGACCGCTCCATCGTCATTTCCGGAGATACCGCCCCTTCCGACAATCTGATCAAACTTGCTCAGGGTGCCGACGTCCTGGTCCATGACGCGCTCTATGTGCCGGGCGTTGATCGTCTTGTTGCTCGCGTTCCCAACGCTGCGGCGCTTAAGCAGAGCATCATGTCCCACCACACGACGGCTGAGGATGCCGGGCGGGTGGCGCAGGCGGCTGGAGTCAAGATCCTGGTGCTCTCGCATCTCGTGCCCCCGGATGATCCGAGCATCACGGAGCAGATGTGGATAGATGCGGCCCGCGTGCACTTTCGAGGGCAGGTCATTGTCGGCAAGGATTTGCTCGAAATCTGAGGCGATGAAGTCTGTCGTTTACTTGGCGCGCCTAACCGCGGCATGCAGCCGACGCGCTGAGGCGCGCGGCTGATGCCGAACGGGTTGGGCGGCTCTGATCTTGTCGGTTTGGATAACAAGATGAAGGCTTGTAAAATTACCATCGGAGGTCGCGCCTTATGGAAACTATAACTTTACGCGCCCATTTTGATGGCAAACAAATTCTGCTGGACGAGCCGTTTGAACTTGAGCCAAATGCGAGGTTAATCATCACCGTCTTACCGAAATCTTTGGGCGAAGAACGCGAAGATTGGGCGCAGTTGGCATTGGAGAATTTAGCGCGGGCATATGGCGACGATGAGCCGGAATATTCATTGGATTTAATCAGAGAGGCTAATCCCGAATATGAGGCAAGGTGATGTGGTCATTGTGCCGATGCCCCAGGCCGACGGGGTGGTTAAGAATCGCCCTGCTATTATCTTGCGAGAGATGCAGCCTTTCCGGGATGCGCTTGTTTGCGGCGTGAGCACCCAGTTACGCCAAGCGGCTAAAGACTTCGACGAAATAATCTCTCCTGCCGATGCAGACTTTGCCTCTAGCGGTCTAAAGGAAGAGTCTTTAATCAGGCTCGGTTTTCTGGTCGTCGTACCGCGCAATAAGATCGCAGGCTCAATCGGTTCGATTTCATCTGAGCGGCATAAGCGTCTGCTGCAAAGATTAAGCGAGTATCTTGTGTGGTGAGCCGCCCACCAACCGGTCGCAACTGACGGCGCTTCGCGCCGCCGCTGATGCTGAACGTTAGACGCACAGAGCCATGAGCTGGAAACTGACGCCCGCGGACCTCGGAGAGCCCGACCTGAAGGTCGCTGGCTTCCAACTCTGGGTGCACGGACGGCAGTTCCCCGAGGCCGAGGATTACGACGATAGCAATTGGATTCGCGTGACGGCACACTGCGGCGCATCGGGCGCGAGCGTCTGGGCCCAAGGCGCGATCCTCATGGTCACGGACATCGCTGGTTTCGGCGACGAGTGCCGGGCGATGCTCAGCGGCGAAATCAAGTTGGCGGCCTTGGATCCTCTCGAGCCCGAGCTCAAGGTCTTGCTTGAAACCGCGGATCGCCTCGGCCACGTCCGTGCGCAAGTGGAGATCACGCCGGACCACTTGGCGCAGGCACACCGGTTCGAGTTCGAAGTTGACCAGAGCTACCTGCCGGGCATCATCCGGCAGTGCTCGGAGATCGTTCAGAAGTACCCGATTCGTGGACACCAAGTTCGGAAGGGCGTCTAACAACCGGTCGCAGCTGACGGCGCTTCGCGCCGCCGCTGATCCGGAACGTTAGCTTTCCAAGATAGCGAGAGCCGTTGACAAGGAAACAATGGAGATCACATGCGGACACTCATCATTATTCTCGGTGGCTTTGCTCTCTGGGGAGCTAGTCTCGGTATCGCCCGCCTTATTAGTGGCTCGCCTGCATCGTCGACGTGGCCCCCTACGGTCGTGTTTACGGTGCTATGGTTTGTGTTGGCTGGCGCGAATATGTGGGTGGGCATATCACAGGCCGGTTACTCCTTCCGCGAGGAACTACCCATTTTTCTGCTGATCTTTCTGCTTCCTGTCGCAGTTGCGATCTTGGTCAAGTGGAAGTTTCTGTGAGCTGAAAACTGTGAACCGAGCCGCCATTTTACAGCCGTCAGGTTTAGATGGAGAGCGTCAACTCTCTTTGTCTATTTCTGTTTGGCCCGCTTCAGATAAAACGTCGGGTTATTCGGAGCGCCGTACACGGCGATGAGTTCCCAGCCCTCGGCGCCGAGCCGGTCGAGGTTGCGCTCAACGGTAACGGCTTCCTGCGCAAATTCCTTCTGTTTATTTTTTCCCGGACCTCCACTGCCCGGGAAATTGACGTTTCCGCCCGCAACTATCAGGTATTCCCACTCCACTCCCGACCGCTCCTGCCCGCGCGATGCAACGGCGCTCCACGCCAACACGCTTCCCAGCACCGCCAATGCAAAAACAGACAGGACCGGGATCGCAACCCTTCGGATTTCGGATGTCGTCATGTTTACCGCCTCCTTAAATCAAACCACACGACTTCGGGACAGAACAGAGAGATAACGGAACAAACGAAATTATACGAAAATTACGGAAAAGTTGGATATTTCCGTCTGTTCCGTGTTTTTTCGTTTGTTCCGTTATCTCTCTTGAGTCTCACTCTTTGTACCCATCTTCTGTGGTCCGATTTCATTGTCGCCCTTCGATTCCGCTTTCGATTCCGGGGTCATAAAACGATACTGTACATCTTTTTGCGACTCGCCATATAATTGCCGCTTATTTTTTCGGGAGGTGAAACAACTCTTGTCGGACCAGGACAACGATCAGATACAGCAGCGGCGGCGGCATCTCGAAGAGATTGCCGCGCTCGGGCATCCCGGCTATCCGGTGCGCTTCGACCGTACGCACACCATTTCGGCCGTCGTAGAGCAATACGCCGACCGCGCCGGTAAACGCGACGGCGAGGAACTCGAAGCGGTAAACGCCGAATTGCGCGGCGCCGAAGGCGGACGATTGAGGATCGCCGGACGAATACTGACGCAGCGACTGATGGGCAAAGCCGCGTTTGCGCATCTGTCCGACGGCCTCCACCGGCTTCAGGTCTATGTGCGCAAAAACGATCTGGGCGAAGAAGGCTGGGCGCTTTATTCAAAGCTCGATCTCGGCGACTGGATCGGCGTCGAAGGATTTCTGTTCGTTACAAAAACGGGTGAACTCTCGGTGCATGTAGAGAAAATCGAGTTTCTCGCAAAAGCCCTGCTGCCGATGCCCGACAAGTATCACGGCGTGCAGGACAAGGAACTGCGCTACCGCCGCCGCTACGTCGATCTCATTGCAAGCAGCGCCGTAGCGGAAAGACTGCCGGGAGAGCTTACCTCGCGCGAAGTCTTTGAGCGGCGCGCCCGGATAATACGGCTCATACGCCGATACTTCGACGAGCGCGGTTATGTCGAGGTGGAAACTCCGATGCTTTCGCCGCTTGCGACCGGAGCCGCCGCGCGTCCGTTTGTGACGCATCACAATGCGCTAGACATGGAGCTTTATGCGCGCGTAGCGCCGGAGCTTTATCTGAAGCGGCTCATCGTAGGCGGGTTCGAGCGCGTTTACGAACTGAACCGCAATTTCCGCAACGAGGGCCTGTCGATACGCCACAACCCGGAATTCACCATGCTCGAATGGTATCAGGCGTATTCGGATTACCGCGACCTGATGGATCTGACCGAAGAATTGGTGAAGGGGCTTGTGGATGAAGTCTGCGGTACACGCCGGGTCGTGTATCAGGAGCACGTCATCAACTTCGATCACTGGGAGCGGTTGACGATGCGCGAGGCGGTGCTGCGCTACTGGTCCGACGACGGGACGCGTCCGACGCTCGAAGGGCTTATGAACCGCGCCGATCTCGAAGCCGCAGCCGCCGCGCTCGATCTCGATTACGATCCGAAATCGAACGACGGCCAGTTGCTCGGGGCGATTTTCGAGCACGTAGTCGAGCCGCATCTCATTCATCCGACATTCATCACGGAATTTCCTACGGAGTTGTCCCCGCTATCGAAGCAAAAGCCGGACGATCCGCGTTTTGTCGAGAGGTTCGAGCTGTTTGTTGCGAGCATGGAAATAGCCAACGCGTTTTCCGAACTCAACGATCCGGACGAACAACGCAGGCGCTTCGAGCAACAGATGCTGCAACGCGAGCGCGGCGACGACGAGGCGATGGTGATGGACGAGGATTACATTCGAGCGCTGTCTTACGGCATGCCCCCGACTGCGGGTGAAGGACTGGGAATCGACCGGCTGGTTATGCTGCTCGCCAATCAGCGCTCGATCCGCGACGTGATCCTGTTTCCGCATATGCGCCACGAAAAATGAAGAGAGATGGAAAAAAGATAACGGAACATACGAAATAAGACGGAACAAACGGAGTCATCTCCGCCGGTTTCCTTAGCGAATGCCTTACGAACTCTTCATCGCCCTGCGCTACCTGCGCGCCCGCAGGCGACAGACGACCGTATCGGTGCTGACCGTCATCGCCGTAGCCGGGATTGCCCTGGGAGTTGCGGCGCTGATCGTCGCACAGGCTGCGGCTACGGGGTTTCGTCGCGAGGTGCAGGAAAAAATCCTCGCCGGCACCGCTCACCTGAATCTGCTGCGCAGGGACGATACGGGCATAGAAGATTATCGCGCGCTGCGCGACAGGGTGGCCGGCGTACCGGGCGTGCGCGCCGCAGCGGCGACGAGTTACGAATCTGCGCTGTTGACCTTCGGGGGCAGGCAGGAGCCCGTGATACTCAAGGGCGTGGATACGGAAGCTCCGCGCGAGGCCAACGAAATTTTCTCTACCATCGTCGAGGGCGACGCCGCCAATCTGGGAGTTGAAACCGAAGAAGCGCCGGGCGGGATAATCGTGGGTCGGGAGCTTGCGCGGGCGCTGGGGCTGCGCATAGGCGATACGGCGACGGTCGTTTCGGCGCACTCGCGCCTGACGCCCGCAGGCGTGCAGCCGCGTCCCCGCTACACGCGGTTCAAAGTCACGGGAATATTTGCTTCGGGGCTCTACGAATACGACGCAAAGTGGAGCTACATCGCGCTCGGCGCCTGGCAATCCCTGCGCGGCGAGGGGGACGCGGCCGGGTTGATACAGATGAAGGTGGACGATATTTACGCGGTTGAGGAAGTGGCGGCGAGAGTGCGCGAGGCGGCCGGCGCCGAATATGCGACCAGCAGTTGGCAGGAGTTGAACCGGCCGCTGTTTGCGGCGTTGCAGTTGCAGCAGCGCGTTGTAGTGATATTTTTTGCGCTGCTGATTGCGATGGCTGCATTGAATATCGTGACGACGCTGACGATGACGGTGATTGAAAAGAACCGCGATATTGCGATTTTGCGCGCGCAGGGCGCAACGCCGCGCTCGATCGGGCGCATATTCCGCTTTCAGGGATTGATCGTGGGAGCGATGGGAGCGGGACTGGGTTTGATGACAGGGCTCATCGCCTGCTGGACGGCGAACAGGTACGGGCTTGTATCGATTCCGGCGGAGATTTATTCCGTATCGGCTATCCGGCTGGATATCGCGTGGGCGGATTGTTTAGGCGTCGCGGCGCTTGCCGTACTTGTCAGTTTTGCGGCGACGATCTATCCGGCGCGCACCGCGTCGCGGCTGACGCCCGTAGAGGGCTTGCGTTACGAATAACAACAAGAGAAACAACGGAACAAACGAAAAGAAACGAAACAGACGAAAAGATCATAACTGTTTCGGCTGTTTGGTTTCTTTTCGTTTGTTCCGTTGTTTCTCTTACCTGTCGCGGTAACGCAGCACTAATCCGTCGGCGCCGACTATCCAGGCCTGAACGCGGCTTTTGAAGAATCCGTCCCTGCGCACCGCCAGGCCGTAGAGATTCACCTGCGTACCGCTTACCTGTTCGACCCAGTTGGCGCCGCCGTCGCCGGTGCGCAGTATCGTGCCGTTCCAGCCCACGACCCAGCCGAGTTTATCGTCGGCGAATGCTACGTTCAGAAGCGTGTGTTTTACATTGGTGACCACGGGCTCCCAGCGTACTCCGCCGTTGGTCGTGCGCAGAATCGTGCCGTTGTCGCCCACGGCCCAGGCGCGATCCTTGCCGCGCGCTTCGATGTGATAGAGATGAACCGTAGAGCCGCTTCCCTGCCGCTCCCAGGTGCGGCCGCCGTCGTCGGTAAACAGGATCGTGCCGCCGCCGCCCACGATCCAGCCCCTGCGCTCGTTGACGAACTTGACGTGCACGAGTTCTTCTTTTGTCCCGCTCTCCTGCGTAACCCAGCTTCTGCCGCCGTCTTCGGTATAAAGGATGCGCCCTTCGGTGCCTACTACCCAGCCTTTTTTCTTCGTCGAGAAGGCGATGCTGTAGAGTTCGGGCGGATCGCCGGTGCTGGGGCGCGACGGGGTGAGCCGGTAGAGTTCGCGCCATCGGTCGCCGCCGTCTGTGGAATGCAGGATCACTGCGCCGCTCGCCACGATCCAGCCCTCGTTGTGGTCGCGAAAGAATATATCGCTCAGATCTACATTGACGCCCGGATTCTGCGTAAACCAGTTGCCGCCGTTGGTGCGCGTAGCGTGAATGATGCCGTCTTCGCCGATGACCCAGGCTGCATCGCGATCGACGAAGTAAATGGCATTGAGTTCCTTGCGCGTCTGATCCTGGAAGGCAACTTCCCATTGCGCCTGTGCGCGTGGGGCTGCAACGACAATCAGCAGCAGTGCGGCGGGGAAAAGTGCGGAGCGTCTCATACGTCGGCGAGTTTATCGGTTAAGACGCGGCGTTGACAAGGGGAGGTCGGCGCGGGGCTGCGAGTCGCGGCGCAGTTTCTCGACCGCAATTTCGAGCGCGCGGTCGCGTTGGGCGCGCAAATCGGCGAGCCGCAGATCCACGACTTCGTCGGCGCGTACGCCCACGCCCTCGATGCGATTACCGCGCGCGGTGCGGTAATCGGTGTCGCTGATGTTGAGTTTTCCGCCGTCGGGCAGGTCGATTGTGCGGCTGACGCCGAGCAGGCATCCGCAGGTGGAGGGCTGCACGCCGATGACCTTCGCACGCCCGTATTCGGCGAGCGCCGCTGCGAGCATTTCGGCGCCGCTCGCCGAACGCGCGCTGGTCAATACTACAATCGGCGCACGATAATTCGCCCTCACGCGCTCGGTGCGGCGGCGCGAGCGGCGGCCCTGCCGCGTGATGAACTCGCCGAGCGCAACATCGCGCCCGAGGAAGTGGCTCGCAACCTTCACTACCGAACTTACGAACCCGCCCCCGTTCTGCCTCAAATCCAGCACCAGGCCGCGCGTATCCCGCATAGATTCGAGCGCAAACTCGAATTCGCGCTCTATATCGGGAGCGAATCCGGTGAGTTCTATATAGCCGATTTCGTTCGGCAACCGGCGCGAAACGACGCGGCGAGGGAAATCCACGAATCTCCTCCGCAGCACAATTTCGCGCACCGTTCCATTGACGTCCTCGACCGCGATTTCGACCTCGGTTCCGCTCTGCCCCCAGAACAGGCGTTCAAAACCGAGTGTTTCGAGCGCCTGCGGCGTGGAACTGTATCCCAGATCATTACGCACTCGCGCCAGCGCGTCCTCTACCGCAACGCCGTCGATCGCCCTGAGTATCCATCCCGGCCGCACACCCTGTCGCGCGGCCTCCGATCCGGGCTCGACCCATACGATTGCGGCGTCGCCCTCGACGCGCCTTGCCGTCAACCCTACTGTCACACCCGCAGGACGAAGCCGGTCGTAGCCGTCGGCGGGTGAAAATATGCGCGTATGGGCGTCGCCGAGCATTCCGAGCATGCGCCGCAATACGCCGTATAACTCCGATTCGTCGGAGGCCGCTTCTGCAAGCGGGCGAAACTCGGCTCGCGTTGCGCTCCAGTCAAGACCATTAAGCTTCGGGTCGTAGTAGCGGTCCTCGACCGCGCGCCATACACGGTCAAACAGGTCGATGCTCGCACGTACATCGAACCGGCGTATGGGCGATTGCGCGCCGAGCGACGGGGCAAACATCACCAGCGCAAGCACTGCGCACAAAACCCGACGCCTGAACGGGAGAGAAACAACGGAACATACGGAATAAACGGAACATACGGAAAGGATAAAGTTCTTTCCGTATGTTCCGTTTATTCCGTATGTTCCGTTATCTCTCTTCATCTCTCTTCATAATGGTCGCTGAATGTTCCGCAAACTACGCCGCAAACGCTCGGCTTCGGCTTCGCGCTCGGCCTGCGACGGGGGGCGGCGGAAACTGTAGCGCACAAGCGCCCTGACGCTGACGGCCCGCCCGTCGCGTTCGGCCGGTTTGAAACGCAGCTTCCTTACCGTTGAAATCGCCGACTCGTCCAGACCGAAACCCGCCCAGCGCAATACCTCTACATCGTGCACCTTTGCGTCGGCGCCGAACACAACTGCAAGCTCCACTACGGCCTGCAGCTCGACGCTTTGCGCCTGTTCGGTGTAACCGGGCTTCAACCGTTGATAAAAAACCGGCGCGGTCAAACCGCGCGAGGTAATCTCGCCGTCGAGAATCTCTACTGCGTCGAGCGCAACGGGCGGCTCCGAGGCAGATTCCATACGACGGGCAGCAGCCGTATTGACGGCTTCAACGTATCGGGGCTTGCGCTCCTCGACAAGTTTTATCACACCGATGCGCGCGTTTTCTTCCTGTGCATCGACGACGCGCGCGTAGTCGAATCTGACGAGCCTGCCGCTGCGCGCTTCGACCAGGAAGAGCGCGACGACGGCTTCGAAGTAATGTTCGTCCTTGGCCCCGAGACGGCGCGCAACCGCGATGCGGCCCGCAAAATAATAATCGCAGCCTACCGCCGCGCCCAGCGCGCGAGCATCGTCAAGGCTCGGGTTCATATATCCGGGCGGATTGTCGCTGTGTCCGGCCCCGCGCAACGCGGCGCGCACCTGATCCGCATCCACGGTTTCAAAATTCTCCGCCACCGAGTGGAGCACACGTGCAAGCGCGCCGTCGTCGCCCTGTATGTCGATCACGGCGATACGCGGCGCGGGTTGAATCCCGAAGGTCGCTGATAAGGAAAACAGCAATATCAGACCGACAATCGTGTTCATCGTATCGCCTCGACCACGTTGCCGAGTTCGGCCGGAAAACACAGACGGTGTATTTCGTATCCCTGCATCCCGCGCACTACGGGAGAAACTTCGGCAATGTCGCAGATCTCGTGCGAGGTCGTGCTGCGCTCGATGTAGAGCCGCGCCTTGCCTTCGGGCCGGTAATAGCCGTAGTAGGGGATGTCCGCCGCGCGGTCTTCTATGACGTAGTATTCGGGATCGAAGCCGTGCGCTTCTATGCGCCGCCGCGCTTCGGCTACGAACGCCGCGCGTTCGGCTTCGGGCATATCCAGATCTATGGCCTTGAACAGCCGCCGCTCGATGAAGCGCCGCGCCAGATCGCCGAGCACCGCATCGGATTCGCGCGTCCACTGCTTGATGTGGAACATCACATCGTGATCGTCGAAGCGCAGATACTCGCGCGTAGAAAGCTCCTCGCCGCCGAGCACCTTTTCCATAACCGAATCCGGTACGACGAAACCGAGCCTGCGCTCGCCGAGCACCACTATTGCGCGCCGCAACAGGCTCTGCAAAATCGCTTCGGCCGAACGCAGCGTGCGGTGAAAGTAGACCTGGCGGAACATGTAGTAACGCGCCTGCAGGTATTCTTCAACCGCGTAGATGCCCTTGGCCGCGACGTATACGCGGTCGTGTTTTTCATCGATTTCGAGCGCGTGGAGTATCCATTCGAGGTCGTAGTAGCCGTATTTCGCGCCGGTCATAAGGCTGTCGCGCAACAGATAATCGAAGCGGTCCACGTCGAGCTGCGAGGATACGAGGCGGCCGACGAACGCCGGGCGGTAGCGATGCTCTACTGCGGCGATTACCCAGCCGGGCAACTCGTCGTCGTATTCGCGCAGGAAGCGGTGCACGGCCGTAGAGGTTTCGGCGATGATGCGCACGGTCCAGGATTCGTGATTCTGTCGCAGCACCTTTTCTATTACGTGCGAAAAGGGACCGTGCCCGATGTCGTGCAGCAGCGCGGCGCAGCGCGCCACCGTGCGCGCTTCGTCGCTTATGCGGTAGCGTGCGCCGAGCAGATCCAGCGCGCGCGTCATCAGGTGCATTACGCCGAGCGAGTGCGTAAAGCGCGAATGTTCGGCGCCCTGATAGGTGTAGAGCGCAAGCCCGAGTTGCTTGATGTGGCGGAGGCGCTGGAATTCAGGCGCGTCTATGAGCCTGACCAGCAGCGCATCGTCGGGGCGCGCTTCATCGAGCTTGATTATGTTGTGGACCGGATCGCGGTAGATTCGCTCCATCGTATTTGCCGGAGAGGAAGAGGAAGAGGAAGTGCTGAGTGCTGAGTGCTGAGTGCTGAGTGCAATTAGGAGATCAGGAACTTTAATTACAGATACTTTGAATTGAAGTTCTTCAGTTCCTAATTGCACTCAGCACTCAGCACTCAGCACTCAGCACTTCTTCTTCTCACTCAGCACTTCTTCTTCTTCTCACTGTTGCACCTGGTTTATCCTGATTCTGACGCTTCAAGGATATATCGTTCGACGGCCACTGCGACGCCGTCCTCTTCGTTCGATGTCGTGATTGCGAATCCCATGGCCCTGAGTTCGTCTTCGGCGTTGCCCATTACGACGCCCAGACCGGCGCGCCCGAGCATGCTCAGGTCGTTGTGATTGTCGCCTATGGCCATGATTTCCTCGCGCGCAATGTCATAAGCGGATGCGACTTCCTCTATGCTTGCCCCCTTCGAGGCTGCGGCGCTCAGCGCGTCGAGGATCGTCAGATCCACCGAGCGGTAGCGCGTGCGGAACAACTGCAACCGGCCCTGCGTCGCGCCCTCGAGTTCCGAGGCGAAGTCGTCTATCGGATCGCATCGGCCGGAAAACATAATCTGTATCGGCGCGTGATCCAGATATTCGAGCAGATCGGGGACCTCGACTACCGAGTCGCGGTATTTGTCGAGGTAGCGATGCAGCGCGCGATTATCCGCCGATACGCCTTCGGTAACCAGAACGCCGAGTCCTTCCGGATCGTCGTTGCATACCATATCCACGCCATACGCGCGCCCGATGCCCACGACTTCGCGCGCCGTTTCGCGATCGAGCGGATGAAAACCTATGGTTTCGAGCGTCGATACGTGTTTGGTCAGCGCGCCGTTATGCGATATGAGCGGAACGGGAAGCCCGAGATCCTCGGCTACGGGACGAGCCGAACCGAAGCGCCTGCCCGTAACGAGCGCAACGAGAATGCCGCGCCGCTGAACTTCATCCAGAGCCTCGCGTACTCGCGGCGTTATCTCGCCGCGCGAATTCAATAGAGTCCCGTCAATATCGAGCGCAAGCAAACGAATCGCCATGCCGTAGACGATAACCCACCGAAGCCCGTGCGGGAAAGCAAACCGGCCAAAACCGCGCGATCCTCTTGACACGGCTGCGCACAGCGTTCTATTTGAGCCTTATACGAAATTTGCTTTCCGTATAGCGTCCGTCGCGTCAAGGAGAACACAGATGATTCCGTTTTCGGCATTCAACCCCGCAGGTCCGGTTTCCAGAGTGCGCGTCATGATGTCTTTACTTTCGATTGCGGCGCTCCTCGGCCTTGCCGGTTACGGCGCGCGCACGCTTTCGCAACAGCAAGGCGTGCAGGATCGCAATGAACGCTTCAGACAGATGTCGCGGGCTGCAGAGGAACGCGGTCTTGCAGAAGAGTTCAAAGGCGTGACCACCGACGGCAATCCGATTCCCGGTCTTTTTCCCATTCGATCCACCGGCGTATCGACCGCGCCAGTGCGCAGGGCGGCCGAGAAATTCTTATCCTCGCTTTCCGCCGAACAGCGCGCAAAAACCACGTTTGCCGTCGATGATCCCGAATGGCGCAAATGGATGAACCAGCATTTTTACGTGCGTCAGGGCGTCAGCTTCAAGGAAATGTCCGAAGCGCAGCGCACCGCAGCATTCGATATGCTGCGCGCTTCCCTGAGCGCCAAGGGCCTGAAACTCACGCGCGACATCATGCGCCTCAATCATACGCTCGGCGAACTCAACAACGACAACTTCGAGGAGTACGGCGAATGGCTCTACTGGATCACCGTCATGGGCTCGCCATCGGACAAGGAACCCTGGGGCTGGCAGCTCGACGGGCATCACGCCAACATCAACTACTTCATACTCGGCGATCAGGTAGTGATGACGCCTACATTCCTCGGCTCCGAGCCCGTCATAGCGCATTCGGGAAAATACAAAGGCACGAGCGTGCTTCAGGAAGAACAGAACAAGGGCCTGGCAATGATCAACGCGCTCAGCGATGAGCAGCGCAAAAAGGCCGTCATACAGACTTCAAAACCCGGCAACAACAATCTGGGCGAGGCGTTCAAGGACAACATCGTACTCGATTATGCGGGAATACGCGCATCGGAGCTTTCAGCCGCGCAGAAATCGCAACTGCTCGATCTCATCAACGAATACGTGCGGAATATGAGCGACGGACACGCAAAGGTGAAGATCGAGGAAGCAAGAAAGCATATCGACGCGACATACTTCGCGTGGATAGGCGGAACCGAACCCGGGAGCGTTTTTTATTACCGCATACACAGCCCCGTAATACTCATCGAATTCGATCATCAGTTGCCCGTAGGATTAAGACGCCTTGCGACAAACCCGCGCGAAGTGGATCGCGAACACATCCACACGGTCGTGCGCACGCCGAACGGCAACGACTACGGCAAGGATCTGCTGCGGCAGCACTACAAACTCCACCCGCATTAAGAGAGATAACGGAACAAACGAAATGAAACGAAAATTACGGAATGGTTGAATATTTTCGTCTGTTCCGTCTTATTTCGTTTGTTCCGTCATCTCTCTTCACTGCCCGGTGCCGCGCGATTTGGCATGCACTTCAACCGCGGCGCGGCGCGGCGCGCCCTCGCGCACCTCGATGGGCGTTTCTATGCGCACGCTGTCTACGAGGCAAAGCTGCTGCGTTTTTTCGTCGCAGAAGTAAATCACGGCGTCTATGGTAGCGGTTGTAGTTCCGGCGACGGCTTCTACGGGGATCTCGACGGGAAACTTCGGTTCGCTGAAATTGCGCGATTTTTCGTCCGCAGTGATCCTTACGGATTTTTCGTCCGCCGTCTGATAGGCGACGTAAAAAGGCGCGCCTTCGTTGTATTTGAAGCCTTCGGGCAGTATGAACGAAAGCGCGATGGTTGCAGCGCCCGGAGCGATTTCGAGTTTATCCGCGGTGACCGTGCGGCCGCGGAAGCGCCGCACCATGTGGCGCGTCAGTTTTTCCAGCCCTTTGAGTTCGAGCGTCGTCACCTGACCCGATTTCAGATCTATGCGCCGGATCAGATGATTGTTCGTATCGGCCAGGAAAAGCGCATCCGAAGTAGCCGATATGCCGCCCGGTTCGTTGAACTGCGCCTTGTTGCGTTCGCCGTCGCGCGCGCCGCGCGTGCGCGTTCCGGCGTAGGTGCGGCTTTCGCGCTTCCTGATGTCGATCTGTTTTATCTTGTGGTTGTAGGTGTCGGCTACATACAGCCTGCCGTCCACGTACACTACTCCGAGCGGATGCTGCAACCGCACGGTATCGCCCGTGCCGTCGATATCGCCGAAATCAAATAACCCCTTGCCGACGATCGTCGTCACGGCATTGCCGGGCGGGAGCGATGCAGCGCGCACGGCGCTGACTTCGCTGTCGGCGAAATACAGGTTCTTGCCGTCGGTAGTAATGCCGCTCGGTTGCGCGAGCGCGGCGTCGAGCAGCGAGCCGTCGACATTGTTTTCGCGCCCGCTTCCCGCATAGGGCCGAGCCTCGCGCGTCTTCAGATCCACGACCCACAACTGATGCGGGCCCGCCATTGCGACATACAGCTTCCCTTCGTGCACAACCGCGTCCCACGGCGAATTGAGGGCCACGGATGCGCCCACGCCCGGTTCGTTGTATCGCCGCGCCTGCTCGCCCGTGCCCGCGAGCGTCGTTACGGTGCGCGCCTTCAGATCCACCCTGCGGATGAGATGGTTTTCGGTATCGCAGACATAAAGCGCATCGCCGTCGAGTGCAAGCCCCTGCGGCTTGTTGAACTCGGCTTCGGCAAACGAGCCGTCGCGCACGCCCACGTCGCCGTCGCCGATTACATCGAGCAGGTCGCCGTCGAGCGTGGTTACGAGAATGCGGTTGTTGTTCGAGTCGCTTATAAAGAGGCGTTTGCCCTTTTCATCGGCCAGCACCTTGCCCGGAAAACGCAGCAGGCTCGGCGGGGCCATGGTTTTTTCAAGGCGGAAGCTCACGGGTTTTTCATCGAGTTCGCCCTTGGCCCGGAAATAAGTCGTCATATCGCCGATTATGCGATCGAACAGGTCGTATATGCCCTCGCCCGAATGCGCGCCGACGATTTTGCCCCTGGGATTGATGAGTACGAGCGTGGGCCAGGCGCGCGCCGTATAGCTGTTCCATATCTCGAAGTCGCGGTCGTTTACCACGGGATGTTCGATCTCATATCGCAGGATGGCCTGCCTTATGTTGTCGGTTCCCTTTTCGGTAGTGAACTTGGCGGAATGAACTCCGACGACTACGAGTTGATTTGCGTATTTCGCTTCGAGTTTCTTGAGATCGGGAATGATGTGGATGCAGTTGATGCAGCAGTAGGTCCAGAAATCCAGAAGGACGATCTTGCCGCGCAGTTCGCGCAGCGAGAGCTGCTTTTCGGTATTGAGCCATTCCATCCCGGCCGGAAAATCCGGCGCGTTGATTTCGCCCTCGAAGAGTTTATTCGGTTCCGGCCTCATGTCCTTCCTTTCCGGCCCGGCAGGCGTCTGCGCGGCAACCGCGCCGGAGATGAACGCAAACACCACGATCAGCAATAATCCCCGCAGCGCTATGAATAGATAAAATCTGGAATGATGTTTTGAATGATGTTTTGAACGATGTTTTGAATACGCCATGGATTCAGATCCTTTCATCCCGCACTTACCCGTTCGGGAAATTATAAACATTCATTGGATGATTATGAAAACGGCTCGGCATGTCGAATACGGCGCGAACAAAGAAACAGACGAAATAAACCAAACAGACAGAAGAGTGAATAATCCCTCGATCCGTTCCGTTTATTCCGTCCGTTCCGTTGTCTTTTCTGTTTTCGCTATCGCCGATCGAGGCGCCACTTGGTGCGGGTATATGCGATGCGGAAACCCTGGCGTTCGGCGTTGCGCTGCGATGAACTGCCCGGCGCAGCGCACATCATCGCGAGATCGCAACCCAAGCCCACGGCGTAGCGCAACCGTGCATCGAGAAGTGCAAGCTGCGCTCCCTGCCGGCGCGCTGCCGGGATCGTGCTTGCTCCGGCAAGCACCGCTACGCCGTCGTGTATGAACATGGCCCCGGCTGCTATGGGTCTGCGCTCAAGCTCGGCCAGAAACGAAAGCGCGCCCTGCCGCGCCGCAACGATCCGCATCAGATCCAGAATCAGCCCCGCAAATTCGGTCGCCTCGCTCCAGCCTTCGGCCGCCGTCTGCACCCACAACTCCGATTCGTCGGCTTCGATCAACCTTACGCTGACTTTTTCGTTGCTGCGGCCGGCGAGTGCGACGGCTTTTTCGAGGGGACGGTACATCACACTCGTGAACTCGATCGGGCGATAGTTTCTTTCGTTTAAGAGCGCAAACGCCGATGCATCGGCAAGCGGGCTGACTTCGTGATGCACGGGAGCATCGAGATCAAAGTAAAACCGTTCGATTACGTCGAGTTCTTCGGCGGCTATGGGTTGATGTATGCCGAGGCCGAAGGTCTGCGTCATAGGCGATTCCGCGCCGTCGTACATCGCCGAGGCTCCGGCGACCTCGATCCATCGCGCTCCGGCTTCGGGCGATACGGCCGCGCGCGCCTCTACACACTCGATACAGCCGTGCCCCTCTGCGCTCTCCAGACGCCGCGACAGCTCCAGATCCGAAGTAATCAGCCCCATGGCGGTCCCTTTAATTCAATGACATTGCCTTCCGGATCGGCGATGTAAATCGACGGCCCCGCGCCCTCCGCGCCGTATCTGGATTCGACCGGACCGGGTTCGATCCCGTGGTCTCTCAAATGCTTCAGTATCTCTTCGGCGTCAAACGGATCGACGCGCACGCAGAAGTGATCGAGGTTGCGGCCCTCTCGCGCGGGAGCGGCGCCGCCTGCACGCCCGAGCGCGCCGTGAACCGGCACCAGATCAATGAGCGCATTTCCGGCGCGCAGTTGATAGAGGCCGATATTATCCTGCGCTTTTTCCAGCGAACAGCCGAGCACGCGGATGTAAAAATCCATCATCGCCTTTACATCGACTACCCGCAGCACCAGATGATCTATGTTTCTGATCTGCACATTTATTCCCTATGAACGGCGGCGTCCGCGTTTGCCTGAAGACTTCGGGGCGTCGCCTGAAGGCATGGTCATGGTCGCTGCGCGCACGCCTTCGCCATACGGCGGAATCGCAACGTGCAGCACCCCGTAGACATAAAGATCAATGTCGCTGCCCTCATTTCCAAAATATCCCGTAGTGCTGTACTCGCACGAGTGTAGATGTGCGATGACAGGCGAATCGGGGTCTGCGGCTTGAGTCTGATCTCCCCTTACGACCGGGTACATAGTCGGCGTAAAGTTGAAGCGCGGCGGCGGATCTACCCAGATGACGCCGAAGTCCTGAGCGTCTTCGGATCTGTCCCGAACGGACAGCGCATGTTCCAAAGCCCACGGATCCATTCGCCGCCTGAGCGCCGCCCGCTCGCGCGGGGTCGGAAAATGCTCCAGGCGCCAGGTCTCATCAACGCAGGTTTCGACCATGTACGGGCAGAGCGTCACTTCGAGCCCTTCGGCGAGCGCCGCCGCCGCAACCGTATGATCGCGCCCCTTCAATGCCGACGCGGTTTGGCGCGAAAGCGGCCGCTGCTTGCGCTGAAAGCGCGCGTCGTGATGGTACATATGCGAGCAAGGGAACGCCAGCGTCCCACCCTTGGGCAGAAAGCGGGGATCGCCGAGCAGTTCGCGAAGTTTTTGTAGCACGAGGGAGTCGAGTGGAGCAGTTGCCGCAGCGGCCTCACTCCCGACATTCGCCGCGTACCGGAGCAGGTAAGTCAGAGTCACGCGCAAGCCGCTCCAAAGGCGGTTGATCTGGTGATCTACGTCTCCAAAGAAGGCCGCCCAATGGATGCGTGCAGGTTCGGCCTGTTTCCTGATGGCGTCCCCCCAGTCGTAGGTCTGAAAGACTCCGCGATGCCGCAGGACGAATGCGCCGTTGGAGAACTGCGACGGCAGACACACGACCAGCGTCCCGAACATATCGCTGCCGCGCGGGGTGTCCTTGTGGGGCGCGAAGTGGCCTCCTGTCTCATAGATGTTGAGGTTGTAGAGTTCCGCGGTAGGCGCATCGGAAAGCTGCGGCGTCAATTCGCGGCGGATTTGCTCGAGTATGCCCGCCTCCGCCGGGTCGAAGTGAAGAACAGAGAAGGCGCCATTCCCAGCCTTGAGCTGCCGGGCCTCCCGGATGGCTCGGTCGTAAAGAGTCTTTCGCCCCTTGCCGAACGGCGCGGGTTTGCAACGAGCCATCAGGGGGCGCAGGAGTTGCTCCTGATCGAAAGTGTTCTGCGCGCGTGTCACGGGGATTTGAGTCTTGTCCGGGAAGCGGATGGCAACCGGATGTTCGGGCACAAACGTACCGCTGCAGGCAAACGGCGCGTCAAGCCCGTGCACGGCGTAGCGCAGGCCTTCCACCAACAATTGCTCGCGGTTCGTCTCTTTATCTGAAGCCATGAATAGAGGTCCCCCTGCTTATGTGTTTCTTTGCGATTTTGCGTCTTGCAGCGTATTCCGGTTCACGCCGAAGTGAGCGAGCAAGTGCAACTTCGTATAAGCGTGAAGGCCGATTTTACACACTGATAGAGCGAGGCGAAAACCACTGTTCGCAATGGTGAGTTGGAAATCTCGCCGACAAATGTTATTTTACGGGCGTCGTGAGCGAAATTCGGCCCCGCGCCGTGAGAACCTTTT
>JAHBSF010000076.1 GCA_019639255.1 Acidobacteriota bacterium | reverse complement strand
GGCATTGTGCTAGGATGCGCCCGGAACGGCTAACCGCGGAATACGCGGTATCTGTCAATGATGACTGAAATGTGGTTCTGGCGCACTTTCGCTGATCTTGGTTGCAAATCATTGGATACAGAAGGATTACACGGTTGTTCATTGACGGTGTTATATTTTGTAAATCGTTGACCCAACAGTAATTTATCCAAGTAACCAGCAGCGAAAGTGCGCCAGAGCCAGTTTTCAATAATCACTTACAGTATCAGACGAAATACACGGAAATGATCGCGTTCGCCACTCGTACAGAATACCGCTAAAGGAGGCTCACCACCGTGCTCGCATCAATCGCAACCTCGTTGCTGACCATACTACTGCTTTTTCAACCGCAAACGGGGCGTCCCGGAGGCAGGCCCGGCGGAGGCGGCCAGCAACAACCGCCCGCCTCTACGCAGACTACGCCTCCCGCCGGAGCGCAAACCGCAGGCGGCGAGGCTGCCCCGCGCCCGATGCCCGATGAGCCGCCCGTAGTAACCAAACACGAAATCAAGATGGGCGATCGGCAGCTCAAATACACCGTCACAACCGGCATGATGCCCATACGCAATCGCGAGGGAGTAACCGAGGCGCAGATCTTTTACATGGCCTACACGCTCGACGGCGCCGGCCCGGCCGCCGAGCGTCCGCTGATGTTTTCCTTCAACGGCGGCCCCGGCTCGTCATCGGTCTGGCTGCATCTGGGCGCGCTCGGCCCCAAACGAGTAAAAATGCTCGATGACGGAGGACTGCCAGCGCCTCCATACCGGCTTGTTGAAAACGATCAGACCTGGCTCGATGCAACCGATCTGGTATTCATCGACCCGGTAGGCACAGGATTCAGCCGCGCGGCGAATCAGCAGGTCGCATCGCGATTCTTTTCTCTAAACGGCGACATAGAATCGGTCGGCGAATTCATTCGTATGTACCTGACGAGGAATGAACGCTGGGCCTCGCCGCTGTTTCTCGTAGGCGAAAGCTACGGCACTACGCGCGCATCGGGACTGTCCGGCTATCTCATCGGCCGCGGAATAGCATTCAACGGCATCGTCCTGGTTTCGACCGTAATGAATTTCGCCACGCTCAATTTTGCTCCGGGCAACGATCTGGCATACCAGCTCATTTTCCCCTCTTACACGGCTACTGCGTGGTATCACAAGAAACTTCCCGCCGATCTGCAACGACAGCCGTTGAAAAAGGTGCTCGAAGAATCCGAAAAATGGGTGGCGACCGAATATACCGCGGCGCTCGGCAAGGGGGATCGTTTGACGTCCGCTGAGAGGCAGGCGGTAATCGAGCGAATGTCGCGGTATTCAGGGCTTCCGGCTGCGTTTATCGACAACTGCAACCTGCGCGTAGATCTGGGCCGCTTCAACAAGGAACTGTTGCGCAGCGAGAAGCGCACTACGGGCCGGCTCGACAGCCGTTTCAAGGGCATCGACGCCTCGGCTGCAAGCGAGCGGCCGGATTTCGATCCGAGCATGAGCGCGATACGCGGACCCTATACTGCGACTTTCTCGCAATACGTGCGCTCGGAACTCGGATATAAATCCGATCTTGAATACTACATACTCGGCGGCGGCATCGGCCAGTGGAACTGGGGTACGAACAACGGATACGCGGATACGAGCACGGCACTGCGTTCAGCTTTTGGGCAGAACCCGTATATGAAGTTGTTTGTGGCTTCGGGGTATTACGATATGGCGACGCCGTATTACGCGGCGGACTATACGCTGGATCATATGAGCCTCGATCCGAGCCTGCGCAAAAACATCACGGTGAAATACTACGAAGCCGGACATATGATGTACATCGACGTCAAATCTCTTGCACAGCTCAAGCGCGATGTCGCGGCGTTTATTCAGGATTCGGTTAACGGCAAACCATAAAGAAACCGCGGAATACGCGGAAATGAAGACGCGGAAATCACGGAAGCATTCAGATCTTTTCCGCGATTTCCGCGTCTTTTTTTCGTGTATTCCGCGGTTTGACTTCCCGGCTGATTTCACCGACAAGGTATAGCGATCCGCAGGCGCAGACCACTCCCGCCTCGGCGGTTTCCCTCATTGCGACTTCAATAGCGTCGCCGGCGCTTTCGGCGACTATTGCACGACATCCGCGTCGTTCGGCCAGTTCCGCAATGCGTTCGGGCGCAACGGCTCTCGGATTCGCAATCGGCGCGGCGACCACCACCGAGGCTGCCGGAAACAATACCTGCGCCATTTCATCGAGCGCTTTATCCGACATTACCCCAAATACGAGAGTTAAACATACGCCGGTGAAATGTTCGTCCAGAAACGCGCGCAGCTTGCGCGCCCCGTCCGGATTGTGGGCGCCGTCTATAAGAATATGTCTGCCCCAACCCGTTTCCAGCAATTCCAGACGACCCGGCCATTGTGCATTTGAAAGTCCCGTAGCGACCGCCTCGCGCGCGAGGGGAAAGCCGCGCAATGCAAGCTGCTCGGCGACGAGTATCGATACAACTGCATTGATCGCCTGATGACGGCCGCGCAGACTCAGCACCGTTTCGTAAACATCATTCGCCGTCCGGCAATACAGGCGATAACACCCGACAGATTCAACCGGCCCGGGCGAGACGATCAGTTCCCAAATCGAATTGAAATCTATGATCGGAGCCTGAATTTGTGCGGCGCGGGCAACAATGGTATCTGCAGCCTCGCGTCGCTGGGGCGCAAGCACAAGGGGAACGCCGGGTTTCAGGATACCTGCTTTTTCGCCCGCGATTTCGGCGAGAGTTTCGCCGAGATACTGCTGATGATCTGCGCCTACCGGAGTGATTGCAGTAACAACCGGCCGGCAAATATTGGTTGCATCCAGGCGGCCTCCCAATCCTGTTTCGAGCACTGCAAGATCCACCTCGCGTTCGGCAAAATACAGATAACCGATCGCCGTCACCTGCTCGAAGAAAGTCGGCGCCGCCGCCGCTTCACCGTCAACAACCAGCCGCTCGCCCGCCTCGCGCACAATAGAGCCCAATCGGGCAAAATCGGCTTTGTCTATCGCACGTCCGTCGATCTCTATGCGCTCGGTAATTTCTACAAGATGCGGCGAGGTAAAAAGCCCGGTGCGCAAACCAGATGACTGCGCAATCGCCGCAACCATCGCCGCGGTCGAGCCTTTGCCGTTTGTACCCGCAATGTGCACGGCCGGGAAACGAAGCTGGGGATCGCCGCAGGCGTGCGCAAGCCGGCGTATACGGTCGAGTCCGAGCTTCATCGCCTGCATTTCGTGGCCGAGACTGTAAAGGTAATCGACCGCTTCGTCGTAGTTCATAAACTCGCAAATAAAAGAGAACGCAGAAGACGCGGAAAGGAGGACGCAAAGCACACGGAAAGAGGTACGCCGCTTCCGCCTATTGCTGCGTTCTCAATTTCAAACAAGCGACAATTGAAGTTTCGTAACCGAAGCGGGCGCGAACGTACAGGTAACAACGCCGCCGCTTCCGATCCTTGCGCTTCCGGCGCGCGGCTGGATTTCGCGCGGATTGTCGAACGTGTTGTGCGCCTGGGTGTCGCGCGCCGAGAGCACGGTTACCTCGACTTCCCTGACGCGGGCTCCGCGCAAACCGATTTCGGTTTCCACCGCAGATTTCGGATCGGGATTCGTCACGGTCAGGGTAACGGTGCGGTCCTGAAGCGAGGCGGATCCGCCGAGGCCCGGCAATGAAGCGGGGCGGCCCTGTCTTGTGTACTCCACGCGCGAGGATGATACGTGGGTACGCAGCGCAGTTGCGCCCTGATGCGCGGCGTACATATCGAACACGTGATATGTGGGCGTCAATACGAACTTGTCTTCGTGCGCCAGAAACAGCGATTGCAGGCAGTTGACCAGTTGCGCGATATTCGACATTGCTACCTTGTCGGCGTGTTTGTGGAAAATATCCAGCGTCAATCCGGCAAGCAGCGCATCGCGAATGGTGGATTGCTGGCCGAGCAAATGCGTATTGTGCACTTCGCTGCCCGGCTTGTACCACGCTCCCCACTCATCGACTACGAGCTTTACGCGGTGCTGCCGGTCGAACTCGCCCATAATCGCCCAGTTGT
This sequence comes from Acidobacteriota bacterium, assembly GCA_019639255.1. GTDB lineage: Bacteria > Acidobacteriota > Blastocatellia > RBC074 > RBC074 > JAHBSF01. Next base: position 23,042 of record JAHBSF010000076.1, on the reverse strand, counting down.
CGGTTATCAGCTTCTCCATCTTGTTGGCTTCGTTGAGAAGTTCGTACCATTCCTCTTCGGGATACCCCACGGCCGCGCCCTTGCCCTGAAACCAGTCGTTCGTCCGTCCGCCGCTTACGTTCCAGGAATAATGGTGCAGCCCCCATCCCCACATCCTTCCGAAACCGCCCTTTTCCGCGAGCCTGCCGAAAAACCTGCGCGTCCAGGACAGGTCCCCGCCGTTCGGCCCCGATCCTATGAAGGCCAGATCGATGCCGTAGCGCGGCACCCATTCGACGAAGCGGGCGTATTCGACCGCATATTCTTCGGGTGTAAAGCGTCCGCCGCATCCCCACGATTCATTGCCCACGCCCCAGTAACGCACGCTGTACGGTTCGCGTCTGCCGGCGGCGGCGCGCATATCCGCAAGCGTAGTAGCGCCCGCCGGCGAGTTGCAGTAATCGATCCATTCGTAAAAATCGCGCGCCGAAAGGCTGCGCACGTTGGCTGCAAGGTAGGGCTGTGATCCCGTCAATTCGCAGAAGCGCAGGAACTCATCATTGCCGAAATGATTGGTGTCGTATTTCCAGGGCCCGTCCGGAGCGCCCGCGGGCCATTCGCGCGCATCGATCCAGAAGTTCGGGCGGCGCGGACGCCCGGACCTCGGGCCGATGCCGTCGCGCCAGTTGTAGCTGTCGGCGAAACACCCGCCGGGCCAGCGCGCTACAGACGACTTGATCTTTTTCATCGCATCCACAAGCGCGCTGCGTACGCCGTATTGATTCGGGATCTTTGAGTTTTCGCCTACCCATATACCGTCGTAGACCACGCCGCCCAGGTGTTCGACGAAGTGGCCGTAAATTTCGGGCGCAATCCTTCCGATCGGATCGTTGAGCGAAATCTCGATACGTGCGTCGGCAAGACGCGTCTGCGAAGTGGTGTATGCCCTCCCGACTATCAGCGCTCCGGCGCCTGCAATTGCAGTGGTAACAAAGTCGCGTCGTTTCATCGGTAGTCTCCAGTGTTGGGGTGTAGGCGCAGGTTGCTGCGTTTTTGCTTCGTTTGCCGCCGTGATCATACGTCACGCATTGGCTTCGCCCAAGCGATTCGCACGAATCCGAGAATATGAATTCCCGATTTCATTTTTCGGAAAGTTGTAAATCATTCGATGCGAATTACGCCATCCAAACGCCCCGAGTGCAGCATCGGGACATCAGAGATAACGGAACATACGAAATGATACGAATATTACGGAATAGTTGAATATTTCAGTAAATTCCGTCTTTTTTCGTTTGTTCCGTTATCTCTCTTTCCGTCTCACGCTTTGTACCAATCTTCTGTGCGTCGATTTACATCCGGCCGCTTCATTGGAATGGAATAAGAGTTGCGAAATTCGAGTGCGATTCGGAGCCCAGATTTCTGGATGAAGCTCCAAATCGGAGGAGGCCGGCTACCACACTGCCGAGGGCATCAGCAGGCCGGTCTCCTCATCCACAAAAACCATGCGGGTTCCAACGAAAAAGATGAACCGGACGGCGCGACGCACCGCCCGCGTTCGCACATCCATTCTCGTGAATATGCAACCCCGAGGAGGAAATATGCATTTGCGCAGCAATGAGAAGGCCGGGAGTGCAATGACGGGCGTGCTGGGAGCGCTGATGTTTGCAGTGATTTCGGCGGGTGCGGTTTTTGCACAAACCAGCACAATTCGCGGCACTGCGGTCGACCCGCAGGGCCAGCCGATAGCCGGTGCAGTAATCACGATCAGCGATTCATCGAAGAATTTTGCGCGCACGCAGACCAGCAATCAAAGCGGCGGCTACGTATTCAGCGCCCTGCCGCCCGGCGTTTACCGCCTGGAAGCCGAAGCTCATGGTTTCAAGAAACTCGCAGTAGCTGAGGTCAGAGCGCTTGTAGACACGCCCACGGATCTGACATTGACCTTTGAAGTCGGGGCCGTAACCGACGTAGTAAACGTATCGGGCGCGGCCGAGCTTCCGCTCAACACTACGGATGCAACGATAGGCAATGCATTCGAAAACCGCCGCATAGTAGATCTTCCGCTGAATGCAAGAAACATCGTCGGGCTGCTGTCGCTGCAAGCCGGAGTCACGCGCGGCGGATTCGTCAACGGGACGCGCGCCGATCAGTCGAACATACTGCTCGACGGCGTGGACGTAAACGAGCAGCAATCGGGATTGAACGTCATTACCGCCGAAGCCTTCGCAAGCGTGCTTCGCGTCACTCCCGACTCCGTTCAGGAGTTCCGCGTGGTGACGACGAATCCGAACGCCGACGTAGGGCGATCTTCGGGTGCGCAGGTGTCTCTGGTCACGCGTTCGGGCAGCAATCAGTTTCACGGATCGCTTTACGAATTCCACCGCAACACCATCACCACTGCCAACGACTTTTTCAACAACAAGGCGGGAAGATTCACAGCCACAGACCGCGAAGTAATCGAGGGGCTTGCGCGCGTTGGCGATGAAAAGCTCCCGCGCCCGCAACTGCTGCGAAACATCTTCGGCGGAGCCGTAGGCGGCCCTGTAAGGAAAGACCGCCTGTTTTTCTTTTTCAACTACGAGGGCTTCCGCGAAGCCACAGCAACGGGCGTGGCTCCTCGCATAGTGCCGCTCGCGCATATGGGCCAGGGCATCATTCGATATGAAACCACGGCCGCCGCGGGCGGCGTGCCCTGCCCCACACGCACCAATGCAAACCGCCGATGCACGGAACTGCGAGCCAACGACATCAACGCGGCTTACATAGCCGCAAACGGAGTTACTCCGGGCGTCAATCAGGCGGCCATCGCCTATCTTGCGGATGTTGCGCGCAGGTATCCCGCAAACGACACCACCGTAGGCGACGGGCTCAACACGGGTGGATTCCGCTTCAATGCAAAGACGCCGACTTCGCTTAATACATACATCGCCCGCTTCGATGCGCAGGTCAACGACAAACAAAGCCTGTTTGCGCGTTTGAACTATCAGAGCGACAACGTAGGACTTGCTCCGGACTTTCCCGATCTTCCGGCGCCCACGGTGTGGAATCATCCGATGGGGCTTGCGGTAGGGCATACGTGGACGGTTTCAAACTCGGTGCTCAACAAATTCAGTTACGGGATAACGCGCGCTGCTTTCAGCCAGCAGGGCGATTCATCGGTCAACGAAGTTGCGTTCAGGTTCATCTTCGATCCGACTCCCACGCGCACGCTCAGCCGGGTGACTCCGGTGCACAATTTTGTAGATGACGTATCGTGGGTAAAAGGCAACCACACGATCCAGTTCGGAGGAAACGTCAGGCTGATAGAAAACCGCCGCGACACTTTCGCGAATTCCTTTGACTTCGCGACAACAAACCCGTCGGGTTACGCCGGTTCGGGCGCAGTGCTGATAAATGCGGGAGCGGACGGTACGGGCCCGTCCATATTCTCCAACGTAGCGCCGTCGAGCCAGGCGCCTCTGGGCAACGCGCTTGCGGCGTTTATCGGAAGATTTTCCGAGTATTCGGCGAATCTGCTTTATGGGCCGGACGGAAACCTGCTGCCCGGCGGATCGTCCGCCGCGCGCAACTTCGCCACGCAGGAATACGAAGCATACGCGCAGGACAGTTGGCGGCTGCGCCCGAATCTGACTCTCAGCTACGGATTGCGTTATTCGACATCTACGCCCGTTTACGAAGTAAACGGTTTTCAGGTCAAACCGACGCAGAGCCTGTCGGAATTTTTCGACAGGCGCGTAGCGGGAGCCAATCAGGGCGCGCCGTACAACGAGCTGATCACGCTGGATCTGGCGGGCAAGGTCAACAATCGTCCCGGATTTTACGCGCAGGACTGGAACAATTTTGCGCCGTCGGTAGCCGTAGCCTGGTCGCCCGATTTCGGCGACAACCTGTTCGGGAAACTTTTCGGGCGCGGCGGCAAGGGCGTCATCCGCGGCGGCTTCAGAATGACGTATGACCGCATCGGCAGCCAGCTCGCCGTATCGTTCGATCTCAACAACACGCTCGGATTTGCTTCCGCGGTCGAAGTCAACCCGAATACGTTTAACCTTTCCACAAACCTTGGGCCTCTCTTTACCGGAAACATTCCCGACGTAAGAACGCTGCCGCTCATAGGCAATCGCATAGCAAACCGCATAAGTTTCCCGCTTACGCATCCCGCCGACGACGGCGAACGAATAGAATTCTCGCTCGACGACGGGCTGCGCACGCCCTACAGCTACAACTTCAACCTTTCCTACGGCCGCGAAATCGGGCGCGGGTTGTCGGTGGAAGCGAGTTATGTAGGCAGGTTTTCGCGCGATCTGCTGGCGCAGCGCGACGTGATGCACTTCAACAACATCCGCGATCCGCAATCGGGCGTTTCGTGGTACGAAGCGATGCGGCAGCTAATCGAGTTGCGCTACCGGCAGACGCCGATCACATCCGTGCAGCCGATTCCGTTTTTCGAAAACATCTTCCCCGGCATCGGCGGAACCTTCAACGTACTCGGGCAGAGTGTGCAACTGACGCCGACGCAGCGCATGTACCGCCAGATAGCCGTGCCCGCCGTAGACGGGCGCAATACGCTCGATTACACGTTCCTGCAATCGAACCTCGTATGGAATAATGCCCCGTTCGCGTTTCTTGACAACACCTTCGTTCACCCGCAATACGCTGCGCTTTCGGTGTTCTCGACCATCGCAACGTCGAACTACAACTCGGCGCAGTTCAGCATACGCGAAAGATTGAAGGAAGATCTGACGTTCGATTTCAACTACACGCTCAGCCATTCCTTGGACAACGCGTCGGGGTTGCAGAATGCAAACGCATTCAGCGGTTCGGCGCTGATTTTCAATCCGCTGGATTTGCGGTCCAACTATGCAAACTCCGACTTTGACGTCCGCCACTCGATCAATGCCAACTGGGTAGCAGGGCTGCCCTTCGGGCGCGGAAAGGCGCTTTGGGGCAATGCGCCGAAGTTCGCCAATGCAGTGGTGGGCGGATGGTCGCTTTCCGGAGTATTCCGCTGGAATTCAGGCTTCCCGATCAACGGCGACAGGACGGCGGCGGCCGGCGCTGGCACTTCGCGTCCGTTTGCATTCCGCAGGTGGGGAACCAACTGGCAGAGTTCTTCCGGTATGGTGCGAGTGCGGCCGCTTGAGTCATCGCCTTCAAAGGATGTAAACGGCGAGCCGAACCTTTTCTCCGATCCGCAGTTTGCGTTCCTCAGCTTCCGCGATCCGTTCCCGGGCGAGCCGGGCGATCGCAACGTATTCCGGCAGCCGGGTTACGTCGCGCTCGACCTTGGATTGCACAAAACCTTCAATCTGCCGATCGAAAACCACAAGCTGACCTTCCGCTGGGAGGTCTTCAACGTAACGAACACGCAGCGGTTCACCGCGCCGTCGGGCGCCGGTTTCGGCCTCTCGCCCGATCCGTTCCTGCTCGGCGGCACGCCTCCGGCGGACTTCGGCAAGTTCACGGCTACTCAAACGCCTCTGAATGAAACCAAGGCGGGGCGCATTATGCAGTTCGCACTGCGTTACACTTTTTAAGAGAGATAACGGAACAAACGAAATAAGACGAAAACTACGGAAATATTCAACTTTTCTGTTCTTTTCGTCTTATTTCGTTTGTTCCGTTATCTCTCTTAAAACTTCACCAGATCCGCGATCTTCACCGGCCGCCCGCCCTCGATGCTGCGCACGGCAGCCACGCCGGTTAAAGCCGACATCGCTCCGGCGCGCGAACCGGCGCGCTGTTTGAGCGTATCGGGAGTCCCCGGTTTGAAGATCATATCCTTCAACTTCGGATCGGCGCCGAAATGGCCGCCTGCACCCACGCGCAGGTCGCTTGTTTCCGATTTGCCGAAGTTTCTGGTGATTCGGAACTCGGCCGCAGCCGGAGCCTCCCAGGGCTGGCGCTCGTAGGCGCGCACATCGAGCCGCCCCATCGTTCCGTTTATTCCCAGGTGATAACCTTCATACGGCATATAGGTATTGAGCGAATAACTCATCAATACGCCGTTTGAGTATTTCACATTGGCCGTCATCGTATCGTAGATGTCTATGTCTTCGCGGAACACGCACGCATCGCGCAGGTATCCGTCTTCGCTTTCGCATTCGGCGTACAACTGCATCAACTGCCTGCTTCTGGTCATATCCCAGTAAAATGGGCATTCCTTCTGATGCGGGCACGTGCGGCAGTTTTTGCCTCGAAGTTTTCCGTTGCGGCCGTAGTTGCGCAGGTCGCCGAAGGCGGTGACCTCGACCGGGTCGGCGTCGAGCAGCCAGTTGATGAGATCGAAATGATGCGTCGCCTTGTGCACCCACAGGGTTCCGGAGCTTTCCTTGTAGGCGTGCCAGCGCCGGAAATAATCCGCCCCGTGATTGACATCCAGATACCAGTGGAAGTCGATCGACGTGGGACGCCCTATGGCGCCCGACATCAGAATCTCTTTGGTCTTTTCGGCGATGGATGAATAGCGATAGTTGAACGTGACGGTGATCTGGCGGCCGGCCTTTTTTTCCGCGTCGATTATGGCCTGACATTTCCTTTCGTCGGTCGTCATCGGTTTTTCGGTGATGACCTCGCAGCCCGATTCCAGCGCACGGATGATCTGTTCGTGATGCGTCGAATCCTTGGTCGTAACGATGACGAGTTCGGGTTTGACGGTCCTGAGCATCTGATCGAAGTCTGTGAAAGTAGGTGCATCGACGCCGATCATCTGCCTGCCCACCTCTACGCGCTTGCGGTTGATGTCGCAAAGACCTACGAATTCGATCTGATCCTTGTAAACTCGGGCTACGCTCGATCCCCACATCGTCGTTCCGCGAATGCCGGTTCCGACAAGAGCGATGCGCTTTTTGCCCGACTGTCCGGCGAGAACTGCGGGAGCGCCCGCGACGGCTGCGGCGGCGACGGCTGTAGTTTTTGAAGCGCGGTCGATAAATTCGCGGCGCGTCAACCCGGTTTTCTGCCTGGTCATCATTCACCTCCGGATCGTCAGTTTTGGGGCGGACGAGGGTTTGGCAATGTTTGCCCGCCCGATGGATGCTCTCTATAATTGCCATCGAGCCGGGGGAAAAAGCAACTACCGAGAGCCATTTGCATGAAGAATTTCAAACTAGTTTCGGATTACGAACCGCGCGGCGATCAGCCCGCGGCCATAGAAGCTCTTGTCTCCGGCCTGGAATCGGGCGAACGCCATCAGGTGCTGCTCGGCATCACCGGATCGGGCAAAACATTCAGCATCGCTTCGGTCATAGCGCGCGTAAACCGGCCCACGCTCGTTATGGCTCACAACAAAACGCTCGCCGCACAGCTTTACCAGGAATTCCGTACTTTCTTCCCGGAAAATGCTGTCGAGTACTTCGTCTCCTACTACGATTACTACCAACCCGAAGCCTACGTCGCCGCAACCGATACCTACATCGAAAAAGAAGCGACGATCAATGAAGAGATAGACCGTTTGCGGCTTTCGGCTACGAGGTCGCTGTTTGAGCGTCGCGATGTGGTGATCGTTGCATCGGTATCGGCGATATACGGCATCGGCGATCCAAGCATGTATTTCGGCATGCTGCTGCAACTGGAGCGCGGGCAGAGGATCACGCGCGAGGAACTGCTCAAGAAACTGGTCGAGATGCTTTATGAGCGCAGCGACATAGAGTTCAAGCGCGGCAGCTTTCGCGTGCGCGGCGATGTAATCGAGATTTATCCGAGTTATCAGGACAATGCTTACAGGATCGAGTTGTGGGGCGATGAAATCGACTCGATTTCGACCATAGACCCGCTGCTCGGGGAAGTCATTGCGCGGCACGACGGGCGCGTACCGATTTATCCGAAGTCGCATTACGTAATGCCTCCCGGCACCATCAGGCGCGCGGTGAAATCGATCAAGGCGGAGCTTGAATGGTGGGAGCCGCAGCTTGTCGAGCAGGGCAAACCGATCGAGGCGCAGCGCCTGCACCAGCGCACGATGTACGATCTGGAGATGTTCAACAGCCTGGGCTTCTGCCGCGGCGTAGAGAATTATTCGCGGCATCTGACGGGCCGCGCGCAGGGTGAACCGCCGCCCACGCTTTACGATTATCTTCCGGAAGACGCCCTCGTAGTGGTGGATGAAAGCCATCAGTCGATTCCGCAGATTCGCGGCATGTACAACGGCGACCGCTCGCGCAAACAGACGCTCGTGGATTTCGGTTTCCGATTGCCTTCGGCGCTCGACAACAGGCCGCTCAGGTTCGAGGAATGGCAGAAGCGCACAACGCAGGTAATTTACGTATCGGCGACGCCCGGTCCCTACGAATTGCAGCAATCGGGCGGTGAAGTGATCGAACAGGTGATCCGGCCTACGGGGCTGCTCGACCCCGAGGTGGATGTGCGGCCCGTGCGCGGACAAATAGACGATCTGCTGGGTGAAGTGCGGGAACGCGTCGAGAGAAAAGAGCGCGTGCTCGTAACGACGCTTACGAAGAAGATGGCCGAAAACCTGAGCGATTATTACGGCGATCTGGGCGTGCGCGTGCGCTACCTGCATTCCGAAGTCGAAACGCTTGAAAGGATAAAGATCCTGCGCGATCTGCGGCGCGGCGAGTTCGACGTTCTGGTGGGAATCAATCTTTTGCGCGAAGGGCTGGATCTGCCCGAAGTTTCGCTCGTAGCGATACTCGACGCGGACAAGGAAGGATTTCTGCGCAGCGCTTCATCGTTGATTCAGACCATTGGCCGCGCGGCGCGCAACAGCCGCGGCAAGGCGATTCTTTACGCCGACAACATGACGGAATCGATGCGGTATGCGATAGACGAGACGAACCGGCGACGATCCAGGCAGATGAAGTTCAACGAGGAAAACGGCATCACGCCGCAATCGATCATCAAGCCGATCGAGGCGACGCTTGTTACGGCGTATGAAGCCGATTATTTCAAGGTACCGCTCAATCTTGAGGCGTATGACGAATACAGCCAGGAGAAGATCGCCGAGACGATTATTCAGTTGGAGGGTGAAATGCGGGCGGCGGCGAAGAGTCTGGCGTTTGAGCGCGCAGCGGAATTGAGGGACAAGATCAAGTATTTGCGCGAGCGGCAGCTTGAAGTAGGATAGCCGGCGGTGTGATTCAAACCCGAGCGGCAGCTTGAAGTAGGATAGCCGGCGGTGTGATTCAAACTGCGACACCTCGTCGCCGCTGCTGAGCCGGCGAAGCCGGCGGCGGAATACAGCCTGGGGTGGAGCGAGGCGCAGCCGAGCGCAACCCCAGGTATCGTCGCAAAATTCCGGAGAGCCCGCGCAAGCGGGCGACAGCGTGCAGGAAGGAATATGTATGTCCAGTTCGTACACCAACCTGCTTTACCATTTCATCTTCTCAACCAAAGAGCGTCAACCGCTGATTGTCGATGAATACGAACGACGGTTGTATGAATACATCGGCGGTGCGATTCGCGGCCAGGGTGGGGTCGCATTGGCAATCAACGGTACGGCGGATCATGTGCACGTGCTGGCGAAACTTCGACCCGATAAATCCGTGTCGGATATATTGCGCGATCTGAAAGCCAATTCAAGCGGCTGGATGCACGATGTGTTCCCGGATTTGCGCGGTTTTTCGTGGCAACGCGGTTACGGCGCCTTCACCGTCAGTCAATCGAATGTCGGCAAGGTGCAGGAATACATCGCCCGACAAAAAGAGCATCACGAGCGAAAATCCTTCCGCGAGGAGTTCATCGAATTTCTGCGGGCAAACGGCGTCGAATTCGACGAGCGATATGTATAATCACTGCCGCCCGCATACGCGGGCTGGCCATTTATATAACGAGATACCTGGGGTTATGCTCGGCTTGCGCCTCGCTCCACCCCAGGCTTCATTCCGCCGCCGGCTTCGCCGGCTTTGAGATGAAATCCGCAGCCTTCTCTGCGATCATAATTGCGACCGCATTGGTATGCCCGGTAGCCTGAACCGGAATAACCGAGGCATCTACAACCCGCAACCCTTCCACACCCCGCACCCTCAACTCTTCATCCACGACGGCAAGTTCATCATTACCCATACGGCACGTTCCAACCGGATGATAGATCGTATCCGAGGTGCGGCGTATGTGTTCGGCTACAGAATCGTCCGATCGGGCGTCGGCGCCCGGCCACCATTCTTTTCCGCGATACGGATCAAAGAACTTCGTGGCCGCAATCTCGCGCGCAAGTTTGACGCCCTCTATACCTGCGGCGAGATCCGCTTCCTCCGCAAGATAATTCGGATGAATCGCGGGAGCGGCGAACGGATCATTCGATCGCAATCGCACGCTGCCGCGGCTTTCGGGATGCTGAATCGCAACGCCGAAGGCGCACCCGTGCGCATCGGGATTATCCAGTCCGTGATTCATGTAAAACACGGGCGCAAACAGCAGCTCTATGTCCGGGGCAGGCAACCCCGGACCGGTTTTTACAAATCCTCCAACCTCGGCTACGTTGGATGTAAGCGGCCCCGATTTCAATACCATGTAACGCAATATGTTTCCGAAGTTGTCCGCCTTGTGCAGGCCCACGGGCCGCGTCAATTCATACTCCACACCGATCAGCAGATGATCCTGAAGGTTTTCTCCTACTCCGGGAAGATCCTGCAAAACCGGGACGCCCATATCGTTCAGATGATCCGCAGGTCCCACGCCCGAAAGCATCAGGAGCTGCGGCGAGTTTATAGAACCGCCGGCAAGTATCACCTCGCGTTCGGCGCGAGCTTCGCGTTCGCTCCCGTCCTTTACATAAAGCACTCCCACCGCGCGGCGTCCGTCAAAGACGATCCGTGTGACGTGCGCTCCGGTTACCGCTTCAAGGTTTGGCCGCCCCAGGGCGGGTTTGAGAAATGCTGCGGCCGCGCTGTGCCGTTGACCGCCCTTTTGCGTGACCTGAAAATGCCCGACGCCTTCCTGCCGTGCGCCGTTGAAATCCTCGTTGTATTCGATTCCGACGGACTGGGCGGCTTCGATGAATTTGTAGGAAAGCTGATTCGGCGAGCGCAGATAAGTTATGTTGAGCGGTCCTCCCGCGCCGTGAAACTCGTTTGCGCCGCGCTCGAAATTCTCCGACTTCTTGTAATACGGAAGTACGTCCTTGTAGCTCCAGCCCCGGACGCCGAACTGCGCCCAGCGATCGTGATCCGCGGGATTGGCGCGGCTGTATATCATGGCGTTTATGGAACTCGACCCGCCGAGCACCTTGCCCCGCGGCCAGTACATGCGCCGACCGAGCATACCGGGCTGCGGTTCGGTTTCGTACGCCCAGTCGACTTCGGTCTTGAACAGTTTCGGAAATGCCGCGGGTATGCGGATTTCCTGCCTGTTGTCGGGGCCGCCCGCTTCAAGAAGCAACACCCGGCAATCGGCGTTCTCCGTTAAACGCCCGGCGAGAACGCAACCGGACGAACCTGCGCCTACAATGATGTAGTCGTACATGGGGGTTCCTTCGTTTTCGTGCCTTCCCTGAATTTCCGTGTGTTCCGTGTTCTCTCTTCGCCCGCAATGCTGCATGATTGGATACGAAGGAGGGTATGCAAAAGATATGACAACTGCAATGGCAAAACTTCCGCCCGGCCCAAGTTCTTTTCCGCCGGGACGCAGCCTGTTCGGGATGCAGCGCGACCGATCAGGATACCTCGTCGGCCTCGCGCGCGATTACGGTGATATTGTTTACTTCACGCTCGGCGCGGAAAAAGTCTTCCTCATCAATCATCCCGACTACATTCGCGATGTGCTGGTAACGCACAACAGGAACTTCATCAAGGGGCGCGGTCTGCAACGCGCAAAGAAACTGCTCGGAGAGGGATTATTAACAAGCGAAGGAGAATTTCACCTGCGCCAGCGCCGCCTGGCTCAACCCGCATTTCATCGCCAGCGCATAGCCGCTTACGCCGATCAGATGACCGAATACGCCGTGAATACGCGCCGGCGATGGCAAGAGGGTGATGTATTTGAAATCGACCGCGAAATGATGCGGTTGACGCTTGCCATAGCGGGCAGGACGCTCTTTAACGCCGATGTCGAATCCGAAGCGGATGAAATAGGCGCGGCGCTCACCGATGCATTCGAGTTGTTCAACACCATAACGATCCCATTCTCGGAGCTTCTGGAAAAGCTGCCGCTGCCGTCTACGCGCCGGTTCCAGCGCGCGCGCGAACGCCTCGACGCGACGATCTACCGGATCATAGCCGAACATCGCGCCTCGGATACGGATAACGGCGATCTGCTTTCGATGCTGATACACGCGCGCGACGTAGAGGGCGACGGCTCGCGCATGACCGACGAGCAGTTGCGCGATGAAGCGATGACGATTTTTCTTGCGGGCCACGAAACTACGGCGGTAGCGCTGGCCTGGACCTGGTATCTGCTCTCGCAACACCCGGAAGTCGAGGCGCGCTTTCACGCGGAAATAGACGAAGTTTTAGGCGGTCGCCTTCCGACGGCGGAAGATGTGCCGCGGTTGCGTTATACGGAAATGGTGCTCGCAGAATCTATGCGCCTGTACCCGCCGGCGTGGATCATCGGGAGACGCGCATTGAATGATTATGAAATCGCGGGTTATCACGTTCCGGCAAGGTCGCTCATACTGATGAGCCAGTATGTTACGCATCACGATGCGCGATGGTATCCGGATCCCGAGCATTTCGACCCCGAAAGGTGGCGGCCTGAGGAAAAAGAGCAGCGTCCGCGATTTGCGTATTATCCTTTCGGCGGAGGCCCGCGCGTGTGCATAGGCGAGGGATTCGCGTGGATGGAAGGCGCGCTCGTGCTCGCTACGATTGCGCAGAAATGGCGATTGCTGCTCGAACCGGATCAACGCATTGAACTCAAACCGCTCGTGACGCTGCGGCCGAAATACGGCATCAGAATGAAAGCGGAAAGAAGAGAGATAACGGAACAAACGGAATAAAACGAAATAAACGGAAAGATCCGGAGAGATCCGGAAAGATCCGGATTTTTCGTTTGTTCCGTGTCTTTTCGTTTGTTCCGTTATCTCTAAATCTTCGGTGCGGGTTTGAGTTCCTCGATAAAGTCGCGGTCCTTTGTGCCCGCGTGGCATACGATGCACGACTGCTGGCCGCGTTCTTCGAGGTCTGAAACCAGCGCGTAAGTCAATCCGCGATCGGCCCACGTAATGACTTTGAGGCCGTCGATGGCGTCGTAATGAAAGGCGAGGCCGCGGGAGCGTATTTCTTCGCCCCCGGCGGGCATTGCAACGGCGTTCGAAGTGACGATGAGGGTGATCGGGCGCTGGCGCATGCGGTAAGCGACGCACGCGGCGTAGTCGTTGCGAAAGGCGACGAGGCGCGCGCCTTCGAGTCTGTACAAATGTTCCTGCCCCGATGATCCCTGATAATTCGGAAGCGTAAGGCTGAAAGAAACCTTGTCGCGAAACCAGCCCGAAATTTCTTCGGGCGATTCCGATGAGATTTCGAGCGGCAGTTGTCCGCGCAGCCGGCGCAGGTGCGAATCCACAGCCATTCGCGCAAATTCCGACGGCGGGGCGCCCATCGGACGGGAGGAGCGCGAGGTCCAGTAACCGAATCCTGCCAGACTTGCTATTAACGCGCACGCGGCAAGCGCAAGCCACCTTCTGTTGAATCCGGTATTGAATCCGACTGATATTGAGCGGGGAGATTGTGCGAGAACTCCGGCGACGCGCTTGCGCAAGTTGTCCGATGCAGTATGCAGCGGCCGCGCGGCCCTGACTATGCCCAGGAAATCGCGCTCGCGCGCCAGATCCTGCACGCACGAGTCGCAACCCGAAAGATGCGTCTCGAAATCGCGCAACTCGTCGTCGTAAAGCTCTCCGTCCAGATACAACGACATCTGGACGCGAATTTCTTGACACTTCTCCATACTCAGAACCCCAGAGGGAAAGAAAGTGCTGAGTGCTGGGAAGAGGAAGTGCTGAGTGCTGAGTGCAATTTGGAACCGAAGAACTTCAATTCAAAGTATCTGTAATTAAAGTTCCTGATTTCCTGATTGCACTCAGCACTCAGCACTCAGCACTCAGCACTTCCTCTTCCCCCTCGCTTGAGCACTACACACCATTTTTCAACTTCGTCTCCCCGAGCAGCACGCGAAGGTGTCGACGCGCGCGGCCCAGGCGCGACATCACTGTTCCGGCCGGACAATCCAGAATCTCTGCGATTTCCTGATAACTGAAACCCTCCAGATCGCGCAGTACGATGACTTCGCGCTGATGCCGCGGCAAATGCGAAATAGCCGAGCGCACCTGCTCGCGTTCTATTTTGCGGACAAAAAGCGTATATGGGTCCGCGCCATCTCCCGCCGCATAAAACCCCTCGTCTTCGGGTTCGAGCGCCAGAAACTCGGGGCCGCTTCGCGCATGCCTCAGTTCGTTGAGCCAGGCGTTTCGCAGAATTGTAAAGAGCCAGCTCTTTATGTTGCTGTCCGGAGCCAACTGACGCCGGCCGCGCGCTGCGCGCAGGTAAGTCTCCTGCACCAGATCCTCGGCCGAGGCCGCGTTGCGGCACAGCGCCAGAGCATAGCCGTAGAGCGCGTCGAGGCAATCGAGCGCCGCCTGCCCGAAGTCGGATTTTCCCCACTCCAAATCTCTCATCACGAACCGTCAGTGAGGATAACACGCGAGCGGGAGAATTATTCCCTCTCGCGGTTCCGGATATTTTCTCGATCCCGGCGGGAATAAATCGCCTTTTCGCGTGTTATTCCGGGTGCAATGGGAATCTGCGCGCAATTCCGGCGCGCCGCGCTATCAGATATCAGACAGTTAAATCAGATGATGTGATACTGGAACGGAGCAGTGGACCGCGGACATCGCGGAATGCAAGGAGAAGTCTAATGAACAAGCGAAAACTGATGACTTTGTTCGCCGCTGTAGCAATAGCTGTGCAATCGTTGGCATCGACGATTGCAGTCAGCGCACAGGGCGAGTCGATGCGTAACCAGTTATGGTGGCCTGACCAGCTCGACCTCACACCGCTCAGGCAGAACTCCCCTGAAGCCAACCCGATGGGGGAAAAGTTCGACTATGCCAAGGCGTTTGCAACCCTCGATTACAATGCCCTCAAGCAGGACATCAGGAAAGTCCTGACTACGTCGCAGGATTGGTGGCCCGCCGATTTCGGACACTACGGACCGTTCATAATCCGCATGGCGTGGCACAGCGCCGGAACGTACCGCGTAGCTGACGGGCGCGGGGGCGCCGGCGGCGGTCAGCAGCGCTTCGAGCCGCTCAACAGTTGGCCCGACAACGCCAACCTCGACAAGGCGCGGCGATTGCTCTGGCCCGTCAAGCAGAAGTACGGCCAGAAAATCTCCTGGGCCGACCTGATGGTTCTGACCGGAAACGTCGCACTCGAGTCCATGGGATTCAAGACCTACGGCTTCGCCGGCGGGCGCGAAGACGACTGGACGCCGGATCTGGTCTACTGGGGACCCGAGAAAAAATGGCTTGCCGACGAGCGTTACAGCGGCGACCGAAATCTGGAAAACCCGCTCGCAGCCGTGCAGATGGGCCTGATTTACGTCAACCCCGAAGGACCGAACGGAAAGCCGGACCCGCTTGCAGCCGCGCGGGACATACGCGAAACCTTCGGCCGCATGGCGATGAACGATGAAGAGACGGTTGCACTGATCGCGGGCGGCCATACGTTCGGCAAGGCGCACGGCGCTCACGATCCGTCGCGGTGTGTGGGGCCGGAGCCCGCAGCAGCAGGTCTTGAGGAGCAGGGATTCGGCTGGACTAACAAGTGCGGAAAAGGCAATGCGGGCGATACCGTCACGAGCGGTCTGGAAGGCGCGTGGACATCTACGCCGACCGCCTGGAGTTCGCAATACTTCGCCAACCTGTTTGCCTTTGATTGGGTGCAGACCAAGAGTCCCGGCGGAGCAACCCAGTGGATTCCCGCCAACGGTCAGGGAGCGAACATGGTGCCGGACGCGCACGACCGGTCCAAGCGGCACGCGCCGATTATGTTCACAACCGACCTCGCATTAAAGTTCGATCCGAGCTACCAGAAGATTGCGCGGCGCTTCCTGGAAAATCAGGAGGAATTCAATCTTGCGTTCGCAAAGGCGTGGTTCAAGCTGACTCACCGCGACCTCGGGCCGCGTTCCCGGTATCTGGGTCCGGAAGTTCCGAAAGAAGATCTGATCTGGCAGGATCCGCTACCCTCCGTCAGCCAAAGAACAATTAACGCGAGGGATATAGCGACGCTGAAAGCCAAGGTTCTCGCATCGGGCCTGACTGTACCCGAACTCGTCAGGACCGCGTGGGCCTCGGCGTCCACCTTCCGCGGCACCGACATGCGCGGCGGCGCCAATGGAGCGCGCGTTCGCCTCGCGCCGCAGAAGGATTGGGAAGTCAATAATCCGGCCGAACTGAGCAGGGTTTTGGAGCGTCTGGA
Organism: Acidobacteriota bacterium; assembly: GCA_019639255.1. Classification (GTDB taxonomy): domain Bacteria; phylum Acidobacteriota; class Blastocatellia; order RBC074; family RBC074; genus JAHBSF01. The sequence goes on along the minus strand of JAHBSF010000076.1, from coordinate 6,687 downwards.
GGGTATACAGAAGGATTTCAACCGCACGGCGGTGGGCGGGAAAAAAGTATCGCTTGCCGATCTGATCGTACTGGCCGGCGGCGCAGCCATCGAGCAGGCGGCGAAAACTGCGGGGCACAACGTCGCAGTGCCCTTCACGCCGGGACGCGTGGATGCATCGGAAGCGCAGACCGACGCGGCGTCCTTCGCCCCGCTGGAACCGACCGCAGACGGTTTCCGGAACTACTTCCGCAAGGGGCAGCGCGTTTCTCCGCCCGCGATGCTGGTCGACCGGGCGAGCATGCTGAAGCTGTCCGTTCCTGAAATGACCGTTCTGGTCGGCGGCATGCGGGTCCTGAACGCCAACGTCGGACAGGATAAACACGGCGTATTTACAGACCGCCCCGGAACCCTCAGCAATGACTTCTTCGTGAACCTGCTCGATATGTCTACGAGCTGGCGCAAGTCCTCCACTTCCGAGGGAGTTTACGAAGGACTCGACCGCGCTTCGGGCAGAGTCAAGTGGACCGCCACGCCGGTTGATCTGGTGTTCGGATCGAACTCGGAGCTGCGCGCAGTGGCGGAGTTTTACGCTGAAAACGACAGCAGGGCGAAGTTTGTGCAGGATTTCGTCAAGGCGTGGGCCAAGGTGATGGACCTGGACCGCTTCGACCTGAAATGAGAGAAGAATAGATAACGGAACAGACGAAAATAAACGGAAATAAACGGAAATTTTGAGGATTTCGGTGTTTTTCGTTTATTTTCGTCTGTTCCGTTTCATTCCGTTTGTTCCGTTGTCTATTCTTCTTAAGCCGCAACTACCTGGGCGCCCTGTCCGGATTGCGCGCTGCTGTGCGCGCCCTGCCGCATAAGTCCGTACTTCCAGAAACCTATGGCGTTGCTGAACACCATAGGCTCGATGCGCGCCGCGTGCGGGAATACTTCGCGCAGCGGCTCAAAGAGCATCTCGCCCGACCCTCCCGCTACCAGAACGTGCTGCGGCCGCTGCGGTTTTACCACGGCCTGAATCCGGTTGATTATCTCCGGCGTGTGCCGCTTCAGGATATCGGCCCTGAGAGCCGCAAGATCTACCTTGACGCCCGAAGGAGATACGTAAGGGTCCCCGCTGCGAATGTAGGCCTCGATCTGGCTGCGCGAAATGTAATCGTCGTGCGCGGCGTCGATTTCGCGCTGCATCGCCTGATATACGGCGTCGAGCGAAGAAGGGATCGAACTCGAATAGTTGTCCAGATAACGCCCCTCGGCCGCTACGATGTCGAGCGTCTTTTCGCCCCCGTCAATTACCGCCGTAGGCCGCATGCGGTCGGGAATCTTCTGGCCCTTTTCATCGAGCGCCCAGCACAGATAGCTGCCGTACCCTTGCGGCAGCACGAGTATCTGATCGAGATTGAATTCCACACGGTGCTTTACGCGCCCGTCGCGGTGATAAAGCGTAACGGCGTGTTCGCCGCGCAGCTTTTCAATGAGCCGCGCCCGGTGCGCTGAAAAGAAGTTAACCGGCAACCCTACGACTACAAGGTCCGGCTCCGGCACATTTTTTTCCGCTACAAGGCGCGCAAGGCCGGCCAGAGTCAGCGCCGGGTTGTATAGGTCGGTAAATTCCTCGCGATCCGTCGTAGCCTCGCCGCCGCGATTGAGCCGCACGGCGGTTTCGCCGAAATTGCGCGCCGTTTCGGCCCGGCCGTCAAACGAAGCGATGAAGTCGCTTTCGCCGTCCAGATCCAGAAAATCTTCGGCAAACTCCGCTCGCCCTACTACGGAGGGAAAAATCATGATCCTGTGCTTGCCCTCGACCTCGGTGTAAAGCTTCGTCGCCGAATATCCGGTGTCGACCCCAATGACTACACCGGTCTTCCGCCCGCCGTTTCCACCATTGCGCCCAGTGATGTTTCCACCATTGTTTCCGCCGTTCCCGCCTGCTTTTGCCATTGCTTACCTCCAGCTTCATTCGGCCTTAACGCACTCGGCCCGAACCTGATCCCCCCAACGTGATTCACCCGCTGCCGCCCGCGCCAGCACAATTTCTTCCGTCTCCGGCGCCCGGGCCGCACACTCCGCCCGCCTGCGCCCGGCCGCGATCTTTTCCAGCCTCGGCTCGTATGCTTCCAGCGACGATCTCACTACTCCAATCCGCCCCAACACCCGCCGTACCCTCAACTGCCCCCGGCGTATCGCCTGGTATACCGCCTCGCGCGATACCCCCTTCTGCTCCGCCGCCTCGCTGACGCTTATCAGTTTCACGTCCGCAATCCTATACATCCGCTTCGTTCCTGTCAAGCAAATTTGTTTCATCTGTAAGATTAAAATCTCCTTAGACAGCAGAATGCACGGAATAAAAGGAAAGAAGCATTCCCGGCGCCTGCTCTCCGTTTGTTCCGTTAACTCCGTTTGTTGCGTTATCTCTTTTCTCTGAGGTGAACCGATTTTGGTGGTTTGAATCGGTGTATTTGCGGATGTTGTGCGTCAGGCTCGGCGCATCAGTGGGGGGCAAGCACGTAGAGCAGGAAGCCCCATTTATCGGCGACTTCCTCGATCAGCTTCGCCGTAGGTTTGCCTGCTCCGTGTCCGGCTTTGGTTTCGATCCTTATGAGCGCGGGCGCCGTACCGGACTGCGCGGCCTGAAGCGCGGCGGCGAACTTGAAGCTGTGCGCGGGCACTACACGGTCATCGTGATCGGCCGTAGTGATGAGCGTAGCCGGATACTGCACGCCTGGTTTCAGGTTGTGCAGCGGCGAGTATGCAATCAGGGTTTCAAACTCTTCCTTTACGTCGCTCGATCCGTAATCGGGCGTCCAGGCCCAGCCGATGGTGAACTTCTGGAAGCGCAGCATATCCATCACGCCCACGTCGGGCAGCGCGGCGCCGAAAAGCTCGGGCCGCTGCGTCATACACGCGCCCACGAGCAACCCGCCGTTGCTCCCGCCCCCGATGGCGAGTTTCGGCGCAGACGTATATTTGTTTGCAATCAGCCATTCGGCTGCTGCAATGAAATCATCGAATACGTTCTGCTTTTTCGCCTTCGTTCCGGCCTGATGCCACTCCTCGCCGTATTCGCCGCCGCCGCGCAGATTGGGCTGCGCGTATACGCCGCCCATCTCCATCCATACCAGATTCGCAATCGAAAACGCCGGCGTAAGCGATACGCCGAATCCGCCGTAACCGTACAGATAGGTCGGATTCAAACCGTCGAGCTTCAATCCCCGTTTATGTGTGATGAACATAGGCACGCGCGCGCCGTCCCTGCTTTCATAAAATACCTGGCGCGTTTCGTAATTCTCGGGATTGAAGTCTACCTGCGGCCGCCGGAATACCTCGCTCCGCCCAGCAGCGAAATCGTATCTGTAGATCGCGGCAGGCGAGGTAAAGCTCGTATAGGCGTAGAAAGTTTCGGTGTCTTTGCGTCTCCCGGAAAATCCGGCAGCGGCGCCGATGCCGGGCAGTTCAAGTTCTTTTGCAAGGTTGCCGTCGAGCGTAAAGAGTTTTACCTGAGAGCGCGCGTCTTTCAGGTATGATGCGACGAAATGATCGCCGACGACGATTGCGCCTTCGAGTGTTTCTTCGGCCTCGGCTACAACCTGCCGCCAGTCCTTTTTCGCGGGCTTTCTCGTATCTATGGCGACGATGCGCCCGCGCGGGGCGTCCAGGTCGGTCCGGAACCAGAACACGGGGCCGTCGTTGCCGAGGAAGTTATAGGCGGCTTCGAGTTCGGGCAGCAATTCGATCACTCTTGCGTTTGGTGCGTCTACACCCTTTTCGAGATCCTTGTAAAAAACCCTGTTTCGCGGATCGGTGCCATGCCAAACCGAAATGATCAGGTATCGACCGTCTTCGGTTACGTGTCCGTCGAACCCCCATTCCTTCTGATCGCGCCGCTCGTAAACCAGTATGTCTTCGGATTGCGGCGCGCCCAGGCGATGGTAATAAAGTTTGTGAAAGTAGTTCACGTCTTCGAGGCGGGTCTTCTCGTTGGGTTCGTCGTAGCGGCTGTAAAAAAATCCGCCGCCGTCCGAGCTCCACGACGCGCCGGAAAACTTCACCCATTTCAGATGATCCGTCAGGTCGCCGCCCGTCTCTACATCCCGCACCTTCCATTCCGTCCAGTCCGAACCGGAAGTGGAGAGGCCGTAGGCGAGGCGGCGTCCGTCGCGGCTTACGGCAAGGCCCGCAAGTGCAACGGTGCCGTCTTCCGACAGTTTGTTCGGATCGAGCAGGATCTGCGGTTCAGCATCGAGAGATTTCAGCGTATAGAGCACGCTTTGATTCTGGAGGCCGTCGTTTCTGTAGAAGAAATACCTGTCGCCCTCGCGAAACGGCGGGCTGAAGCGTTCGTAGTTCCAGAGCTGTGTGAGGCGTTCGCGTATTTGAGACCGTTCGGGTATTCGGTCGAGAAAACCGAAAGTCAGCCTGTTTTGCGCCTCGATCCAGGCGCGCGTATCGGGCGCGTCGGGATCTTCGAGCCAGCGGTAGGGATCGGCTACTTTCGTGCCGTGGTAATCGTCGGTCTGGTCGACTTTTTTTGCTTCCGGGTACATAAGAGGAGCGTTTCGCGAACAGGAGGATAAAACCGCGGAACACGCGAAAAAAACGGAAAACACTGAAATCAGGACTCCGGTTCCGTTCTTTCCGCTTTTACCGCGCGTTCCGTGTTTGATCTTCATTCCGTCACCAGGTTTGCTACGAGACTGATTTCGACTCCGGCGAGAGCCCGCGAAACCGGGCACCCGGCCTTGGCCGCTTGTGCGTGCTCCTGAAAAGCCGCTTCATCTATACCGGGAACGACGGCGTCGGTGGAAAGTTCGATCCGCGTGATGGTGAATCCGGCGTCCACTTTATCCAGATGGACTCTGGCCGAAGTTTTTACGCTCGCAGCAACAAAGCCCGCGCGTTCGAGCGTGGCGGCGAACGCCATCGAGAAACACCCCGCGTGCGCCGCTCCGATGAGTTCTTCCGGGTTGGTTCCGGCGCCGCTTTCAAAGCGCGATACGAACGAGTACGGGCCCTCATAAGCGCCGCTTCCGAGGCGCATCTTTCCATTTCCGTCGCGCAGTCTGCCCTCCCAGACGGCGCTTGCAGTATTGACAGGCATAACATTCTCCTTCAGTAAAGTTGATGAAAGATTCAAGTCGATGGCCAACGGGCTTCAGGGTATCATGACGCGGCGAAAGGAGCACGACCCTTACGATGAACGTACTGGTTCTCAACTGCGGCAGTTCGACCATCAAGTTTCAGGTCATCGCTACGGATCTGGAAAAAATCTCGGCCAACGCCGATGAGCGGCTCGCGCGCGGCGCCATTGAACGCATAGGCGGCGAGGCCGTCATAACGCGCGAAACCGGCGCGAGCGCCAAGCCGCAGAAAATCGCCGCGCAGTTGCGCGATGCGCGCGCTGCGGTCGATTTCATACTGCGCTGGCTGTGCGCTCCCGAAACCGGAATCCTTCAGATTGCGAGCCTTGCGGATCTACACGCGGTCGGGCATCGCGTAGTCCACGGCGGCGAGCGGTTCACGCATTCGGTTCTGATAGACGATGAGGTATTGCACGGCATCGAGGATTGCATCGATCTTGCTCCGCTGCACAATCCGGCGAACATTCGCGGCATTCGCACGGCGCGCGAACTGCTCGGCGCGGGCGTGCCGCAGGTCGCCGTATTCGATACGGCGTTTCACCAGACGCTGCCCGATTATGCTTATCTGTATGCGCTTCCCTACCAGTTCTACCGCCGCCACCGCATACGCCGCTACGGCTTTCACGGCACGTCGCACCGCTACGTGGCCTATCGTTACCGGCAGATGCTCGGCATTGCGCGCGAAGCGACGAAGGTCATAACGCTGCATCTGGGCAACGGATGTTCTGCGGCGGCGATATGCGAGGGAAATTCTGTAGACACATCGATGGGGATGACGCCGTTGGAAGGGCTTGTAATGGGAACGCGGTCGGGGGATCTGGATCCTGCAATCATAGATTTTCTTTCGGAAAAGGAGGGGTTGTCGGCGCGCGAGGTCGAGTCGATGCTGAACAAGCAATCGGGCCTGATCGGGATTTCGGGACTGACCAACGACATGCGCGAACTGATGGCCGAAGCCGAAGAAAACCAGGACCGGCGGGCGCGTCTGGCTATCGATATTTTCTGTTATCGCGCGCGCAAATACATCGGCGGATACCTCTCGGCGATGGGCGGAGCGGACGCGGTTATATTCACGGGCGGAATAGGCGAAAATGCGGCCGAAGTGCGCGCAAAGATATGCCGCGGGCTGGAATGGTGCGGACTGAGCCTGGATGATGAGATCAACCGGGAGATGATCGGAAGACGCGAGGGAAGGATTTCGACCGAAGATTCGCGCCTTGCCGCATATGTCATTCCCACCGATGAGGAACTGCTGATAGCGCGCGATACGGTCAGGTGCGTGGAGGGCGTCAAACAGCGGTATTGAAAAGAGGAATGGAGACGCCGCAGAAGGCGCGGAAAGGAGAACGCGGAATTCACGGAAAGAATAAAACCTTTTCCGTGAATTCCGCGATTTTGATACTGCGGCTTCCGCGATCTCTCTTCTTCTTGACGCGCCCGAAAGCAGTCAGGCAGACTGCGTATGGTATCGAATTTATATGAAGCCTGTGCAAATAAAAGTTGAATGGAATCACATGGTTGAGATGGCGGAGCCTTTGGAGTGCGGCGACCTGTCGCCGCT
>JAHBSF010000075.1 GCA_019639255.1 Acidobacteriota bacterium | reverse complement strand
CCCTCGCTCTCAGCACCTCTTCATTCTCCTTCCCCGTTGCAACGTGGCCAAAATCACGGCGAAAGCCCAGAAAAATCCGACGGCGCTATTGGCAATTCTGCTCGTCGCGCACATGATGGTCGTGTCTTTGAATCGCGCGCCCCGGAGGCTCGACGGCGTCAGATACGTCCAGATATGGGTGATGACGGCGCTGATGCCCGTGCAATGGGCGGCGGCGCAGGTTTCTACTGCGATAAGCAATGGCTGGAACCATTATGTTGCGCTCGGGGATGCGCGTGCAGAAAACGACCGGTTGCGCAGCGAGCGGGCGCAACTCGAAGCCGGTCTGCTTGAGGCGCGCGAGCAGATAAGACTTGCCGAGCAGTTGCAGGCGCTCAAGGAGTGGCAGGCGCGGGCCGGATACCCCGCCGTGCAGGCGCGCGTCATTGCGCGCGATGCGAGTCAATGGTTCAACAGCGTAATCATTGATCGGGGAACGATTGCGGGCGTGCAGAAGGATCAGCCCGTAATAACGCCCGAGGGACTGGTCGGCCGCGTAATTTACGCAGGCCCTGCGGCGGCGAGGGTGCTGCTGCTGACCGATGAGCGGCACGGCGCAGGAGCCATAATCGGGCAGCTTGCGGATACCAGGGTGCTCGGCGTCATAAAGGGCCGGAACGAATCGCGATGCGAAATCCGTTTTTTTTCCTCTCCGGACAAGATTGCATCGGGAGAATTGGTGCTGACTTCGGGGCAGGACGGACTTTATCCGCGAGGCCTGGTCATCGGCAGGATTCTGCGTCCGGAGGGTGAAGCCTCGTCGCAGGCGGCAATGGAAGTCGAACCGGCGGCGCCGCTCGACAAACTGGATCTGGTGGCGGTTATGCTGATTCCGCCGGGTGAGGTGCGCGCCAGGGCCGAGGATCTCATAGAGGCCGAGCGCCGGGACCGGGTAAGGCAGGATGCGCCGGTCCGGCGGCGCAGGTAGCGCAGCGAAAAGCCGGAAAGCGGACCGCAAAGTGGAGTGACGCGAAAGAGACGGCGTTGGAGAAAGAAGCTCTCGGGACCAAGAGATTATTCAAGATCGGCATATGTTTGCTGCTTGCGGCGCTGGCACAGACGACGCTTTCGCAGCAAATCAAGCCATGGCTCGGCTCAATCGACTGGCTGCTGCTTGTAACGGTTTATGCCAGCCTGATGCGCAACCCGGCCACAGCGCTGCTCACAGCTACCGCAGCCGGCATCCTCCACGACGCATCCTCCGGCGGCCCGGCGCTCGGCGTCAGCGGCCTCGCCAAAGTGCTCGCCGCCTGGGTCGTGTACCAGATCTCGTCAATGATCGTCTATGAGCACTTTCTGATACGCCTTTCGATGGTAGCGGTAGCGAGTCTGGTGGATCTGTTGACGAGCCTTGCTTTTTACCGGATGCTGGAGTTCGACTTACCGGCGCAGTTGGGTGCAGCGCGTAATCTTCCGGCAACGATTCTCCTCGGCCTTGCGGTAAATCTGCTGGTGTCGCTGCTGTTGTATCCCGTACTTGATCGGGTATTTCGCTTCGGCTGGTCGTTGCGCCGCTCTGAGGCTATGCGCGGAATGCGGCGACGGTGGTAGTATAAGACTGCATGAAGACGATGAAGAAAGATCCCGGTCTCGATGCGATGGACGATCCGCGGCAAACGGGGATACGGATCGAGATCATGCGATATCTGGCGCTGGCGATATTCATCGCGCTTGGCGGGCGGTTGTGGTATTTGCAGGTGATGAATTCGGGTGTATTCGCCGAGCAGGCGGAGCAGAACCGGATTCGCGTGCTGCCTATCCCAGCGCGGCGCGGTACGATTTTCGACCGTCACGGGCGCGAGCTTGTGACGAGCCGCGAGTCGTACAACATCGTCATCAGCCGCAAGGATGTGCGCAATCTGGCCGAGATCACGGATCTTTTGGTGGAGAATCTGGGCATAGAGCGCGTCTGGCTGGAAAAAAGATTTCGCGATGCGCAGTATGAGGCGAAGTGGGAATCGATTGTGGTCAAGGAGATGGCCGGGGTCGAGGATGTCGCCTGGGTCGAAGCGCATCAGTACGAGCATCCGGAGCTGCGCGCCGAGGAAGCGCCGCAGCGCGTCTACCGCTACAACAATCTCGCCGCCCACGCCCTCGGCTACGTCGGAGAGGTCAGCCCCCAAGAACTCAAAAAAGGGAATTTCAGCAAGGAGAACGGCTACAAACTCGGCGACATAATCGGCAAGTTCGGACTCGAACGCTATTACAACGAGATACTTACGGGGCGCGACGGGGCGCGGCGCGTAATCGTCGACAGCAAGGGGCGTATACAGCAGGAAATCGAGCGCGTCGATCCGATTCCGGGCCGCGATCTTTACTCCACGCTGGATCTGGATGTACAGATGGCGGTCGAGGAGCAGGTCAAGACGATGCCTACGGGGCGCGGAGCGATCGTCGTAGCCGATCCGCGCAACGGCGAGATACTGGCGATGGCTTCGGGGCCATCCTTTGATCCGAACCTTTTCTCTCAGCGAGCCAAAACGCCCGAGGGTAAAAGCGAGATCCGCGATCTATATGAAGATCCGGACAAACCGCTCTACAACCGCGTAATTCAGGGGCAGTTTCCGCCGGGTTCGACCTGGAAGCTGATGACCTCGGTTGCGGCGCTCAATGAAGGCGTCATCACACCGGCCAATTCGCGCGTGCAGGACGGCAGCATTCAGCTCGGCAATCGCGTCATGCGGTCGCTGTCGAATTACGGCGCTCCGGACGTAGAAACGGCTATTGCGAGATCCGCCGACGGTTACTACTACCGTCTCGGGCTGAAGATGGGCGGGGAGCGCTTCGAGAAATGGGTGCACATTTTCCGCTTCGGGGAACGCACCGGAATAGACCTGCCGAACGAACGTGCGGGCCGACCGCCCACGCCGGGCGAAAAAGTGCAGTTTTACACGGCGGTGAGAAACCGCTACAAGCGCGAGCGCGAGGCCAAGGGCGGAGTATGGACCGAGCGCGACGACCTCGAATACGAGAGGATGGGCCGCTGGACCGATTACGATATGGCGGCGTCATCCTTCGGTCAGGGCCGCAACGAATCTACGCCGATACAGTTGCTGCGATACGTAGCGCTGCTCGCGATGGGCGGCGAGGCGCATACGCCGCATCTGCTTCTGCGGGCCGTCCCCGGCATCGACCGGTTCGGTGAGATGCATCCGGAGATCCGGTATGTGGACAACAACCGTTTCACCGTGCCGATGAGCGACGAGGTTCGCGATATCGTAAAGCGCGCAATGTGGCAAGCGGTCAACGGCGCGGGCACGGCCGGAGCGGCGCGCGTAGAGGGGTTCGACGTGAGCGGCAAGACCGGCACGGCGCAGGTGGCGTCTACCGAGCGTGTAGGGAGCAAGAACAAGGACCACGCGTGGTTTATGAGTTTTGCGCCGCGCGACAACCCCGAGATATGCTCGGTCGTACTGACGGAAAATGTGGGCTTTGGCGGCAGGCATTCTGCGCCGCGCGCCAAGGCGATTTACGAGGATTATTACCGGCGCACGCGCAATGTTCCGGAAGAGACGGTCGCCGAAGCCGGAATGAAAAATGAAGAGAGATAACGGAACAAACGAAATGAGACGAAAATTACGGAACAGTTCAATATTTCCGTAGTTTCCGTCTTATTTCGTTTGTTCCGTTATCTCTCTTCCGTAAGCGATATGCTTGGACTTAATCGCCGATATCTTGCGGATTTCGACTGGGTGCTGCTGGGGCTGGCGGTAGCGGTGGCGCTGTTTGGAGTCGTGGAGATTTCGAGCGTCGAGCCTGCGCCCGGGCTCTGGCGCAGGCAGTTGATGATGGTAGGCGTCGGCGTGGCGATAGCGTTTGCTACGACGATTGTGGATTACCGCACGATAGTGCACGCGGCGCCCTTCTTTTACGGCGTGGGGTTGGTGTTGCTCGCGCTTGTGCTGAGTCCGATGGGACGCGTCGTGAACGGCAATCGAAGCTGGCTCTACATTGCGGGCCAGGGGTTTCAGCCCTCGGAATTCGCCAAGATCTGCACATTACTGCTGTTGACGTATTATCTGGCGCAGGCGCGCAAGCGGCCTATGGATCTGCGCACGCTTGCAACTGCGTGCGGATTGTGGCTTGCGCCGGTATTTCTGGTTTTTTTGCAGAACGACACGGGCAGCACGCTCAGTTTTCTTTCGATCATCGCGGCGCTGGTGTTTCTTTCGGGCGTGAGATGGAGTTGGGTTGCGGCGGGGCTTGCGTCGGCCGTGTTGGTTGTGATGGTTGCGGCGCCCCAGGTTAAGGACATGAAGGGGTACAAGGCCGAGCGCATCAAGGCCGTGTACTGGCCGGAGCTGGCCGACAAGCGCTACCGGTATCAGAATGAACAGTCGGAGATCGCGGTTGGTTCGGGCGGAATTTTCGGAAAAGGAATACACAGCGGAACGCAAGGCTCTCTGGGGTTTGTGCCCGAGGTGCATACGGATTTCATTTTTGCAGTCGCGAGCGAGGAGACCGGATTTGTAGGCAGTCTCTCAGCTTTGACCATTTACCTGCTCATGATCACCCGATTGCTGCAGATTGCGCGTCAGGCGCGCGATCGTGCGGGGATGCTGCTGGTGGCCGGATTTGCGGCGCTGCTGCTCTACCACGTAACGGTCAGCGTCGGGATGGTGCTGCGCCTGCTCCCGATCATGGGTATTCCCCTGCCGCTGATGAGTTTTGGCGGGACTTCGGTTCTGGCAACCTTCTTTGGTCTGGGATTGGCGCTCAATGTGCGCCTGCGCCGCTTCGTTAATTGAGTTGGGAAGCGAGCGGCGGAGAAAGTTTTTGTGCGGTCGTGCGCGAAGTGCGCAGGTCCGCTCGCGAGGTCGGTGCGCTGCGGTCGCCGGATTCAAATCCGGGCCGGCGCAACCGGCGAAGCGCGAGAAGCGAGTTCCCAATGACAATAATTCCGGCAACGCCGCGCGGGCGCTCGGTCGAAGATTGCCCGCGTACGGCCACCGTTGCATCCGGTCGGAGCGTGCTCCACTGCCCGTGCGCCCGAATGCGGCGAGGTGTGCGGTAAGGCAGTTGCCGGTTCCGCCCGGATCGAATTTCCGGCGGATCGACATATGACACAGGGAGATATGCATGGCTAAAGAATTGATCGTCAGCGTCAACGGACGCGAAAAAAAGATTGCGATCGTCGAGGACGATGCAGTTACCGAATTTTACGTCGAACGCGGAGACGAAAATCAGGGCATCGTCGGCAACATTTACAAGGGCCGCGTGATGAAGGTTCTGCCCGGTATGCAGTCGGCGTTTGTGGATATCGGACTCGAACGCGATGCGTTTCTTTACGTATCGGATTTTATAGAGGAAGAAGACGAAGATGGAGCGTTCGAGGATCGCAAGGAACCAGCACGCCCACAGCGGCCCGAACGCTTCGAGCGCGCAGAGCAGCGGCCCGAGCGCGCAGAACGGCCCGAGCGGTCGCGCCCGTCGCGCATCCCGCTGCCCGAACCCGTAGAGGTGGGGGATGAGGGCGATGAGAGCGATGAGGATGAACTCCATATCGCTGCACTGCACCATATCGAGGAGATTACCGAAGAACCCGTAATCGAACCGGCCGAGGACGATGAAATCATCGAGGCCGAGCCCCCGGCAGCCGAACCCGATCCGCGCCGCCAGCGCCGCCAGCGCCGCCTTCGTTACAGCGAACCCGAACCCGCAGCCGTCGAAGCCGAAGAGACTGCAAGAGAAAGCGAAGCAGAACCCCAGTCCGAAACAGAAGCGGCCGAACCGGAAGAAAGCGCTACGGGCAAACGCAGACGGCGGCCCAGGCGCAAGCGCGGCGCGGAAGCGGCCGAACCGGTCGAAGCCCCCGAATCCGCCGAAGAAACCGCCGCAATCGAGACTGTCGACAACGGATACGAACCCGTCTCGCTCGCCTTCCGGGAGCCTCTCGAACGCATAACGGACGACTACGAAGGACTCGAAGGCGAGATGCTCAAGGACGCCATGGTCCAGGAGAAGATCACCGGCCGCATCCACGCCGACGAAATCCTCACATCCGTGCTCGAAGTGGAGCCGACTCCGGAGGTAACCGTCGGATCGCTGCACGCATCCATCGAGGAGGACTCGGAGTTTGAACGCATAAGCGATGACGAACCCGCCGGGAGTGAGGCCTCTCTCACAGTAGTCGAAGTCGTCGAAGCCTCCAGCGCAACGGCGGCGGATCTCGCCCCGGACGCCCCCGAAGTATCCGGCGTCGAACCCGGCGAGCAGGTCGCCGGGGATGCAGAACAGGCGGAGTCAACTGATGCGCCCGGTCAGGAGACTGAAGCCGGAACGGCAGCGGAAGCGGCGGATTCATCGGCTTCGGAAGTTGAGCCGGGAGGTGAAGGCCAGGAAGATGAACCGCCGCTCGAAGATGCCAGCGCCGAGGTCAGGCAGCGCCCGGTCAAGGAAGAAATGGCGACGCGGCGCGGCGGACGCGGACGCCGCCGCTTCCAGCGCACGCCCATGACCGATGCCACGGGAGGCGAGGAAGCCGAAAGCGAGTACAGCGAAGCAGTTCGGGAACCCGCCGCACCGCCCGCACCGCCCGCACCGCCCGCATATGCGCGTCCCGCCGAAAGGTTTCACCGTCCCGTAATCTCGGACCTTCTGCGCGAGGGGCAGGAAATACTCGTTCAGATCGCCAAGGAGCCCATAGGACAGAAGGGCGCGCGCATCACGTCGCACATCGCGATGCCGGGCCGCTACATCGTTTATATGCCCACGGTCGAGCACATCGGCGTATCGCGCAAGATCGGGACGGACGAAGAGCGGCAGCGGCTGCGGCGGACGCTGCATCAGTTGCGGGCGGAAACCGGCGCTCCGGGCGGGTTCATAGTCCGGACCGCGGCGAACGGATGCTCGATCGAGGAACTGCGCGACGACATGCAGTACCTGATCCGCACCTGGACCGACATTCGCCGCCGGGCGGAGCGGGCGAAATCCCCGGCGATCATACACCGGGATCTGGATCTGGTTCAGCGCATACTGCGCGATCACCTATCGTCGGACTTCAACGCCATACGCGTCGACAACGAATTCGAATACGAACGCATAGTGGATTTCGTCAACCGCTTTGCGCCGAAGCTCGTGCATCGCGTCAAACTCTACACCAAGGACACGCCCATACTCGACGAATACGGCGTGCAGCCCGAAATCGACAAGGCGGTCAAGCCGCGAGTATGGCTGAAATCCGGGGGCTACATCGTCATCAATCAGACCGAAGCGCTTGTAGCGATCGACGTAAATACGGGCAAGTTCGTCGGCAAGTCGAACCGTCTCGAAGACACCATAGTAAAGACCAACCTCGAAGCGGCGAAGGAAATCGTACGACAGATACGTTTGCGCGATCTGGGCGGAATCATCGTGCTGGACTTCATCGACATGGAGGAGCGGCGCAACCGCATGAAGGTTATGCAGGCGCTGGAACAGGAACTGCGCAACGACCGTTCGCCGTCGAAGATCCTGCAGTTCAACGATTTCGGTCTCGTAGCCGTTACGCGCAAGCGCGTCAAGCAGTCGCTCGAGCGCACGCTGTGCACGCCCTGCGCCTACTGCACGGGCGGCGGCATGGTCAAAAGCCCTCAAACGATGTGTTACGAGATCCTCGCCGAAGCGCGCCGCGTCTCCAAGGAAGTCGACAGCCACAACGAGGTCATACTTCGCGTAAGCTCCGAAGTAGCCAAGGCGCTGCGCTCGACCGAACGCGACGTGTTCTCGGAAATCGAGACTTATCTCGGAGGCGTCGTGACGATCAAGAGCGACCCGGCCGTGCATCAGGAGCAGTTCGACATCGCACTGGTCTGAAAATAACGGAACGAACGAAAATTCACGAAACAAACGGAAAAGATTATACCCTTCCGTTTGTTCCGTCTCTTTTCGTTTGTTCCGTTATCTGTGTCTTCAGTGTTCCTTGACGCGAGAGGGCGACAGCAGGAAGCCGACGCCGAGCAGGGCGAGCAGCGCGCCCCCGGCTGCGAGTACGACGGTGATCTGGAAGTACTGCGCAAGCCATCCCGTTACGAGTGCGCCGAGCGGCATACCGCCTCGAAAAGCCACCATATAAATGCTCATCACCCGGCCCCGCATCTCGTCCGAAACGATCAGTTGAACTAGCGAATTCGTGAATGCAAAGACCATCATCATGGCGACGCCCGCAAGGAACACGAGCGGGTATCCGAGTTCTATCCACGGCAGCAGGGAAAAACACACCACAATGACGCCGAAGACCACCTGAGAAATAAGCGCCGCGTACCCTTTGTGCCTGATGTCTCCGAGGCCCGCGACGATCAATGCGCCCACTACGGCGCCCGCGCCCGTAGTCGACAGCAGCACGCTGTAGCCGCTTGCGCCCGTGTGGTAGATCCTTTCGGCGAATACGGCGAGAAAGGTCGTCAACTGCGTGCCGAAAAACGCGCAGGCGAACGAAAGCAGCGTCAGCGAGCGAAGCGCTTCGTTGTGGAGTACGAACTTCAATCCGAGGCCGAGATCGCTGCGCCAGTGGCTCGGTTCCGCGCTTGCAGGACGCGGGATCGAACGCACGCGCAGCGATATCAGCGCTATCATCACGGCTACAAACGACAGTCCGTTGATGCCGAAACTCACAGCAGCAGCCGCCATCATGCTCGGAATCAGGGCGAACGGAATGCTTCCGATCGCAGGGCCGATGACGCGCGCGAGATTGAACTGAATTGAATTGAGAGCGATGGCGTTGGCCAGATCCCGCCGCTCAACCAGCATCGGTACAAGCGCCTGATAGGCGGGCCCCCCGAACGCCTGCGCGCATCCCGTCAGAAACGAAAGCGTCAGCATGCTCATTACGAGCAGCCGGCTCGATACGCCGAACGCCGTGAGGCCCGCCAGAGTGAAGGCGAAAATGAGCTGAAGCCACTGCGAGACGAGCAATATGCGCCGCCGGTCGAACCGGTCGGCAATCACTCCGCCTATGAGCGAAAACAGCAGTATCGGAGCAGTGGACAGAAAGCTGTCGAGCCCGAGGAAAAAGGCCTGCCCCGTGAGTTGAAACAGCAGCCAGCTTTGCGCCGTCTGCTGAAGCCAGGTGCCGGAACTCGACGTGAAGGCGCCGAACCACAGCAGGCGGTAGTCGCGGTAGCTGAAGGCGCGGAATATGCGCCCCAGCGGACTCTGCTTCGGATCGGCGACCGACGCGTGCGCTGTGGCGGGCTTTGTGCTCATCAAATCAGCGCCCGACGTTTCAGTTCGTTACCTGATGAGACCGGCTCTCGTCGCGGATGGGCACGTAGATGGATTCCCACTCCTTGTGCGCCGGGTGGTCGGCGTAGGCTTTGGCTGCCGCTTCGCTCTCGAATTCGATGGCGAAGGCGGCGTTATAGGGGCGATCCTGCGAGGGCGATTGAACCCGCAGCGTCTTGAGCCAGATGTTTTTTACGCCGGGTATCTTCTCGGCCATGGTCTTGACGCCATCTATGGCCTTGGCGCGCTGCTCATCGGTAGCGTCGGCTTTCCATTTGACCGTTACTACGTGGACGACGGATTTCGGCTGGCTGTACTTGTTCTGGCCCACGATCACACCTGCGGCGAATACGGCGATCAGTACTGCGCCGAACAGCACTCGGCGAACTGCGGATTTATGCATTATTGAGACTCCTTCCGTAGCTGGTAGAGGTTTGGATCATTGCCCGGCGTTTCGGGACGGACCGGACTTGCCGTTACATACTACTATGCCGCAACTGAGCGCTCAAGACGCGGCGCGCGGGCATTGCCGCAGATCCGGCGCGCAGTGCGTTGTGACGGGGTTGAAATGGGGCGATCCCGGAGCGATATGGTATACTCGCTGACCGTCATGGACCCTGGAAGTACGATCTTCAGCTACAGTCTGCGCTTCGGTGCGGTAATTCTGCTGGTGCTCGCCAACGGATTTTTCGTGGCTGCGGAATTTGCACTCGTAGGCGTGCGGCGCTCGCGCATACAGACGCTGGCGGATGCAGGCAACCGCCGGGCAACCCGGCTACTCGGGGTGCTCGACCATCTGGACGCCTACATATCGGCCACGCAACTGGGAATTACGATTGCCAGTCTCGCGCTGGGCTGGGTCGGCGAAAGCACGCTGTCGCACATCTTTCAGCCGGTTTTCGCGAGCGTGCTGCCCGCAACGGCCGCCGCCGCCGCATCGCACACCGCAGCAATCGCTCTTGCATTTGCGCTGATAACATTTCTGCACATCGTGCTCGGAGAACTTGCGCCGAAGACGCTTGCGCTGCAGCGCGCCGAGGCGGTAGCGCTTGCGATAACGCGTCCGATGATGCTTTTTTACCGCCTGTTCAAAGCCCCTATACAATTGCTCAACGGCGCGGGCAACATAGTGGTGAGAATGATCGGGCTGGATGCGACGGCGGGACACGGCGCGATTTACACGGCCGAGGAGCTGCACCATCTGATAGATCTAAGCTACAAGGGCGGACAGCTCAAACCCTCGCAGGGCGCGATACTGGCGCGGGCGCTGGAATTTTCCGGCCTTACCGTGCGCTACGCGATGGTGCCGCGCACGAATGTGGAAGCGGTGAGCGAGGATGCATCGCTGCCCGATATAGTGAAGCGAATCGGCGAGAGCGGCTATTCGCGCCTGCCCGTTTACCGCGACACGCTCGACAATATAGTTGGAATAATTCACAGCAAGGAAGTGCTCGCTTTCTGGGACGCGCGCGATGAATTTACCGTCGAGAAGGTGATGCACCCGGTCAACTTCGTGCCCGACACGATGCGTCTGGATTCGGTGCTGAAACGGATGCAGGAGGGGCGGTTTCATTTCGCCGTAGTGACGGATGAGCACGGCGGGTTCGAGGGAATAATCACGCTCGAAGACCTGCTCGAAGAAATCGTCGGGGAAATAGAAGACGAGTTCGACGACGAAGCGCACCGCCTGGTGCAGAAACTGCCCGACGGCAGCTATCTGCTCGAAGGCACGCTGCCCATTCGCTCGGCCAACCGCAGGCTCGGCCTGAGCCTGCCCGAAGACGGCGTATACCATACGCTGGCCGGTTTTCTTATGACGCAGGCCGGCCGCGTGCTGCGTCAGGGCGACCGCGTTGCATACGGCGACGCGCAGTTCTCGATCGAAAAAGCCGACCGCCACCGCATCCGCGAAATCAGACTCATACTGCAGGAGAGATAACTCAACACACGGAATAAAACGAAACAAACGAAGGGAAGAATCTTTTCGTTTGTTTCGTTTTATTCCGTGTGTTGAGTTATCTCTTTGCTATTTGCGCTTCGCCGTCCACGCGGCTTCGCCGAGTTCGCCGAACTGCGCCTTGCCCTTCATCGTTGGGCCATCGATTGTACCCGAGTAGGTAATCGTCGCGTCGAGTTGTCCGGAAATCTTGAACGAAAATTCGATCTGGTTTCCTTTTACAGTGCCGGTAACCGGGGCCTCGCCGAAGGCGCCCTTGTAATGGCCCGTGAGTTTTTCGCCTTCCTGTTTGAAGGTGAACGTGGGAGAGCCTGAGCCCTGGGCGGTTTCGACCTGAAACACCCATTCGCCCGTGACATCGTTTGGGCCGGCAACGACGGCGGCCGGTCCGTGCTGCGCGGTTGCGGCTACACCGGCGGGGCGGTTTGCGGTCCAGTCGCCATCGGCGAATCCGCCGAAATCGGCCTTGCCCTGCATCGCGCCTCCGTCGATCGAGCCGCTCATCGTGATGGTGAATTCGAGTCCGTCTCCGCTGTAAGGATAGGAGAATTTGATCTCGTTGCCCTTGACCGTACCCGACAACTGCACTTCACCGCGCTGGCTTCTGAGCACGCCCGAGAGTTTTTCGCCTTCCTGTTTGAAGTCGGCCTTGATCGTGCGCGAGCCCTGCGGCGAATTGATCGTCAGATCCCATTCGCCGGTTACGTTCTGTGCTTTTGCCTGCGCTGCGGCGCCGGCGACAATCGCCAGCAGTACGAACGCGGAAATGATCCTGAAGCTCCTCGACATCTGAAGTTCCTCCTTGTCGGTATTTATGCCCGTGTAACGGGAGCCTAATCCGTCGGTGCACCGGTACGCAAGACCTTTGCGTGCAACTCGCGGCCTTGGCATATCGGCTGGTTTGGGTTAGTTTTCCTGCATGCCAAAACGAGAATTCGACACTCCGCAGCAACTGCGCGAAGAAATCGGCCGCGAAGTAGCGGTAACCGACTGGATCGAAGTCGCGCAAGACCGCATTGACCGGTTCGCCGAAGCCACGGGCGATCATCAGTGGATTCATACCGACGTGAAACGCGCAAGCGCCGAATCGCCTTACGGCGCAACCATCGCCCACGGATTCCTGACGCTTTCATTGATGAGTTCGCTTATGGCGCAGGCAGTAGGATTCCGCGGCGGCATACGCATGGGAATCAACTACGGGCTTAACCGCGTGCGCTTTCCTGCGGCGGTGCGCTCGGGTTCGCGCATACGCGCGCGCGTCACGCTCGCCGCGCTCGAAGAAATCACCGGCGGCCTGCAGGCCGTCTGGTCGGTGACGATCGAGGGCGAGGGAGGAGATAAACCCGTGTGCGCTGCCGAGTGGCTCGTGCGCTACTACGAATAGAGATAACGAAACAAACGAAAATTCACGAAAAAAACGAAATGCATGTGGTATTTTCCGTTTGTTTCGTTTTATTTCGTCTGTTCCGTTATCTCTCTTCTTCCCCCGCGATAAACGAAGCTGGCCTGTCCGAATCGCACCTCGCATCCGTCTTCGAGAGGCGCGTGCGCTATGCGCCGTCCGTTGACGAATGTGCCGTTTATGCTGCCCAGATCGTGAAGCGCGTAGTTTGCGCAGTCCGCTATCAGGCGCGCGTGTCGCTTCGACACCGATGGATGCTCGATGACGAACCCGTTGTTGAGGGTTCGTCCGACGTCGATTCGATCCTGATTGAGAATGAAGGCGATGTGTTCGGCTCCGCTCGGCGCAAGCGTAACGAAGTGCGGGCGCGATTCCACAGCGACTTTGGGCGGAAGCCGCAGGTTGGCGCCGCACATCGTGCAGAAACCGGCGTCCTTCGGCTGTTGCTTCAGGCATACCTGACAGCGAATCGTTTCTTCGGGTTCGGGCAGCAGTAGCCCGCACTCAGGGCACGCCGCACCCGCATCGCCGCGTGCGCCGCACCCCGCGCACAGGGCGATTGAACGCATCAGCATCGTACCTTCGCGGTGCGGCGAATTATCGCGGTAGAAACGAAGCCGCGATCTCACCCAGAGGAATAGCGCCAGCACGGCGCCTGCGACCACGGCTAGAAACGCCGCGTGCAGTTGCGCCGCCGCTACCAGCAGCAGATCGAACACCCCGTGCAGCAGCGAGGCCGCAAGCAAACCGCCCGCAACAATCGGCAATCGCGCGCGTGCAAAGTTGGGCGCGGCTTTCGCCCTCGCCAGGCTCAGGCCCCAGAGCGCAGAAAACAACGCGTGTCCGGGATTGGTAAGCGGCCCTCGCAGCAGCACGAGCATCGGCCCCGTTTCCGCTATGTATACCGCGTTTTCCACTGCAGCGAATCCCAGAGCCGCCGCCGCGCTGTAGACTACGCCGTCCAGAGGCTCGTCAAATTCCGGGCGCCTGTACGGATAGGCATAAACGACCAGTAATTTGAGGAGTTCCTCGATCGGAGCGACTATGAAAAACAGAATGGCCAGGCGCGTCGCCTCGCTGCGTCCGAACAGATGCAGGAACGCCTGCTGCCCGGTAAAATTGAGTGCAAGTGCGGGAATCGTAGAGAGGGCGCCGAGCGCAAACGTCGCGGCGATGAGGCGGGATGGAGGGCGTTTGTAGCGGCTGTAGCCGGCGAAATACCACAGCCAGAGCGCACACGGCAGCAGCGAGAGCGTCGAGATAAGGATGAAGTTGCCGACCGACTTCACCGATTCTCCTGGAAGCAAAAACCGCGGAATTAAAGGAAGAGAGATAACTACTCTGTAAACAAAGTTTTTGAGTTTTTCAGCCGCGGAGCGGCGAAAGATCTGTAGCCCAGGGCGTGAGCCCTGGGTAGGTGTAGAGAAGCCGTACCAGCCCCGGAGGGGCGGAAGATCTTTCGCCCTTTCAGGGCTCGAACGTTCTTTTTCTACTGACCTGGCGCTCACGCACCAGGCTACAGATCTTTCGCCGCTCCGCGGCTGAAAAACTCAAAAACTTTGTTTACAGAGTAATAACGCAACATTCGAAATGAAACGAAACAAACGCAACGATCTGATCTTTTCCGTTTGTTGCGTTTTATCCTGAATGTTGCGTTTTTCTGTTCTTTCTCACGATGTGCATCAATTTTTCGTGGACCGATTAATCGTCGGTCTTGCGTTTGACGATCACCAGCGTCAGGTCGTCTACGGTTTTCGCCTTTCCGACAAACTGCGTGAGCGCTTCATCGATGCGGTCGCGTATGCCGGCAGCGGTGCGATGCCGGTGTTTCTGCACGATCTCGATCAGGCGCGCCTCGCCGAATTCTTCGCCCTGTTCATCCAGACTCTCGCTTGCACCGTCCGAATAAATCACCAGCACGTCGCCCTTGTTGATCTGCGCCCATCCTTCGCGGTAATCGCCGAAGGGAGTGATGCCTACGGGGAAGCCGCCAATGTCGAGGCGCGTGACTTCGCCCGTGGCGCGCACCAATATCGGGGCGTTGTGGCCCGCATTGATGTAGGTCAGTTCGTTGGTACGGGCGTCGAGTTCGCTGTAGAACAATGTGACGTAGCGGTTCGAGGGTGTGTTGTCGTAGATGTACTGGTTTATTTCGCTGACGATTTCGGCGGCCGAAAGGCGCGTGGTGGCCTGCGCGCGCACCGAGGCGTGAACCGAGGACATCAGCAGCGCCGCGGCCGTCCCCTTGCCCGATACGTCGCCGAGGGCGACGATGAAACGGCCGTCGCGTTTGGCTATGAAGTCGTAGTAATCGCCTCCGACTTCGTGACACGGGAAGCTGACGCCGATCAGGTCGTAGTTCTGTATGGGCGGCGCGGAGGCAGGATGCAGCCGCAACTGAATCTCGCTTGCGAGGACGAGTTCGTCGGCGAGGCGCTTTTTTTCGGCCTGTACTTCGAGCAGGTGGACATTTTCGATGCGTATTGCCGCGACCCCGGCAATCAGCGTCAGCAATTGCAGATCGCGTTCGGTGAAGCGGTTTGTGGCAAACGGGCTGTCGACGTAAATCATGCCCAGCACCCGGCCTTCGACCGAAAACGGCACGGCCATAACCGAGCGGATACCCGAGAGCGCAATGGACCGATGCTCCTGAAATCGCGGATCGTGCTGCGCGTCGGAGGTAAGCACCGATGTGCCCTGTCTGAGCACCTGCTCGGTGATCGAGCGCGAGATTTCCACCTGATCGAGCGAGGTAGGCGCTCCGGAGCGCGACTTTATAGCCTTGCATACGAGCGTCGATTCACCGCCGGGGCCGGCGGATTCCAGAAGCAGGGCGTAGGCGCGGTCGGCTGCAATCGCCGAGAAGACGCAGTCCAGCACATTTTCCATCGTCTCGTCGAGCGACAGCGGCGAAAGCAGCGTCAGGCTGACGCGGCTGATGATGGCGAGCGAATCGTCCTGGGCTGCAGCCGCAGTGCGGCCCGGAGCCGGGGCGATCTGCGTGCGGCTGGCGTCAATCGAGGAAAGCACGTTCGACGCCGAGTTGCGCGCCTGAGCTACGATCGTGGCTTCGGGCGCCGCCATCGGTTGCGAATCCGAAAGCAGAATGCTCGTGCGGCCGCTCGCCGGCGCGGTATCGGCGCGTTCGGAGTATTCTATTTCGGTTTCGCCGAGCCTTATGCGATCACGATCGCGCAATTGCAAGGGAGCGGCTACGCGCTGCCCGTTGAGATAAGTGCCGTTTGCGCTGCCCAGATCGCTCAGCCAGAAGTTATCCCCCTGCCGGCGCACTTCGGCGTGCAGTCGTGAAGTAAACGGATCTTCTACGCAGAGGTCGTTGCGCGCCGAGCGGCCGATGGTGGTCCGCAGGCGCGTCAGTTCGACTATGGAATCGGCGTGCGACGGCGTCGCTCGAACAATCAAACGCGGCATAGTGGCAAACGCGGCATAGTGGTGGTCGGAAAACCGTTGGCGGATCCGGAACTGCTTTAACCGATCCGTGTTCTGCTTAAGGTTGTTTGTTGATGCTGTGAATCGTAGGCCGGCGCGGCAGCCCTATTTCGGCCGGCGGTGCGACCTGCGGCGTAGGCTTGTTTTTCGCCATATCCTTGTTCAGTTCCTTCTCCAGTTTCCTGGCCGCCTCCGCCGCGACGCCTGCATATCCGCCCGTAGTAGATTTCAGGAAACTCTCGTAGGCGAGTTGCTTTTGTCCAAGGTTCACATAGCACAGACCCATCAGATAATAGAGTTCCCGCCGTTCCGGAGCGAGGCGAAGAACGTCCCTGAAAGCAGATATCGCGGCGGCGTACTCCCGAATCTTGTAGTAACGCATTCCCCGATCATAGTGATCCTCGACAAGCACGCGCCGTTGAGCGGCCTCGTCTTCAGGAGACTGCTTCCAGAAAGTGGGCGGTGCGGCGATATCGGCTCCCGGCGCTCCCGGCTGCACGACGGCAAGCGGCGCGGTTGCGGCCGATGGGGGCGCCACGGGGGGAAGTTGCGGCCCCGCCTGCGTCGTATTCTCGTACCGGCGCTCGGCGACATTGCGGGCCGCGGGCCGCCCGGTCTGGCGTTCCTGATGATCCTCGATTCGAGCCAGCGCCACCATCGCCGCCGCGCTCTGCGGATCGAGTGCGATGATTCGCTGATACTCATGATAGGCTTCGCGCCAGTTTCCCTGCATATGGTACATCTCGGCCATCAGCCACCGCGCGTCGAGATGTCGCGGATCCTCGCGCAGCACGGCCGCACAACTCGCGAGTGCTTCGTTTATTCGCCCCAGAGCACGGAGGCTGCGCGCCATCAGCAGGCGCGCCGTAATCGAGCGCGGAGTGAGCGCAAGCGCCTCCTTGTAATGAGCCATCGCCGATTCAAAATCGCCGCGATCCTGATCCTGCTCGCCGAGCCGGATCAGTTGCCGGCTCTGCTCCTCGGGCGTTATGAGGTTGCGCTCGCGCGCATCGGAGACAAGCAGCGGCAAACTCTCGCGGTAATAACCGAGCGCCGCAATCGCGAGCAGCGCCACGGCGGAAACGATCAACATCCGCCCGATGCGCGCACCCCCGGGCGATGCACTCGCCAGACCCGAGGCGGCCGCCAGCGCGTCAGCGGCTCGCGCCGGTCGCTCCGCCTGCGCCGCACCCGTATCTGCACCCGTAGCCCGATCCGATTCTTCGTCGGGCGAATCCGCAGAACTCACCAGGCGCAGATGGCGCCGGTTGGCGTGCTCCAGCGCTTCCGTGTCTTCTGCCGGCGAAGCAGCCCTCACCGCGGCCGATGGGTCCGGAACGGGAACCGCCGCCGGCGGGCGCAAATGTGCGGATTCGGCGGAATCGGACGAGCCCAAAACGCCGGGGACGTCCAAATCGACTTCCGCACCGCATTGCCGGCAATACCTTGTGTCGCCGCGCACGGATGCACCGCAATATCCGCAATAGTTGATCATCATCGCGCCCCCCACGATTACGATAGTGGTGAGTGCTTAGTATCCTAAATCAAAAAAGAATACGGAACAAACGGAATAAAACGAAACATACGAAAGAACCGCACTGTCGTTGCTGTTTCCGTATGTTTTGTTTTATTCCGTTTGTTCCGTATTCCTTGTTCAGTCCCCGGCTTGCTTCACCACCAGGGTGCCGGCAAGTTTGTCGTGCCAGCCCTGTTGGCGCGCATCCCACAGCGCCCAGCACAGGCCCAGGCCGCCGCACAGCACAGAAAGCGGAATCCCGATCAAATGACGAATGATTGCAGTGCGATAATCCGGAGGCGAACCGTCTGCCCGCACAATGCGAATGCCGATGAAGCGCTTCCCGAAACTCTGTCCGTCGCGTTTGCAGAGGTAGATATTGTTGAACAATATCAGTGCAGTCGTCGCCG
This sequence comes from Acidobacteriota bacterium, assembly GCA_019639255.1. Classification (GTDB taxonomy): domain Bacteria; phylum Acidobacteriota; class Blastocatellia; order RBC074; family RBC074; genus JAHBSF01. The sequence goes on along the minus strand of JAHBSF010000075.1, from coordinate 9,201 downwards.
CGTATCCGACGAGCAGAATGGTATTGGCAGCGCCCGGAAGCCCCAGGCGGCGCTTGACCGATACGGCGATGAGCACCGTAATGGCCGGAACAATCATTGTAAGGATGTAGTCGAGCAGGAAGGCGCTGCACCGAAGTCCGATGCTCGCGAGGCGGTATTCCGGCGCATCCGCAATTCGGCGCCGGGGCGCCCGGCTCGTTGTGGGGGCTGCTGCCATAGCGCGGCTCAATAGGATACGACGAACTTCAGCGTCGTCTCTCCGAGCCGCACCTCGTCGCCGTTTACGAGCGCGTGCGGCTTGCCCTGCGGCAGCCTCACCTGCCCGTTGACGAACGTACCGTTTGCGCTGCCGAGATCCTCTATGAAGAACTGATTGCCCTGCGCGACTATCTTTGCGTGCTTGCGCGACACGCGCGCCGCCGGATCGTAACGCGACAGATCCACGGCAGGCCGTATGCCCCGGTTCGGATCCGTGCGTCCGATCAGGCTCTCGCCGTCGTCGTTGATCGAAAACTGCGCGTTGATTTCGCTTGTGCCGACAACGACGAGCTTGGCCGTGGGCCGCGTCACCTGCCGCTGCCCGCAAAAGGCGCAGAAGATGTCGTCGGTTGCCATCTCGTGACCGCAGTGAATGCAGTGCCGGATGTCGCTCGAAACCGGCGGATCGATGATATCCGAGGAATCATCGGGCGCGTTTTTGCGCCCCATGGTGCGCAAGTGTTTCTTCAGATCGCGGCCGAAGGATCGGGCGGTGGTGTAGCGGCTCTCGGGCTTGTGCTCGACGGCCTTCATCACCATCGCCTCCATCTCCGAAGAAATCTCGGGATTGATCTGGCGCGGCTTCGGATTGCGCGTGAAATCGAAAATCAGCAGCGGATTGTCCTGCGGATCCTGCCCCGTAAGCAGATGGAACATCGTCGCCCCGAGCGAATATATGTCCGAGGCCGGCTCCACGTTTCCGGCAAACAATTCCGGCGGAGCGTAACCCATCGTTCCTATCGCGGTAACGCCCTTCTGCGTGGGCGCCACGAAGCGGGCTATGCCGAAATCCACAAGCATTATGCGCCCGCGCGCGTCGAGCATGAGGTTCGCCGGCTTCAGGTCGCGGTAGATGATCGGCGGATTCTGCGAGTGTATGTAATCGAGCACGTCGCAGATTTCCACGGCCCACTGCGAAACGGTGGGTTCGTCGACCTTGCCGCCCACGGCCTGAAGGCGCGAGGCGACATCCCCGCCGTCGATATATTTCATCACCAGGTAGTAGCGGCCGCGCGAATCGTCGAAGAAGTAATCGAAAATCGTGGGTATCGCGGGGTGATCGAGGTGCGCAAGAAGTTCGGCTTCGCGCTGAAAATCGGCGATGGCCTTTTCGCGCGCCGAGTCGTCGGCGAACATCTCGATCATTTCCTTGACCGCAATCAGGCGCTTGAAGGTGACGTCCTCGGCCAGGTAGACCGAGCCCATGCCGCCGCCGCCTATGCGGCGCAGAATCTTGTAGCGGTCGCGCAGCAGCGTGCCTGGGCCGAGTTGCAGCCCCGTAGGATTGTTTCTGGATCCGGTCATACTTGTGCTCGCCGGCCCCCGCACAGCGGCCGGTACTCGATCCGATAACTCCTGCAACTCGCCGCACTCGCCGCAGTACGGGTCGCCGGCGGTTGTGGGCGCTCCGCATTCGGGACAGAATGGCATATCAGGCGAACGACTCGATTCACGTGACTCAGTTCAGGACGAATTTGAGGAACGTCTTGCCGACGATGATTTCGTCGCCGTTCTTGAGCGGCTGCCGCGTCCCCGGCAACAGCCGCGGACCGCGATTGACAAACGTTCCGTTGGTGCTGCCGAGATCCTCGATCAGATACTGACTGTTCAGGCAATGTATGCGCGCGTGCCTGCGCGAAACCTTCGCCTCCGGGTCGTCCTGATCCAGATCCACATCCGGGAATATGCCGCCGTCGGCGTCCCACCGACCGATGAGCGATTCCTCAGCCGCCAGAGGAAACTCCTTGCCCACTTTTCCGCCCCGTTGGATGACCAGGCGCGCGCGCGCATCCACCGGCGCGCCCGACGCCGGCGCCGGCTGCGCGTGTGCAGAAGGCCCGGAGTGCGACGACGCTTCCGCGTGCGAATTCGACGACGGACGCGCAAGCGGCGGCGGCGAAACGATCGCCTGCCGCCCGGAATCGGTCGGCGCCTGCATCGACCCCGATCGGGGCGCCGGCGGCGGCGGCGGCGGCGGCGCAAACGGCACGGCCGTTTTCGGCGTCACCGGATCGCGCGTGAATGCCGGCGGCGGCGGCGGCGGTTGAGGCGGTACATAGGTCGGCGTTCGCATAGACGCCTGCACCAACCTCGTTCCGCATTCATCGCAATACTCCGATCCGTCCAGATTCTCAGTGCCGCAGTGGTAACACTTGATCATATTATCCCGAGCCTCCGCTGAAGCACGATTGCTGCAATCTTTCCCGCTCGATGTGGCCGTGGCGGGAGGATGGTTCGCAGCCCGCGCGACCAGCACGCGGCCTCAAAGCGGTTTGCAATTCTACACTGATTCATTTCCCGACGCCAGTTTTTGATGCCTTACTTGACGTACCGGGTGCAATCCTCTCCCACACTGCGCACATCTTGACAGTCCGGCGACCGCCACAGTAGTATGCAGCGGTTCGCGCGGATGTGGCGGAACTGGTAGACGCGCAGCGCTCAGGACGCTGTGGAAGCAATTCCGTGGAGGTTCGAGTCCTCTCATCCGCATAAGTAAAGAGAGAATACGGAACAAACGGAATCTACATCATCCATTCCGTTTGTTCCGTATTCTCTCCTGCATTTTCGAGCGTTCAATTTCTTGATTGAGTGTCCCCAGATCCTCCTCCGCTTACCGAATCCCGACGCAATCCTTACGCCGCGTTGCGCGTCAGAGACTTCAGGCTCTTTCTCGCAGGCCATCTGACCTCTGTACTCGGCGTGCAGATGCAGACGGTAGCCGTAGGCTGGCAGCTTTATGAACAGACCAGTTCGGCTCTAGCCCTCGGCCTTGTCGGCCTTATCCAGGTCATCCCGATGCTCGGCCTTGCGCTGCCCTCGGGTCACGCCGCGGATCGTTACGACCGCCGAAAACTGCTGATGTACGCGTCGCTTCTCGCTTCGGCAAGCGCCGCCGGACTCCTGAGCGCAACGCTTCTCGGCGCAGGCCCCGTCTGGATCTACCTGTGCCTGTTTGTTTCGGGCGTTGCCCGCGCCGCGCAAGGCCCCGCACGCTCGTCCCTGATGCCACAGCTCGTGCCTCGCCCCATATTCCCCAATGCCGTCACCTGGGGCGTGAGCGGATTCGAACTCTCCTCTATGGCCGGCCCGGCGCTCGGCGGCGCGCTCATCGCCCTGTTTCGCAGCCCCGCAGCCGTCTATTGCGTCTCAACCGCAACGAGCATCTTTTACATCTCCATGCTCGCACTGCTTACCCACAGGTCTTACCGCGCCGAACAGTCCCCGACGCAATCAACGCAAGCCCCCGACGGCGCAAAAAAAAGCGGAGTCGACTTTCAAGCCCTCGCCGCCGGATTCAAATACGTCTGGCATACGAAACTGCTGCTCGCAACCATGACGCTCGATCTGTTCGCCGTACTGCTCGGAGGCGCGGTGGCGCTGCTTCCGATCTATGCGCGCGACATTCTTCAGGTAGGTCCGACCGGCCTCGGGTGGTTGCAGGCCGCTCCGTCTTTCGGCGCCGTGACGATGGCGCTTTTGATGGCGCATCTGCCGCCTATGCGGCGCGCGGGCAGAACGCTTTTGTGGGCGGTAGCGGGTTTCGGCGCGGCGACCATCATCTTCGGCGTATCGCGCTCGTTCCCGCTTTCGCTCCTGATGTTGTTCCTCACGGGCGCATTGGATAACATCAGCGTTGTAATCCGTCATACGCTCGTGCAAACGCTTACGCCCGACTCCATGCGCGGCCGCGTCTCGGCCGTCAACGGCATGTTCATCAACGCCTCGAACGAACTGGGCCGCTTCGAGTCGGGCAGCGTCGCGGCCTTGATCGGCCCGGTTCTTTCCGTAGTAAGCGGGGGCGTCGGAACAATAATTGTCGTGATCGCATCGGCGCTGAAATGGCCCGAACTGCGCCGCTTCGGCCGGCTCGACGCTGCACGGCCGCCGGAGTAACCCTCACCGGAGAATTTCAATGCGCGTAAATCTGCAATACGGCCGCGATGGATTGGCGGTCGACATCCCGTCCGAACGCGTCGCCATACTCGCCCCGCGCCGCTTGCCCGGACTCGCAGACGAAGCCGCAGGCTTTCGCGCCGCCGTAACCGATCCGATCGGGTCGCCTCCGCTTAAAAGCCTCGTCGGGGCGGGCGACCGCGTAGCCGTAGTCATTCCGGACCTTACGCGGCCTCTTCCCTCCCGCCGGTTGCTGCCCTGGCTGTTTGAAGAACTCGCTCACGTGCCCGAAGAAAACTTCACCATCATCAACGGCACCGGCTCGCACCGCGTCAATACGCCGGAGGAACTCTCCGCAATGGTGGGCCCCGAAATCTTCGAACGCTTCCGAATAATCAACCACAACTCGCACGACCCGGCGACTATGCTTCCGGCGGGCCGTACCGCAGACGGGCGCGATGTTTATTTCAACCGTCATTATGTGGAAGCCGACAAACGCATCGTGCTCGGTTTTATCGAACCGCACTTTATGGCCGGATTTTCGGGCGGATACAAGGGAATCTTTCCGGCCGTGGCCGACATCGCGTCGATTATGCATTACCACCGCGCCGAGGTCATCGGCGATGCGCGATCTACCTGGGGCCGGCTCGAAGGCAACCCGACGCAGTCGCAGATACGCGCAAACGCATCCCTTCTCAAAGTCGACTTCTGCATCAACGTCACTCTCAACGACAAACGCGAAATCACGAGTTACTTCTGCGGCCACCCCGTCGCCGCTCACGAAACCGGATGCGAGTTTGCGCGGCAAACCGCAATGATAGGCGTGCGCGAACCGTTTCCCATAGTCGTTACTACAAACAGCGGCTACCCCCTCGATCAGAACCTGTATCAAACCGTGAAGGGGATGTCGGCCGCAGCGCAGATTGTAGAAAACGGCGGATTGATCATTGCCGCATCGCGTTGCAACGACGGTTTCCCCTCGCACGGCAATTACCGGAAACTGCTGTTTGACCACATCTCGCCGCAGGCGATTCTGGATACGATACTGGCGCCGGGTTTTTCTATGTACGATCAGTGGGAAGCGCAACTTCACGCAATGGTCTGCCTGAAGGCGCGAGTCGGGCTTTACAGCGAAATCCCGGCCGAAGAGGTGCGCCGCGCACACCTCGAACCGGTAGATGACATCGCGGCCCGCATCGCCGAAGAACTCGACCGTATAGGTCGCGACGCCCCGATAGCCGTGCTGCCCGAAGGCCCGATGACCATCCCGTACCTTTCAGGAGAAACAACGGAACAAACGGAATGATTCATACATTCCGTTTGTTCCGTTTTTATTCCGTTTGTTCCGGTGTTTCTCTTCTTTTTCCCCGGAGGAAGTCATGCCCGTAGTCATCTACGCATCTCCGTGGTTCACCGAAAACGCCGTGCGATTTCTTGGCGCCACAGCCGCCCTCGACATACGGCTCGGCCTCATAACGCAGGAACCCGTCGAACGGCTTTCGCCCGAGTTGCGGGCGCGAATCGCCGCACACTGCATAGTCGCCGACGCATTCCGGACCGATCAGCTCATCGAGGCTGCAAACACGCTCGCCTTACAACTCGGCCCCATCGACCGGCTCCTCGGCGCAGTAGAGCAGTTGCAGGTGCCGCTGGCCGAAGCGCGCGCGCATCTGGGTCTGCCCGGTTTGAGCGTCGAAGCTGCGCACAACTTCCGCGACAAGGCTCGCATGAAAACCATGCTCGCGCTTGCCGGATTGCCCTGCGCCCATCACCGGCTTGTAGAAAACGCCGCCGATGCCTGGGACTTTGCGCGCGAAATCGGCTACCCGCTCATAGTCAAACCCCCGGCCGGCGCCGGAGCGCAATCCACCTATCGCACAGACGACGCCGAAGCTTTTGCCGAAGCCCTGGCGGCAAGCGCTCCGTCAACGCAACAGCCGGTATTGATTGAAGAATTCATCACCGGCGAGGAGCATTCCTTCGAGACGTTTTCTCTCGAAGGCCGCCCCGTCTTTCACTCGCTTACGCATTATTCGCCTACGCCGCTCGAAGTCCTGCGCCAGCCGTGGATACAATGGGCGCTGCTGCTGCCGCGCGAAATCGAGGATCCGAAATACGACGATATACGCCGCGTCGCCTTCCGCACGCTCGAAGTGCTGGGCATGCAAACCGGTCTGAGTCATCTCGAATGGTTCCGCCGGCGCGACGGATCAATTGCAATATCGGAGGTGGGAGCGCGGCCTCCCGGCGCGCAGATTACGACGCTCATATCGCGCGCAAACGATTTCGACGCCGTTGCGGCCTGGGCGCAATTGATGATCTTTGACGAATTCACGCCGCCCGAACGCAAGTACGCCGCAGGCGCCGCTTACCTGCGCGGGCAGGGCCGCGGCCGCATAAGGGCCATACACGGTCTGGATCAGGCCGAGCGCGAAATCGGTTCGCTCGTTACCGATGTAAAACTTCCGGAAATTGGCGCCGAACCGTCGAAGAGTTACGAGGGCGACGGCTACGTAATTCTGCGCCACCCCGATACGGAAACGGTCCGCAATGCGCTCGCGCGCCTGATTACGCTGGTCCGCGTCGAACTCGGATGATCTGCGGTTGGTTTTCAGACGCTCAATTCCCACCCGCATCGATTGAGCACGTCGGCGGCGATGATCGTTTCGTTGCGCTCGGCTCCGGTTGAAATGAATCCGAACGGCGCGCCCGACAACTCTTCGAGCCGCCTGATGTATTGCTGCGCCCGTGCAGGCAGGTCTTCAAGCCGCGATATGCCCACGGTGCGCTCTTTCCATCCCGGCCACGTCTCGTATACGGGTTCGGCCCGCGCCATCAACCCCGCGTCGTACGGAACCTCGCCGGTTTCGCGTCCATCGATTCTGTAACCCACGCAGATCTTGAGTTCATCGAGTTCATCGAGTACGTCGAGCTTGGTCAGCGCCAGCGCGTCGAGTCCGTTGATCATAACCGCATAGCGCGCAATGACGGCGTCGAACCAGCCCGTTCTGCGCGGCCTTCCCGTCGATGCGCCGTATTCGCCGCCGCGCGCTCGTATGAGTTCGCCCATATCGTCGTCGAGTTCGGTGGGGAAGGGGCCGCCGCCCACGCGCGTGGTGTAGGCCTTGATGACGCCGATCGTCAAACCGACCAGGCGCGGCGGGATTCCGGCGCCCGTGCACGCGCCTCCCACCGAGGAGTTCGAGGATGTTACGAACGGATAGGTGCCGTGGTCGATATCGAGCATCGTCGCCTGCGCGCCTTCAAACAACAACGTTTTCCCCTCGCGCGCGGCATTGTTCAGAAAGTAGGCCGTTTCCGCCACGTGCGGCGCAAGTTTGTCGGCCCATCGCAATCCGTCGTCTATCAGCTTCGCTTCGTCAATCGGTTCGCCGCCGAGACTCGTAAGCAGTCGGCTTGCCTGCTTGCCGGTCGTCGAGAGTTTTTCCGCGAGCGTAGCGGGATCGGTCAGATCGCCGACGCGAAGCCCGCGGCGCGCCATCTTGTCTTCGTAAGCCGGACCGATGCCGCGCATAGTGGTTCCGACGGCGTTGCCGCCGCGGTGCGCCTCGATCTGGCGGTCGAGCGCTGCGTGATACGGAAGAATCAGATGCGCACGGTTGCTTATCAGCAGATTCCGTTCGTTGACCTCTACGCCCTTCGCCCTCAGTTCGTCCATCTCTACGAGCAGCGCCTCGGGCGATACGACCACGCCGTTGCCGATTACGCACACCTTGCCCGGATGCGTGATTCCCGAAGGAATCAGATGCAGCACGAACTTCTGTTCTACGCCGTCGCGGCGGATGATTACAGTATGGCCCGCGTTGTGGCCCCCCTGATAACGGGCGACGATATCGAAATGCGGCGCAAGCAGATCTACGATCTTGCCCTTGCCCTCATCGCCCCATTGCGCTCCGATGATTGCGAGATTCATAAGTAAAACCGGTATCAAACAGAGATAACGGAACAAGCGAAATGAGACGAAAATTACGGAAAGGCTAATATTTCCGTAGTTTCCGTCTTATTTCGTTTGTTCCGTTATCTCTCTTGCGTCCGACTCAAATTATTTCCTGGTTTCGAGATATTTCTCGACCGAAACGGCAGCCTGCACGCCGTCGGCGACGACGTTGGCGAGCTGGTATATGGGACGCACGCAAAGGTCGCCTGCGGCAAACAGCCCCGGCACCCGCGTCTCCATCAGTTCGTTCACCGCCACGCGCCCCGATTCGTCGGTTTCGACCAGATCCTTTACAAGATCCGAATTCGGAATCCAGCCGATAAAAATAAATACGGCCTTTACCGGAATCTCGGTCGTTTCGTCGGTTTGCAGATTCCGCACACGCACGGCATCGACTTCCTTTTCGCCGTAAATCTCCTCAACGACCGAATGCCATACGGGCCTGACTTTCGGCGCGTGCATGTACTGCTCGATCAGAATCTTCTGCGCGGTGAAATGGTCGCGCCGGTGTATGGAGTGGATCTCCGAAGCGTAACGCGTCAGAAAGTGCCCCTCTTCGACGGCGGAATTGCCGCCGCCCACTACAGCTACCGGCACATCCCGAAAGAAAGCCCCGTCGCAGGTTGCGCAGTAGCTGACGCCGTAGCCGATCAGGCGTTGTTCTCCCGGCACCTCGAGCATGCGCGGATGGCGCCCCATGGCAAGTATCACGGCCTTCGCGCTCACCCGTGTATCGTCGCTCAGTTCGACCGTAAACGAGCTGTCGGCTTCGGGTACGATTTTGGTGGCCCCCGTGCCTATGCGCACCTCGGCCCCGAAGCGCTCGGCGTGACGTAGAAAATTCTGGGCGAAGTCATAGCCCGAGATGCCGTCGGCGAAACCGGGATAGTTGTCTATGGCCGCCGTAAGAGCAATCTGTCCGCCGGGTACCTGCTTTTCGAGCACGAGCGTTTTCAGCAGCGCCCGCCCCGTATAAACGGCGGCGGCCAGTCCCGTAGGACCGCCGCCTACAATCACTACATCGTAATTTGTCGACATTATTTTCTAAATCGGACCACAGAAGATTGGTACAAAGAGTGAGACTCAAGAGA
>JAHBSF010000074.1 GCA_019639255.1 Acidobacteriota bacterium | reverse complement strand
TCTGATTCGACAAACTTCCGGATTTCCGGATTATGGTTGCGATTCCTCTTACTTTTTCCCCGCCGCCATCCGCATCGCTTCCGGCAATGCGCGCAGCCGCGCCATCGCGACAATTCCGAATGCCGGCCCGATCGCAAGCGCTCCAAGCGCAACGGTCCATCCGGTCGATTCAACCAGCGGCGGCACCATACGTATCGTGAAAAGCGTCAGCAGAAATCCGATGCTCGTCTGCATGGCGAGCGTAGTACCCACATAACGCGGATCGGAGAGTTCGCTTGCCGCGGCGCTGAACTGCGCGCTGTCGGCGACTACGGCGAATCCCCATACCAGACACAGCGCCGTCAACGCCGACGGATATGAATAAAACAGACCCGCTACTGCCGCGCACGAACCGGATACGGCGAGGCTCGCAATCGTTACCGTCGTGCGCCCGAGCCTGTCGGCCAGCCTTCCCGCAATGATGCATCCGGCTGCGCCCACTGCTATCACGGCGAATCCCGCAAGACGGGCCCCGCGCGCGGACCATCCCGCGGCCTCGTAGCTTGCAAGCAGCAGCAGCGGCGTCCATGCCCACATTGCGTAGAGTTCCCACATATGGCCGAGGTAGCCGAAATTCGCAAGGCGCGTTGCGCGGTTTGTGAATATGCGCCCGGCGAACCGCCAGTCAAAAGGCGCTGCCGCGCTCAAATAAGGCCCGGGTTTGATGAATAACATCGCGATGATTCCGCCCAGCATCGCGAGCGCCGAGGATACTGCGAGCACCGCGCGCCACGGCGGCATGCCCGATGCGCCGAAAAGCGGGACGGCATTGAGCAGGTGCGGCATCCCCGAACCGAAAGTCAGCGCCCCTACGAGCAGCCCTATGCCGAAGCCGCGATCTTCCCTGCACCACGTCGCCATCATTCGCATGCCCGGAGGATATACACCGGCAAGCGCAATCCCCGTAAGAAAGCGCAATGCAAGCGCAACGTCCGGACCCGCATCAAAGGCGGGAATCGCAAGGTTGAAAAGCGCGCCGAAGGCGGCCGATATTCCTATCAACGCGCGGTTCGATATGCGGTCGGCGAGGTTGAATACGGCGGTTGCAAGCGCACCGACGACAAACCCGATCTGCACGCTCATCGTAAGCCAGGATTTCTGCGCGTCGTCCAGCGCCCATTCCACACCCAGTTGCGGAACGACCGCCGAGGCCGAAAACCACAATCCCATAACCAGCAGTTCTACAACCGAGAGCAACAGCAGATTGCGCCATTTTCCGCGAATTCCGCGTCCCGTTTCCGCGCGTTCCGCGGTCTGTGTTTGCTCTGTCAATTGACCTTCCTGCTCCGGCCCTGCCAGTACTTGTCGCGCAACTGGTTTTTCTGGATCTTGCCCGTAGCCGTGCGCGGCAGCGCATCTACGAATGCGACCGAGCGCGGGCATTTGAAATGCGCCATATGCTCGCGGCAAAAATCTATGATCTCGTCTTCGCTCGCCTCCGCGCCCGGTTTCAATACTACGATCGCCGCCGGAGCCTCGCCCCACTTCTCGTCCGGAATCGCAATGCAGGCCGCTTCGAGCACCGCCGTATGTTTGTAGAGCATCCCTTCCACTTCTATCGACGAGACGTTTTCGCCGCCCGATATGATCAGATCCTTCTTGCGGTCCACGATCTCTATGAATCCCTCATCGTCGAGCGTAGCCATATCGCCAGTATGAAACCATCCGTCGACGATTACGGCATCGGTAGCTTCGGGCTGCCGCCAGTAACCCGACATAACGACATTGCTGCGAGCAATGACTTCGCCTACGGCCTGAGAGTCGCCCGGAATGTCGCGCCCCTCGTCGTCGACTACGCGGAGATCGACGCCGAGCATCGGGTAGCCGGTTTTGGTTTGCACGCGGTAGCGGTCTTGTGCGGGCCAGTCGCGCATATGCGGCTTGATTCGGGATACGGTCAGAAAAGGCGAGGTCTCGGTCAATCCGTAAATCTGCGTTACGTTCCAGCCCAATCGCTCCTGCATAGCCTGAATCAGCGCCATCGGCGGCGCGGACCCGGCCGTCGCGATGCGCGCGCGCGGCAGCGCCGCCTTCTGCTCATCGGTCAACGGATGATTCATCGCCATGTTGATCATCGTCGGCGGCATGCAGGCGAACGTCATGCCTTCTTTCATTGCAAGATCAAAAAACGCGCCCGGCTCGTATTTCGGCACCACTACGTGACGCGCGCCGACGCCCGTTACCGCATATGGCAGTCCCCATCCGTTGCAGTGGAACATCGCCAGCGTATGAAAGTAAGTATCGGTATCGCGCAGTCCGAATTCGATGATCGAGTTGAGTGCGTTCAGGTATACGTTGCGGTGCGTGAGGCATACGCCCTTGGGCCGTCCTGTGGTTCCCGAAGTATAAAGAATCGTCGTGGTGTCGTTTTCATCGACATCGGCGGGTACGACTTCGGAAAGCGTGGCGCTGCCGAGGAGCATCTCGTAATCCTGCCATCCCGGCGGACGCGCCGCAGCGTCGTCGGTGCTGATGATGAAATGCTCGACGCTCGTGAGTTGCGGGCGGATTGCGTCTATGGTTTCCGCCAGATGGTCCTCGACTATGACTACGCGCGCGCCGCCGTGGTTGAGTATGTACTCGAAGTCGGAGGCTACGAGCCGGAAGTTGATCGGCATATATACCGCGCCTATGAGCGGCGCGCCGAAAAAGCCGTCGATTATGCGATGGCTGTTCTGCGAGATTATGGCTACGCGGTCGCCCTTGCGTATGTCGAGTTCGCGCATGGCGCGCGCCCAGGCGTGCACGCGTTCGCCGAGTTGGCGGTAGGTCAGGCGCAGATCGCCGCTTACGATTGCTTCGCGTTCGGGGTATACGGCGAGCGCGCGTTTGAGAAAGTCGTATTCGTTGAGTGGAACGATCATTTTCGTCTTTCTTCCCGTTTGGGGGTTCGTTTTACTTTTCGTGTTTTCCGCGCCAGGGGGCGCTCAGTCTTTTATTCCGGCAAGCCTCTTCAGGGGTTCAATACGCTTGCGCGCTTCTTCCGCTTCGGGATCGGGCGGCGGCGGATCGAGCACGCGCGCAAGAAAACCGAGCGCTTCGGCGGCGCGCGGACGGATCGTGCGCCCGACGTGATCGGCGCCGCGCACCAGATGATATTCGTGCGGAACCTTTCTGTCCCACAGTATGCGGTGCAGATACTCGGTTGCTTCGTGCAGGTAGAAGAAGTCTTCATCGCCGGCTTCGATGTAGATGCCGAGGCCCGAAGCGCGCAGTTGATCGGCCCTGTTGAGGGCGATTGCGGCTGCGTTGTTGGCCTCCCAGTACGCTTCATCGAAGGGCTTGCCGAAAATCGTCTCCATCAACTCCTGAGGGCGATAAAACTTGTAGCGCGGCGAGAGGTCTTTCCATTTGAGCACGGGGTCGATGCCGGGCTCCATCGCGGCGATTGCGGCGAACTTTTCCGGATGTTTGAAGCCCAGCCGCAGCGCCCCCATCCCGCCCATAGAGATGCCGAACAGCAGCGTCCCCTTGCGCTCGCGCGATACCTTGAAGCTGTTTCGCAGATGATCCAGAAATTCCGTGACGATGAAGGTTTCCCACTTCTGCGAGCCGTCCCTGTAATCCATGTAAAACGAGCGTGCCGCGCTCGGCGTGACTACAACGGCGGGCGGCAGCGCGCCCGATTTCCACATTTCGTCGATTACCGGGCGCATGCGCGCAAGAAAAGTGCGGTCCCCGCCGCCGCCGTGCAGAAACAGCAGGAGCGGGAAGGGTTCTTTTGCGGTTTCGTAGCCTTCGGGCAGCAGGACTGCATATTCGAGGGGGCTCGGCACGAGGCGGGTTTCGAGCTTCGCCTCGATGAGTCGGCTTGCCGGTGCGCCTTGTCCGAACCAGCAGGCGAGCGCCAGTGAAAGCATCAGCAGGGTTTGGTGCATGGTTCTAGGCTCCTTAACAGCGTCCGAATATTCGTGGCCGCCATATTTTGTGGCATCTCATAGCGATTCGCAAAGCGCGAAAGGCTGATTGTTCGGGCAGCCGAATCCCTGCTTTCAGCATGAGACAAAAAGAGAGATAACGGAACAAACGAAACAAGACGGAAATTACGGAATAGTTGAATATTTCCGTAATTTCCGTCTTATTTCGTTTGTTCCGTTATCTCTCTTTTTGTCCCGCGCCTATCCGCGGTTTGTTTTCCCGATCCCGGGGATCAGAAGATGTAACGAAGGCCCATGATGATGCGGCGGTTGCCGCCGTTGGTGCCCCACTGATTCAGGAAGGCAGCCGAGTTCACGCGGCCCTCGGGGATGCCGAAGTCGCGCGAGTTGAACGCGTTGAACATGTCGGCGCGGATCTGCATCGTGTGGCCCTCGAATACCCTGACGTTTTTCAGGATTCCAAGATCCACGCGGTTGATCCCGTCGGCGCGCAGGATGTTGCGTCCCGCGTTGCCTACGCGCTGCGTCCCACTCAGCCGGCTGAACAAAGACGCTCCGCCCGCCTGCAGCAGTTCGACGATGTTCATCGACGATACGGGCAGATTCGTGTTCAGGTTCGGCCGGATCGCGTCGCCTACGAGGCTGTTGATGCCCGCAAGCGCTCCCGTGGGATCCGATCCGTTCAGAACCGTAAACGGCGCACCGCTCTGGAAGGTGAAGAACGAGTTGAGCTGCCAGCCGCCCGCAAGCCTTCCTACAACGCCCGACTGCTCGCGCAGGAACGGAAGTTCGTAGACGAAGTTGCCCGTGAAGCGGTGCGGACGGTCGTAGCTGGACCGGGCCCGATCCGCACGACGGTTGAACGAATCCTGCGATACGGCTACCTCGCCGCTCGACGGATTGAAGATCTCCGATGCATCGTCGATAAACGAACTCCACGTGTAGTGGATGCCGGCGCTGAAGTTCTGGCTCAGCCGCTTGTCGACGCTCACCTGCATCGAGTGGTAGATCGAGGCGGCGGAGTTTGCGCGCAGACGAATTACTCCGCGCGACGGATCGACCCTGACCGTAGAGTTCGGCAGCCGCGGATTGCCGTCGATGGTCTGGAACAGCGCTGCGCCCTTGGTTGCGACGTAGGCGATGCGCGCTACGACGTCGCGCGACATCTCGCGCGATACCTCGAAGCTGAACTGATCCGCGTACGGCGAACGGAAGTCCTCGCCCACGATCGTGCGCGTCAACTGGTTCGGATCGAGACCCGCGGGCTGCGCCGCGGGCAGCGCCGTAAACGCATTGGCAATCGCCACCGCGCCGTTCGGTTGCAGCGTCGCCGGCAGACTGATAGCGGCCACGAACGGGAAGGCGCTCGCGATGTTCAGGTTGATGTTGATGAACGCGTAGTCGTTGGTTCTGGCGTAACCGCCGCGCACAACGAGCTTGTCGCCTCCGGTGATCATTCCCAGAATTCCGTCGCCCGAAGTGCGCGGATTCCAGTTGAAGCCGAAGCGCGGCTGGAAGTTGTTGGTATCGCGCTCGGGCACGGGCGAAAGCGCAAAACGCTGATCGCCGCCCGCCGCCGCTACGATGCGCTGGCTGAGAGGCACGAGGCTCGCAATCGAGTTGCCCGGCGTCTCGTAGCGCAATCCGTAGGTGAGCGTGAAGTTGGGCCGGATCTTCCACTCGTCCTGGGCGTAGAAGAAGACGTCGTGCCATTGATAGTACTGCAGCTCTTCGCCGCCCGCCAGCGGCTTGTTGATGTTGGCGGCTTCGGCCAGATCATCCACGAAGCTCTGAAGCGACGGGTAACGCAGCAGTCCGCGGATGGTCGGGAAGAAGAAGCTCTTGACCTCGACCCGACGAACGTCGAAGCCGAACTTCATGGCGTGGCTTCCGCGCGTGTAGGAGAGGTTGTCCTGAATCTGATAAGTGTTGTTGAAGCGGAACTGCGGCAGGTTCACCGCAAGCCCGATCGCCGTGCGGTTGGCAGCGGCGTTGAATCCCGTGAGTCCGAGTTCCGAGATTTCAAGCGAGGGAATCTCTTCGGACGAGGAATCGAATGCAGTAGTGCGCGTGCCGAGCCGCTGCCACGACAGCCGCACCTCGTTTACCAGCCTCGAAGAAAGAACGCTCGTAAACGCGAGATTTATGCCCTGCGTGCGCGAGGGATTTACCGTCGTCAGTCCCGGAGGCGTAACCTGACCGGCGCCCGCACTCTCGCCCCCGCTGAACATATACCGCCCGTTCAGCTTGTGGTTTTCGTTGAAGTTGTGGTCGATGCGCGTCAACCACTGGTCGTTGTTGAACAGAATGCTGCTCGATCCCGTGAGCGATCCGAGCGGCACGGTGAAGGTCTGACCGCCGACGGTGAATGTCGCGTTCCTGCCGATGGGCGACTGCGCCGCGGGCAGGAACTTCAGAAGCGCCGCCACCTGCGGACGGTTGCCCGCAGCCTGCTGCAACACCTGACGGCCCGCCTCGGTCGGCGCGCCGTTCAGGGTGAAGCCCGAACCGAGCTGGCGGTCGGTCCACCGCTGATAGGAGCCGAAGAAGAAGGTCCTGTCCTTGATCACGGGGCCGCCTATGGTTCCGCCGATCTGGTTTTCGATGCGGAACGGCGCCTCGGTCCTTCCGGCGCGCTTGTCGAGATTGCTGAGCGCGTTCAGCTTGTTTCCGTTGTGGAACCAGAAACCCGAACCGTGGAAGGAATTGCTGCCGCTCTTGGTCACGATGTTCATCACCGATCCCGAGTTGCGCCCGTATTCGGCGGTGAACTGGTTGGTGACAAGCTGGATTTCCTGCACGATGTCCGGGTTGTTTACGGGCTGCTGCGCGCCCGATACGCTCGGGTCGTTGCTGTCCTGCCCGTCGATCATAAAGTTGTTCGAGCGCAGCCGCATGCCGTTGGACGAAAAATTCGCACCGTTGGCAAATCCGCTCTGACCGCTTCCCAACTCGCTTACGCCCGGCGCCGAAAGCGCAATCAGAAATACGTTGCGGTTGGTCGCTACGGGCAGCTCCGATATGCGCTTGGAGTCAAACCGCACGCCCACTTCCGCACTCGATGTGTTGAGCAGCGATACGTTTTCCGTAACCGTTACCACGTCCTCGACCGAAGACGGCCTCATCGTCACGTCCGCAACCGCCGCCTGATTCAGTATCAGCTCGATGCCCGTTCGCACGTAACGCGAAAACCCCTTGGCCTCGATGCTCAGTTCGTACAGCCCTACGGGCAGATTCACTATGCGGTAACGCCCCTCGCTGTCGGTCGTAACCGAACGCGAGATGTTGGTCCCGACGTTGCGCATCGTTACACTCGCACCGGGCAGCACTCCCTGCCGCTCGTCGGTTACCGTTCCCGAAATGGTCGCCGTAGTCGATTGCGCGAGCGCCGCGCCCGCAAACATTCCAACCAACACCAGCATTACCCCGAATGAACTTATTATCCGTTCTATTCTCTTCATTTTCTTTTCGACCTCCATACCTGTCGGCCTGATATTCGTTCCGATTCCGTTTATGCAGTCCTGCGCCCGGACCGGAACTCAAACTTTTGTCGCTGTTACAAGGCAATTGAAATGCCGCTTCAAAATAAGAGTATATTAAGAATTTAATTCTTTATCCTTGCTGGACTTCCGGGGGTTTGGGTGTAAATGGGAGCTGGAATTCTGTAGCGGTGCGCCCGCGGTTGTTTGAAAAAATGAATTGAAATTCAAAATTTTGAACGACGCCTGGGGGGAGGGAGGGGGCAAACCGGGAGAAACAACGGAATAAACGGAATAAACAGAACAAACGGAGCAAATGGAGCAAACGGAGCAAACGGAGCAAATGGAAAAGGTCGCACGCTTGCGTTTGTCCGGTATTTTCTTGATTTTGGCCGAGGCTTCGGACTATGTTGGTCCTACCAATTCCGGAGGGGAAATCCATGAAGAAGACGATTGTGTTGACGGCGTTAGGCTGCCTGTTGGCGGCGGTCTGGGCTGTTGCGCCTGGAGCCGGGGCCTTGGGCGCCGAAACGTTCAGCAAGGATATTGCGCCGATCTTCCGCGCGCGGTGCGAGGAATGCCATCGCGCGGGCGGCGTTGCTCCGATGGCGCTTTCAACCTATGAACAATCCCGCCCCTGGGCGCGCTCGATCCGTGAAAAAGTCGCCTCGCGCGAGATGCCGCCCTTTCACGCCGCCGGCCCGCTCGGCCGCTACCGGAACGATCCGCGCCTTACCGACGCCGAAATCGCTGCGATCGTCAAATGGGTAGACGCGGGCGCTCCAAAGGGCAACGCCAAAGATATGCCGCCGCCGCGCAGCTTCGATGACCGGGCCTGGGCCAAGGGCGAACCCGATCTCGTGCTCAAGGTCAAACAGCCCTACACCGTGCGCGCAAGCGAACGCGATCAGTATTCGTTTTTCGTTTTTGATTATGTGTTTCCGGAAGATGTGTGGATTCGCTCCGTAGACACGCGTCCCGGAAATCTCAAGGTCGTGCATCACGCCAACACGCACGTAGTCCCGCCCGGGTTCAAGGTTCCCGAGGAAGGTTTCATTGCGGGCGATTTCGATCCCGGAGCGCGCGGCACTGTGATGATGGCGGGCTGGGCGCCGGGCGTCGAAGCCGTATTCCTGCCCGAAGCCGTCGGCGTGCGAATTCCGAAGGGGGTGCGCCTCGGCATACAGGTCCACTACGCGCCCACGGACACGGACGCAATCGATGAAACGCGCGTAGGTCTGTACTTCGCCGACGGAACCATCAGAAAAAATCTGCGTGTGCTGTTCGGCGACCGGCGCGATGTAGAGATTCCGCCCGGCGATCCGAACTATTCGCTGACGGCGAAAAAGACCTTCGACGCCGACGCGATAATCCATTTCTACCACGTACACATGCATCTGCGCGGCAAATCCTACGTCATGAAACTCACCTATCCCGACGGTCGCGAGGAAATCGGCATCGATGTGCCGCGCTACGATTTCAACTGGCAGCGCACCTACGTGCTGACATCTCCGCTGCGCGTGCCCAAAGGCACGCAGGTCGACTTCACGGGAACCTACGACAACAGCGCAAAAAACCGGTTCAATCCCGATCCGGCGGCCGCCGTGCGCTGGGGTGAAAAGACCACCGACGAGATGATGCAGGGGCGCATATTTTACGAAGCCGTGGGCGAGGATCTGAATCTGCGCGTCAAAAAAGGGCGCGTCGTGACGGCGGCCGATTCCGCAATCAGCGAGGAGCGAGATGAGCGCTAGAGAACAGCAAATCAGAGCCGCAAGGGGCGGGAGCTTTCTTTTCGAGGAGCGTTCATCCGCCGAAGTCTTCACGCGCGAGGACATCAGCGAAGAACAGCAGATGTTTGCACGCGTCGCCGAAGAATTCATGCGCAAGGAAGTATTGGCGCGCTCCGAACAGATCTATGCTAAAGACTGGTCGGTTACCGTAGACCTGCTGCGCAAGGCCGGCGAACTGGATCTGCTGCGCGTCGACATCCCCGAAGGCTACGGCGGACTCGGACTCGACAAGGTCAGTTCCGCTTACGTGGGCGAGCAGATCGCGCTTATGCCGTCCTTCGGCGGCAGTCTCGGCGCGCACACGACCATCGGGACATTGCCCATCGTATATTTCGGGACTCCGGAACAGCGCGCAAAATATCTGCCCCGCCTCGCAACCGGCGAACTCATCGCCGCCTATGCATTGACCGAACCCGGCTCCGGGTCCGATGCGATGGCCGCAAAGACAAAGGCCGTGCTTTCCGAAGACGGAACCCATTACACGCTGCGCGGGCAGAAGATGTGGATTACAAACGGCGGCATCGCCGATGTATTCATCGTGTTCGCCAAGGTAGACGGCGAGCGGTTCACCGCCTTCATCGTCGAGCGCGGCCCCGGCGTCGTCAGCGGCAAGGAAGAAAAGAAACTCGGACTCGACGGCAATTCCACCACCGCGCTTATGCTCGAAGACGCCCGCGTGCCCGTGGAAAACGTGCTCGGCGAAATCGGCAGGGGGCACGTCGTAGCGTTCAATATTCTCAATCTCGGACGGCTCAAACTCGGCGGCCGCAACATCGGCGGCGCAAAGCTTGCTCTCAACAACGCCGTAGCCTACGCCAACGAGCGCCATCAGTTCGGCCGCTCGATCGCAAGCTTCGGCCTGATCAAACGCAAACTCGCAGAGATGGCCGTCAGGTGTTACGTCGGCGACGCGCTCGTATGGCGCACGCTCGGGGCAATCGATTGCGCGCTTGAAACCGTAGACGCTTCGGACCCGATGCAGGCTCTGAAGGCCATCGAGCAGTACGCCGTCGAATGTTCGATCATCAAGGTATGGACGAGCGAAGCGCTCAGTTACGTCACCGATGAAACCGTGCAGGTTTACGGCGGCTACGGCTATTCGCAGGACTACCCGGCCGAGCGCGCCTACCGCGATGCGCGCATCACGCGCATTTACGAGGGCACAAACGAAATCAACCGCACGATCATTCCCACGCGACTGCTCAAGAGCATTGCGAGGGGCGAATGGCCTCTTGGAGAAGTCGCGGCGCGCGCAATGGACGATGCGCTTTACCGCACGGATTTCGGCGCACTCGACCTGCGCGGCGCGGAATACGTCAGGCATACGCTGCGCGACGCAAAATCCACGACGCTCATCGCGCTCGATGCGGCCGCACGCAAATACGGCGAGGGGCTCGCAGAGGAGCAGGAGGTCGTAGGGCTTCTCGCCGATATGATGATCGACGTATACGCGATCGAAAGCGCCTGTCTGCGCACGGAAAAACTTGTAGCCGAACGCGGCGCGGATGCCGCAGGCGCGGCGATCGAGATGACGAGCGTTTACGCAAGCGATGCGGCCGAGCGCATTGCCGATCTTGCGCGAGAGTTCGCCGCAGCAGTGACGGACGGGGACGACAAGTCGCCGCTGTGGGCCGCGTTTGAACGACTCGCTCCGCTGCGCCCGATCGATACGGTGTCGGCGCGGCGCAGGATCGCTGCTTCTTTGATCGAAGCAAATCGCTATCTTTGGTAAAAGCAACCACGGAATACACGGAATGGGACGGAACATACGGAAATGCAGGCGCCGAAGTGTTTCTTTCCGTTATTTCCGTCTCATTTCGTTATTTCCGTTGTTATTCTTCCTCTCCGCTTCGGCGCAGGAAGAGCACTGGGCGCTCGTTGCGCCGTCGCGTCCGAGGCTGCCGGAAGTCAAGGCCGCTTCCTGGGTCCGCAATCCGATAGACCGATTTATCCTGGCGCGGCTCGAAAGCGAAAATCTTCGGCCCTCGCCCGAAGCCGATCGCGGGGCGCTGCTGCGCCGCGTCACGCTCGATCTGACGGGGCTTCCGCCGACCATCGCCGAACTCGAAGCGTTTCTCGCCGATCGCGCCCCGAATGCGTATGAAAAAGTCGTAGACCGGCTGCTTGCGAGTCCGCGTTACGGCGAACGCATGGCTTTTCGGTGGCTCGACGCGGCGCGCTACGCCGATACCAACGGCTATCAGATCGACGGCGAGCGCAGCATGTGGCGCTGGCGCGACTGGGTCATCGAGGCTTTCAACCGGAACCTGTCTTACGACCGCTTCATCATCGAACAGCTCGCCGGCGACCTGCTCCCCGGTGCGACGATGGAAACTCGTCTCGCCACCGCCTTCAACCGCAATCACCGTACCAACTCCGAAGACGGAATCGTGCCCGAAGAGTACGCCGTCGAATACGTGGTCGATCGCGTGGATACCTTCTCTACGGTCTTTATGGGCCTGACCGTGGGCTGCGCGCGATGCCACAACCACAAGTACGATCCGATATCGCAGCGCGATTACTACCGCCTTTACGCCTATTTCAACAACATCGCCGAAGACGGCCGCGCGAGCAATTACGGAAATTCGCCGCCCTGGATGGTGGCGCCCACGCGCGAGCAGGCCGCAGAACTTGCGCGTCTGGATCGTGCGATGGAAAGGGCGAGGAATCGTCTGGCTGCGCTCGCCGTGCGGCATCGCGCGCAGGAAAGACGCTGGGAGCGAACGCTGGCGGATCAATCGCTGCAATGGTTTCCCGGCGAGAATCTCGTTCTGCATCATCCGCTCGATGAAGGCGCAGAACCCGTAATCGGCGCTACCGAACAGATCGATCCCGCCAAACCCGAAGTGACGCCCATCAGGAAAGCCGAGCAGAAGAAAGACGAGATCGGATTCAAAAACGGCGCGGCGCGTTATGTCGATGCTCCTACGGGCAGGGGTGCGGCGTTTGACGGAAATGTTTTTTACGATGCGGGCAAAACGGCGAATTTCAACTTCCGCGACCGGTTGAGGGATTACAAGGATCAGTTTGCAATCTCCGCCTGGTTTTATCCCGAATCGGCCACGAGCGGCGCAATCGTCACTCATATGCAGGACGCAGCCGGTGAAACCGACGGCGGATTGCCCAAAGGGCGCGGCTACGGGCTGTTTTTCGTCAACGGCAAACTGCATTTCAACATCGTCAGCGTATGGGCCGACGACGCGTTTCGCACAGAGACGGCCGAAGCGCTGGAGTTGCGGAAATGGCATCACGTCGTGGCCGTATTCGACAGCACCGAGCCGTATGAAAAGGCGGGAATTTACGTCAACGGCCGCAAGGCGCGGCTGAATATCAACCTCGGCCGGTTGTTCCGCACCTTCGGCGATGCAAACGCAAACCTGCGCATAGGCGGGGGCGGTGGACCCGAATTCCGCTTCAAAGGCGCAATCGACGAGGTGCGGATCTACAAGTCCGTGCCGGACAGGGAAGAACTCGCGATCCTCTCTACACCCGAATCCCTCGACCGCATAGCGCGCATTCCGCCTGCGCAAAGAACCGAAGCGCAGCGCCTGAAGCTGCGTCGCGCTTATTGGGAGATTGCCGCGCCGGACCAGATGCGCGCGCTTTGGGCGGACATCAACAACCTGCGCGGGCAAAGATCGCGCCTCGAAGCCGAACTGCCCACCGTGATGGTTATGCAGGAACTTTCTGAAGCGCGTCCCGCATATGTGCTCAAGCGCGGCGCGTACGATATGCCGGGCGAGCGCGTAGAACGCGGCGCGCCCTCGGTACTGCCGCAGATTGCAAAGAGTGAACCCAACAACCGTCTGGGACTTGCGCGATGGCTTGTGCGCAGCGATCACCCACTGACTGCGCGCGTTGCGGTCAACCGTTTCTGGTCGATGTTTTTCGGAGCGGGCCTGGTGCGAACGCCCGAAGATTTCGGCGAGCAGGGCGAAGCGCCCACGCATCCCGAACTGCTTGACTGGCTGGCGGTGGAGTTTCGCGAACTCGGCTGGGATGTAAAGGCATTACTGAAGCTGATTGTTACGAGCGCCGCGTATCGCCAGTCGTCGCATATTGCGCCGGATGTGTTTGCGAAAGATCCGGAAAACCGGCTGCTTGCGCGCGCGCCGAGATTGCGGCTGCCCGCTGAAATGATTCGCGATTCTGCGCTGTTTGCATCGGGGCTGCTCGTGGAAAAACTCGGCGGGCCGTCGGTGAAGCCCTATCAGCCGCCGGGACTCTACAAAGACATGGTCTTCTCGAACATGACCGAATACGATCAGGCGAAGGATGAGGGCTTGTGGCGGCGCAGCATATACACCTACTGGAAACGCACGGTGATGCCGCCGGGGATGCATATCTTCGATGCATCGGCGCGCGAAAACTGCACCGTGCGCGAACCGCGCACAAATACGCCGCTTCAGGCGCTCAATCTGATGAACGATGTCGCCTATGTGGAAGCCGCGCGATTGCTCGCCGCGCGTATGATCAAAGAAGGCGGCGTCGCGCCCGAAGACAGGTTGAAATGGGCCTTCAGATTGCTGACTGCGCGGCAACCCGGTGAGGGCGAACTGCGCATATTGCTGGATAACCTGCACGCGCAGATCAAACATTTCCGGGAGCGCCCCGAAGCGGCATTGCAACTGCTCGCAACGGGCGAAAAACGCGTCGAATTGCAGATGGATGCGGCGGATGCGGCCGGTTATACGGCCACGGCGAGCCTGCTGCTCAACCTGGATGAAGCGGTAACGCGGCAATGAAGAGAGATAACGGAACAAACGGAATAGAAAACGAAACATACGGAAAGGATGCAAAGGGCGGAGAAGACCCGGGAATCCTGAGGTCGCGGCGTGTGTTCTGCGGCGGTATGGGAGTGAGTCTCGGCGCCGCTGCGCTTGCATCATTGCTCGGAAATGACGGTTTCGCCGCGCAGTCCGCACCTCACTTTGCGCCGAAAGCGAAGCGGATCATTTATCTTTTTCAGTCGGGAGGGCCGTCGCAGCTCGATCTGTTCGATCCGAAGCCGGGGCTTGAAAAGTATCGCGGGCAGAACCTGCCCGACTCTATCCGACGTGGTCAACGGCTTACGGGAATGACCGCCTTTCAGTCGAGTTTTCCTACAGCGCCCTCGGTATTCAAATTCGCGCAGCACGGGCGTTCGGGCGCGGAATTGAGCGAACTGCTGCCGCACACCGCGCGCCTTGCCGATGACCTGTGCATCATCAGGTCTATGCACACCGAGCAGATCAACCACGATCCGGCGATTACTTCGGCGCTCACGGGCTTCCAGCTTGCGGGAAGGCCCAGCATGGGCGCGTGGATTGCTTACGGGTTGGGAAGCGAAAACCGCGACCTTCCCGCTTTCATCGTTATGGTGTCGCTCGGCACCGGAAATACGGGCGATCAGCCGCTGTACGACCGCTTGTGGGGCAGCGGATTTCTGCCGTCGCAGCATCAGGGCGTAAAGTTTCACAGCGGCGCAGATCCCGTGCTTTATCTGTCGGACCCGCCGGGCGTGGCCCGCGAGCAGCGCCGCCGCTTCCTCGACGATCTGGCGAAACTCAACGAAGATAACGCCCGCCGTTTCAATGATCCGGAAATCAACGCGCGCACGGCTCAATACGAGATGGCGTTTCGAATGCAGGCGTCTGTGCCCGAACTGACGGATCTTTCGAAGGAGCCGGAAAAGACCTTCGAGCGTTACGGCCCCGATGCGCGCAAGCCGGGAACCTATGCGGCGAACTGCATACTTGCGCGCAGGCTTGCAGAACGCGGCGTGCGATTCATACAGCTTTTTCATCGCGGCTGGGATCAGCACGGCAACTGTCCGCGGCAGATCCGGAATCAGTGCCGCGATACGGATCAGCCCACCGCCGCATTGCTCGCGGATCTGAAAGAACGGGGGATGCTCGAAGACACGCTCGTAGTCTGGGGCGGCGAGTTCGGGCGCACCGTATATTCGCAGGGGCGGCTGACCGAAGACAACTACGGGCGCGATCACCATCCGCGATGTTTTACCGTATGGCTTGCGGGCGGCGGAATAAAGGGCGGCGCGACCATAGGCGAGACCGACGATTTCAGCTACAACATCGTGCGCGATCCGGTATCGGTCTTCGATCTGAATGCGACGATGCTGCACTGCCTGGGCATAGATCACACGAAGCTGACCTACAGGCATCAGGGCCGCGACTTCCGGTTGACGGACGTGCAGGGCGAAGTGTTGAAGCGGGCGCTGGCGTAATGCACTTTACTTCTGATTTGAAGCAGCATTGATTTAATATCATCCCGGTAAGGCGTCAAAAGAATGAACTACATAGGTTCAAAACATACACTCTTGCCATTCATCGAGCAGACTTATCGCCAGATTTGCGATGGTAGTGAAAATGTCGTATGCGATCTTTTTGCGGGAACAGGCGCGGTCGGCCGGCACTTCAAACGTCTCGGGTTGAGGGTTATTGCGAACGACCTGCAGTATTATTCATACGTTCTTAACAAGGCTTATATTGAAATCAATGAGCCGCCGGCTTTCTCTGGATTGCAAAAAGAGTATGCCCGAGAGATCGCACAATATCGAACACTCATAGCCGATCCTATTATCGAAGTTCTCGCATTTGCCAGTAACCTCACAAGAGCCACTGGTTTCATTACGCAGAATTACAGTCCGATTGGGAGTCGGTTTTATTACACCGAAGAGAATGCCGAGAGAGCGGATGCGCTTCGCCAGGCGCTTGAAATCTGGAAATCACAAGGGATTATCAGTAGTGAAGAGTATTTCTATTTGCTGTGCTCGCTGATTGAAGCTATTGACCAGGTCGCAAATACTGCAAGTGTTTATGGGGCTTTTCTGAAGAAATTCAAAGCGAGCGCGCTGAAGCCACTCACGCTGAAACCATTAACTTTGTACAATCACGTCACGAATTGTCAGGTTTTTAATCTCGACGCCAATGAACTAATAGGCCAGATAGAGAGTGATATTCTCTATCTTGATCCGCCGTATAACCATCGACAATACGGTGCGAACTATCATGTGCTGGAAACGATTGCTTCCTATGATTCTCCTGAGATCTACGGCATTACGGGATTACGTGATTATATGCGTAGTCGTTATTGCCAGCCTAAAGCAGTAGTAGAAGCATTTGAACATCTGATTCGCACTGCTCGCACGAAGCACATATTGCTCAGTTACAATGACGAAGGCTTGTTAAGCCTCGAAGATGTACATCGCATCTTGAGTCTTCGTGGCGAACCCAGGATTTTTATGCAGCCTTATAGTCGTTTCAAAGCTGACAGCGAGCGCGCATATAAACGTGATGAGACGATCGAATATCTACACTATGTGCGAGTTGTCAGATGATCAACCGGGTTGTGATATCAGAGAACTCTGACCGACGATCCGTTTCGCGTGCAGCCCCTCGTTTATGCTTGATCTGAAATGTGACTACTGCCTTCCCGTCTATTTTGATTCCAAACTCTGACCCAATCGGTCTGTTTGCTCTTGGGCGAGAAGGCCGAAACGATATTCTCTCGTTCGATAAAGTATATATGTCGACTCCATCCAGGAGCGATTCCCACTTCACATAGCCAGTATTGCGGTCAAAGATTATGACCTGACTTCCATCGCTCCCTTTTTTGAAACGCAGGAGTTGGTGGAAAAGGTGCCGAGCCGCAAGGATGTCTGAGACTTTTGCCTTGCTGAAGTCGGTGGGACGGCAATCCGTAAGGCCCAGCTTGCGAATAAGCACCTGAGCCACAAATTTTGCAACATTCAGGTAGTGGCGTTTCATCTCGCTCATCGATGGGAAGCCAAGATCGTAGATGATCTGGTTCAATTCCGGCTCGGAAACGTTGAAGTATCTTGCAGCCCATTTGGCGCCAATATCCGGAGTTTGACCTTCGGCCACCGCCACTTTTCCTGATTTGTCCGTTTTTACCGATATCGGAAGTTGAGGATGGTTTGTGAATTCGAGAATAAGGTCGGCCGCTTTGGCGCCCGCGACCTCCTTTGCAACGTAGCGAACCTTCCCAAGAGTGGCCGATCCTGTTTTGTCGAGTAGGGCCAATGCCCCGTGTTCAATACCGACCCTAATCCTGATTATTTCGTTTTCGAGCGTTTCCCTCTGTGGGTGAGCAGCAGGAAAGCGCGCTATTGCATTATGCATCTTGGATTGGCACTGAGAGAGATCGAATAGTGGCTGATCGAGTTGGGCAGTCTTGATAAGCTGATTCGCGAGCATTAACTCAGCATAGGTGCCTAATCCATCGTGAAAAGCGCCTTCTATCATCTCGAATTCAAGTTTGGAAAGTGATGGCATATCTTCTCCTCTACTGAAAACTACAGAATACTTCTATCTGATTGCTTCGCTGCTCAATGCGATGGGCACCGTGGCGAATCCGGCAAATCAATGGTCAATCGTCGCTACGCCGCGCAAGGTACACGGTTGATTGGAGGTCGGCGTTTTAACGCCGGCCTACATTCTGCAGGTCGCTACGCGACCCCCAAGCGAAACAACCCTGTATCGTACTTTGAATCACATCCAGTGGAGATGAGTTTTGATCTCGTGCCTGCACGCTGATGTTGGGACACATGTCTTCGCCCCGTCAGGGGCGAAGACATGTGTCCCAACATCAGGTCTGTGCGATGCATTCTGTTCTCAAAAATGTGATGTGTCCCCGGCATACTGATGAGTTATAACGACGAGGGCGTAATCGGGTTTGACGAAATGCGGCGGATTCTGCGGGAACGTGGAAGCGTGAAAACCTACAAACAGAAATATACACGCTTCAAGGCAGACAACGGCCGCGCGTACAAACGCGATGCGACGGTCGAGTACCTGCACTATGTGCGCGTGCGGGAGTAAGAAAGACTGCGGAAGGCGCGGAAAGCAGATGCGGAAATCACGGAAAGAAGAATGTCCATTCACCTGATTTCCGTCTTATTCGGCGTCTTCCGCGGTTTCTCTCAGTAAAGTCCGTGCCGCGCCATCGCTTCGCTCAGCACGGGCTCTATTTCATCGCGTATCTCGCGGTTTGCATACCCGATCCACGAAACATCTGAAGTCGTGTCGAGGGGCGCGCTTAATTTCTCCCCGCGCCCGTCGGTAATAATGACTCCGGCTTCCTCGGCAATCAGCGCCGTGCATATGTCGTACGGATGGCAGGCGTGTCCCGCGGGCCGGCCCTCGCGCCGGTACTTGTCAAAAAGCAGCCCCCTGACATCCGCAATCATACGATCGCGCCCCGTCATCAGCTCGTACAACTGCCCGCCCGTAGACAGATACTGATCGTCAAACAGCCCCGTCTTGTTCACCGACAGATCTCCGAACAGCCGCTCGGCGATTTCTTCTTCTATGGCGACCAGGGTCTGCTTGCCGCCCGGAAAAAAATGAACCAGACAGGCAAATCCGCCGCGCGCAGTAGCGGCCCGCGACGGCTGCGGCGTGAACTCCTTGCGCTCGCCGGTAAACAGATTCACGGTTTCGCCGCGCGCACCGCCCCCGCGCACCGCCCACAGCGTATCTGATAGCGCCGCGCGCGGCGTCGGCAACTCGACCTGCACGGCGAGTTCTATATCATCAAGCGTGGTGTCATCTCCGAGGTTCGGCGCCATTCCTGCCAGCCACCACGCGCTGCGTTTTGAATACATCAGCGGGCGCGTGCCGTCTATCGGGTCGATGATCAACCGCGCGGCGCACGCTTCGATCGGCGTGTGATGTGGAAACGCCATCGGCTGCTCGTCGTTCACTCCCTCGCAGATCAGCACAAACGACAGAAGCGGCGCGAGTTCTTCTTCGAGCGCGGGCAGCAGCACGGATTCCACTGCACGGTCGATTACGTAAATCTTGTCGGCCGCGGTTTCAAACGCGACGGCCGAGAGTTCTTCCATAGACTGCCGGCGCAGTTCAATGAGCGCCCGGTCGCGCACGCGCTCGCCCACGCGCCGCAACCGCCCCACAATCTCTTCATACGGAACCGGCGAAATTATTGAATTTTTCCGTTCATTTCGTTTCATTTCGTATGTTCCGTTATCTCTCTTTCCGTCTCGCGCTTTGTATCAATTGCGGATCGGTTCAGATTCTTCATCCGACATCTGCGAGTCCAAAGCGCGGTTCCCGACTTACGCGTTCGATCATCGCCGCTGTATCGGGATCGTCCCGACGTTTCGCCAGCAGGTAATCGGCTTCGCGGCGCGCCGTTTCGAGCACTCTCTGATCGCGCACCAGGTTCGCTACGCGAAACGCGGGCAGCCCCGATTGCCGCGTCCCCATCACCTCGCCCGGCCCGCGCAGTTCCAGATCTCGCTCGGCGATCCTGAAACCGTCCGTAGTCTCTTCCATGATCTTCAATCTTTCTCTGGCGTCTTTCGTCTGTTCGTACTGGGCAAGCAGTATGCAGTAACTCTCGGCCGCGCCGCGCCCGACCCTGCCCCTCAACTGATGCAGTTGCGACAGCCCGAAACGCTCGGCGTGCTCTATCAGCATCACCGTTGCATTCGGCACATCCACGCCCACCTCTATCACAGTCGTCGCAACCAGCGTCTGCAGTTCGTTGCGCACAAACGCACTCATGACCTCTTCTTTTTCCGCCGGCTTCATACGGCCGTGCAGCAGGCCCAGACGGTATTCGGGAAACACGTCGCGCTGAAGATGTTCGTACATCTCGGTAGCGTTGCGAAGATCGAGTTTTTCGGATTCCTCGATGATGGGGTATACGACGTAGGCCTGGCGGCCCGCGCGTATCTGCTCGCGTATGAACTCGTATATCTTCTCGCGCCGGTCGTCGCCGCGCACGTGCGTCGATACGGGCGTGCGTCCGGGCGGCAGTTCATCGATCACCGAAACGTCCAGATCGCCGTAAACCGTCATCGCAAGCGAGCGCGGAATGGGCGTCGCCGTCATAACCAGCACATCCGGATTGAGGCCGCGCCGGCGAATTTCTGCGCGCTGCAATACTCCAAACCGGTGCTGCTCGTCGATTACGGCAAGCCCCAGTCGATCAAACTCGACCGCTTCCTGAATCAGCGCGTGCGTGCCTACTATGAGATTCAGTTCCCCCGAAGCGATGCGCTCGTGCGTTTCCCGCTTCTCTTTTGCGCGCAGACTGCCCGTCAGCAATCCGGCGTTGTATGCGGTTCCCGCAAGAATCCGCCGTATGTTGCGGTGATGCTGTTCGGCGAGTATTTCCGTGGGAACCATCAGCGCCGTCTGGTAACCGTTCTCGATTGCAAGCGCCATAGCCTGGACTGCGACTATCGTCTTGCCGCTGCCCACATCGCCCTGAAGCAGCCGGTTCATCGGCCGGTCGCTCGTCATATCGGCGAATATCTCGCCGAGCGCGCGCCTTTGCGCTCCGGTAAGCTCAAACGGCAGCATTGCGCGCAGCGCTTCGTCTATGCGCTCGTCGATGACTATGCGCGCGCCTTTTGTTTCCGCAGTGCGTTCGCCGCGCCGCAAACCTATGGCCATTGCCAGCCAAAGGAATTCTTCAAAAATCAACCGGTGATGCGCCGCCGATTTGACCTCGTTGTAATGCTCGATCGGGGCGTCGTCGGCCGGAAAATGCACGCGCCTCAGCGCCGCATCGCGGCCGAGCAGCGCGTGGCGGCGGATTACGTCCGAGGGTATCGATTCCGGAATTTCCTCCAGACTCTTCAGAAGATGATGGAATACGGATCTCAACTGGCGCGTGCGTATGTCGCCGAGTTTGCGGTATATGGGGACGCGCCGCGATGTATGAATCGCGCCCGTTTCCGGGGATTCGTTTTCTTCCTCGTCATCGAGCAGGACTTCGTATTCCGGGTTTTCGACCTCAAAATATCCCTTGTGGTGATTTTTCTTCCACAGCCCGTAAAGGATTACGCGCGCGCCGCGATGAAATACGCGCGCGAGATAGATCTGATTCCACCAGTAGGCGCGCACCTGCCCCTCGCCGTCCGTGGCGATGAACTCGTAGAGTTTGATGCGTCCGCCCTTGAACGGTATGACGCCGCCTATGCGCACCTGCACTTCTATGGACGCCGTAACGCCGTCCTGAAGCTCGGCGATGCGGGCCAGGCGCGAGCGGTCTTCGTAGCGCATCGGCATATAGTGCAGCAGGTCTTCCACAGTAGACTCGCGCGGATCGGGCCGCGCCGCTATGACGGCGATTTCTGCGGCGAGTTTTTTCGCCGTGGTCGGTCCCACGCGCGGCAGTCCGTGGTGATGCAGTTCGACAAGCGGTGTATTGATGGTCGGCACGGCGGTATCAACAACGTGAGTCGGTTGTCGGCGGCGGCGGCGGCAAAAAAAATGCCGCAGCGATTTTCAACCATCCCGCGCCAACTCGCAACTGATAACAATCCGTCGCCCGCAATCCCGTCCCGACACCTGTCGGACGGCGATTGCGCCCTTCTGCATACGCATCACGGCAAACTCAACCTTCTCAACAAAGCCAACGGCGGAACGGAAATTGCCCCCAGGCAATTCTCGGGTTAAGAAGGAAGAGAGATAACGGAACAAACGAAATAAAACGAAATAAAACGAAATAAAACGAACATCTCTCTTCCCCTGATTTTTCGTAGTATGATTTTAGGCGTATGAAACTGCACGTGGTATTGATCCTGGCCGCATTGCTGCTCGGAATGGGCGGAAGCGATGGGGCGTTTGTCGGCGATCTGAAACCGAATACGGTGGCGGCTTTTGACCGCTACGCCGGAGCCCGCGAATCGCAGATAGGCGGCGAGATACGCGACGCCGGACGGTTTCTGTGGGTGGATCGTCTGCCGGAAGCCGCGCGGCAGAAGGCATACGCCGACATGCGCGCAGGCGGCATCGTGATAGATCAGGGAAAACGCACCGACGTGCCCGACGGTCTTGTGCATCACTGGACGGGCGCGGGATTCATCCCCGGCGCGACTCTTCAACAGACGCTCGCCCTGATTCAGGACTACGACAACCACGCGCGGCACTATCATCCCGATGTCATCGCCTCGAAGCTCATCGCCCGCAACGCAAACAACTTCAGGATCAATCTGCGCTTCCGCAAAACGAAGGTCATCACTGTAGTGCTCGACACCGTGCACGAGGTGACTTACACGCAACTCGATTCCTCGCGCGTGGCGTCTTCTGCGCACACTACGCGCATTTCCGAGGTCGAGGATGCAGGCACGCCCGAAGAAAAACTGCTGCCGCCCGGCAGGGATTCGGGTTTTCTGTGGAAGATGAATACCTACTGGCGATTCGCCGAGCGCGACGGCGGGACGTACGTTCAGTGCGAGACGATTTCGCTTACTCGCAGCGTGCCGTTCGGGCTTGGGTGGATAGTCAACCGCTTCGTAAACAGCGTTCCGCAGGAGGGATTGACTTTTACTCTTGAGCGCACGCGCGCACGCGTCCTGGCGACGAAGAAATAAGAGAGACAACGGAACAAACGAAATAAAACGAAATAAACAGAAAGATTCGTATGTGTTCGTTTCGTTTTATTTCGTTTGTTCCGTTGTCTCTTTTATGTAAAACGGCGGGAAACTTCTTCAGGCTGCCAGTTCCATCCGAATCTTTCTGCCGATACGAGCTTCCAGCGTGATGAGCATCTCCAGACTGAACTTCTCCCATTTTCCGCGTACCAGGTCCGAAACTCTGGACTGACTGATGCCGAACCGCTCAGCGGCCTGAGCCTGCGTCAGGCCGTTATCTTCGATGTAGATTCGCAGGTCGCTGATCAGGCGGGAACGCATCTGGAGCACGACTGCCTCAGCGGCGTCAAACCCAAGATCGACAAACACATTGCCGCTGGACTTTGTCGTCTTTTGTTTCATTGCTCTTCTCCGATCTCGGTGTAACGTTTGCGGGCTAACTCGATATCCGCTTTGGATGTCTTACGCGTCTTCTTCTGAAACGCATGAAGAACGTAGATCGCGTTTTCAAATCTTGTGACGCAGATGATTCGCCAAGCTCCCTTCAGGCGAATTCGAATCTCCATCGCGCCGGGGCCGATACCGGGCATCGGCTTCCAATCCGAGGGAGTAAGGCCGCACTGAACCGCATACAATTGAAATCCTGCCGCTCGTCGGACTTCCTCAGGAAAGTCCCGCAGGTCATCAAGACTCGATCCGATAAACAAAAGCGTCTTCACGCGGGTGATATACAAGTTTTGATATATAGTGTCAATGACTGAGTACTTTGTAAACAAAGTTCTTTGAGTTTACTATGACTATCCTTCGATCATCGCCTCCAAGATCCGAAATCCGCACCTCGCGCGCCCTCGGAATATGGTACTCGCCTAGCCGCTCGCTCCATTCTATGACCACGACGGCCGATGCATCATCGAGCATTTCATCCAGACCGAGTGGGGTGAGTTCTTCGGCGTTTCCCGAGAGGCGGTAAAGATCCAGATGATACAGGCGCAGCCGCCCATCGTGCGCGTTGACGAGCGTGAAGGTGGGGCTGTTGATGTCGGCCGGGTCGATGTCGAGTCCGGCGCCGAGCCCCTTGGCGAATACGGTTTTGCCCGCGCCCAGATCTCCCGCGAGGAGAAATACCTCGCCGCCCCGCAGTTGTTCGCCTATGCGGTAGGCCAGCTCGAATGTTTCTTCGGCCGAGTGCGTGATGTAAACGGAGGGCTCCAAACTTTTCTTATTCACGCGCGCGTTCACGCGCACGCCTCAGCGCTTCCGGCAGATGGCCCGTTATGTCTCCGGCCATCAGCGCGCGTTGTCCGAGCGTTTCAGCGGCGACATCGCCCGCAAGCCCGTGCAGGTATACGGCTGCGAGCACGGCATCGACGGCCGGTTCGATTTCCTTGTGCTCGGACTGCGCGAGAAACCCCGCCGTCATACCCGTCAGCACATCGCCCGCTCCCGCAGTCGCCATACCCGCATTGCCCGTAGGATTGATGAATACCTCGCCCGACGGCGCGGCGATGACGGTGCGCTGTCCTTTCAAAACGGCGACGACCTGATGCGTCGCGGCGAATTCGCGCGCAACCCCTACGCGGTCCGCAATGACTTCGGCGTTCGATTTTCCGGTCAACCGCGCCATCTCGCCCGGATGCGGCGTGATGATGACCGGGTACGCGGATGAACCGCGCAGATCGGGCGGCCACGGCGCAAGCGCGTTTAATGCGTCGGCGTCGAGGATTACCGGCGCAGCCCGTGCGCTCACCATTTCACGCACGAATTCGCGCGTGCTTTCATCGGAAGAAGAAAGCCCCGGGCCGATTGCGACGACCGAACGTTTATCGGAGAGTTCCATTGCGCGATCTATCGCCGCAGCGGAAACGGCTCCGGACGGGGTTTCATCCAGTGCCTCGGTCATGATTTCACAGCGCGCCTGCGCTATGAGCAGATCCTGCGCCGAGCGCGCCGTGGCGACGGTGACCAGGCCCGCGCCGCTGCGCAATACGGCTTCGGCGGCAAGCGCGGCGGCGCCGGTTTTACCGCGCGACCCGGCAATGAGGAGCACATCTCCGACCGAGCCCTTGTGCGCGTCCGATGGCCGTTCGGTGGCGTCGAGCCAGTGGCGAATGTCTTCGGCTTCGATCAGATACAGCCGGGAGTCGGTTTCCGCAATCAGTTCGGACGGCGTGCCGATGGATGCGACCAGGAGACGCCCGCCTGCGTCCGAGGCGGGCGGCAGTACGTTGCCGGGTTTGGGCGCGGTGAATGCAACGGTCAGATCGGCGCGTACGTTTGGGCCGATGATGTTGCCGTTGTCCGAAGGCAGCCCGGAGGGAATGTCTACGGCGACTACGGCGACGGTGTTGGGAAGCGTATTTTTCGCACGGTTGACGGCGTCTATGGCGGCGGCGTAAACGCCTTCGGCCGGGCGGGCGAGGCCCGTACCGAAGAGCGCATCAACGATTACATCGTGGTAAAGGGGCGTTGAATCTATTTCGTTTTCGTCGGTTATTTCGCGAAAGGAAATTTCGCCGCTGCCCGTAGTGGCGCCGGATTCGGCGAGCCGCCGCACGATCTCGAAGTTGGTTCGCGCCTCGCCTTTGGTTTCATCGATGCGGCCGAGGAGGAATACATCGACTACAGCCGCGCCGCGCAGCCACAGATGGCGCGCGATGACGGCGCCGTCGCCGCCGTTGTTGCCCTTGCCGCACAGCACGGCGAAGAGGCGGCGTCCGGGTGTTTCGAGTATCGCCTCGACTACGCGCACGCCTGCGGTTTCCATCAGCATGTCCCAGCCGATGCCCGTGCGCTCGACGGTCAGACGGTCGAGTTGGCGCATCTGTGCTGCGGTGACGATCTTCATCGTGTGCAGAAAGAGACAACGGAACAAACGGAAAGAAACGAAACAAACGGAAAAGATCTGATGCTTTCCGTTTGTTCAGTTTCTTTCCGTTTGTTCCGTTGTCTCTCCCCGGTTTTCAGCGTTTGAAGGTCAGTCGCTTGTTGGTGTTCCAGAGTTCGTCCCAGGCGATGGTCTGGCGGCGGTAGGCGGCTTCGCGCCCGAGTATCGCCATAAACGTGCTCTCTACACCGTACTTCGTATCGTTGCGATACTTGTCCTCGCCCTCGCCCTCGCCGCGCACGCTGTTGACAAAGGCTTCGGCTTCCTGATCGTAGTGTTTGTCGTCGTCGCCTTCGTAGTGATAAATCAGCGGCGTTTCGGCCTTCTTTCTGTCGTAGACGCCTTCGATGCGGGCGCCTCCCGTGCCGCCTTTGCCCGCAGTCGTAGTGAATACGCCCTTGGTGCCGCGTATGGTTTCCGACACGTCGCCGCGCACGCCGTCGATCTGCACGCAGGTGTTGTTGAGCAGAACCTGGTTCGAGTATTCGTAGACGATGTTGAAGTGATCGTAAATTTCGCCTATGTCGGTGCGCACCAGGCGCCCGCCGAAGCCCGAAGCCCTGACGGGGCGCGCGCCGAGCATCCAGTTGATGACGTCCATGTTATGGATGTTCTGCTCGACGATATGATCGCCGCACAGCCATTTGAAGAAGTACCAGTGCTCGACCTCGTAATCCATCTTCGAGGGCCAGTCCTCGCGTTTGCCGCGCCGGTCCTTCCACAGATCGCCCTGATCCCAGGCCGAATGCGCCATCACGGGCGTGCCGATTGCTCCCTCGTCGATGAGTTGCTTGCATGCGCGATAAGCCTTGCTGTAGTGGCGCTGCAGGCCGACTACTACGGAGAGCTTCTGCGCCCTGGCCTTCTCTCCCGCGTCCAGAACTTCGTGGCAGCCCGGCACGTCGACGGCGAGGGGTTTTTCTGCGAATACGTGTTTTTTTGCGGCTACAGCGGCGCGGAAATGTTCGGGACGAAAACCCGGCGGCGTCACCAGCAGCACCGCATCCACGTTCGATTCGATGACCGCCTTGTAGGCGTCGACGCCGAGATGAACGTTTTTCGGATTGATGCCCGCGAGGTCGGGCTTCTGGCGTTTGGGATCGACCTTTATAGCCGCGTCGAGGCGGTGCTGGAAGTAATCCGCGATCCGGACGATTTTGGCCTTGCCGGTTTTTTCGAGCAGGTAGGCGTCGCGCGTGCCCTGCCCGCCGCAGCCTACCCAACCGACTTCGACCATCGAGTTGGCGCGCGTTCCGCGCACGCTTTCGGCGTTGACGATTGAGAAGGTGGAAGCCGCGATGCCTGCGGCGGCCGTCGTTTTGACGAAGTTTCTGCGCGTGAGAGTCTCTTTTTTCTTCATCGTGATTTCCTGTGGTTGAACCTTGATCGAGCGCTCCGAATTGGAGTGACCATTCTATGCAATCGCCTTCGGGCAAGTAAAGAGAGAACGCGGAAGGCGCGGAAACACGGACGCGGAATTTACGGAAAGAAGACGTTTCCCCTATCTCTTTCCGTAAATTCCGCGTTCTCTCTTTACTTTACCGAGTTGAGGATCTTGATGAAGACATCTTCGTAATCGTCGTAGACCTCGGCGGCGGTGACGGCGAATACGATCAGCAGCTTGCCGTTTTTGTGGTAGATGCCGAAGCCGAACACCATCTCGACGCCCGATTCGCGATCCACGCCCGTGCCGCTCAGGAGCACCCGCTCGATAGAGCCGAGGCTCTGTTCCACCGGTTTGTCGTAGCGGATGTTTTTCAGCGTCTGGTTGAGTTCCTTCTCCATATCGTCGATGGCGCTGTCGAACTGTCGGATATTTTTCGGGACGGAGACTTCGATGGCGGCGAGGCCCTTTCGGTCTTCGGCCGACAGTGCGTCGCCTTCGGCTGAGACTTTCCAGTCGTCGGGCAACCAGAACCGGAAGCCCGACGGATGGCTGAATTCATCGAACGCCGGATGCGCCCCGATCCCGGACCCTGGCACGGCGTACAGCCATAAGACGCAGCAGGCAATGACGAGGCGGAACCCCGCTCTGCTCGTTCTTTGCATATTTTCTCCTTTGCTCTTGCCCTGTTTGATGCAACTGATTCGAAGGGACTTCCAGCCGTGGGGAGCGGAAAGTTCGGCTTTTGGCTTGAACTTCGGCGCAAAGCCGGCCTCTTGTAGCCCACTTGCGTGTGTACTGTCAAGCAACAGGTTGGCCGGTGATGGAACTCTGTGTGATTCAAAGTGCGACGCAACGTCGCCGCTCCTGAGCCGGTGAAGACGGCTGAGTGACTCCGATTTGGTCAAGTTCTTGCCGGATTGTTTGTCGCACTTTGAATTACACCCGTCAGGAAGTGTACAAGCGCCGAGTACTCTGGAGCAGACCCGATCCGGCTTATACAGTCCGTATAAGATCAGCGCGCCGCGCTTGACAACAGGTGATAAAATCCTGACTGCAATGTTGATCCGCTATGGAATGGCAGGTCTACAATAGGGGCTTATACAGACAGTGGCCGTCTGTGTTAAGAGTTTTATG
>JAHBSF010000073.1 GCA_019639255.1 Acidobacteriota bacterium | reverse complement strand
ACGGAATGAGACGAAAATTACGGAAAAGTTGAATATTTCCGTAGTTTTCGTCTTATTTCGTTTGTTCCGTCATCTCTCAATTCTCCGTTTTGCCGAATATGATCGTTTCGCGGTAGGTAGCGTAAGTCGGCTTTCCGTTAAGACGCGCAGGATTGAACTTGTACTGGCGGAAGGCCTCTATGGAGCGGGCGTTGTAGGCCGCATCCGGCGTATCGAGCACGCGCACGTTCGTCACCCTCCCCTCGGGCGTGATTACGGCTTCGAGCGTGATCGATCCCTTCGGCGGATTGCCTACGAGAAAACGCGGCGCGACGCGGTTGAGTATCGCGGGCATTATAAAAATGTCGCCCGAATCAAGCACTACTTTCGATCCGAAAGCATCGGTCGGGCGCGATATGTCGGTCGGGCGGTTCTGCAATCCGCGCGTGGGCGCTACCGTAGCCGTCACCGTTACGATCAGCGCCCTGGTTTCCGGCACGGTTTCCTTGCCCTTCGGTCCTGCAAACTCGCGTACGCCGAATTCGCCGCGACCGCCGCGCAGGGCTACGGTTTCGTAATTCCCGACCGCTACGTCCTTGGCTTCAAGAATCTTTTCTTCGCCGTAGCTGGCCGTTATATCGAAGCGCACCTCTTCGCGCGTAATCGTGCGCGGCGTGAGATTGAAGGTGAACTGCTTTTCATTGAACGCCGTCGCATCGGTGAAGTTTTCGCTTTCGCGAAGTCCTATGCTGCGCGTGTGTCGCAGCTTCAGATCCTCGATTCCAAATGCGCGCGACAGGTAATCGATTTCCTCTTCGGGAGATGACGAAGTCTGGCGCAGAAGGAATACATCCGAGACGGCTTTGGATCGCGCGTCATCGAACTGATAGAAGGCCAGCGTGAGTCCCGCGCCGTATTCGCCCGTTTTGAGCAACTGCGCGCCGGTTGCGGGAGACAACAGCAGAATAAAACAAAAGGCGACGACCAGCGTTTCAATCCCCGACTTCCCCGCCCTCCAGATCCTTCCGGTTGTGTTGTTCATCCCCGTTTTGATGATCCTCTTTCGCGGCATTCTCCTGCTCCTCCAGCAACGATCTGTAAGCTGCCTTTTTGGAAATTCCCAACGCGCGCGCCGCACGTTTGAGCGCTTCGTTGCGCGAAAGCCCCTCATCGGCCATCAATCTCTGCACGCGCTCCGAAAGCGACGCGCTGTCGGTGCTGACAAAATTATCATCTCCCGCTCCCGCGATGACAAGCGTCATCTCGCCGCGCGGTTGCCGCTCGCGGAAATGCTGTATCAGATCCGACAGCCTCCCGCGTACAAATTCTTCGTGAATCTTGGTGAGTTCCCTCGCTACCGCCGCCTGACGGTCCCCGAGCGCTTCGAGTGCGTCCTCAAGCGCGTATCGTATGCGATGCGGCGCTTCGTAAAAAACGAGCGTCGAACGCAGCAATCTCAATTGTTCCAGGCGCGACCTTCGGGCCTGCGCCTTGTGCGGAAGAAAACCGGCGAAGTGAAATTCATCCGTGGGCAGCCCCGATGCAATCAATGCTGAAACAGCGGCAACCGCTCCGGGCGCCGGTATCACAGTGATGCCTGAAGCGATCGCTGCAGCAACCAACCGGTAAGCCGGATCGGCTATGCCGGGCGTGCCGGCGTCGGATACGAGTGCGATTTTTTCGCCCGCAAGCAACCGTTCAACCAGTTCTGCACTGCGTTCGGTTTCGTTGTGTTCGTGAAAGCTAAGGGTGGGGCGCAGGATGCGGTAATGGTCGAGCAGGCGTCGCGTGCGGCGCGTGTCTTCGCAGGCTATGAGGTCCGCTTCGCCGAGTATGCGCAGGGCGCGCAGCGTGATGTCTTCGAGATTGCCGATCGGCGTTGCAACCAGATAAAGCGGCATAACGGAAAAGAACGAGAGATAACGGAACAGACGGAATAGACGAAACGAACAGAAAGAAAACGACGGCATTTCTTCTTTCCGTTTGTTTCGTCTATTCCGTCTGTTTCGTCAACTCTCTTATCTCATGTGTTCGGGTGGCTGCGGTCGCGCCACAGCCATATGCCGCCGATCATACCGAGCGTATTCGGTACGGTTTCGATTTCGGGCGGCAGTTCGAACTTGATGTGTTTGGCGTTGCCGCCGCCGATGAAGAGACGGTCGTAGCAGGTAAGCCCGCGCAGGGCCTTGATTGCGCGCAGCAAGCGCCGGTTCCAGCGTTTTTTGCCTACCTCTTCGAGGGCGCGTATGCCGAGTTGTTCCTCGTAGGTTTCGCCGTTGCGGAACGGGTGATGCGCAAGTTCGAGGTGCGGGGCGATATGACCGTCTTCAAACAGCGAGGAGCCGAATCCGGTGCCGAGCGTGATGACCATTTCTACGCCCTCGCCCCGGATTGCGCCGAGGCCCTGCATATCGGCGTCGTTCGCCACGCGCACGGGTCGCTTGAGCTGGCGTTCGAGCGCCTCGCCCAGATTGAAGCCGTACCACAGTTCTTCGCCCAGATTGTGCGCGGAATAAATGCGCCCCTTGCGCACAACGCCGGGGAAACCGACCGATACACGATGATACTCGGGAAGTTGTTTGACGAGCTGCTCGATCGTAGCGAGCATCACGTCCGGGGAGCAGGGATCGGGCGTATCGGTACGGGCGCGGTCGGATATCATGTTTCCTGCTTCATCCAGAACCGACGCCTTGGTCCCGGTGCCGCCGATGTCGATCGCCAGCGTTTGAACGGGCGTGGAGGCCGTCTTCCGGCTCTTCGGCGCCGCTTTTTCCTGTAAGGCGCCAGTCGCTTTTTTCATGAGTTCTCCTTTGCCTTGGTCGTCAAATCGTCAAGCCGCTAATGATGCCTGGGTTGTATGTCTGCGGTCGCGCGCCGGGTTGTGATTCTGTCGCGCCTGGCGCAATATAGCCCAAACGCAGGCAATTGCGAAGAGAAGAATCGCCGGAGGAGAGGAATGTCGCGTCGTGTTGTTCTTTTGCTGATCGTGCTTTGCGCCGCCGGTCATCGCGCCGCAGGCCCGGGAGCCGCACCGCAACAAACACCATCGACGACTCGAAATCCGCCGGGTTCGCTGCTTCAGACCGCCGCAGATAAACTGACTGCGGCGGAATTCGCGCGCCTTTCCGAACATCTGTCCGAAGCCGGCGGTTACTTCGATACCGACAACCTCATTTCAAACGAAGCGTCCTACCTTCACGTTCTCGGCGCACTGCGCAGACTCAACGTCGCGGGCGGGGCCTACATCGGAGTCGGACCGGATCAGAACTTCTCCTACATCGCGCAGATCCGCCCGCAAATCGCCTATATCATCGACATTCGGCCCGATAACCTGCTTCAGCACCTGTGGTTCAAGTCGCTTTTCGCCGCATCGCGCAACCGTATTGAATACCTGGCATTGATGCTTGCCAAACCTTTGCCCGAAAATACCGGACAGTGGGAAGCCCGCAGCATACAGCAGATCGTCGATTATCTGGACGGCGTTAAAACAAACCCGGAACTTTTTGCGGCTGCAACACGCACACTCGCCGAACAACTGAAAACCTTCGGTTTTGAACTGAAGGAAAATCAGCTTGCGACGATTGAACGAATTCATCGCGCTTTTGCCGCCGACGGACTGGATCTGAGATTTACGAGCCGCAACCGCGCGCCCCGCGCATATTACCCGACGCT
The DNA here is from genome assembly GCA_019639255.1 of Acidobacteriota bacterium. Classification (GTDB taxonomy): domain Bacteria; phylum Acidobacteriota; class Blastocatellia; order RBC074; family RBC074; genus JAHBSF01. Next base: position 25,107 of record JAHBSF010000073.1, on the reverse strand, counting down.
TCGAGACCTGCTGCTCGAACGCGATCTCACCGGAAGTCACGGCAGCTACCTCTCAAGCGAAAGCGGCTTCAGGTTTCTGAAGGATCTGCAGGCGCGAAATATGGTGGTGCCGGTCGTAGGCGATCTGGGCGGCAACCGCGCGCTTGTATCGACGGGAAGGGATATTGCGGCGCGGGGCCTGCGCGTATCGGCGTTTTACACCTCGAACGTAGAATTCTATCTGATGCGCGAGGGCGGTTTTGAACGGTTCGCTGAAAACCTCAAAAGCCTGCCCACAGACTCCCGCAGCGTAATCATACGCAGCTACTTCGGCGGCGGCTTCGGTTACCGCCTGCCGCAAACCGTCCCGGGCTACTACAGCACGCAACTGCTCCAAACCATTCCGTCGCTGCTTCAGGAAGTCGCCCGCGGCGGCTATGACAGCTACTCCGACCTCGTCACCAAACACGCCATAGACCTCAAATAACCCGGTACCGAACCAGTCAGCAGCAATTCCGGGTTTAGGAGGACAGAGAGATAACGGAACAAACGAAATGATACGGAACAAACGGAAATATTAAACTTTTCCGTAATTTTCGTTTCATTTCGTATGTTCCGTTATCTCTCTGTCCTCCTAAACCGGGAATTGCTGACCCGTCAGCCGGACACTCAGTATTCTCATGAAAATAGAAGACTTATGCTTCTATTTTCATTCGTGGAGGTGATGCCGCAAGTCGTGTTGGCTTTGCTTTCAGACTACTCCGCCCGGGGAATGGCACATTAATCCCATTCCTATGGCACTGCGCAACTATTCCCACTACTGCGTAAATTGGTCCTCTATAACCATAAAAATGGGTGTTTCCGCCGATGTACTCATCCCCGAAAAGCGGTAAATTACACACGCTGGCGGGAAGCAATGAACAATCCCGCAGTTGCAAGGGCTGATTGAATGCTGAAAATGAACGAGATAGAGAAAAAGAGGCGAGCGATGCGGAATAATACGCAATACAAGATGGGTGAAATTGAAATATTTCGCCATTTTGTGGTTTTTTCCGCAAAACTACGTATTTTTACGGATAGACAGTTTCAATCAGTTTCCCTAGGATCTGCACGCGCAATAAATATGAGAATGCGTAATGAAGCCGGGACAGGATCTGAAGCAGAGAAATTTGAATCAGAGAAAGCAGTGATGGTTGAGGAGCATAAGCCGGTTTCAGATAACGCATCGGAAGCGAAAAAAGTAAACGTGGGAGTGGAAAAGAAGGCTTTGGACAGTATCTCGTTGCCCCCATCAGTCCTCAGTCCGGATTCCATTCCATCCAGGGTACGGATCGGCGCTACCGGCAATCGGGAGTTGCCTCGCCGGTCATCGCACCTGAAGCCAAATTCCCTGACGCCTTGAAATAAAGACTGTCGAAAACGGCGGACCGATCCGAAAGGTACGGGTTTGACCTGTTTGGCAGCACAGTAGGGGTGTGTCCGGCGACGGATTCAACCCGGGAACAAATCCCGACGAATCCGCAAATGGCCGCAGAATCCGCGAATGGAATGACGCGGGAGGAAGTGAAAAATGAACGCGAGACTCAGCAATCTTCGAAATACCAATCTTGTTCTGGCGGTACTTCTTGCACTTATAACCGGGCTCTATGTAGCGGCTCCGTCGACGGCAAGCGCCGGAGCGAGCCGCGCATCGGTTTCGCCGCTGCGCGAGGCGCTAATTGGGCCCGCAAAAGCAGCCGCGGCGATGATGCAGGGCCAGCACGATGGGGTTTATACCTGCCTTCCGAGCTGCGATCAGAACGATTCCCGCATGTTTGTCGTCGCGGGCAAGGACCTTTCGACATTCATCGGTTCCAAGATAGAGGTGGGACTGGCGTCTTCGGCCGCCGTGCTTAACGTAGATGTTTTCGACGGCGATTCGATAGGTCCGGACAGGTCCTCAAGCGGCATGTGGGATCGGGGCAACCTGCCTCTGACCCTCACGCTCATTGCCGACCCGCTCGGGAATGGCAGCGGAACCTCGGTGCTGACAAGCTGGGCCGGCGATTCGATGGCCAACGACAACTGGACCAATCTCCAGATCACCAATGCGTCTTATCCCTCGGCGTTTTCCGGCAACGGAGTGTATTCCTACATTCTGAAGATCGAACTGGTGGATCCGACTCAAGCCAACCTTCAGTCGGTAGCGCGCAACGGATTCAAGCTGCGCACCGACGGCGCGATGGCGCTGCTCCAGAATCAGACGATCAACATCGCGGCCGCTGCTCTCGGTTCGCCGATGCCCACCGCATCCAATCCCGGCGAGATGGGCAGGGTTTACCCGGATCTGTTCACTACCACGACGATGGCGCGGATCCACAATTCACGCTATGACGGCACGTGGGAGTTCAACCTGATCGTTCCGTTGGGCGCCACCAGAATAGATATCTGGGACGGCGACTTCGATGTGGGCGGTTATCTGCTCGACAACAAGACGATCAATCAGGCTTCTCTCGACACCAAGGATCCGGACACCCCCGATGGAGTTCCGCCCTGGGCCGTAGGAACGGCTGCGGTAGCCGACAGCGCCAAGGGCGTAGGCGCACCGGCCGACGATCTCAACCAGCCGCTTTACAAGCGCACGCACCTCAATACCAACGCCGTTGCGGGGCAGAACTACCTCGACGGGCCTCCGGGACTGACCTACCGCCTGGTATCGCCCACCGGTGCAACGTTTGTGAACAACAACCCCTCGGGCACGGGAGAATGGGAACGTTTCACCATCAGCGCCGAAAGTGGAGCGCAGGCCGGGGTCAACTGCGACTACGTAGTCACGAGCGTCACGCCCGGCAGGTGGCGGCTGATCATCGAGGGGCTCGACATTCACAACTATGTGGGTCTGCACTTCGACGTGCCGCTGGCGCCGGATATGCCGCGCATAGGCGATTTCGTGTGGGAAGACGCCAATGCCGACGGCATTCAAGACCCCGATGAACCCGGCATAGCGGGCGTGCTGGTCAACCTGCTCAACAGCAACGGCGTGAAGATCGGCGAGACCTTCACCGATATCAACGGCTTCTACGTATTCAACGTAACGTCCGGCTCCTACACCACCCAGGTCGACGCGTCGAACTTCCTGGTGGGCGGACCGCTCTTCGGATTCATCGAGACGCTCGATTACGGCGGGCCCAACGGCGGCAATCAGCGCACGCAGAGCGTGATGACGGAGGACGTGCTTACCTACGATTACGGCTACTTTGCTGAAGCCGTGGGCGGGGGCTCGGGCAGCATCGGAAATCAGGTGTGGGTCGATACCAACCTCAACGGCATTTTTGATAACGGCGAGCTGGGTATTCCGAATGTGAGGGTGGTGCTCACGAACGAAAACGGCGACATATGGGAAGAGTTCACCGACGAGTTCGGGCAGTATCAGTTCACGAATCTTGTTGCGGGAACGTATGAAGTGTCGATAGACGAATCGACCCTGCCGGCCAATATGGTTCAGACCTACGGGCCGAATCAGAGCGCCGACAACCACAGCAAGTACGCTCCGTACCTGATCGAGTTGCCTGACGGGCTTGAAGATGTAACGGCGGACTTCGGGTTCGCGACGGGTCAGTTGCTGTGCCCGCCGAGCGGATCTACGACGCCGGGGTCGGGCGGTTCGCTGTACTGGAACGTGACGGCATCGGGTGATCTGTTTGTGCGCTTTGCGCATCCGCGCACGCGCAACGACAACGCCTACGGCACCAGCGCCGCCATCGTCGGATGGAACAAGCACACGTTCAATCACCTGGTACGCAGCGACCATACTGTTTTCAGGTTCAAGAACTCGAGCGGCACGACGGTGCTTGAGTTTGCAATGGACTACATCAGCACCGGGTCGGGCACGATATCGGGCTACAAGAGCCTGGGCGCGACGGGCGGCGACGGATCGATGGTCACGGGCAACTCGGCGTGGATACTCAATCCCGACAGCTCGCTTGCCAAGAACCTGAACTCGTTCTGCCCGAGCAGTTCCAACTGCACGGTCAACGGTGTGAACCTGTTCCAGAATTCGCCTATGACCGATGCGAATTACAATCCCGTGAATCCGGCCTTCTCGACCTGGATATGGGATATGTATTACGAGATGACGATCAGCAAGGCCGCCTTCGGCGGCAACATCGCCAACTTCGGATCGGTGTCGATCGTCGATGCGCATAATTCGCCCTCGAAGGACGGCCAGGACAGTCAGACCCCGATTACCTGCCCGACAAATGGCGGCGGCGGCGGCGGCGGATCTTGCGGGATAGAGGTATCCGGGATCAAGGGCGACAAGAAACAGTTCATAGTCCCGCTCAAGAACACGACTTCGGGCGACAAGTTCGTCAATGGAGTTACGCTGGCCTGGCCGGTTGCAACCAACGGCAAACTCAAGAAGATCAAACTTGGGACTGCTGACATATGGATCAATGCAGCCGGATCGAATTCACCGATCAACATTGTTTCGTCCCAATTGATAAACGACCTCAAAAAACGAACAATCAAGAAGGGCAAGAGCATGAATCTTGTCTTCGAGTTCGAGAAGAATGCGGATAAGAACACTAACAACTATACGAACCGCACGGTGACCGTAGGCAATCCCGATTGCGCAGTATCGTATTGACCCGGTGTTATGATTGCGGATGTGACAGGAAAAGAGAAGAAATAGATAACGGAACAAGCGGAAATAGACGAAAAATGGGAAAATCGTCAAACTTTCCGTTTGTTCCGTCTCATTTCGTTTGTTCCGTTATCTCTCTTTCCTGCAACGAGATTGGCATCCTGCAAAATTTCGGATTGACAGCAAATAGGTGCAACTATATGATTGCGCGTGCCCCGACTGCCATTATGTTTTGCCATCAGAATCAGTTGGAGTTGCAGTGAGCGTATCCGGCCGGTACAAGATCCCTGAAAGAGTCGTCCATCAGCGTCTTGGCGATGAAATGGTGCTTCTCAACCTCGAAACCGGATATTACTTTGGATTGAACCCGACCGGTGCGAGGCTCTGGGAGTTGATAAGCGAGGGGCGGGGTCTGGAGGATGCCGGTCCGGTATTGATGGCCGAGTATGATGTCGATGAGAGCGTATTGAGCGTCGATCTTGAAAACCTGGTCGGTGAGTTGCTGTCCAGGGGCTTGATCGACAGGGTTGCCGGTTGAAACATCGACTGTCAAGGTTCGATCGCGAGTGGATCTCCACAGCGGTGCTGGCGGCAAGCGCATGGGTGTTGCTGCCGGTAGCGGATGTGTTGGTGAGGACGGTCAGGTTCGACATACTGACTACATTTCTGAAAAGAGCGACGGGGTTCAGAGCAGCAGTTGACTGCGATGCCGTTTACCGGGCGCGGATTGAAAGGATCGTGCAATTCGCAGCCCGTGGTCATTTGTGGGAAATGACGTGCCTGCGCAGGGCGATTGCATCATTCCTGCTTCTTCGCATGGCCGGATATGGATGCAATCTCAGGATCGGTGTGCGAAAGGATGACGCCGGCTTTCAGGCGCATGCCTGGATAGGCAACGGCAAAGATGGCGGGGCTTCCGGAAATTTCCGGGAGATGCTCATCATCGATTAGTTCGGGAGTGGTTGTTTATGAATAAAATGCCTCAGGAGAATGCCCTGTCCGGCGATGAGCGGGATGAGGTTTTAGCTTTTCAGAAAAAACCCTATGCGGCGCCCGTACTAACGCAATTCGGCACGATTAAGGACCTCACAAACGCCTTACAATTCGGACCGGACGATGGGTTACTTGGCGGCACCAGCGATACGCAACGCGCATGATTAAAACCTGATTACGGGTTGATTACAGATGGTTTTTTATGCACAGGTGGTTGTGATTCCTCTTGCGAGGCGGCGCTCCTTTAAGCCTCCCCCCAGAATGGAACAAACAAAATGAAACGAAAATTACGGAAAAGTTGAATATTTCCGTAGTCCCGTCTTATTTCGTGAGTTCCGTTATCTCTCTTTTATGCCCCTATATCGTGTGGTTTGATTTAGAACTTCCTGCTCTTCAGCTCGATATGGTGATTCGGCGCTGAGACCGATCCCCGCAGACCTCGATGCAACGGCAATCGGCTCCCCCACTCCTCATCATCTGGACTCGACTGCACGCCGAATTCCCGGAGATCAGGAATAAAGACAGTCACACGTCCATACGCGAATGCAGTGGTGAGGAGTTGTGCATACTCTGGAGTTCCGGGTTCATTATGAACCGGGAGGAACTTTGCACCCAGTCGCGTATATCCCCTCAAGCTTCAGATGAAGAGATACTGGTTACTTTATACCGGGAGCAACCGGACCGGGCGGCGGATCTCATTGCCGGCGCCTTTGCTTTCGTACTTTGGGACGGGCGCCGGCAACGGATGCTTGCGGTACGGGACAGGGCGGGAATCAATACCATCCATTACTCGGTCCGTCCCGAAGCGATTTACCTCTCGACGCACGCTCAGGCCATAGCGTCTCAACTCTCGCAGGCCCCCCGGCTCAATCTGAAGAAACTGGCATTATATGTAAACGAAACGGTAGCGCCCGATTCCTGGACGTATTACGAGAATGTTCGCCAAATCGAAGCGGGAGCAAGGCTCGAATGTACCAGAACCGGGGTTGCTCACGGTCATTACTGGCGTTTGACGCCGGGCAAACTATTTAGACTCAAGAATGACGAAGAATATGCAGCCGCCTATCGGGAGCGAACGAAAGAGGCCGTAAGCGGCCTGTCGCGATTCGGTAAATTGGCCATTACCCTGACAAGCGGCCTTGATTCCAACAGCATTGCGGCAAGTTTACGAAGCAATTATCCGGAACTGCCATTGTCGGGTTTTACAACTGCAACGCCGGGCACGCCCGAATCCAACGAATGGGAACCGGGCAAACAAGTCGCGCGTGTTCTCGGCATACCGCTTACAGGTGTTCTCTCCGACGAGATGTGGCCGCTTTCGGATCCCGACGAAATAACCTGCAACGGCGACGAACCGCCATTGTCCTATTTTACGGAGCGCTGGAGCGGGATTCTTGCAGCCGTGCGCAGCAACGAATTAACTCATCTGGTTCAGGGTGGAGCGGGGGGGATTTTCGAGAGCGTACGGATGGCATATGCAGACCTGTTGTTGACCGGTAACTGGATGCAGATGTTCCGACAGATCGGACAACATCGGCGCCGCTCTACAATTACGTTTCAAAAATTGCTGAGAGCCGGCTTCATTTCTCCGATGTTGCGGGCTTATGCCCCCGTTTACCTCAAGAGGCGCCTTCCCCGGCTCAATCCGCGATATAACGGAATGGTTCAGTGGCTGAAGCCGGAAGCGATAACCCTCGTTAGAGAAACCCTGCCGTCAACGGCAATAGCACCGATGATGGTGCTTCCCGGGCGCGCGCAGTTAATACAGACCGTGTACTCCTGGCCATATCGGCAGGTCATTGCGCAACTTTCAAGGCAGGCATCGCGTTTCGGAGTCTGGATACACTGTCCGCTGTCGGATCATCGAGTGCAGGAGTTTGTTGCAAGCCTGCCGCCGGGGCAGTTGGTACGCGCCGGAGTGCAAAAGATAATCGTTCGAAACGCCTATAGCGGCGTCCTTCCGGACGAAGTAATCAACAGAACCGTCAAAATCACTCCGGGAAAGATCGCCTTCCGCGGCCTGCGCGCCGAGAGCGGGAAAATACTTGCCATAATGAAAGGCATGCGTCTTTCGGATCTCGGAATTGTAGATGAAACGGCGCTGAGGCACCATTACGGGAAGTTTCTCGACGGCGCGCACAACGATACGGCGTTTTTCTATGCGATAGCCGCAGAACTATGGCTGAGGAGACACTTCTCCTGACCAGAAGCGTATTGCATCCAATGCAACGAAGCGATGAAAACAAATGGCCGGTATACCGGATTTGCGGGTTCAATGTATCAAGCAATTTCCCGTTTGTGGACAGCTTGATCAGAACGGATCAGGCGCCCGACCTTCGTTTTGTATTGGGGGATGCGCCCACGAGTGCGCCGCTGCCTGAATCCGTCGAACCCGATTATGAAAGCGAACTCCTTGCGGTTTCGGGCCAACCGGCTCTCAGGATTTACCGGACCGTAGATTACGATATATTACAGATTCCCGGTCAGGAGGCCATCTACGTCGGGGGCGAAGAGATCTCGCTAGCCCGCGGATCCGAGCCGCAGCTTTACAGGATTGAACACGACTTCTTCTCGCTTTCATTTCCTTACTATCTTGAAAGACGAGGACACACGGTACTCCACGCCTCAGCGGTTGAAAGGGACGGAAAAGCGGCGGCATTTCTGGGATTGCCCGGCGCGGGCAAGAGCACGTTGGCCTCGTTTCTGACATCAAGAGGCTGGGGATGTTTGTCGGATGATTTGCTGTTTGCGATTCCCGGGGATGAGGTGTATGTGCAGCCGAGCCATCCGAATCTCCGTCTCTGGAAAACGGTTGCAGAACGGCTGCTCGGGTCGGTGTCGGGCTTGCCGGAGGTTGCACCGGGAACGCCAAAATACATCGTGCCGATCGAAACCTCGGGACTTGGATCTCACTCGGATAAAGCTGCGAGGCTCCACCGCGTCTACCTCCCGACACGCAGCCGGAAAACTGAAGCGGAAACGGTACGGATAACGGAAGTTACCCCCCTCGAAGCCATAATCGCTTTGGTGACTCACTCGATGCTGCCCCGTATACCTCACTTTCTGGGCTGGGAGAAGCGAAGAATAGCCCAGCTTGCAGAAATAGCCCGGCGTGTCGCGTTCCGCCGCCTGGCCTACTGCGATGGCTTCGATAATCTTCCCACCCTTGAAGACGCCCTGATCGCAGACATGACCGATATTTCACCCCTCACCAACGCGGAATGATCTCACGCGTAGAGTGTATATCAGTCGTCCACTAAGGAAAAAATTACACGCAATTTTCCCCGCCGAATGCGGACTATTGCCCCCGCCTGCATCTTAAACACATCCTGCACCCTTATTTTTCAATAATTTACAGTCCGGCACGGTGCTTGCTAAATCAGTCAGCGAGAACAAGCTCATTGAAGACAGCCCCCGCAATCAGCCAAGGTTCAAACCGAGGCGATGCGAAATGATGGTGAAAAGGTGAGCGGTTTAGGGATTGGGTGAATCATTTCAGGAAACCAGATTTTAGATGCTGTCGCGATTCCGGGCTTTCCAGACCAGTGGCGGCAGGTGAAAGGTGAAAGGTGGGACGATGAATACTGGGTGGATCAATACTATAAGCATACGTTTTTCGGGAGTCATCCTCGCGGCGGCTCTGGTATTTTCGGCTACGGCCGGATGGAATGTACTTGCGTCGCAGGAAGAAAAAGCGGCCGCTGAGTTCGTTCCCGGCCGACTGCTTGTGAAGTTCAGACAGGGTGTCGAGGCCAGGCGCCAGTACATGACGCACGCCAACAGCGGAGCAAATATCGTAGGCGAAATTCCCGCCCTCGGAGTTCAGGTTGTTGAGTTGCCCGATCAGGCAATGGCGGCGGCCGCGCTAAATTCCTACAGGAACGACGACAGGGTTGAGTTCGTCGAATACGACTACATCGCAACCGGCGAAGCTACGCCCGATGATCCTTTCTTCGGCACTTATCAATACGGCCCGCAAAAGATCCAGGCGCCGCAGGCGTGGGACGTAACGCCGGGCGATCCTACGGTAAAGATAGCAATCGTAGACACGGGCATCTCGTCGAATCATCCCGACCTTCAGGGCAAGGTGCTTGCCGGATGGGATTTCGTAAACAACGATGCAGACCCGTCGGATGATCACGGCCACGGCACGCACGTAGCCGGCATTGCTGCTGCTTATACGAACAACTCCGTTGGCGTTGCAGGAATCGCATCGAACGCTACGCTGCTTTCGGTCAAGGTGCTCAACGCAAGCAACTCCGGCACCTACAGCGCCATCGCAAACGGCATCATTTACGCCGCCGATCAGGGGGCCAAAATAATCAACCTGAGCCTGGTCGGAACGGCCAACTCCACGGTTCTGCTCAACGCGGTCAATTACGCCTGGGAACAGGGGGCGATCGTGGTCGCGGCTGCGGGCAACTCCAACACTTCGACGCCGCATTATCCGGCTGCGTATCCCAATGCCATCGCCGTATCGGCTACGACCTCGAATGATGTTAGATGGACATCATCGAACTTCGGCAGTCACATAGATCTGGCAGCACCCGGACAGAGCGTCTACAGCACCAACTGGCAGTCTGGCAATAACAACTACGCATACAGGAGCGGAACCTCGATGGCCTCGCCGCACGTCGCCGGAACGGCCGCGCTGGTTTGGGCAGTAAACTCAGGGCTGACGAACGCTGAAGTTCGCGCCATTCTCGAATCAACCGCAAATGATCTCGGCGATGCCGGCGTCGATGTTTACTACGGCAACGGCCGGGTCAACGCCCACAACGCAGTAATGGCCGCTGTTGGCGCAAATCCGCCTGCCGACCCGACACCGGACCCGACTCCGACCCCGACTCCGACTCCGACCCCGACTCCCGAGCCGACCCCGACTCCGACCCCGACTCCCGAGCCGACCCCGACTCCGACTCCCGAGCCGACTCCGACTCCGACTCCCGAGCCGACTCCGACTCCGACTCCGTCGAATACTATGCACGTCAGCGATCTTGACGGTGCAGCAAGTTCGGCATCAGGCGTCTGGAAGTTCCGCGTAACCATTACGGTACGTAACGCCAGCAATCAGGCGCTTGCGAACGTCAACGTTACCGGGAATTTCACGAGCGGGTGGGTCGGCAGCAAATCGTGCAAGACCAACAGTGCCGGGCAGTGCACTGTTGAATCCAACAACATAGGTGCAGCCACGCACAGCGCATCGTTTACTGTTACGGGGCTGAGCCTCAGCGGATATACGTACCAGGCAAGCAGCAATTACGATCCGGACGGCGACAGCAACGGGACGACGATCAACTTCTCCCGCGCTGCCGGAGGATCGTCTGATCCGAAAAAGAAATAATCACCCAGAATCAGAAAGTAAATGTTCAAGGCCCTGCGGAAACACACTCCGCAGGGCCTTTTGTTTTGATCTAATGCATTGTGGGCGTCAATACACGCGAGGTCGCAGATAGATTCGCGGCACACGCGCCGATACGCCGCAAACGACTTCATACGACACGGTTCCCTCCTCAACCGCCAGATCCTCCGCCGAAATCCTTTCGCTTCCCTGCCCTCCCAACAGCACCGCTTCATCTCCCACGCTCACCCCGTCAACATCAGTCACATCCACGAGCGTCAGATCCATACTCACACGCCCTACTATCGGCGCACGCCGCCCTCTGACAATCACCCGACCATTATTTGAATGCGCACGGCGCAAACCGTCGGCATACCCTACCGGCAGCGTAGCAATCCGGCTCTCTCTCTGTGTAACGAACGTCCTTCCATAACCGATCGCGGTCCCTGGGGGCACGCTTTTCAGGTAAATAATCCTGGTATGCAGCGACATAACGGGACGCAGATCCCAGGGCTCGATTGCGGGCGTGAGCACGTCGCGCGTCAAACCGTAAAGCGCTGCCCCGGCGCGCGCCAGGTTGCCCCATCCGCGCCTGTGCGCATGCACGCCTGCGCTTCCCGCCATATGCTCATACCTGGGATCAAATCCCAATGACTTCACGATATTGACCGCAGAGTGAAAAAGCTCTATCTGGCGATTCGTATAACCGGTTTCCACCGAATCGGCGTCAGCGAAATGCGTAAGCACTCCGTCGAGCTTCACATTCCCATTGACTGAAATCAGGCGTGCAAATGCGGGGACATCCTCGACTCCGACGCCCAGCCGTCCCATCCCCGTATCGACTTTCAGATGAACGTCAACCGTGCGCCCCGCCTCACCAGCCCGCGCATTCAGTTCTTCGACTGCGTCGATTTTGTAAACTGCCGGCGTAAGGTTGTATTCAATGATTGCACCAGCCTGACCGCGCCAGAATCCGCCCAGGCAAAATATCGGGCGGCGAATACCGCCTTCGCGCAGCGCAATTCCCTCTTCGACAAGCGCTACGCCAAACCAATCCGCTCCGGCCGATTCAAGCGCCCTCGCGCACTCAACCGCACCGTGACCGTAGGCATTTGCCTTTACTACCGTCATCAACCGCACATCTTCCGACAGATGCCCGCGTATGACGCGATAATTATGCAGCAACGACGGTATTGATATCTGCGCCCACGTCGGGCGCTTCCCTTCCTGCTCCAAACTCGACCTCCCTGACGGAAATAAGCCTGACGGAAATAAGAGAGATAACGGAACAAACGAAATGAGACGGAAACTACGGAAATATTCACCTTTTCCGTCATTTTCGTTTCATTTCGTTTGTTCCGTTATCTCTCTTATTTCCCCTGAACCGAGAATTGCCGCTATTCCCGGAACTTGTCCTCAAACCGCGTCAACTGTTTCAGGAATACGAGTTCTACGCTGCCCGTAGGCCCATTGCGCTGCTTGCCGATGATGATCTCGGCGATGTTCTGTTTATCGGTGTCGGGTTTGTAGACATCCTCGCGGTAAATGAACATGACGATGTCGGCGTCCTGCTCTATACTGTTGTGCGGAAAGGAGTTACAGGCCTCAAAATTGTGCAGCCCGTCAACTGTCAGGTCATAAACTTCCGTCTCTCCGTCGGGTTCAACAGAGAGAATCTCATCCCAGTAAACATCGCTTGAGGCGAGCGCGGAGAGGGCCTTGAGTCTGAGCGCATCGGCGATGCGTGCGGCGCGTTCGCGTGTCAGGTTCCGAGTCTGAAGGGTGTTGAGCGAAGAGCGGCTGCCGAATATTTCGGAACGAAGCCGCGAACTCAATTGATGGCCTCCGAGCGATGGAATGATCAACTGCGGCCAGACGCCGCGCGGGATAACATCACGGTTGGTCTTCCCTTTTGAGGTTGGTAAAAATTCGGCAATCCGGGTCAGATGAGCAGATCGATTAGCCTCGGCGGCGCCGACCAAAGAGATGAATCGTTCCAGATCGGGTTTACCGCTGACCGTAACCCGGAGTTGATCACGACCTTTTCCGGTTTGAGTGTGGCGAGACACCGTCGCGTTTATTCCAAGTCGCAGGAGCAGAGTCTGTACTCCATCGGCGAGAGCTGGGCTGCTGGTCGCATAATAGATGCTCGGGTAATGCAGCCTCCCATGGTATTGAATGCATCCGTCAGTCGCCCACAGATGCCGCAAAAATAAACCGATCGCCGCCGCCGGCTGCATAAAAACCCGATCCGGAATCCGTTTTTCATACGATCTCAGCCCCCAGACGCCGAGATCGCTCAGCCATTCACTGACGCGGCTGCGAACGCCGTGAGTGTGACGCCGCGTCGAGGACAGATAAACCTGGTACCAGGTGCGTTCCTGTTTGATGCGGGGCTCGACCTCGGCGCCGAAGACCTGGCGCGTCAGATCCGCAACGGCCTCGGCGAGATCTGCTTCTCTGGTCGTATACTGCACCGCGTGACGAGGCAGCGTACAACCGTCTCCGATGAGGTGGCCGAGGAGGGCGAGTTCCGCATCGGTCATCGTCTGGGTTTCAGGACCGGGCAAACGGCGCGGCATAGCCAGTCTTTCACCCACCCGTAATTCATCAAGCCGTTTCCAGCCTTCAATCGAGCGGAACTTGTGATTGGCGGTTGCGCGAATAGATCGGCCGAGGCGCGTTGTGAGGCGAAACACGGGTTTGATTCCGGTTGAAAAAGCACGGCTGACGGTAGCTGCTTCAACCTGCATGTTATTTTCGTTGAGCGCCCAGACCTTGAAGCCGGATTTGCCTGCAAGTTCGGCAATGGGAATGCGCATTCCCGTATCCGCCATAGTTACGAGGCTCTCGCCCGCGAGACATCCGGACTCGCGCAGGTCCGAAAGTTGCGGACGGTTTCCGGTGCGGGCCTCGGGTGCGCGCGAAAGCTGCGACAGCGCTACGAGCGGCACATCCAGTTCCTTGGCGAGAATTTTCAGTTCGCGCGAGATCTGCGAGACTTCCTGCTGCCGCGATTCGTTGCGGCCGCGACCGCTCATCAGTTGCAGGTAATCGACTATGAGAAGGTCGAGCGCTTTCTGTTCATTCTTCAGGCGGCGGGCCTTGGCGCGCATTTCAAGCACGTTGATGCCGGGCGTGTCGTCGAGGAATATGCGCGCTTCGGCGAGTTCGGATACGGCGTATGCGAGTTTTTTCCAGTCCTCCTTGCCGAGCATCCCCGAGCGCAGGCGGTGCGCATCGATGCGCGCCTGCGAGCAGAGCAGACGGTGAACGAGTTGCTCCTTGCTCATTTCGAGCGAGAATATGCCTACAACGGCTTTGCGGCCGTTGAATTGCGGGCGCGTAGCGGCGTTCTGGGCGATGTTCAGGCAAAAGGCGGTGTTGTGAACGCAAATGTCGTTGGCAACGAAATTATGCGTTTCGGGCACGGTTAAATCGTATACCTGTTTTTCACCGCGGTACTCAATGGAATCGATCTCGTCCCAGTAAATATGGCTCGCTACGGTATGGTTCTGTCTCCAGTTTTCTGAAAGCCTCATGCAGGGATCGAGCAACTTACAAAAATTCTCTTCGTCGGTGAAGGCGCCAATCTCGGCAAAGAATCTCCTTACTGACTCCGCCTGAGTGATTTCGAGGCGCCAGGTAAGACATACCGGAGCAATTTCCCGACCCCTTCGCGGCGTAATAAGTGTCCCAACATCAGTTGACGTACCGAACCTAATTCTCGCACTACGGAAAATATCGCTGATGGACCAACCGAGGCGACCGATAATTCCAAAGCGCAGGAGCAGATGCTGAACCTGCCGCGCGAGTCGCTCGCTGCCGGTCGCAAAACTCATCGACACCACAGGAGCAGTATTCACCCGCCCGTGAACTGTAAACACCCGATTGAGATATTGAGCAACGTGTGATCGGGCAAGAGAAAATATACCTGCCGGGACTTCGGATCGGCTTGAATCTGCAAGAACCTGCAACCGATCCGGATCTATGTCCTTTGTCCCAAATATCTCAATGCATCTGGGTACTGCAATCCGATCCCCTACCCGCAATTCCTCTAATTTCCGCCAACCGTCGATTGTAAGAAAAGGATGTGAAGCGGTCGATTCAACCGAGCGTCCAAGCCGCGTCGTTAACTTGAATACAGGCTTGATTCCATCATCTACAAAGGCGGAAGGCGAGGTGAGGCGAAAACGGAAATCGTCGCCAAGCGTTACCAACTGTGCGGACTTTCGACGGTAAATTTCTTCGATCGTTACAACACTACCGTCGGCCAGAACCACCTCGGAATCGGCGACAAGACATTTCCCCATGCTCGGCCTGGCGGCAATTATTATCAGGTCGCCGCGCTGAAGGCCCGATGTCAGGTAATCCAGGTCCCCGAACCCGGTAGCGACGCCCGTTATCAACTGCTCGCGGCCTGCGATTTCCTCTATGTATTCGAGTTGTTTTCGCGCCACCTCGCTTATGGGCACGAAACCCTGTTTTATGCGCTCCTCGCCGATTGCCAGGATGGAGCGTTCGGCCTGATCCAGGATTATTTCGGCCTCGTCTTCGTCGTCGAAGCAGGTGGCCATAATCTGGTTTGATGCGGTAATCAACCGGCGAAGGATGGATTTATCCTTGACGATCTTCGTGTAGTTGTCGATGTTGGCGAAGCGCGGAACACCGTCAAACAGCGATGCGATATAGGCCGTTCCGCCCACGAGTTCGAGTTCGCCCGAGCGGCGCAAGGCATCCTGCAGCGTAATGGGATCGATGGCGCGGCCGGTTTCGTAGAGGTGGAGCATCTGTTCGTAGATGCGCCGGTGAGAGTCGAGGAAAAAATCTTCGCGCCTCAACCTTTCGGCTGCGGCGTTTATCATCCCGTTGTCGAGGAGGATCGCGCCGAGGATGGCGCGTTCGGCTTCGGGATTGCTCGGCAATCCCTTTTCGAGGGTGAAATCTCCGCTGGAACCCGATCTGGCCATCGCTCACCTCTGCACAGAGGGAAGGAAAAACGCGGAACACACGGAAAACAAGACACGGAATTCACGAAAAGCATAATACCCTTTTCATGGATTCCGCGTCCTGTATTCGGTGTATTCCGCGTTTTTTTATTCGGCGGTCGTCGCTTCGCCCGGGGTTTCGGCGGCGGGTTGAACGGCAATCCCCGCCTTCGCCTCGTCCCTTACAACGACCTTGAGCAGAGCCGTAACTTCGCGGTGCAGTTTTACAGGCACATCGTAATCGCCCGGCTCCTTGATAGGATCCTTGAGCTGAATGCGACGGCGCTCGATTTCATAGCCCTTTGCGGCAAGCTCTGCGGCAATATCCATCGAGGTCACCGAACCGAACAGTATGCCGTGTTCGCCCACCTTGCGGGCAAATTCGAGCACGACATCCTTGAGCAGCTCCGCCTGTCCTGCGGCCTGCTGGTGTTCTACGGCGGCGCGCTTCAGAAGCGCCTTGCGCTGCAATTCTATCTGTTTGACGTTCGACGCCGTCGCCAGTACGGCCAGGCCGCGGGGCAACAGATAGTTGCGGCCGTAGCCGGCGCGCACCTTTACGAGTTCACCGCGCGCGCCCAGATTATCGATATCTTCCCTGAGCAATACTTCCATCATTGGCATAACGATTTCCTCCGGTGTGCGCGCTAGTGCGTTGTATAGGGCAGAAGCGCAATGTTTCGCGCCCGCTTGATGGCTTCCGCGAGTTTACGCTGGTGCAGTGCGCACGTTCCCGATATTCGGCGCGGCATGATTTTCCCGCGTTCGGGCACAAACAATTGCAGCAGCTTTACGTCCTTGTAATCGATGTAGTCTATCTTTTCCGCACACAGGCGGCAGGCTCGACGGCGCCGACCGCCGCCCATCGGGCGGCCTCCGCGATCACCGCGCTCGCCGCCGCTTCTGCGATTTGTTCTTGTATTCGATTCGGCCATATCCTTCAGTGGAGCAGCGCAATCAACCAGATGCGCCGGCTCCTTACTCCTCCATATCCTCGTCGTCGTTATTCAGGGCGAGATCGCTCTCGCTTTGAGATCGTGCGGCCGCAGCGGTTTTTCTCCCGGCCTTGAGCTTTGCTGCGCGCTGCAGGTCCTCGTCGGTACGAACCGTCATGTGACGGATCACGATGTCGCTGACGCGCAATCGGCGCTCGAGTTCAGCAATCTCGCGGCCGCTGCCCTCGACATTCAGCAGCGAATAGATGCCTTCGTCGAATTTCTGTATGGGATAGGCCAGTTTGCGACGACCCAACTGGTCGACTTTGGTTACCGTGCCGCCCAGGTCGGCCACAACGGTTTCAAGTTGGGAGGTAAGTTTTTTAAGGTCATCTTCGGCGGTATTCGGCGCCGCGATGAACATTACTTCGAATGTTCTCAATGCATCCTCCTTACGGATAATAGAGCCCGGGCGCATCGGCGCCGAGCAAGGAGAATGGAAGGAAATAGTGCTGATTCAGCACTCTCAACTTCCATTGTATTTGGACATCGCTTTTTCGATGCCGTCCTGACAAAGAACTTCGGCGGCGTCGGCCGCCCGCGCTACCATTTCGCGAACCGCGTCGCGCTCGCTTCGGGCAAAATCCGAGAGCACGAAATCCGCAGTATCCGATACGGGATGATCCGGCGTAATTCCGAGCCGTAAACGCGGAAAATCCTGCGTTCCCAGACTCGCAATGATCGACTTCAGCCCGTTGTGGCCTCCGGCGCTGCCGTCACGGCGCACCCTTATGCGCCCGAGAGGAAGCGCCAGGTCATCGCTTACAACAAGAATACGGCTGGGGTGCTCTATCGCGTATTTGCGCACGAGTTGCGCTACGGCAGTCCCGCTCAGATTCATAAACGTCTGCGGCTTGACCAGCAGCACCTGTTGCTCAAAGATCCTCACGCGCGCAGTCAGCGATTGACACTCGCGAGTTTTTACGTTGACGCCGGCACGCTGCGCCAACTCGTCTACGACGAAAAACCCGCAGTTATGGCGCGTAGCTTCATAGCGCGGGCCCGGGTTGCCAAGTCCGATGAAAAGCCACATAAAGAGTGCTGAGTGCACTGTAAACAAAGTTTCTTGAGTGTCTCAGCCGCGGTAGCGGCGAAAGATCTGTAGCCCAGGGCGGGTAAGCCCTGGGTGAGTGTAGAGAAGCGGCGCCAGCCCCGGAGGGGCGGAAGATCTTTCGCCCTTTCAGGGCTCAGACCTTTTTCGCCTGCTGACCTGGCGCTCACGCACCAGGCTACAGATCCTTCGCCGCTTCGCGGCTGAAAAAATCAAAGAACTTTGTTTACTGAGTACTCAGCGGCGCTATTCCTCGCTCTTGCCCTTCTTGATCACTTCGGGTTCGGCGCCTTCCTCTGCTACCACCGGCTCTTCTTCCTTCTGCGGAGCGACTACGGTGGCGATGACGAGTTCGGGCGCAGCGAGCACTTCTATCTTGTCGCGATCGATCTTCAGATCACTGACCCGGAAAGGGTCGCCGAGACCGAGCGAGGTAACATCGACTTCGATTTGCGCCGGCAGGTCGCCGGGCAAACAGCGTATTTTCAGCGAGTGCTGCGGCTGATCGAGTATGCCGCCGCCGAGCTTGACGCCGGCCGCTTCGCCGACGATCTCTACCGGAACCTCGAACTCGGTCTTTTCGGTCATGGATATGCGCATAAGATCCATATGCAGAAGGCGACCCTTGACGGGATCGAGCTGCATATCGGCGATCTTTACCGGCGTCGATGCGCCGTCCAGGTTGAGCGTCAGGATCTTGTTGCGTCCGTGACGGCGCAGCACGGCGGCGATCTCGCGGTGAACCACGGCGGCAGTCGATGCCTTCGCATCGCCTCCATAGACGGTTACCGGCACCAACCCCGTGCGGCGCATGCGGCGCGAAGCGCCCTTGCCCGAATCTTCGCGCAACTCTGCTTTAAGTGAAATTTCCGTGTCGAAACTCATGACATTTGACTCCGAACAGAGGATACCGAAACGCTTTCGTTCTTCAGATCAGATTCCGCCTGTTCAGCACCCTCTCGTGCTACTCGTTAAATGAACAACTCGTTAAATTCGTTAAATGAACAACCGACTCACCGACGTCTCGTCGTGAATCGACTTGATTGCCTCCGCAAGCAGCGGCGCGATGCTCAGACATTCGAAGATCTCCGAGCGCGAGATCCGGTCGGGCGGCAGCGAATTGGTGACTATTACCTTTTCGAGCGGCGAGCGTTCTATTCGCTCGATCGCTTTGCCGGAAAGCACCGCGTGCACGCAGCTTGTCAATATCCTGCCGGCGCCCGCCTCCTTGAGCGCCTCGGCGACTTTCGTCAGCGTCCCGGCCGTATCGACCATATCATCGACAATCAGGCAGTTGCGGCCCTCTACATTGCCGATAATGTTCATTACCTCCGCCTCGGAATGCCCGGGCTGAGTTTTGTCGCGGCGCTTGTCGACGATTGCAAAATCGGCGTTGAGACGCTTGGCGTAGGCCCGCGCGCGCTCGGCTCCTCCGGGATCCGGCGCTACTACGACGAGATTGTCCAGCGGATTCTGCGCAAAGTATTCAATCATCACCGGGGCTGCAAAGAGGTGATCGACCGGTATGTCGAAAAATCCCTGAATCTGCGGCGCGTGCAGATCTACGGCAAGCACGCGGTCGGCGCCCGCCGTATGCAGCAGATTGGCGACGAGCTTGGCCGAAATCGCTATGCGCGGCTTGTCCTTCTTGTCGCCGCGCGCATATCCGTAATAGGGGATCACCGCAGTAATCCGCTCGGCCGAAGACCGGCGGAATGCGTCGAGCATAATCAGCAGCTCCATCAAATTCTCATCGACCGGAGGACAGGTCGATTGCAGGATGAAGACGTCGCCGCCGCGCACATTCTCAAGTATCTGAAAATTGAACTCGCCGTCCGGAAACCGGGAAGTGTTTGCACGCCCGAGCGAGAGCCCCAGATACTGGCAGATCTCCTCGGCTAACGGACGATTGGCGTTGCCTGAGAATATCTGTAAGCTGTTCACGTTCCCACCCACATAACCAAAGCTGGGGAGGTAGGATTCGAACCTACGGATGGCGGCTCCAAAGGCCGCTGCCTTACCACTTGGCGACTCCCCAGTAATCCGATCCGCACAACGACGCGCGGTACTCTACTCGACCAAGCGCGCGCACCGGCGCGCACCACCACCCTCTTGCCGTGCAATCCCGTCGGGCGACCGAGCGCTTCGCCTCGCTGTCAAAGAGCGCAAAAATCGTAGAACCGCTCCCGGCCATCTGTACTGCGTGCGCCCCGGACTGCACCAGCCGATCCCTGATCTCAACGAGCAGCGGGAGGCGGGCAAAAACGACCGCTTCCAGATCATTCTTCAGCATCGGCGGCTCCAAAGGCGCTAAATCGCAAAGATAGGCCGCCTCAAACGAAAACGGCATCTTAACGTCGCCTACCGGCTTTGTCAACTCAGGCGGCAGCCCCGCATATACCTCTGCCGTCGGCATCTGCAGCCCCGCATTGACCAGCAACAGATGCGGCGAGGACACCTCGGGCAGCGGGTATACTTCATCGCCGCGACCGATGCCGATCGCGGTTCCGCCCAGCAGAAAAAACGGCACATCCGCGCCGAGTCTGCGACCGATCCCGGCAAGATCCGACACCGACGCCCGTATATCCCACAACCGGCGCAGCGCAAGCAGCGCCGCTGCCGCATTGCCGCTGCCGCCTCCCAACCCGGCAGCCGCCGGAATCTTCTTTTCAAGCACGATCCGCGCGCCGCGCTTTACTCCCGCCCACTCCCCCAAAATACGCGCCGCCCTTACGACCAGGTTGTCTTCATCGACCGGTATGCCGGGCGTGTCGCAGCGAAGCTCAATTCCCTCCTCCGCCAATTCAAAACTGAGCCTGTCGGCAAGATCTACGGTTTGAAGTATGGTTCTCAGCTCGTGATAGCCGTCCGTGCGGCGGCCCAGCACTTCCAGCGTCCAGTTGATCTTGGCAAATGATGGGATCGTAATGGTCCTCACGCCCCACATTGAAACAGAAGAGAGATAACGGAACAAACGGAATAAAACGGAAACTACGGAAGTATTCAACTTTTCCGTCTTTTTCGTCTTATTTCGTTTGTTCCGTTATCTCTCTTCAGTCTTACTCTTTGTACCAATCTCGTGACGAAACGTATGTTATCCTGTCGCAGATGTCGAATCACCCCTCAATTCCGGGACTTTTCGCCGAACCGGCGGAGGATGCAACCCGCACAGACCGGCGCGCGCCCCTTGCCGAGCGCATGCGCCCGCGCACGCTCGACGAGTTTATCGGACAACAACATCTGCTCGGCGCCGGCCGGCTGCTCAGGCGGCTGATAGAAGAAGACCTGCCGACATCAACAGTATTCTGGGGGCCGCCCGGTACGGGAAAAACGACGATAGCGCGTATGATCGCTACGCGCACAAGCGCCCGTTTCGTGCCCTTCAGCGCAGTGACTTCCGGAATCAGGGAAATCCGTCAGGTGATGGCCGAAGCCGCATCCGCGCGCGTGCGCAACGGCCGCAGGACCGTTCTGTTCGTAGACGAAATTCATCGCTTCAACCGCGCGCAGCAGGACGCCTTCCTCCCCTACGTCGAAGACGGCACGATCATCCTCATAGGAGCGACGACGGAAAATCCCTCGTTCGAAGTCAACTCGGCGCTGCTTTCAAGGCTCAAGGTATTTGTACTGCAGCCGCTTTCCGAAGATGAAATAGTCCTGATCCTCAAGCAGGCATTGCAGGATCGTGAGCGCGGGCTTGGAAATTCCGGTGTAGAGATTGCAGAAGAACTCCTCGTTCGGCTTGCACGACTTTCGGGCGGCGATGCGCGCACGGCGCTCAATACTCTGGAACTTGCGGCGACTGCGGCTCAGGGCGCCCCTGACGGAAAACTGATAATTACCGACCACGTTTTGACGGAATCGCTGCAACGCGCCACGGCGCTCTACGACAAAACGGGCGAGCAGCACTACAATCTCGTTTCGGCTTTCATCAAGTCGATACGGAATTCGGACGCGTCGGCGGCGCTTTACTGGCTGGCTCGAATGATAGAGGGCGGTGAAGATCCGATGTTCATAGCCAGACGCATAGTGCATCACGCGGCGGAAGACATAGGCATCGCCGATCCGCAGGCGCTTGTAGTAGCGGTCGCCGCTGCGCACGCTACGCATCAACTCGGATTGCCCGAAGCGCGGCTGTCGCTTGCGGAGGCTTCGGTGTATCTTGCGCGCGCGCCGAAATCCAATGCTGTATTAACGGCGTATGAATCGGCGGCCGAGGATGCGCGGCAAACCGGTAGCGAGCCCGTGCCCCTGCATCTGCGAAATGCGCCCACGCGGTTGATGAAGAATCTGGGATACGGGAAGGATTACAGGTACGCGCACGACTTCGAGGGGAAAAAGGCCGACATGGAATGTATGCCTGAGATTTTGAAAGGACGAAATTACTTCGAAACGGAATAGACCGGATATGGCAGCACAGTTTGATTTTCGCGGAAAGGTTGCAATCGTAACGGGGGCGAGCACGGGCATCGGGCGGGCGACGGCCGTAGCGCTTGCGCGCAGCGGTGCGGCGGTGGTCGTCAATTTTCTGAACAACGAGGCGGCGGCGGCCGAAACCGTAGCCGAGGTGCAGGCGCTCAGGCGCAACGCGCTGGCGATTCGGGCGGATGTAACCCGGCGCGCCGAGGTTGTAGGGATGATCGCCGAAACGCTCGAAAACTTCGCCCGCATCGACATACTGGTAAACAATGCGGGCACGATGGTCGCGGAAGTCCCGTGGGAGGAATGCACCGAACAGATATGGGATGAAGTGATGGCGGTGAACCTGAAGGGAGCGTTCTTTTGCAGCCAGGTTGCGGCGCCGCATTTCAAGCGCCGGCAATGCGGCAGGATCATCAACGTCTCGTCGCTTGCTGCGGATCTGGGCGGCGCGGGCGGGCGACTCGCCTACGCAGCCGCCAAGGGCGGACTCAATACGTTGACTCGCGGCCTTGCGCGCGAACTTGCGCCCTGGCAGGTAACGGTCAACGCCGTAGCGCCGGGAATAATTGAAACGCCGTGGCACGACAAATTCTCGTCGCCCGACTGGCTGCGCAGCGTAATAGAATCGACGCCGCTCAGACGCGCGGGCCGTCCCGAAGAGGTGGCAGATCTGATCTGTTATCTTGCGTCGGACGAGGCTTCGTTCATTACGGGTGAAATCTTCGCCATAGACGGCGGCAGGTAGAAAGGTGAATCGCCCCGGGAATCTAAAAGACCAAGAGATTGAGCCGGCCGCTGCAGCCTGACTCAAGTGTTCGGTTCCCGGGATTTCCGGGGCGGTTCAAGGGGCGCGCATCTGCAAGTTGGTGAAATGACCGAATGCCGTCGTTCTAAAAGAGCCGCACCCATTCCGGAAGAGCCACTGTTCAAGCATCATTGACACAAGGAGCCTCAATGTTTCAACTCTTTCTCAAGCTCTTTGATTTCTTTCTGAATTTGCTGTTGTACAGCTATAGACCCGCTCTGGAGACTCAAAAATTTACGGAAAGCAGTGATAGCTTCCCGGTTCCTCTTTTGCATTGAAAATGCGCGGCCAAGTCCGAGCCAAGCATCGGTATCTCTCTCTTGACTGAGCCGTAATGCTTTACGGAACATGAGTTCTGCATTTTGACTATCTGATGCTGCTAAATAATAAAACCAGCCTAGTAGTGTATATGGCTCAGGATTGTCTGGATCTAAATTTATTGCGATATTTAGTTTGTCAAGTAGCCGTTCTCTTTCCTCGTACTTCGTGAGTAAACGCGCAAAAGCTATATAGCCAGCCGCCGAATTGGGGTACATTTGAATTGCTTTATATGCGTAAGGTACCGCATCTGCTTTACGCCCGTATTTTAAAATTATGTTAATAAAACTTATTAGTTCGGGCAATGCTGGGGTCTCCATATTAGCACGTGTATGAGAGATAGCTGCCTGCTTTAGCCCCTCCAATTCGTGTATATTATCGTCATGCTTTTCCGGAGGTAATTGCTTGATATATGTAGCCATTGCATTAAAGGCTTCCTCAAACCGCAGATTGCGGCGCAAATGCAAGCTTAAATGATAGTAAGCTTCTGGGTAATAGTTATTGCGAGCTTGAATTGCCAGCCAGAATTCACGCTCCGCACCCGCATCGTCCCTGGCACTGAGTTCTGTTGCTTTGTTAAAGTGTAATTTGGCTTGCCGTTGACTATCAGTCTGTACGGACAAAATCTGCAGGCTCAAAGCAATACAGATAGCGTATAATTGTATAGATATAGGAAACATATGCATTCCTTTGAGGTCACTCATTAACGGTGATTCTATCCCCTCTATCAATCTCTCTATCTAAAGATTTGTCGATAACAGCCTGCGCAGCCCTGCGCCCCGCCTCAACCTTGTCTTTTATTGTGCCTTGTGCTTGTGCATAAGCTCTTGCAAATGCTTCCGCTGCTTTCTCTAGCGTTCCCAAATTTGTGAGACCTTCTGGGCCACTATTTATAGTAACGGTTATACTTGTGGTAGATCTAAAGTTGAAGTAATCTGAGCGCATAGCTGAATTGCAGCTAAAATTACATATGACCTCAGCATTGACTAGAGGTTTCGAGCGTCCAATCCCAGCCTGAAATACTCCATTAGATTGATATTGGGCACCACCAACTGTTATTCCTATAGGTTCAAATGGCCTTATCCCGGCAGGGCCATTGCCATGTCCTACAAAAATAACAGCTTCTGAAGACTTGAGCGCATTTTCAAAATTAACTGCTGACGCTAACATTGGTATGCCTGTATTTCCAGTAACATCAGCTGCCCCATATAAGTTAAGCTTATATTGTCCCAAAGTTTCTATATGTTTTTTAGTGTCTTGCCATAATGGGCCTGCCTCAAGTTCTTCCGTGGAAACTCCGTTGACTGTTCTGTGAACTCTATTTCTATCGTTCACCTGTATAGCCAGAAATACGCTAATAATTTTGTCGCCCCCTTGACCTTGCCCGTCCGCACCATCAGGATCTGATGAGCTCAGCGGATTATTATTCACATAAATATATAGATTCCATCTCTGGGGGTTTACAAAGTTTTCTTGTGTAACAGGAGTCGGGTCAGTGCTAGTAAATCTACCTGGCTTACTATCAAAGTACCTTGCCCCCGCATAATCCAGCCCCGTCTCGCCATCTCTCTCGTAGCCAGTGTACTTCTGT
>JAHBSF010000072.1 GCA_019639255.1 Acidobacteriota bacterium | reverse complement strand
ATTCTCCTGAACACCAAAACCGAAACTGCTGTAATATAGATCTACGCATAAATAATTAAGCAAAAAATATTTTGCACATTCGGCATGTATACCTTGGAGAGCCGCTGATCGTTGAAGCGATCTGAAGCCGCAACGAGCAGCTTCGAGTAACTCAGTATGACTCGTGAACGAGCGATTATGACTCACCTGTTTTCGAAATACTCTCCAAACATGCTCTTGAGGGTTCAATTCCGGGCTATAGCTCGGCAAATAGTAGAGGGTGAAGTTATCACGGTGAATTTCCAGGAAATCTCTGACCACCGATCCTTTGTGATATGGCGCACCGTCGATGATCACGATCAGAAAGCCATCGGTCGTAGAGCGGAAGTCTCTCAAAAAAGCGAGAAAAGATTCTTGCGTGAAATAGGCAGTCTGCACACGATAACGGAACGCATTACTCGAAACCAACCCAAATGTCTTGACGCCCTTGTATCGGCCGAAGGTCGGGGCCTGCGGAGTTTGCCCGATACGGGACCAAGTTTGATGAACTGTGCCCTGGGTCGCAAGACTCATTTCATCTTCAAAATAGATTTGTGCGCGCTTGAGCCGTGCCAATCGCGCAATTTCCCGTTTGGTCGAGGTTTCCCATCGATATTGGGCGGCTGCATCGGCCAGAGCCAGTATCCTTTGCGGCTTTTGCACACTGAAGCCGCGAGCATGCAGAATCTTGGCGACGTGGTTCGGATGATAGCAGACACCGAAATGAGAGCGGATAATCATCGCCACCCGTCGTGCATCCCAGACATCATTGGGAAACCCCGAAGCGACAGCGCCGGCATCAACCAAGTCGTCCAGGAGCGAGAACTCTTCTTCCGTCAGGGCTGCCGGGCGTCCCGGACGCGGCATCGTTATCAGCGCTTCATCGCCGTATTCAAGATAATTGTTGACCCAGTTCGAGACCGTGCCGCTTGTAACTCCCAAACAGGCTGCGACTTCCCGATAGCTGTGATAACGCGAAACCATAACAAGGCCGCGAATGCGAAGGATCACATCACATACTCCCGAATCCTTCGCGTCCGAAGCAAGTTTTTCCAATTTATCCAATGCGCTTTGAGACAATTGAAGTCCTCGACAGTGTCGGCCCATATGTATTCTTCCTCTCAAAATGAAGAATACCTTAATCGAGGATTTGCTTAATTATTTATGCGTAGGTCTATAATATCCTCTAGAAAAAGGAGAATATCATGAAAGTTACTTTCGGTCGTAGGTCGCGCGTGCTTGTCGCAGCTTGGCTCGTTTGCTTGATGTTAGGAATAGCTTATTCAGCATCCCAATTAGTTGAGCCAGCAGCAGCGTTTGCCTGCTGCAGTCTTGGAGAACAATGCGGCCAAGGAGATGTTTGTTGTAAGCCAGGTTGTTGGCTGGATTGCAGCTTAGAGAAAAAGGGTTACTGTGTAAGACCAGCAGAATGCATAAATTGTGGGGATTAAGCATTCTAAGTAGAAAGACAAAAGTTCTTTCACAAACAGATCAAGTGGTCAACCAGAAGTTGCCCGATTTGATCTTTTCCATCGTTTCCTCCTGGCTATTGCCAGGATAGCGCGACGGAAAGAAATTGTGAAAGAACTTTTGTCTACCTACTTAAATCAATCCACAGCAGAATGGTACACATAACGGAGTCCGCAACTGGGAACGCAGGCATGTGTCCCAATGTTACGTGGTCTGATTTAGACCAGCAATTCTCGATTTACCGTAAGTCAAATATCGACAAGCAATCAACCTGTTTTTCGAGCCGTCGCTAAGCTCGACTTTGGCCATTCGTACCTGATGTCAGGACACATTGCGTAAAGTAGCTTCAAGGTTGAGTTTAACGGCTGCCGATAACATGTCAAGTAACGAAGTATCGAGTTGGAGCAGAGCCAGCATGGCGGCAATCAGGCTCAACTCGCAACGACCTTTGCGGCGCGAGATGACGCGACGTAACAAGGTCTGGGCTCTGAGATCACCGGGAATCAAAAGTAGCATCCCGAGGGAAACCAGATAACAAGGCGATGGCGAACAGCGCAAACAACCGGGACCAGGCGTCAATATCGCGAATGCGGGCCTGCTTGAAACCAAGCCACCATTTGGAGTCGCGAAACCCTTCTTCGCAGTCAAAGCGAAATGAATATTCGGCCGCCGCCCGTTTGGCGCTCAGAGGGCGATTGCTGACCAGATACCAGATCCCCCAATTTCCTTGTTTATTGCGGGCGCGGGAACTCGTCACCCAGAGTCGCTGCGGGGATCTCTCACAGTACTCGATCCGACCGAAACTCCTGCGCCGTTCGTTTTTCCGAAAGCCGAGGCGAGATAGTTTCATCCACTCGCCTCGATACTGAACCTTGACGCTGCACGGGACACGGATGATGAACCGAATCCCAGTTTTATCAAGCCAGGTGAACAAATCCGTATCGGCGAACCCGCGATCAACCGTCAACCGAATCCGATCTGCGGCGACAATACTGAAGATGATGCCGAAGGCGCGTTTGAGCACCGCCAACTCGTAACGTCGCATCCGTCCTTTGAGCACACTCTGGTCGTAGGCGCGCCAATAGATCGGCGTCGCCCGCCGACCCACCACTAGCGAGATGACCAGCAGATGCTGAGTATCTTCAGTCGTCCAGTCCAGCGCCAATCGCACCCGGCCTCTTGCCGGCAACTGGCTCAGTGCCTGTCTCAGCACGCATTCCGACAACTCATCCGGGTCAAGTCGCTCATTGTGCAGCAGTCGAGAGATGCGCTTCGCCGCCGCTTCCTGATTGCCCTGCGTTCGCGCCAGCGCCGCCTGACATCCGCTTTGCGCTTCAAAGATCGCTCCAACGCAGGTTGTTATCGCTTTCACCTGATGTCCGTGCGCCCACGGCAGCACGCTGGTGATATACTCCGAAAGGCGAGTGGGATCGAGAGTCTGATTCATAGTAAAACCAGTCTCTCATGAGTCCTAACTCATTCCCACTCGCCTATTTACCAAATGTGTCCCGACTTCAGGCGTGAGCCATGAAAAAACAACTGTTTCTTACGGTGACTGCTATTGCCATGTCTGCTCTACTGACAGGCTCGGTATGGATAAATGTGCTATTAGCACGACGATTAGGACAATATAAGGCGGCGAATGCTAATCTTAGGGCTGAGAGAGTGCTTCAGGTTGGTGAGGCGGTGTCGGGAATGCATGTTATGGATCTGCAAAGCAAGCCTCTTTTAATCCCACACGGTATACAGGGCAAGCCAACGCTATTATATGTGTTCACCCCTTCTTGCGTATGGTGCGTAGCAAACCTTGATAATATCAAACATCTAACATCTCAAAAGCGCGAGGAATATAATATTATTGGACTCTCGTTAGCTGCAGAGGGTATCAGCCGCTATGTGGAAGAGCATCATCTGGATTTCCCTGTATATATTGCCGAGAAAGAACTAGCAACTGAATATAAACTTGGTGGTACGCCGCAGACGATCGTGGTGTCTAAAGCAGGTAAGGTTGAGGCAAACTGGATAGGCGCTTATGGCAACAGCCTGAAACCAGAGATTGATAAGTTCTTCCATGTTACGCTGCCGGGCTTAGGACAACTACAGTAATAGAAGCAGGGTTATGAGGAGTTGCTGTGATCAATGTAAAAATCAGCCACACAGTTGTTGGAGCCGTAATAGCGTTAGTTGCTTTGTTAGGAATTTATATTTCTGACTCACAAGGCCTCTATGGGAATAAGGCAGGGCAGGAGTCGTCGGCAATATCTAGGCAAAGTAAAATTAAGATAGATCCGATTTCTGTATCCCGAGATATAATAAATGAAGCATCTTCTTTACCGCCCGAGTTGACCGCTGATATACTCTTAAAACTTGTAGACACAAAAACGGTTGACCTAACAAAAAAAGAAAGGCTTTTAGAAGATGCATTTTGGGCTGCGAAGAGGGCTAAAGAGCCATTCAAGCGGGTGTTTATAGGCGGCATCCTCGATACCAAAGAAGGTTATCTTGGTTATGCATACGACAATGACCTGGACAGATTATCGTTGCAGTGTCGAGCTATCGATAAACTTTTAGATCTGAATCCTACTCTCGCGAGGGAGTTATTTGAGCAAATTCCAACGCCTGAATTGGATCCAGTATTTTGCGAAGAGGCGCTCGTATTTGATGTGCAAAAATACTATCGTACGTTATCCTTAGTTTCGAGAAAATCCTTCGATGCCAAGGCAAAGTCGCGTGAAGAGGATTTACTATTCTTAAGCGCCCGGTTGCGGAAGCTTACATCTCCAGTACAGCTATCACCAGCACTTCAGGCGCTCTCCGAGCAATCCGTGACGGCGGCGCAGATGACATTCCTCCTGCAGCTTGTATCAGAAGCAGTCGGAAAAATTTCTTTGGACGCTCGCTCGTTTTCTTATTCGAATCAAGCCGCCGGCAGTGCGATCGAGGCAGTTCTTCGAAGATGCTCTAATCTTCAGGTTTCTTCCATGCCATTCCTCAGGTCTTTACGCGCATACATCATCCAGCAATTAAGCGCCAGCCGTTGTGATCAGAAACAAGCTGCAGTAGGAGACAGGCTCCCTGCTTACGCTATACTCTTCAATGCTCTAGTCACCAAAGAGAAGTCTGAAGTCCAACACATCACATTGCCGGAAGTAGCATATAATGGACAGGGTAAATCCGTCGAATACGAAATGTACTGGAATAGCGAGAAAGCTAGTGAACTCCTAAAAACCGTACAGCAGTTGCGGAAAGCTGGTACGGATCAGTCCGTGCTAGCAAAAGAATCAGAGGCCTGGGATAAAACTGTAGCGAAATGTAAAGAGCTGTTGTTGAAGTGGGTACCGGCCGATGAAGCATCTTACCTAAAATACTTTCATCAAAAGAATGTCATCTTTAGTGCACTAAGAGAGATAGTTGCTAAAGGAGAAGTACGGGATGGGGTAGTCTCAGATCATATAAATTTTCTAGCGCGGTCGGACGCACAAGCAGAGCACCCAATGGAATGGTTCCTTTATACATCTAGGCTCTTAACAAACCTAGATGGTGAAACATCTGCTATGCTATTAATCCAAAATTCACAGAGCGCTCCGTTACGTCTATACGGTAAACTTCATCTCTTACTGATGGCTCTTTAAGAGGGTGCAGTTTCGGCCTGATGTAGCCATTGAGAAGATGCAATAAAATCGGCCCTCTTCTTCTCAACTTAACCTAGGCTGTGGTGGCTGCCACAGCCCAAAACAGAGGGCCGAAATGGAAGTATCTATTAAAAGCGACATGAAAGCCAAGCGGGTGACAATCATCCTGAGTGATGTGAACTTTGAAAAAATGGCACTGGAAAGCTTTTGGGTGCGGCTCTTTTGGAACGACGGCAAAACTGGGGGAAATAAGGCTTTTTCGCAAATTCGCCGACATCAAACAAGGCGGTTTGCCGGAGATATGGCTTCTCAAGTGTCATATCCGATTGTTACTCGTTGTTGTTTGACTCATAACAACCGCGGCGCAGTCATTTCACCAGCCTGAGCCGGAAGCCTTTTGGCCCGCTGTTCGACGCCGGCAAAGGCTTCGGCACGTCGCCATTCTCATACCACGCTTCGTGGTTGCGGTTGTACTCCTGCTGGAGATGGAAGTCCCAGTATTCATCGTAGTCGCTGCTTGCCCGCAAGCTTCGTAGCTTCAGAACGGCTTCGGCTCCTTCCAGACTCCAGCGCGGTCTCGTCTTCTCCATTCGATCTTTGACAAGGTATCGGCAAGCGCCTTCGATCACCCCGGTCGCGATCGGATAACCTTTCGCCAGGTAGCGATCGTAATGCAGGAACTCGCGGTACTTCAGCAGGTAGTCGGCGCAGTCATCTATCGGAGCGCGCTGTGAATCGCTCAGGTCGCGCAGCGTGGCGCTGCGTCGCATTCCGGCCGCCACTGATGAACTGCGCCCGCGCAGAATTTCCTCCAGGCGTTCCCCGACCCAACTCTCAGCCGCCGCGTCTCCCGCGAAGTGAAAGGCCCAAGCAGCTTTCCACAAGTATTCCAGGACGTGGATCAGGTCGAGAATGATCACCAGTTCGACTCCGTAATCTTTAGCCGCCAGTCGCAGGAAATCCAGTTGCGTCTCGTTGCCATCAACCAGAGCGATCCATTCTTTGCTGTGTTTCGGATCACGCCGCTTGGCTACCTGTCAAACGGGCAATTACAGGGTTGGGACTTCTCACCCAACCAGATCAACCAGGCTTGGCCTGGCGCACCGGAACAAACGAAATAAAACGAAACACACGGAACAGACGATATTTTCCGTGTGTTTAGTTTTATTTCGTTCGTTCCGTTGTTTCTCTTCTTCTCAATCTGGTGTTAAAGTGCAGCTCGTTATTCCACTGACGAGAGGTCCGCATTTGTGAAGGAGATTTCCGATCCGAAGCAGCCGGCCTGGACTATCCCCGGCTATCTCGAAATCCGCAACAACCATCTGCACATCAGCGGCGCGGACGCCGAGGCGTTGGCCGACCGCTTCGATACGCCGTTGTTTGTATTCTCCGCGCCGCGCATACGCGCAAACATCGCGCGCCTTCTTCAGGCCGCCGCGCATCACGCGCGTCTGAAACTCTGCTACGCATCGAAGGCCAACAACCTGCTCGGCGTGCTGCGCGTCGTGCGCGACTCGGGCATAGACGTAGAGGTCAATTCGGGCGGCGAACTCTTTCGGGCCATCCGCGCCGGATTCGCCCCCGAACAGATCGAGATGAACGGCATCGCCAAGTCCGAACAGGAAATCGCCGAAGCGATCTCAGCCGGCATCTACGCGATAAACCTCGATTCGCCGTTTGAACTCGAACTCGTAGAGCGCGTTGCCGAGCGCCTCAACCGCCGCGCCAACGTCACGGTCCGGCTGATAGCCGGCGTGGGCACGCGCTCGCATATCGGGCTGCAAACCGCGCTCAATACATCCAAGTTCGGCATATCGCCGCTGGAAGCCCGCCGCGTAATGCTGCGCGCGGTCAAAAATTCTCACCTCGTCAATCTCGCAGGCGTGCACATACACGTAGGTTCGCAAACGCCCGACGTCGACCCGTATCTTCAGGCATTCACCGCAATGTGGGAGCATCTCCTGTGGCTCCACAGCGAAACGGGCCACCGCCTCTCGCACATCAACATCGGCGGAGGCATTCCGGTCAATTATCTGCGCGACCGGGCGCAGGCTGCAGAAATCGGCGAAGGCCCGCGCACAATGCTCGCCGCCCAACTGACGGCCGCCGAAATGATCGACGCGACCGCAGGCGCCGTGCGCGCATCGGCGCGCGAAGCCGGAGCCGAGGGCCTGCTCGATGAACTCGAAATAGTGATGGAGCCGGGCCGCAGCGTAATCGCCGACGCGGGAACGCTTCTGACCCGCGTCCGCAACGAAAAATTCCGCCCCGAAACCGGAGAAAACTGGCTGCTGACCGACGCAGGCTACAACCTGATGCTCTCAATGGTTATGTACCAATGGTATTACCACGCCGTAAACGCCTCGCGCGCCGCAGTACCGCACGTTGCGCGCTACAAGATGGCCGGCCCGCTGTGCGACGGCGGCGACGTTTACTTCGACCTCCACGGCGAAGGAAGGCTGCCCGATCACCGGTTGCTGCCCGGGGACGTGAAAGTCGGCGAAGTCATTGCAATGCTCAATACCGGAGCCTACACCGCAGCGCAGATGACCGCATACAACGGCCGTCCGATGCCCGCGGCCGTGATGATCGATGATGACGGCAGTGTAGAAGTCATCCGCCGGCGCGACAGTTACGAAGATCTTCTGCTCAATGAAACCTGAACAAGATAACGGAACAAACGAAAACTCACGAAATTAACGGAAATACCCATCGATTTCGTTTGTTTCGTTTGTTTGGTTTTCTTTCGTCTGTTCCGTTGTCTCTCTTTTCCTTGCCCGATCACATATCTATGGCTGAAGAAAAACACCAGTTAATACGCGGCTTGACGCTCATCGATACGATTTCGCTCGTCGTGGGAACGATCATCGGGACGGGCATATTCCTCAAAACCGCAGTTATGTCGCAGAACGTGGGCACGCCGGGACTCGTGCTTGCCGCGTGGGTGGCCGCCGGAGTGCTCTCGCTCGCCGGCGCATTGACATACGCCGAACTCGGCGTGCTGCTGCCGAGGGCGGGCGGCGAATACGTATACCTCAGAAAAGCTTACGGCGACGCACCCGCGTTTCTTTACGGATGGATGCGCTTCGTAGTCGGTTCGCCCGGCTCGATTGCGAGTCTCGGCGCGGGATTCGCCATCTTCTTTACTTCGTTTTTCGGCATAAGCGAACCGTGGGTGACGACCGAGGTCAACGTATTCGGCGCCGTAATGCCGTGGCGGTTCGGTCCCGCGCAGTTAGTGGCCGTGGGCGCGATACTGACTTTTGCGTCGATCAACTGCATCGGCGTGGCGTTCGGCGGGCGCGTGCAGTCCGTGCTTACCTTCGCCAAGGTGCTGGGCATTTCGGTCATCGTCGTGGGAGTTTTTCTCTTTACGCCGAGCACGGGCTGGGGAGTCGTTCCGACGGAACTGCGGACGGCGAACCTGACGGGCGTGCAGGCGTTCGGCGCCGCGATGCTTGCTGCGCTCTGGGCTTACGACGGATGGAACAACATGCCGATGGCCGCAGGCGAAGTGCGCAATCCGGGGCGCAACGTGCCGATTGCGCTCATAGGCGGAATGATCGTCATACTGCTGATTTACTGCGCAACGAACTATGCTTACTTCCACGCGCTGCCGATAGACGAAATCGCCGCATCGACCGCGGCCAAACCCGTAGCGACGCGCGCGGTGGAAACTTTTCTCGGCGAGGGCGGAGCGAAGTTCGTCACCGTCGCGATCATGATTTCCATACTCGGAGCGCTCAACGGATCGACGCTCACCGGAGCGCGCGTGCCCTACGCCATGGCGCGCGACGGTCTGTTTTTCCGCCGCATGAGCGAACTCAACTCTCGCGCGCGCGTGCCCGCTTTCTCGCTGATGGTTCAGGGCGTGATAGCCAGCCTGCTGGCGCTGCTCGGGACTTTCGATCAACTGACGAACTACGTTGTATTCGCTTCGTGGATTTTTTACGGTATGACGACGGCCGCCGTATTCCTGCTGCGGCGAAAAATGCCCAACGCCGAGCGGCCGTACCGCACGCTAGGCTATCCGGTCATGCCACTTGTTTTCGTGCTCGTGGCGATCTGGCTGATAGTAAACACGCTGCAGACCAATCCCGTAGAAGCGGGCGCCGGACTGCTGCTGATTGCGCTCGGAGCGCCGCTGTTTCTCTTCTACCGCCGGTCGGCTAAACCGGATGAAGAGAGATAACGGATCTCTCCTCTGACCAAGGAGGCGCATGCGCGCACTCGATCTGACGATACTCGTCGCCTACCTGATCGGAACCGTAGTTTTCGGCGCGTGGTTTTCGCGCTCGCAGAAAAACGTCAGAGACTATTTCGTCAGCGGTCACCGCGTGCCCTGGTGGGCGATCGCCGGATCGATCGTCGCAACCGAAACCAGCACCGTCACATTCATCAGCGTCCCGGGTTTCGCCTACAACGCCAACTTCACCTTCATGCAGCTCGTCATCGGCTACATGATAGGCCGCATAGTAGTCGTATGGATATTCGTTCCCATGTATTTTCGGGGCGAGCTGCTGACCGTATACCAGTTGCTCGGGACGCGATTCGGTTCGGGCGTCAGAAGGCTTGCATCGCTGCTGTTTCTGGGCACGCGCAGCCTCGCCGACGGATTTCGCCTCTTCGCTACGGGGCTGGTGCTCGCCGCGCTGCTGCTTGCCATGCCCGGCGCCGAAGACGCAGCCCGCGCCTTGTTTCCGTCAATCACCCCCACGTTCACCATACTCATAATTTCCGTGCTCGTGATGGGCGCGGCGACGATCCTGTATACCTACCTCGGCGGCATCACTGCCGTAATCTGGACCGATGTAATCCAACTGACGGTATATCTGATAGGAGCGTTGATCGCCGGCTGGGTGCTGCTTGACAGGATTCCGGGCGGATGGAGCGAGGTTCTGGAAGTCGGCGGCAGCGCGGGCAAATTCGCGTGGTTCGACTTCACAGCGAGCCTGACGAAAAGTTATACATTCTGGTCGGGCGTAATCGGCGGCGCGTTTTTGACCACAGCGACGCACGGAACCGATCAGTTGATGGTTCAAAGGTATCTGTGCAGCGCTTCGACGCGGCAGGCGCGCACGGCGCTGCTTGTAAGCGGCGTCGTAGTATTTTTTCAGTTCATGCTCTTTCTCGGCATCGGCGCGATGCTCTATGTTTATTACACAGGACACGCGCCGTCGGAAATAGCGGCGTTTACGGTAAACGGGCGATTGCAGACCGACCGTATATTTCCGCACTTCATCGTCGCGCACCTTCCGTCGGGCGTTGTGGGCCTGGTTATGGCCGCGATCTTTTCGGCCGCTATGTCTACGCTGTCGAGTTCGCTCAACTCATCGGCCGCCACTGCGGTCGGGGATTTTTACATGCCCATGACGCGCAACAACCGGTCGGATGCGCATTATCTGAACGTGTCGCGGTTGATGACCGCGGTATGGGGCGCAGTTCAGATCGGCGTTGCGATTGCGGCAATAAACCTGTCGAGCCGCGTCGTGGATGAAGTTCTGGGCATCGCATCGTTTACAAACGGCGTGATACTGGGTTTGTTCTTTCTCGGCACGTTTACCAAAAGGGCGGGGCAGCGCGCGGCGTTCGTCGGCATCATTGTCGGCGCGTCGGTGATGCTTGCGATCAAACTCGGCACGGCCGTGTCGTGGCAGTGGTATGTGCTCATAGGATCGCTGACGACGTTTGCAAGCGGGTATGCAGCGAGTCTGGCGGTTGGGGATCATGTGTATGACGATAATACGGAAAAGAGGTAACCGAATAAACGGAATAAACGGAACAAACGGGATCAGGACGGGTATTCAGTTTGTTTTAGCGTGTTCCGCGGTTCTGCTTTTTCTGGTTCCTGGGCTTTCGGCGCAAAATGCAAGGCATCGCCCGTTCGACAGGCCGCTTTCGCAGGCTGAAAAACAATGGGTCGCACGGACGCTTGCTTCGCTTTCGACCGCCGAGCGCATCGCGCAGATGGTTTCGGCCGACGCCAACATATTTTTTATGAACCGCGAGAGCGATGCGTACCGCAAGCTGGAACGGTTGATTGCGGAAAAGGGAGTGGGCAGCCTGATACTGTTTCGCAGCGATGTATGGGCGTCCTCCATTCTCGTCAACCGATGGCAAAAGCGCGCGAAAGTGCCGCTGCTGGTTTCGGCCGATCTCGAAATGGGCCCCGGCATGCGCTTCAACGATACGGTGTGGTGGGCGCCGAATATGGCCGTAGCGGCTACTGGAGATCCCGAGTGGGCGCGCCGCCAGGGCCAAGCCACTGCAGGCGAGGCGCGCTCGCTCGGCATCAAC
This sequence comes from Acidobacteriota bacterium, assembly GCA_019639255.1. Lineage (GTDB taxonomy): Bacteria > Acidobacteriota > Blastocatellia > RBC074 > RBC074 > JAHBSF01. The sequence continues at coordinate 17,797 of JAHBSF010000072.1, read as the reverse complement.
TGGCTCTATGCTCCGGTAGCCGACGTCAACAACAATCCCGACAACCCCGTAATCAACACGCGTTCCTACGGCGAAGACCCGGCGACGGTCTCGGCGTTCGTCTCCGCATTCATCTCCGGCGCGCAGCAATCGGGCGCGATTGCCACGGCGAAACATTTTCCCGGCCACGGCGATACGGCAACCGATTCCCACATCGGATTGCCCGTTGTAGACGTTACTCGCGAGCGTCTTGAGCGCATAGAACTCGCGCCGTTTCGCGCCGCCATCGCATCGGGCGTCGGTTCGATTATGAGCGCGCACATAGCGCTGCCGCAGATCGAACCCGAACCCGCGCCGCCGATCAGAAAACTCGATGAACGCGAGCGCGAGGCCGCAGAGTTTCTTTCGCAGACCGAATCCGGCGCCGCACGGATAACGATGCCCGCTACACTCTCGCACAAGGTGCTGACGGAGATGCTGCGCGAAGATCTGAAATTTCAGGGACTCGCCATTACCGATGCGATGTCGATGGCGGGCGTGGCCGCCCGTTTTGAACCCGGCGCGGCGGCCGTGCTTGCAGTCAGGGCGGGCGCCGATCTGGTGCTGAAATCGCCCGATGTCGAGGCGGCGATTGCGGCGATTCACCAGGCCGTCGAACACGGTGAAATCAGCGGCGCGCGCATTGATGCGTCGGTAAAGCGCATACTCGAAGCCAAAGCCCGCCTCGGGCTGCACCTGCGGCGGATCGAACCCGTAGAGGAGGTCGACCGCATAGTATCGAATCCGGATTCGCTGCGCATCGCGCAGGAAATCGCCGACCGTTCGATGACGCTTGTGCGCGACGACAGAAAATTGCTTCCCTTAAACCTGCGCGCAAAAGCCCGGATCGTCAACGTGACGCTGACCGATGACGAGGAACGCGGCGTGATGAACCCGTTTGTAAGCGAACTGCGGCAGCGCGGCATGGACGTCGAGAGCGTTCACATCGACAACCGCTCGCACGCAGCGAGCGCGGAGTTGAGGGGGCTGCAATCGCGGCTCAAAAGCGCGGACCTCATAGTGCTTTCGCTTGCCGTGCGGGCGCGCAGCGGCAAGGGCGCGATGGCGCTTCCCGGCGCCGGATCTGCGATCGTTCGCGATGCGATGCTGAGCGGCGCGCCCGTGCTTGCCGTGTCTTTCGGCAATCCGTATCTGCTTCAGGCAATGCCCGGCATTCCGACTTACATGATTGCGTGGAGCACGGTTCCGGTTTCGCAGCGCGCCGCCGCCCGCGCGCTCTCAGGTGAAATAGAAATTCAGGGGCGGCTGCCCGTATCGCTTCCAGGCCTCTATCCGCGCGGCCACGGACTGCGCATCAACAGAAGAGAGATAACGGAACAAACGAAATAAGACGGAAATGTTCAACTTTTCGAGTCTTTAGCATCAAAAGAGACTCCTGGCTGATGTCAGTACAGTGGTCAGAGAGCGCATCATATGGAGTGCGGCGACTTGTCGCCGCTTTCCGTTCTATGAATGCCAAAGCGGCGACAAGTCGCCGCACTCCATATGATGCGCTCTCTGACCAATCAACTCGATGACGTTATCGGTACGGGAACCAAGGAGGCTGTGGAATTTGATCGTATCTGTCATCACAGGTGTCTCTTTTGATGCTAAAGACTCAACTTTTCCCTGATTTTCGTATCATTTCGTAGTGGTTTTCTGACCGAGTGCAAGCCATGATCCACATACTGCTCGCCCTTGTCCTTGTTTTCGTCCAGGCCGCGCCCGAGTCGGTCGGGATGTCTCAATCGCACCTTGCATACATAGATCAGGCGGTCGCCGCTGAAATTGCGCGAAAGCAGTTGCCGGGCGCAGTGGTCGTTGCGGGCCGGGGCGGCCGCGTCGTATGGAAGAGAGCTTACGGCAACCGCGCGCTCGAACCGCAGATCGAGGCGATGACCGAAGATACGATCTTCGATCTTGCATCACTCACCAAGGTGGTCGCTACGGCGACATCCGTGATGATACTCGTGGATCGCGGAATGATCCGCCTCGGCGATCCCGTTTCGCGCTACATTCCGGAATTCGCCGCTGCGGGCAAAAGAAACATCACCGTAGAGCAACTGCTGACGCATCGCTCCGGCTTCATACCCGACAACGAACTGCGGGATTACGAACAGGGTCCGCAAAAAGCCATGGAAAACATATGGCGGCTTGCGCCCATAGCCGAAGCCGGATCGCGGTTCATCTATTCGGACGTCAATTTCATAGTTCTTGCAGAACTCGTGCGGCGCATAGGCGGCAAGCCTCTGGATGAATTTGCAACCGAAAACATTTTCCGCCCGCTAGGCATGAAAGATACGGGATTCAATCCGCCCGAATCGCTCAAAGCGCGCATCGCGCCTACGGAACGGCGCGGCGGCGCAACGACGGTTGCGAGCACGGGCGAGCGCAGCGCGGGAGCCGCGCGCTGGATGCGCGGCGAGGTGCACGATCCGCGCGCTTATCTTATGGGCGGAGTGGCGGGTCACGCCGGATTGTTCTCTACGGCCGACGATCTCGCGATTTACTGCCGGATGATTCTAAACGGCGGATCGTATGAAGGTGCACGTATTCTGAGTCCGATGGGCGTGGCGAGGATGACCGAAGCGCGCGTATCGGGCGGAAACGCCGCAGACGGGCTTGCGCGCGGACTCGGCTGGGACATCGCCACGGGATATTCTGCGAATCGCGGCGACCTGTTTCCGATCGGCAGCTTCGGACATACGGGATTTACCGGCACCTCGATCTGGATCGATCCCGCAAGCGAAACCTTCGTCGTGTTCCTGAGCAACCGGGTCCATCCAAGACTCGATCCGCGACAACCGGCCGATGTAGGCAGCCTGCGCGGGCGCGTATCCTCCATAGTCGCCGCATCCATCACCGATCCGGTCACCGACGCACGCACGCATCATTACTCATCCCGCTCATCATCTTCTTCACTCAGCACCCAGCACTCAGCACTCAGCACTTCTTCCTCGCACTCGGCACTCAGCACTCTCAACGGCATCGACGTGCTCGTGCGCGACGGATTCGCGCCTCTCAAAGGCAAACGCGTCGGGTTGATTACAAATCATACGGGACGCGACCGCGAGGGCGCCTCGACGATCGATATTCTGTTTAACGCGCCGGATGTAAAACTCGCAGCGCTGTTTTCGCCCGAACACGGCATTCGCGGCATGCTCGATCAGGAGAAAATCGCAAGCTCGATCGATGAGAAAACGAAGCTGCCCATACACAGCCTCTACGGCGAAACGCGCCGGCCTACGCCCGAAATGCTCAGGGGCATAGACGTGCTCGTTTACGACATACAGGACATCGGGACGCGGTTTTATACTTACATCTCGACTATGGGTCTTGCGATGGAAGCGGCGGCGGCGCACAGGATTCCCTTCGTAGTTCTGGACCGCGTCAATCCGATAAACGGCGCAGACATCGACGGACCCATGGCCGACGCCGACAAGTTATCGTTCATCGCCTGGCACCGATTACCGATCCGGCATGGGATGACTGTAGGCGAACTGGCGCAGATGTTCAACATCGAGCGCGGCATCAACGCCGATCTGACGGTTGTGAAAATCGACGGATGGGAACGAAGAGCGTGGTTTGACGAAACGGGCCTCGTATGGGTCAATCCGTCGCCGAATATGCGCAGCCTTACCGAGGCTACGCTTTATCCGGGAATAGGGCTTCTGGAGACGACGAATGTTTCGGTCGGGCGCGGCACGGATACGCCGTTTGAAGTCGTAGGCGCGCCGTGGATCGAGGAAAGAAAGTTGGCTGCGGCGCTGAATGCAAAGAATCTGCCGGGTGTGAGGTTCGTGCCCGTAAGGTATACGCCGCGTTCGAGCGTGCACGAAGGCAAGGAGTGCGGCGGCATCAACATCGTCGTTACGGACCGTAGCCGGTTTGAGCCGATAACGACGGGGCTGGAAATCGCCGCGCAGTTGCGGGCGCTTTTTGCCAAGGATTTTGCGGTTGACCGCTTTTTAAGGCTGCTTGTAAACCATCAGGTGCTGGATGCGCTCAAGCAGGGCGCCGAGGGGCGGGCGCTGCGGCAGTTGTGGCAGGATGATCTGGCGCGTTTCCGCGAGGTGCGGGCGAAGTATCTGATTTATCCATGAAGAAGAGAGGAAGAAGAGAGATAACGGAACAAACGAAATAAGACGGAACAGACGGAAATATTCAACTTTTCGGTGATTTTCGTTTCATTTCGTTTGTTCCGTTATCTCTCTTTTTGTCCCGAAGTTGTGTGGAGTGATTGAAACCGGGAGATGCCGGATAGCCCGATGTCCTGACACTTGTTTCGCTCTGTACACCTGTACCTGATTCAGGATCTGTCAACTTCATTGTTCTCTCTCAGGATTCCCTGAGCACTTCGACGAGTTCGGCGATTACCTGCAGTTCCCCTTCGTCATTGCCCGTAAGCACAATTGGCTCGAAGTCCCGGTTCAGCGGCTGGAGGATGATCCGCTCGTGCCGCCACAAGTCGCCCTTCGCCGCCTTCTCGCTTTCGTATCGTTTGACGGTATAGCGTTGCCCGGTTTCGGGGTCGGCGGCGTCGCGGAGTTGGACGAGAATGATTTTGCCCTGCCGCGCGCCTTCTACCGGGGAGCGAAACAAGCAGTAGGCCCCGTCGGGTATGGCAGGCTCCATCGACTTGCCGACGACCTGCGCTACGAACATTCCGGGGCGCAAGCGGTGATGAGACCCGACCGCAACCCACTCGAAACCTTCATCCCCGCCATCGTCAACAATGTGCTGCGGATCGCTGAAGGCTCCGGCCGCTGCCTTGAGCGGAATCAGTGGGGCGCACGAAACATACCGCTCATCGGGTTTGGGCTTCACTATCTGCAACCGCTCCGGCAACCTCCCGGACCTGTCGCCATCATCCGCCTCGCCGCCAATGCTCCGCAGTCGTCGATACGCTTCCGATGCCATCCACGCGGTAACGACCTTCTGGAATGACGCGTCGTTCATGAACCGAACGAAAATCTCCTCGTTCTGGTCCATGCGTTCTACAAAGAGCTTCTCGAGCAGATTCCGGAATACCAGCTCGAATTTGTCCTCCGGATTCACTGCTGCGGCCTGCCGCATGCCGTCGTCGAGAACCGCCGCCGCTACGATCTGATCGAAGAAAAGCTGGTCGGCCTGATTGAAATCCGCGCCGAAGCGCTCGTTGACTACATCGATGAGTTGCGAAAGCGGAACCGGCTGCTCTCGTACAAGTCCGCTTCCCACCTCGGTCGGCCCATCGAGCGGGCGAGCCTCGCCGCCCTGCAGCGAAATCGAACCTTCGCTGATCTTCTGCAAGCGGTAGTACTCAAGTCTTACATCGTCATCGAACTGATACATCGGGCCGCTGCCGCGCCGCGGCAGCTTTGCCGAGAGATGCCGCAGGAAGACATACAACCGTTCAAGGTCCGAATCCTGATACGGAATCACCTGGCTCAGAAAGCTGTAGAGATTCAGCAATGCCTGAACGTGTCCGCGCCAAAGCTCCGCCTCTTCCTCGTTATCCCGGCGGCGGACGGTAAAACGCGACACCGCCGGATCAAGCGCCGCATTCATCGCCTGATGGTCAAGCGCGCTCTGCCGCTGCCTGGGCTTGAAATATACCGCGCAGAATCGCTCGACCTCTTCATCCAGATAAATCCCCGAAGCATCCAGTTCGCCCTTTATCGCGTACATTCGGGCGGGGTCAACCTCCTCGCCCATCTCCGCTCCCTCGTAATAAGTCTTGAACGCCTCCCGGATCTCTTCGCGGTCGTTGACGAAGTCCAGGACGAACGCCTCCTCCTTCAGCGGGTGAATGCGGTTCAGCCGCGAAAGCGTCTGTACGGCCTGGATGCCGGCAAGGCGCTTGTCCACGAACATCGTATGCAGCAACGGCTGATCGAACCCCGTCTGATACTTCTCGGCTACGAGCAATACCTGATATTCCTGGGTTGCGAACCTCTCGGGCAATTCCTTTTCCGAAATGCCCCGGTTCATGCCCGCTTCGGTGTAGGCAACGTCCCTGATCTTGTCGTCCTGCACCGTGCCCGAAAAGGCGACGAGCGATTTGATGGCGTAGCCCTTTTCCCTGATGTAACGATCAAAGCTCTGTTTGTAACGCACGGCCTCGAGGCGCGAGCCGGTCACCACCATGGCCTTGGCCCGGCCGCCGATCTTGTGCCGCGTGACGGCCTGAAAGTGTTCGACCATAACTTCGGTCTTCTGGGCGATGTTATGCGGATGCAGCCTCATGAAACGCGCCAGCGCTTTTGCGGCTTTCTTGCGTTCTACGTTGGGATCATCCTCGCAGGCCTTCAGCAGTTTGTAATACGTTGCGTAGCTCGTGTAGTGCCTGAGTACGTCGAGGATGAATCCCTCCTCGATCGCCTGGCGCATGGTGTAGCGATGCGCCGGTTGGCCGTGGCGGCCGAAGACGGCCAGCGTCTTGTGTTTCGGCGTGGCGGTGAATGCAAAGAAGCTCAGATTCGCCTGCCGGCCGCGCTTGGCCATGCTGCGGAAGAGTTCCTCCAGATCCTCGCGCCCGTCTTCTGCGGCGCGCTTCTTCGCCTCATCACGCAACGCTTCGCCGCCAAGCACCTCCTTAAGATCGGTCGCCGACTCGCCCCCCTGAGAACTGTGGGCTTCATCGATGATTACAGCGCACCGCCGCGCGGCAAGCGTGCCCGTGCCCGTGGTTCCGCGCTCCTCGGCCATCCTGAGCAACTGGCGCGAGACGAACGGGAACTTCTGCAGCGTGGTGATGATCACCGGAACGGCGTTTTCGAGCGCCTCGGCAAGCTGCCGGGAACTCTCATCGATCCGCTGCACTACGCCGAGCTTGTGCTCGAATTGGTAAATCGTGTCCTGCAACTGCTGGTCGAGCACCACCCGGTCGGTGACGACGATCACGCTGTCGAACACCCGCTCGTTCCTTGCGTGGTGCAGTGACGCGAGACGATGAGTCAACCAGCCGATCGTATTGCTCTTGCCGCTGCCCGCCGAATGTTCGACGAGGTAGTTGTGCCCGATCCCTTCGCTGCGTGCAGATTCTACAAGCATCCGCACCGCCTGCAGTTGGTGGTAGCGCGGAAAGATCATCGACTCGGCCCTGACCTTGCGGCCGTTGTCGTCGCGCTTCTCTTCGATCTGAAGGTGAATGAACCGGGCGAGCAGGTCGAGCAGGCTGCCGCGTTGCAGAACTTCTTCCCAGAGATAAGCGGTGCGATACGTTCGCCCCATCGGATCGGGCGGGTTGCCCGCACCGCCGTCGAAGCCTTTGTTGAATGGAAGGAAATGCGTAGCGTTGCCCGCCAGACGCGTGGTCATGAGCACGGATTCGGTATCCGCCGCAAAATGCACCAGCGTCCGCCGCCTGAACTCGAAGATCGTTTCGCGCGGGTCGCGGTCCTCTTTGTATTGCCGTCGTGCATGCTCGACGGTCTGCCCGGTGAGCGGGTTTTTCAGTTCGATTGTAGCAACCGGGATGCCGTTCAGGCTCAGCGTTACATCGAGCGATTTCTCGGAGCGCGGAGAATAGTGAAGCTGGCGGGTCAGGCCGAGACGATTCGCCGCGTAACGCGATTCGAGTTCCGGATTCAGTTCGTGCGCAGCCTTGAAGTACGCCGCCTGCAGGGTGCGACCGTAGCACTTGAAGCCGTGGCGCAGAGTCGCCAGAGCGCCGTACTGATCCATCCACTTGCACAGATCGCCGAGGATTTGCTCGCCGGTGCGCTCTGCGTGCAGGGCTTCGAGTTTGGCCCATTCCTTAGGTTGTGTTTCGCGAATGAAGCCGAGAACGACATCGGGGAATATGGCGCGATTGCGGTCGAATCCCGTGCGGTCTACGGTGATGTAGCCGTTGGCGAGCAGATGCGCTTCGATGACGGTCTCGAAGGCGGCTTCGTTATGGCGACTGTCAGTCATGGCAAATTGACCCCCAGGCGCCGCGCGTATTCCTGAAAAGCGCCTCCACGAAGACCGGTGAGATCGTACGCTTCTTTGAAGCCTATGCGCCCCTCCATCGCGGCGCGCAGCACGTACGTTGCGAACATCTCGCCGAGGCGCGTATTCTGGTTGCTGTAGAAGTCGCCTCCACCCATCCGGCTACTCCGACTACGTTCCTGAGAGGTGTATACCTTGTAAAAGTTGAAGAACGTCTCGCGGTCGATCAGCAGCAGGTCGAGCGCTCGACGACCGGCGACAACCGGGCTGACCTTGAACGCTCGGGCAAGAGTCTCGAAAGGACTCGCTTCGTGTCTGGCCTGTTGCCAACGAGCCTTGAGTTCCCGCGCTGGTACCAGGAATTCCGCTGCCGCCCGGTTGCGCCATACCTCCACGTCTGCGCCGCCTGGAAACAAGCCTTCGAATCCGGAAAGGCCTTCCGCTCCCAGCCACACGTGCGCCAGCTCGTGGGCAAGCGTGAACATCTGCGCCGACTTCGCATCGGCCCCATTGACGAAGATTAGCGGCGCATACGGGTCGCTGAGTGCAAATCCCCGAAATTCCTGCACGTTCAAGGTGCGATGGGTGTTGTTTCCCACCACTCCGTTGATGACCGTCATTATGCCGAGTCGCTCGGTCGCGAAGCGAAGCTCACTGACCGCCGCCTGCCAGGTGCGGACACTGGTCGCCCAACCGTCTTCAGGACCGAGCACGATGCGCCGCATTTCGCGCCCGGCGGCTTCGGGATCGTCGGAAAGGCGGGCGCTGCCCACGAAAGCCAGTGGCTCGGCCTCGCTCTCGATGAGTGTCTCCCGGAGCCATGACTGCCGTCGCTGCATCGCGTAGATCGTGTCAAGCAGGTTGGGGCTTGGCCTCTCTCGCGTCGTTCCCGACACCGTACGAAAATCCGGAACCGGAAGACGTTCCTCCAGCGGTTCGGGCAGGAACAGGTAACCGATCGGCGTGTGCGTGGCCTTTGCGAGATTCTCCAGTTGCTTGAGCGTGGGTTGCTTCTCGCCTTCTACCCATGCCGGAAGCTGTGGGAAGCGGTCTACGAGGTCGTGCGGGTCGTAGCCCGCGCGTTCGCAAGCCCAACGAAGCATTTCGGGGCGGACTGCAACGCGCATCATGCCGGTCCCTCCACATCTATCTTCCCGGTCACGGCCGCAGCGATTAGGGCCGTGCGGCGTGCTTTGAGCAGAGTTATTGTGCGCTCGGTCGCACAAGTCAAAGCCTCCAGATTTGCCGTTTGCTCTGAAATATACGAAACAATTGCATGTTGTTCGTCAAGCGGCGGCACGCATATTTCATAACGGCTCAAAACTTCGGATTCGAGCTTTCGGGTGCCATGAGCGGACTCTTCAGCAAGAGAAACAAATTGGTTTTCAAGGCCACGAAAAAAATCTCTGAGAAAGTGCGGGGCAAGAAATTCCCGGCAACGGAGCGCCTTCATATCCTGGTTGATTGTGACTGGCCGTGTCGTCACCGCAGTTGGAAAGCTATGTGCGAGAATCATTCCTCGAACGACGATCAACACGACCGGGTCTTCTATCAAACGAAGTGCGCTTGATGATAGGGCCAAAGGCGTGACGTGATCTATCGCATCCCCGATCTCGATCTGCTTCATATCCTTTGGCGAAACCCATGGGATTTCGCCATCCCACAATTCAGCGTTTCCAGTGTTTGGAGTTGCACCGCCAAAAATTTCCACAAGAAACCGCAACGGTACGAGCTTCCAATGCGCCGGGATCTTCCCTAACCATGGGAGGCCCGAATCACGCAGAGTGGCACATGGATCGAGACCGCGTGTGACGGCGCGGGTAATGAGCGCTCGGCGCTTTTCGGCCAGTAGTTCGAGCAATCGCTCTTTTGCGGCCACTAGTGCATCCAGTCGAGATGTTTCGCAATCGAGGTAGTTGGCGATGGCGCGTTGCTGGGACAACGGCGGGACTGGTATCCGGAAGTCGCGCACGAACTCTTCGGATACGCGCTGCTGACCCGCTGCACCAGTCATTGAGGCCTGCCCAAGGTTGCGGAAACGCGGTGACATCGTTACGTAATAGAGGAAATGGCCGTCAACTTCTGGACCAGGAGTCAGCACATGTAGCTCGGTTGTTCCATAACCAATGCCTGTAAGGGTTCCTCGTATCAAAGCTCCTTTACCGTTCTCGAAGCACGGTGTAATTTTTGCGATCACAACATCGCCGTCTCTGAATCGAGAGTAGCCCGATTGCACATCTTCAGATCGCCGAACGTTCGACAAGTCAAGATCGCCTTGATCGCCAATCGCCTCCATCGGTAAGAAGGTTACTTCTGCAGACTCTGACGCTCCGGCAAACTGACTTCGCGCCGTCAGGAAGCGAAGGCGCTTGATCGGCATCTCTCCCAAAGATCCAAGGCTCATTCCGTCACCTCCCGCAGCAACCGCAGAATCTCTTCCTCCGCCTGCTTCAACTCCGCATCGATTTCTTCCAGCGACCGCGGCGGCGTATACCTGTAAAAATGCCGATTAAAGTTGATCTCATATCCAACCTTATCCTTGCTACGGTCCATCCAGGCGTCCGGCACATGCGGCCGAACCTCGCGCTCAAAGTAATCATCTATGTCGTCCTTGAGCCGTATGTTCTCGAAATCGCGAAGATCCGAATCAGGCTCATAACCATCATCGCGCCCGCTCTTGGCTACAGGTTCGGCCCTGGAATCCTTCTGCGTGAAGACGCTGCGAAAAAGCTTTTGCTCTGGCGCTTTCCACCTCGATTTACGCCGATGCAGCAGATTCTCGATACGGCTCCACACCTCGTTCCAGTCGTGCTGCGGTTCGCGGCCTAACGCCTCGTCAATAGCCTGCACATCATCGAGCAGATGCGGGCAGGCATCGAGGAATCGCGCCTTGTCTTCAATAGTCATCTCATAACACAGCCGCAGCGGACGCTCGACGGTGACGCGCGTATAGCCGAAATCGGCGTTGTCGAAGATCTTCGAGTTCTCCCCTTCTCCCAGCCGGCCGTAAAGCCTGACGATATCGGCGATCTGGGCGTTTGTGATGTGCCGGCGTTTGTCGCCGAGGCTGCGCTTGTTCTCTTCGCTACCGCCCGCCGTCCATACCTCGCGCGCGTCGAGCAACTGGATTCTGCCCTTGCGCCGTTTCTCCTTGCGGTTGGTGACGATCCAGACATATGTCCCGATGCCGGTGTTGTAGAACATCTGTTCGGGCAGGGCGATGACGGCTTCGAGCCAGTCGTTTTCGATGACCCACTTGCGAATCTCGCTTTCGCCCGATCCGGCGCCGCCCGTAAAAAGCGGCGAACCGGAAAAGACGATGGCCAGACGCGAGCCGTGTTTGTGCCCGGCCGGGCGCACGGGCTCGAACTTGGCGATCATGTGCTGAAGAAAGAGCAGCGAGCCGTCATTCACGCGCGGCAACCCGGCGCCGAAGCGCCCGTCGAACCCTCGTTTCTCGTGCTCCTGCTGAATCGCTTTCTGCTGCTTTTTCCAGTCTACGCCGAAGGGCGGGTTGGTCAGGAAGTAGTCGAAAGTATCATCCGCAAACTGGTCGTCGATGAGACTATCGCCGAAGCGAACGTTCTCGCCGCCGCCGTTGTGGCTGACCTCTTTCATCAGCATATCGGATGCGGCAGTGGCGAAAGCGCGTTTGTTGTAGTCCTGTCCGTAGACGTACAGGCGCGCCTCGGCGTGGTGTTCTCGCAAATAATTCTGCGCTTCGGCCAGCATTCCGCCCGTGCCGCAGGCCGGATCGAGCAGTTTGCGCACGGCGCCCGGTGTGGCGAGCAGTCCGTCATCGTTCATAAACAGTATGTTCACCATCAACCGGATTACTTCGCGCGGGGTGAAATGGTCGCCGGCGGTTTCGTTGGCCAGTTCGTTGAAGCGGCGGATGAGATTCTCGAAGATTCGCCCCATCTCCTCGTTGCGCACCGTACTCGGATGGAGGTCCACGTCGCAGAATTTGGAGACGACGAGATAAAGGATATTGGCCTCGCGCATTTTCTCGATTTCGTTCTCGAACTCGAAATAATCGAAGATGCGCCTCACGTTGGCCGAGAACCCCTTGATGTAGCTGACGAGGTGCTGCTCGATGTGATCCGGATCGCCCTTGAGTTTTTCGAAATCGAGCGGTGAATGGTTGTGAAAGCGCTGGCCGGCGGCGTTGTTGAGATGAGAGTCGAGCGCGTCGCCTTCGAGCCTGCCGCCTCTGCGTTTTTCGTATTCGGCCAGGACATTGGCCTTGGTCGCAGCGAGCACGCAGTCAAAGCGGCGAAGCACGGTCATCGGCAGCATGACGCGCTCGTACTGCGGCGGTCGGTAAGGGCCGCGCAACAGGTCGGCGATCTGCCAGATCAGGTTCGAGAAGTAGTTGTGGTCAGGCATCGATTGGGTGGTCTTCCTCGGCTAAGTGAGACGTGGTCATAAATTAAAGCCTTTGTTTCTAGCGGCTTAGATTTTTGGCGAAAGCGGCCGATCGCAACGTTAAGTGACGTTACATCTGTAAATGTTGCATCTGCATTATCGATAGCCAAGATTTATGACCACGTCTCAACTATTCCGTCTTTTCCGTCTTATTTCGTATGTTCCGTTATCTCTCTTTTTTGCTCCGATGTCGTGTGTAGTGATTCAGACAAATGGTTATCGTCTATCGTGAGATCAATGCTTCGGGGTGGTTTTTGGCAATGGTGAGCAACTTCAATGCTGCGTCGCTCGGCGCGCGTACGCCTTGCTCCCAGGCCTGCAGTGTCTTGACGCTGACGTTGAGCAAACGAGCGAAGACGGCCTGCGAGCAATTGTACTGCTCGCGGAGTTTGATGATCTCTTGCCGCGATAGCGGCTCCGGCGGCGCCGGCAACACCGTCGCGCGCGCATTGATCTGTTCGCCGCGCGAATACTTCAACGCCTGGTCGAGCGACTGCATCAGGTCGCCGAACAATTCATCGCTCATGTACTTCTGCTTTTTTTGCTTCCTGTCGCCGGTCTTCATGACTTTTCCTCCTCCTGGTCTTTGTTTGCTTCTTTGATCTTCTCAACTGCCGTCGCGACCTGTTTGACCTGTTCCGGTGAGAGATTGGCATGTTCATTCTTGCTCAACAGGAGCAGCAGGAAGATTCTGCCGCGGTGCTCCAGATAGAGATAGATATAACGGAAGCTTTTGCTCTTCCAGGGTCATTGGCTAAGTATCCTACAGGGTGGGATAGCAATCAAGAGCCGACTGCCGGCGACGGCGCCGGATGCGACGACGGAAGAAGCAAGAAACCGCTGAAAACTCGGAAGACACGGAAAGGAATCCAGGCCCTACTTTTTTCCGTGGCTTCCGCTCCTTCCGGGTATTCCGAGGTTTCTTCAGGCGCGGTTTCTCCCGTATCGCTTTTGCCCGCCGCGCACCTCGCGTTATATTAGCGGCGCTTCGCACACTCGCACGATCATTTCGAGGAGCACTGAATGAGACCAATACTGCTGCTGTTGCTAACCCTTATGTGCGCAACCGGAACCCTTGCGCAGGAGCGCCCGCACGCATTCCTTGGGGCTGAAATCATCCCCGTATCCGGCCCGCCGATTCCGAACGGCGTGCTCGTCGTCCATCGCGGCAAGATCACCGCCGTAGGTCCGGCTGCGTCGACTCAAATCCCCCCGGATGCCGAACGCATCAACGCTTCGGGCAAAATAATCATGCCCGGCCTTGTCGATACGCACAGCCATATAGGCGGCGGTTCGGGCGCCGACGCATCGGCCCCGCTTCAACCCGAAGTCCGCTTGATGGATTCTTTCGACGCGCGCGATACATCGATCAAACGCGCACGCGCAGGAGGCATCACTACTGTAAACGTGATGCCCGGCTCCGGCCACCTTCTGAGCGGTCAGACGCTTTATCTGAAACTGCGCAACGGCGCAACGGTTGATGATCTTTTTATCCGCAACTCGAGAGGTGAAATCGCGGGTGGAATAAAAATGGCCAACGGCACCAACTCCATACGGCCGGGCGGAGGCGCCTTTCCCGGCACTCGTGCAAAATCCGCAGCGCTTGCTCGCGATATGTTCGTCAGAGCGCAGGCCTATCGCGACAAGGTCGCGCGCGCTGCAGGAGACAAGGAAAAACTCCCGCCGCGCGATCTGGCTATGGAAGCGCTCGTAGAAGTCCTCGAAGGACGCCGCACCGTGCAGTTCCACACTCACCGTCAGGACGACATCCTTACCGTGCTTCGGCTGTCGAAGGAGTTCGGATTCCGCGTAGTCCTCCAGCACGTTTCAGAAGGATGGAAAGTCGCAGAAGAGATCGCAAAAGCGGGCGCTCCCTGCTCGATCATCAATGTGGATGCGCCGGGCGGCAAGATTGAAGCAATAAACATGTCGCACGAAAACGCGGCGATACTCGATCGCGCGGGCGCGCTCGTAGGCTTTCATACCGACGATTCCGTCACCGATTCGCGTCACTTCCTGCGCTCTGCCGCGCTTTCTGTACGCGCCGGACTCTCGCGCGAAAAAGCGCTCTACGGCCTGACGATGGCCGGAGCGCGCATGCTCGAACTCGAAAACAGCGTCGGAACCCTACAGCTTGGAAAGGACGCGGATTTCATACTCCTCTCGGGCGATCCCCTCAGCGTCTACACCAAGGTGCTGGAAACCTGGATCGAAGGCGTCAAGGTGTTTGACCGCAGCAAACCCGAAGACAAACTTTACGCCGTAGGCGGCGAGGGCGCCGGACGCGACGCCAACCTGCACGTTCACGAAGAGGGGGAGCAGCGATGAAAAAATCAATCACATTCTTCGGCGGCGCAATGGCGCTGCTCATTATTGCTTCGGTGAGCGCCGCCGCTCAGGTAGCCGTGCGCGGCGAAACCGTTCACACGATGAACGGCGCGCCCATCAGGGACGGCGTAGTGCTCATCCGCGACGGCAAAATCGAGCGCGTAGGCCCCGCTTCCCAAGTGCAGATTCCCGCCGGTTACCGCACGCTTACAGCGAAGGTAGTAACTCCGGGGCTTATAGACGCGCACACCGTAGTGGGTCTTGCAGGTTACCTCAACTCGCCCGGCGATCAGGATCAACTCGAAACCTCGTCACCCATACAACCCGAGTTGCGCGCCGTAGACGGCTACAATGCGCGCGAAGCGCTCGTAGAGTATGTACGCAAATTCGGCATCACGACGATTCACACGGGGCACGGCCCCGGCGCCCTGATTTCGGGCCAGACGATGATAGTAAAGACGCGCGATGCGGCTACGGATGCGGTCGTCATCACCCCAACAGCCATGCTCGCGGCCACGCTCGGCAGCGCGGGCCTCGGTTCGGCCGGTCGCCCGCCCGGCACGCGATCAAAAGCCGTTGCGATGCTCAGGACCGAATTGCTGCGCGCGCAGGAGTATCAGGCGAAGTGGGACGCCGCTCCCGCCGATAAAAAACCGGATCGAAACCTGAGGTCCGAAATCCTCGGGCGCGTTATCAAGGGCGAACTTCCGCTGCTTGTCACCGTGCACAAGGCAAACGACATACTGACGGCTCTGCGCGTTGCGAAGGAATTCAACATCAGGATCGTGCTCGACGGCGCGGCGGATTCATTTCTCGTCGCGGATCAGATAAAAGCCGCGGGCGTGCCCGTGATAGTTCACGCTACGATGGCGCGCGCCGGCGGCGATACGCAAAACCTGAGCATGGAAACCGCCGGGAAGCTGCAAAAGGCGGGCATCCCCGTAGCGCTGCAAAGCGGCTATGAAAGTTACGTGCCGAAAACGCGCATAGTACTTTTTGAAGCCGGCGTTGCGGCGGCGAACGGTCTTTCGATGGAAGAAGCTCTTTCAGCGATCACGATCGGCGCGGCGCGCATACTCGGCATTGCAAACCGCGTAGGCTCGCTCGAAGCGGGCAAGGACGGAGATGTGGCGCTGTTTGACGGCGATCCGTTCGAGTACACGACTCACGTCACCGGCGTCATCATCGACGGACACGTGGTGAGCGAAGAAAAGAAATAGAACGGATAACGGAACAAACGAAAGCGGACCGAACAAACGGAAAAGGGCGCGAGCGATGAAACGAACGGGATGGTCTTTAGCGCTGTTGATATTGATTGCTGCGGTCGCTGCGGCGCAGGCCCCTCGCCGTGTGGAACCCGCGCCCGACCGCCGCGCGGATGAAGGCGAGGGGCCGTTTGCGCGCCTCATCATTCGCGGCGCGACGATGATCGACGGCACGGGCGCTCCGCCAATGGGACCCGTAGACATAGTCATCGAAAACAACCGCATACGTGAAATCCGAAGCGTAGGTTATCCAAAGGTCCCGATACGCGATGCGGTGCGTCCGCGCGATGCAGTGCGCGAAATCGATGCTTCGGGAATGTACGTTCTGCCGGGTTTTGTAGACGTACACGGACACATAGGCGGCGCAGCGCAGGGCACTCCGGCCGAGTACGTCTACAAACTCTGGATGGCGCACGGCGTCACTACCATTCGCGATCCCGGTTCGGGCAACGGCGTGGACTGGACGCTGAGGGAACGCGAACGCAGCGCGAAGAACGAAATCGTAGCGCCGCGCATTTTCGTTTACGTCACGCCGGGCAGCGGATGGGACAAGGGGCCGATTACTTCGCCGGAAAAAGCCATTGAGTATGTCCGCTGGGCGAAGGAAAAGGGCGTAGACGGGTTCAAGATTCTGGGCGGCGGCTCGATTTACGATCCGCCGATTATGCAGTCGTTTCTGTCTTCGGCGAATGCATTGAATCTGGGATCGACGGCGCATCTGGCGCAGATGGGCGTGGCTCGAATGAACGCTTTGAACGCCGCACGCCTCGGGCTTCGTTCCATGGAGCACTGGTACGGACTTCCCGAAGCGCTTTTTGCGGATCGTACCATTCAGGATTATCCGCTCGATTACAATTACAACGACGAGCAGCACCGCTTCGGCGAAGCCGGAAGGTTATGGAAGCAGGCCGCTGCGCCGGGAAGCGAAAAATGGAATGCGGTGATGGATGAACTGATAAAACTCCGGTTCACCATCGACCCTACATTCACGATTTATGAAGCGAGCCGCGATCTTCAGCGATCTATGCGAGCCGAATGGCACGACCGCTACACGCTGCCGTCGCTGTGGAGGTTTTACCAACCGAGCCGCGAGGCGCACGGTTCTTACTGGTTTTACTGGACGACGCGCGATGAAATCGAATGGAAGAACAATTACCGCCTGTGGATGACCTTCATCAATGAATACAAGAATCGCGGCGGACGCGTCACAACCGGATCGGACTCCGGATTTATCTACAAATTGTACGGATTCGATTACATCCGCGAATTCGAGCTTTTGCAGGAAGCCGGATTCCACCCTCTTGAGGTGATTCGTTCGGCGACGCTAAACGGTGCTGAGTTGTTGCACGAACCGACGCATCGGCCCATCGAATTCGGCATACTGCGCCCGGGCCTTCTGGCCGATCTCGTAATAGTTCCGGAAAATCCGGTGGCGAATTTCAAGGTTCTTTACGGAACCGGGGCGATAAAGCTCAACGATTCGAGCAATCAGGTCGAGCGCGTGGGCGGCGTCAAATACGTCATCAAGGACGGGATCGTTTATGACGCGCGACGGCTGCTTGCGGATGTCGAGCGAATGGTCGAGTCGGCGAAGAAAAAGCCATAGAATCAAGCGCAGAAGAGAGTTGTACATCTCTAAACAGTTTCAAACCGGCCTCCGGGTTTGCATTCTCTCACGCCATAACTGAGGCGCTGATCATTACCCCTAAATCCAACCACAGCAGCATGGTACACACAAGGGAGTCCGCAACTGGGTACGCACGCGCCCTCGCGTGCTATTGTTAGCCACAAACCGCACGCGAGGGCGCGTGCGTACCCAGTGATGTGTCCCAATGCTCTCC
>JAHBSF010000071.1 GCA_019639255.1 Acidobacteriota bacterium | reverse complement strand
TGCCAGGGGGCGGGATTGAACCGCCGACCTGAGGGTTATGAATCCTCCGCTCTAACCATCTGAGCTACCCTGGCCCGCGCACCGGAAACCATATATTTCCTTATATCTCTCCAGCGCAGGTTCGTAAATCTAGCACGAAGCCTCGTCGCTTGCCAATCGCCCGACTACTATCGCCTGCAAACGGGCCGCCTGCTCGAACTCGTACGCCTTGAGCGACTCCTTGTCGCCGTTGCGCGGAGGCGGAACAAGGCTTACGGGTTCGTGGTAGTAAAGCTTCAGCTTGCGCGGCCGCGGCCAGGTATGATGCGGCGAATAGGCGCTGTAAGCTCCCACAATCGTTACCGGCACAATGGGAGCGCCGGTTTCGATCGCAAGCCGCACGATGCCGGGTTTGAACGCCATCGGATCGCCCGTACGCGTGCGCCCGCCCTCGGGGAAAATCATCAGCGCGCCCCCCGAACGCAAATGCTCAAGCGAGCGCCGCAGCGCTCCGCGATCGCCTGCCGTAATGTTTACCGGAAAGGCCCCGAACGCCCGCATAAGCGCACCCAGCACCGGTACGCGGAACATCTTGTCCCACGCCATATACCGCAAACGCCGCTTCAGCGGAATCGATACCAATATCGGATCGGCGTAGCTCGCGTGGTTCGGCGCAAGTATCACCGCACCATCGCGCGGCACGCGCTCGGCTCCGTGAAATTCTATGCGAAAGTAAATCCGGCAAACTGCGTATACGAAGTAACGCAGCAGGTTATAAAAAAACAACGCTCAGATCTCCGATATTTCCGGCAATGCAGACTCCCGACATCCCCGTAGAGCCGTAGTCGGCCCCGGATGCTACCACAGCCCGCATCCGGTCGGCAAAACTTGACACGCCGTGCTCGGGCGCGTATCTTTTGAGTTTCGTCGCTGCGCGGCAAATTGCCGGGCGACTGTAGTGGCCGTACACGCCGGCCGAATCAGGGTTAGAGGAGAAATTGAAGTGAAGCCGAACATCCATCCGAAGTACGTCGAAGCGAAGGTCATATGCGCCTGCGGCGAGACGTTTACCACGCGCTCGACAAAGAATGAAATCCACGTCGAAATCTGCTCGGTGTGCCATCCGTTCTTCACCGGCAAACAGAAGCTGATCGATACGGCGGGCCGCGTAGAACGCTTCCAGCGCAAATACGGCCGCAAGACCGAACCGGCGCAGTCGTGAAGAAGAGAAACCACGGAATACGTGGAATAAACGGAATGCACGGAAAAGATTCCATTGTTTCCGTGCATTCCGTTTATTCCGCGTATTCCGTGGTTTCTCTTCTCCCTTCGGGACTGCGTTAGCGTATATAATCGCGCCATAGCGAGCTTCGGGAATAATGCATCTTTGGGCATTGTTGCGAAGCGGTTGCTGTGGCGTTCGTCTTTTTTGCGCAATCGGTTGGGGAAAACCATGAAACCACAGAAAGAAATCATAGTCGGCGGGCAGGCGGTCATCGAGGGCGTGATGATGCGCGCGCCGAATTCCTACGCCGTATCCGTGCGCCGGCAGGACGGCTCGATCGTGACCAAGGCCGAACCGCTGCCGCGCATAGATCAGAAGTATCCATTTCTGCGCATTCCGGTGCTGCGCGGCGGCGCGGTGCTGCTGCACTCGATGATGCTCGGAATCAAGGCGCTGAACTTTTCGGCTACGGTCGCGTTTGAGGACGAAGCCGCAAACGCCGAAGCAAACGCAAACGCCGAAGCAAACAATGCGCAGCAAAAAAGCGAAGAGAAAAAAATCGAACCCGCGCTAGAAGCCGCCGCCGTCACCGGCGCGCTTATGACTACGGCGCACGCCATCGAAGCGCCCTTCCATCCCCTGCAACATCCCGGCGCCGCATCAAGGGCATCCGCATCAGGCGCATCCGCATCAGGCGCATCGGGAAACCGCATCGCGGATAAAACAACGGATGACAACAAGGCGCAAATAAATGCCGAAAAAGCGAGCGGCGCGGCCACTGCAGCAGGCTCCATAGCCTTTGCGCTCGGGTTCAACATACTGCTCTTTATAGTCCTGCCGCTGCTTCTGACCAACGCCATATTCATCTATTTCGGCTGGGGCAATGCTCCGCAGATTGCAGGCGAGACGGCGGCGGCGGCTGGACCGTGGTACAGCGAAGCGTGGCAGTGGCTTCAGACCTACCTCAAACCCGTGCGCCCGTCGGTGTCGTTCAACCTTGTGGACGGAATAATCCGTATGGGATTTTTTCTGGCCATGATCTACAGCTTCTCGCGGCTGCGCGATATCAAGCGCGTGTTCGAGTATCACGGGGCGGAGCACAAGACCGTGTATGCGTGGGAGGCGGGCGATGAGCTTACGGTAGCCAACGCGCGGCGTTATCCGCGGCAGCATCCGCGCTGCGGAACGAGCTTTCTGATGGTGGTGATGCTGGTGTCGATTGTGCTTTTTTCGGTAGTGAAGTTCGATTCGCTGCTGCTGAACATGCTGGTGCGCATTGCGCTCCTGCCCGTGATTGCGGGCATTTCCTACGAGATCATACGCGCGGCCGGAAAGAAGGAAACGAGCGCCGTGTTTTCATTTATGACGCGGCCCGGCATATGGCTGCAAAATCTGACTACGCGCGAACCGTCCGACGATCAGCTGGAAGTCGCGATACACGCGCTGAACGAATCGCTGAAGCTCGAACCCGATCGCGATCTCGAACCCGTTCCGCTTGCATAAGAAGCGGCATAAGAAGAGATAACGGAACAGACGAAACAGAACGGAAAAACACTGGATTATGGAATTGATCGGGCCGGGGGGGCCAGTGTAAATCATGTTTGAGAAGCTCGACAGCATCGAGAAAACATACGAGGAGTTGACGGCGCAGATGACCGACAACGCGGTGATCTCCGATCAATCCCTTTATACGAAGGTGGCGCGGCAGCATCGCGAACTCGAACCCGTGGTGGAGAAATACCGCGAACTCAAAAAAATCGACGCCGACATCGCGGGCGCGCGTGAAATCCTGCGCGACTCGGACGACGCCGAGATGCGCGAGATGGCCGAACTCGAACTTGCAGATCTCGAAAGCCGCCGCGAGCGCGCCGAAGCGGAACTCAAGATTCTGCTTCTTCCGAAAGATCCGAACGACGAAAAGAACGTCATAGTCGAAGTCCGCGCCGGCACGGGCGGCGAGGAAGCCTGCCTGTTTGCGGCCGAAATCCTGCGCATGTATGCGCGCTACGCCGAACGCCAGGGCTGGCGCTTTCAGGTCACCGACAGTTCCGAAACCGGGCTCGGCGGATTGCAGAAGGCCGAGGCGATCATCGAGGGCGCGCGCGTATACTCCAAGCTCAAGCACGAATCCGGCGTCCATCGCGTTCAGCGCGTGCCCCAAACCGAGGCAAGCGGGCGCATACACACTTCCGCCGTAACCGTGGCCGTGCTTCCCGAAGCCGAAGAAGTCGATGTAAAGATCGATCCGAAGGATCTGCGCGTAGATACATTCTGTTCGTCGGGTCCGGGAGGACAGTCGGTCAATACGACGTATTCGGCCGTGCGGTTGACGCACATTCCCACGGGACTCGTCGTGTCGATGCAGGATGAAAAGTCGCAGATCAAGAACCGCGAGAAGGCGATGCGCGTGCTGCGGTCGCGGTTATATGAAATCGAGCATCAGAAACAGCAGGACGCAATCGCGGCCGAGCGCCGCTCGCAGGTAGGATCGGGCGACCGGTCGGAGAAAATCCGCACCTACAACTTCAAGGAAAACCGCGTAACGGATCACCGCATAGGGCTGACGATTCACCAGCTCGACCAGATCATGGAGGGCGAGATCGGCGAACTCATCGAAGCGCTCGTAACGCACTTCCAGGCCGAAAAGCTCAGGGAAGAAACAGAAAAACACGTGCTCGGCGTCAAGGCCTGATGCACGCTGCACGCACGCCCGCCCGATGTCCGAGTCCCTAATCATCGCCGAAGCGCTCCGAAACGCGGCGCAACGCCTGCGAGCCTCCGGCGTCGCCGACGCGCAACTCGTCGCGCAGTCCATACTCGCCGAAGCGCTCGGCTGCGACCGCACGCACCTGATCGTCAACTTTCAGCAACCCGTTCCGGATGATGCGCTGGATGCCTGCGAGCGAATGCTGCGGCGGCGCGAGGCTGGAGAACCGCTGCAGTACATACTCGGACGCCAGGAATTTTTCGGCCTCGACTTCGAGGTCACGCCCGATGTGCTGATACCGCGGCCGGAAACCGAACTCATCGTAGAGGAAGTCGTGCGGCTTTCGGCGGGAATTCCCCGCCCCGTCATCGCCGACATCGGAACCGGATCGGGATGCATCGCGGTGACGCTTGCGCGCGAACTGCCTGAGGCGACGGTTACGGCAAGCGACATATCGCCTGCGGCAATCGCAATAGCCCGCCGCAACGCCGAAAGGCACAAGCTGGCCGACCGAATTCGGTTCATCGTCGGGGATCTGCTCGAACCTTTTCCGCCGTCTCCGCAGTTCGATTTTATAGCCTCGAATCCGCCCTATGTCCGCGCCGACGAGATGGAGGGCTTGCAGCGCGAGGTGCGCGACTGGGAGCCGCACCTTGCGCTTACTGATAATGACGACGGGCTTACGTTCTTTCGGCGCCTGTTCCATGATGCCCCCGCGAGGCTAAAGGCGGGAGGATACCTGTTGTGCGAGATGGGTTACGAACAGGCGGAAAAAGTGCGCGCGCTCGTCGATGAAACAATCTGGGACGCACCGCAGATGCCGGCCGATCTTCAGGGCATACCGCGCACGATCGTACTCAGAAAAAAGAAAGAAGAGAGATAACGGAACAAACGAAAATAGACGAAACAAACGGAAAGAAGTCAAAATCCATACTTCTTTGTGTTTGTTTCGTCTATTTTCGTTTGTTCCGTTATCTCTCTTCTTTCCCACCGCCCGCCGGCGGTTTGACTGCTGGAGAGGTCTCGGGTTCGTCGAGAACCTTCACGTCGGTCTCGAACTTGCGATAGAACTTGAAATAGATCTGATTGCGAGAGTACTGGCGGCGGCGGCGGTCGGCGATGATGAATTCCGCGTGCGTGGGCAGCAGGAATTCTACGTCTATGCCGCGCAGTTTGACCATATCGTAATCGATTGCGTTTTCTGCCTGCGTGACGGGAAACGCGGCAGGCAGATCGTCGGCTGCCTGTTCGAGGCGCAAAACCTGTTTTGTTTCGGCGTCGATCCACAGCGTGCCGCTGTAGCCGGCGATGATCGATCTCAAACCCTCGGAAGAAATCGAGAGTTTGGAGGTTTCCGCCGCAACCGTGAAATCATATAGCATCGTCGGGCGCTGCCCGAGCCGGTCCTTTCCGGCCGGAGTGAATGCGGCTTTTGTGTCTGCGTCAAACAGCACGGCGAGTGCAGTAGCCCAGTCGCCCGTAGAATACGCGCCGCCGGACTGTTCGAGCGGGCGCGTGGCGGGGCGGCCTATGGCGTTGATCGGGCGGTAGGATTCGCGCTTTTTGTTGTAGGTCAGTTCGTAGACGAGCGTATCGATGCGCTGCCAGGCGCCCGTACCGTTGTCGATGTAGCGCGTGATTTCCTGGTGGCAGATGAAGTCGGGCAACTCTTCGAGATAGTCGCGCACGTTGCCCCGGACCTCGGCGAGAAACGCATCTTCTTTTGCGGGGCCGGTGACGGTGACGGTTGCGCCCGAAGCCGCGATCATACGAGCATTTGCGCGTTTTACCGCATTGATCAGATGCGCGTGCGCGCCGTTTGCCCGAAGGCGCGAAATCGATTCAGGGGTTGCGTCGAATGCGATGCCGTAACGGTCTATGCGCGCGGCAAGATCCCCCTCGGTTGTGTCGCGCCCTACCGAGCGCCGCAGCAGCAGATTTAGTTGCTGCAGCGTCACGGGCTGCGTCGTATCGGACTGCTGCTCAGCGGGCGCGGCTGCGGTTACAAGCAGCGCCAGTAGCGGCAAAAACAGAATGCGGCGTATATATTTGGCCATAGCTCCAGCTCCACTCTCGCGTCCAGCATATCGTCTTTGTGCGGGATATGACAACCGCAGCGAGATATGCAATCATGCTGCGGCTTTTACGATGGCTTTCATCAATCAGTATTTCGACGGGAACATAGAATCATGAAGAGAAGAGCGAAGATAACCGCGCTCGGGCGCTATGTGCCCCCGCGCGTAGTAACCAACAAGGATCTGGCGCAGATGGTCGATACGAACGACGAATGGATCGTCGAGCGAACGGGCATTTCCGAGCGCCACTGGGTGGAGCCCGGAACGCCCACATCAGAGCTTGCGGCGCGCGCTGCAAGCGACCTGCTGCAGCAGCGCGGGATCGAAGCCGACGAAATCGAGATGATCATCGTCGTGACGGTGACGCCGGATATGTTTTTTCCGGCTACGGCGTGCCTGGTGCAGGACAAGATCGGAGCCAGGCGCGCCTGGGGGTTCGACCTTTCGGCTGCGTGCTCGGGATTTCTTTACGGGCTGACGGTCGGCGCGCAGTTCATAGAAAGCGGCGCGCACACCAAGGTCATGGTCATAGGCGCCGATGTGATGACGAGCATTCTGAATCCGCAGGATCGCGCTACGCTGATTCTTTTCGGCGATGCGGCCGGGGCCGTGCTGCTCGAACCGAGCGAGGATGAAAACGTTGGATTGCTCGATTATCTGCACGAAGTGGACGGATCGGGAGGCCCGTCGCTGTGTATGCCCGGCGGCGGCAGCCTGAATCCGTCGTCGCACGATACGGTCGAAAAACGCATGCACTACGTTCACCAGCAGGGTCCGGCAGTGTTCAAGTTCGCCGTCCGCAAGATGGAGGAACTCGGACGCGGTCTGCTCGAACGCAATCAACTCAAGGGCAACGATCTGGGGTGTTTCATCGCGCATCAGGCCAACATACGCATCATCGATGCGGCTTCGGAAAAGCTGGGCCTTGCGCCCGAAAAAGTAATCAAGAACATACACAAGTACGGGAATACGACGGCGGGAACGATTCCGCTCGCCATAGGCGACGCCATCGAATCCGGACGTTTGAAGAAAGGCGATCTGGTAATGTTCGCCGCCGTAGGCGCCGGGTTTACCGCCGGCTCGGCCCTCGTCCGCTGGGCCTATTAACGAAAAACTGAAGAGAGACGACGGAACATACGGAATAACACGAAACAAACGGAAACGATTGTTCATTTCGTTTGTTTCGTGGATTTCCGTTTGTTTCGGCGTCTCTCCTCCCCATCAGGAGGTTGAGCGTGCGTACCAAGTCATCCACTTCGAATATGTGCGCCGCGCTGCTGCTCGGCTTCGCATTCTGGTTTGCGGCGTCCGAGCCCGCGTCCGCAACCCTCAACGGCAATCCGGATGTTAAGGTTTTTGAACGCCTCGAATGGCGCAGCATCGGTCCGGCGAATATGGGCGGACGCGTTGCGGACGTTGAGGGTGTTCCGGGCAATCCCAATATCGTATACGTCGCGACGGCCTCGGGCGGGTTGTGGAAGACAACCAACGGCGGAGTTACGTGGACGCCGCTTTTTGAACGTGAAGGCACGCTCTCGATAGGAGATATAGCGCTCGATCCGCGCAATCCCGATGTCATATGGCTGGGCGCGGGCGAATCCAACACGCGCAACAGCGTCTCTTTCGGCGACGGCGTTTACAAATCCACCGACGGCGGAAAGACCTGGCAGCATCTCGGCCTGAGGGAAACCGAACACATATCGCGCATAGTCGTCAATCCGCTTGACACCGATACCGTGTATGTAGGCGCAATCGGACACGCTTCGGGCCCGAACGACGAGCGCGGAGTGTTTATGACTACAGACGGCGGGCGCACCTGGCAAAAGACGCTTTACATAGACGACCAGCACGGCATAAGCGATCTGGATATCGATCCGCAGAATCCGAACATACTTTACGCGGGCGTATGGCGCTTCGAGCGCAAGCCGTGGACATTCGTCAGCGGAAGCGAAAAGGGCGGCGTATTCAAATCCATCGACGGCGGAAGGACGTGGAAAAAGATCACCGGGGGATTGCCGAAACTCATCGGCAGGATAGGCGTCAAGGTCGCGCCGTCGAACCCGGATGTAGTTTACGCCATCACCGAAGCCAATGAAGGCACGATGTACCGTTCGGACGATCGCGGCGAAACTTTCCGCATGGTTTCGCGCCAGGCGAGCATCGTATCGCGCGGATTTTATTACTCCGATCTGCGCGTGGATCCCACGAATGAAAACCGCGTATACGCCGTCGCATCGACGCTGTTTGTCTCCATAGACGGCGGGCGCACTTACCGCGCAATCGCGCCGAGAATTCACATCGACTATCACGCACTGTGGATAGATCCGCTCAACCCGAAGCGGCTGTGGGCCGGACAGGACGGGGGCGTTGCGGTATCCCAGGATCAGGGCGAATCGTGGGAATACGTAAACAACATGCCGCTGGGGCAGTTCTATCACGTGTATGCGGACAACCGGCAGCCGTTTTATTACCTAATGGGCGGGCTTCAGGATAATGGAAGCTGGACGGGCCCGAGCCGCACGCGCGAGCCGGCCGGCATACTCAACGACGACTGGCGCATGGTGAGTTTCGGCGACGGATTCAAGGTCATCAACCACGCGGACGATCCTGAAATCTACCTGTCGCTGTCGCAGGGCGGAAACATAGTGCGCACCGATATGCGCAACCGCGAACAGCAGCTCGTGCGGCCCTTTGTAGGCGGCGGGGGCGGCCCCGCAGGCGAGCAGAAATACAGATTCAACTGGAACGCCCCGCTCATTCCCTCGCCGCACGACAAAAATACCGTCTATCTGGGCGGCAACGTCGTGTTCAAATCCACCGATTTCGGCAAATCGTGGACGCGCATAAGCGAGGATCTGACGACGAACGATCCGGAAAAATTGAAGGAAGCCGGCGGCCCCATCGCCACCGAAAACACGACGGCCGAATATCACTGCACGCTCATAAGCCTGGCGGAATCGCCCTTGCGCCCCGGTGTTATCTGGGCGGGAAGCGACGACGGCAACATACAGATGACCGTGGACGGAAAGAACTGGGCCAACCTTACGAAAAACATCGCGGGACTGCCTGCAAACTCGCCGGTTTCCCACGTAGAACCTTCGGCGAAGGACGCGAGTCTCGTTTATGCTTCATTCGACAGGCATCATCTCGACGATTACAAACCGTATATCTTCAGGTCTACCGACAACGGAAAGACGTGGACCGATGTTTCGGGCAATCTGCCGGCCAAGGCCTATGTGCACGTAATTCGCGAAGATCCGAGGAATCCGAACCTGATTTACGCCGGAACGGAAATCGGATTGTATGCGTCCTATACGGGCGGCACGAACTGGATCGAGCTTAATCTGAAGAATCTGCCGCGCGTGGCGATTCACGACATAGTAGTGCATCCGCGCGAGAACGATCTGATCCTGGGCACGCACGGGCGGAGTCTGCTGGTCTTCGACGATGCCACGCCCATACAACAGATGACGCCGGAACTCGCCGCACGCGAAGCTCATCTCTTTCCCGTAAGGCCCGCGCTGCGGTTTACTACGCGATTTACGCGCTACGGCATCGGCGACAAGGTATTTACCGGGCCGAATCCTCCGAGCGGAGCGATTGTGTACTACCACCTGAAGGAAAAACCCGACCCCAGGATTCAGGTGAAGATGCAGGTTCTTGACGGCAACGGCCGGCTGGTTCGGGAAGTAGCGCGCATACCGCGCGAGGCCGGAGTCAACCTTGCCGTATGGGATCTTTCCACCGAGGGCCCGGAACCGCGCCGACGGCCCGGTACACAGGCGCAGGACGAGGGTGAGGGCCGGGGCGGAGGTGGAGGCGGAGGCGGCTTTGGCGGAGGCGGCGGGCGCGGCCCGCAGGCATTGCCCGGTACCTACACCGTAAAACTGACTGTCGGCGACAAATCATTCGAGCAAAAGGTCGAGGTGCGAATCGATCCTACGGTGAATGCTTCACCCTCGGACATTCAGGCGCGATACGATCTGGCGCTGAAGCTGAAGGATATGATTTCGGCGGTGAATCTGGGATTGCGCGCTCTCGACGGCGTCAGGGAACAGTTGCAGGGGATAGACCGGACCGTAAAGGGGCAGATGCCGGATGCGCCGAGGGAGTTGACCGCAGCGGTAGCGGACAACCTGAAGCGCGTGGATGCGCTGATCGAGGGGCTGGCGCCGGGACAGGCCGAAGGGCTGGGGTATCGCGGACGCTCGCAGCTATTGCAGAAACTGGGCGGCCTTTTCGGAAACATCGAGGGGGCGAACGCCGCTCCTACACCGGCGATGAGAGAAGCCTTTGCGGAGTTGCAGCCCGAGTTCAGAACGAAGCTGGAGGAGATAAACAGATATCTCGTTACGGGCGTCGCGGGATTGAACGAAACGCTCAGGAAAAATAACGCGCCGACGGTCATTGCAGGCAAGGCTGTAGAACTGCCTCGTTGAGCAAAAAACAGACAAGAGAGATAACGGAACAAACGAAATTAGACGGAATAGACGAAAACCATGCAAACTTTCAACTTTTCCGTGATTTTCGTTTCATTTCG
Source organism: Acidobacteriota bacterium (assembly GCA_019639255.1). GTDB lineage: Bacteria > Acidobacteriota > Blastocatellia > RBC074 > RBC074 > JAHBSF01. Next base: position 19,614 of record JAHBSF010000071.1, on the reverse strand, counting down.
TTTGTTCCGTTATCTATCTTGCTGTCTCACGCTTCGCGCCAATCTACTCAACTGCGGATCGCCGTCGATTCCTGGTGCGCGCACAGGTCACTGTAATATCCGCCCCCGGCGAGGAGTGCAGCGTGCGTTCCTCGCTCGACGATTTCGCCGTCCCTGAGCACGAGAATCTGATCGAAGTCTTCGAGTCCCGCAAACTGGTGCGAGATGACGATCATCGTCTTGCCGCGCCGCAGATTTTCGATCGCTTCGTGTATGAACGCCGTGGATTCCGAATCGATTGCCGATGTGGGCTCGTCCAGCAACAGCAGCGACGGCTGCTTTAGCATCGCCCGTGCAAGGCATAACCGCTGGCGCTCGCCTCCGGAAAGCGTGCTGCCGCGTTCGCCGATGATCGTTTCGTATCCGTCGGGCAGTTTTACAATGAATTCGTGCGCGTGCGCGGCCCGGGCGGCAGCCTCGATTTCCGACTGTTTTGCATCAGGCTTTCCGTAGGCTATGTTTTCGCGGATCGTCGCTCCGAACAGAATCGATTCCTGAAGCACGACGCCTATCTGCCGCCTTAGCGATTCGCGGTCGTAATGCTCGATTCCGATCCCGTCAATCAGTATCTCGCCGCGTTGCGGTTCGTAAAATCTCAGCAGCAGGCTGGCAATCGTGGATTTGCCCGCGCCCGAAGCGCCCACCAATGCGATGCGCTCGCCTGCTTGTATCTCGAACGAGACGTTTTTCAGTACGCCTTTTCCGTCGCCGTAGTCGAATGAAACATCGCGAAAGGCGATCTCGCCGCGCAGCGAATCGACCGCGATGCCGTGCGGGTCTTCGTGGAATTCGGGTTCTGTGGCAAAGATCTCGCCGATCCGCTCGGCGCTCGCCATCGCCTTTGAAAACTGCGTGGAGATCTTCGCCAGATTTCGCAGCGGCTTGTACATACTCGCCAGATACGCCGTAAATACCAGCACATCGCCCGGCAGCATTCGCCCTTCCATGACCTGAAGCGCACCGTAAAGCACGACGGCCGCCATTCCGGCCGCGCTGACTACCTCGACCGCCCGCGCCGACGCAGCCTCCAGACGCGCCATCCTTACGCCTTCTTCGAGCATGCGGCTGCTTACCAGGTCGAAATGCTCCTGTTCGTGACGCTCGCGCGCATACGCCCTCACGAGATGCAGCGCCGAAAGCACTTCATAAAGCCGCGATGCGACCTGCCCCTCGCGCTCGCGCTGCCTGCGCGCCGTCGCCTTGACCCTGCGGTAAACGAAGAAAAGCGAATAAAAAAGCACCGGCAGCGTCGCCATCACGAGCGCGGCAAGCCTCGGGTTGATCGTAAACATCACGATGAAGGTGCCGGTTACGGTCAACAGATGCGACGAAAAGTTGATTGCAGATTCCGTAAATACGTCGCGCAACGCAGTCGTATCGCCTACGACCTTGGTCAGCAACTCCCCCGTGCGAGCGCGTACGTGAAAGGAAAGCGAAAGTTGTTGAAGGTGCGCGAACAGTTCGCGGCGCAGGCGGTAAACAAGCTCGTGACCTATGCGCGAGGTCAGGTAGGTTTGCAAATAGGCGAACAATCCGCGAAATGCGGCGATTACCAGTAGCGCAAGCGAGATGACAACTACCGCCGCGGTCGCGCTTGCATCGGCGAGCGCACGCAGAAACGACAGCGATTCGGGCCACGAACGGCCAAGAAGTATGTAATCGAATATGATCTTCAGCGGCCAGGGTGAAGCGAGTTCCGAGAGCGTGAACCCGACGGCGCATAACGCCGACGCTGCAAGGCTCCAGCGTTCAGCGCGAAAATGCTCGCGCAGGATCTCGCGTAATGTCACCTCGGTTCTCACACGCGCATCCCTTCACGAAAAGTGTAAGAGAGATAACGGAACAAACGAAAGAACACGGAAACTACGGAAATATTCAGCCGTTCCGTGATTTTCGTTTCATTTCGTTTGTTCCGTTATCTCTGCTGCTGCTCCGTTATCTCTGCTGCAACAGATCTGAAAACCTATAAAACCTGACTACCGTAGATGCGGCGAGCACGTCAAGCAATCGCGCAATCATTGCCCGCGCATCCACGTCCATAACCTTGTGATGAAGCATGACGCCGATTACTCCGCCCGCTTCCAGTTGCGTAACAAGATCGCGAAAGATTTCAACTTCTGATTTTGGTTCGGGGCCCTGTTTCCAGCGGTACGGATCAAGCGTCGCCGGAAGTTCAATCAAAGCGTCGGTGCTTTCACACGCGGCGGATTCCGAAGCGCGCCAATGCGAGATCGCGCTGAATCCGAGTTCCACAAGCGCCCTTCGCGTTGACGGAGTGCAGCGGTTCCAGGGCGGCACAAATACGCGCGATACCCGCTCGCCGAACTCAGCTTCGAGCAACCGCCGCCCCGCCGCTATATCGGAGCGCTGCCGGTCAAACGAGCGGCTCGGCCCGAATTCGCATTTGCGGCCCGCCTTTTCGTGATTGACGTGAATGAAGCCGTGCTGATCCAGACCGATCAGTTGGGGGCCCTCGCGCAGGTAATTGTGCAACAGGGATGCACCCTGCCGGGTCAGCCGCCCCGGTATTACGGCAAGGTTGAGCGCAATCCCGCGTTCGAGAAACAGATCTACTAATGCGCGCAGCGAGTCTTCGTCATCGTCTACATCGTCGTCCCGGAAGAATACGCGCACCGCGCGCGCTTCCCTGTGCAACCTGTCGAGTACAAGACCGAGTTTTCGCAGCACTGCTACCATTTTCACATTGATTCTGTCGTCATCGAGAAAGCTCCGCAATCAGTTCGGCGGTATGGTCGGCGCCGCCCAGATCGAGCGCTGCGGCATTGGCTTCGGGTCTCGGCAGTTCAAGCAGTTTTGTTATCATCGCGGCAAGATGTTCGGGCTCGAGTTCACCCGGCCGTATTACATCCACCAGACCGAGGCGTCGGAGTTTTTCCGCGCGCAAAGGTTGTTCGCTCTCTCCGGCGTCGGCGAAAGGATAGACTATTGCGCGCACGCCTGCGGCGATGATGTTCAGGCACGTATTGTAACCCGCCATGCTCAACGACAGATCGGCGGCGGCAATATGCTGTGCAAATCGCGTAGTGTATTTCCGAATTGTAATTCGCGGATCGCCGGCCGCACGCTGCTGCACGCGCTCAAATCCCGACGCGGGGAAATACGGCCCGGTAAAGATGAGCAAACGATGGGGCGCGGCAAGCAAACCCAATGCATCGATCGCGCAATCGATGAGTTCCGCACCTACACGACCGCCTCCAAGACTGACGACAATCAGTTTCTCTTCGCCGCTTGATTCGGGCGATTCATTCACCGTATCGGATAACGTATCGGATGACGTATCGGATGACGTATCGGGAGCGATGAACCCCGTATACCGCACGGGAACGGTCAATGCGCCGGTACTGTGAAAGGTTTCATCGAGGCGTTGCAGATTTGGGTCTGCGTGCACGAGCACGAGATCGAAATACCGATTGACCGTGCGGCAGACTTCGGCTTCAAAACTCTCCGGATCGCGTTTTGCGACGAGTATATCGCGCACGCTGCATACGACTTTTGTCCGCCCGGCATTAGAACGCGCGCAATCGAGCAATGGAATCAGTTCGAATGCGAATTTGCGTCGTCCGAATGGAAACATCTCGATTGCGAGTATGTCGGGCCGCACGCGCTCGAAAGCATCTGTCAGCATCCGCTTCCGGATTTCCCTGATTTCGTCAATCGTTCTGCCGTCATCAACGGCAATGAGTTCGCGAAATCCCTCGTCTGTGCGTATCGCCGGCAATTGTATGAGATCGATCGAGGGCGGCAGTTCAAAGCCCGGTATGATTTCGCCGCCGTTGATGAAATGGACATCGAAGCGGCGCGCAAGCGCGCGCGCAAGGGCCGCGCTGCGTATGAAGTGCCCCATCCCCAGCACGTGTTGACAGTAAAACAGGATCTTGTCTCTCACTATAGTCGGCTGCCCCTTACCCACAGTCTGACTTCGTATCCTACTCTCGCGAAGGGGCGTTAAGGCGTCGCCGTTCAGCCAGCCTTTCATCGCTATTCAAACAAAGCAAACCTGCCGTAGTCCGCCCCTCCGGCGTCAACCCCACGATCAGTTCGCCCTGAAATGCGAAGTGTTCAACCCAAAGATGAAGGCGGGGGTTGAACAAAAGGCTGAAAACGTGCGTTTGGGGATCAAACTAAATCGGACCACAGCAGAATGGTACAAAGAGTGAGACTCAAGAGAGATAACGGAACAAACGAAAAAACACGGAACAGACAGAAATACCCAACTTTTCCGTAATTTTCGTTTCATTTCGTTTGTTCCGTTATCTCGCTTTTCTGTCCCGAAGTCGTGTGGTTTGATTAAGACCAGCCATGGAGCCGGCCGTTATCGAGTGTAAATTGAACGACTTTTACCCTAATGCATCGAACAGCGCATTCAAGGCCCCGATATTGCGCTGCGCATCGAAATCCTCCGCTACCCGCATACGTCCTTCGCGCCCCAACCTGCGTCCCAGTTCTTCGTCCGCAAGCAATCGTTCCAGACCCGCCGCCAGTTCACAAGCGTTTTTTTCTTCCACCAGCAATCCGTTTACTCCGGATTCAATGAGTTCGGGAATGCCGGAAATCGGCGTCGAAACTACGGGCAACTCCATTGCCATCGCCTCGACCAGAACGTTGGGAATCCCGTCGCGGTCTCCGTTGTCCATCACCCGGCACGGCAGCGCAAAGACGGCGGCGCGCCGGTAAATCCGCAGCAACTGCTCCTGCGTTACCGCGCCCTGCAACGTAACGATACCGCCCAGGTCCAGCCGCCGTATAAGCGCTTCGATTACCGCCGCGTGTTCATCCTTTCCGCCCACAATCAGGCATTGAAACCTGCGCCCGCGCTCGCGCAGCAACGCACACGCCTCGACCAGATAATCAAACCCTTTCTTTTCCACAAGCCGTCCGACCGAAAGTATCAGCGGAGGATCATCCCGCTCAACGTCCCGTCTTTCGGGCGCAAAAAGCGACAAATCTATGCCGTGGTAGATGGCGTGAAGCGGAGTTGGGGCCGGATGCAGACGGTCAAGGTATTCCCTGTTTGCGCGCGTGCAGGTGACGGCGAACTGCGCATTGCGGAGTTTGACCGTCAGCAGATCGCCCGGGTTCATATCCTCGCGGTATATGTCCTTTGCGTGGGCTGTAAAACTGAACGGGACGCCGGCGAGACGGCTTGCCAGCATCGTCACCGTCGCAGTCGTATGGCAGAAGTGCGCGTGAAGATGTGCGATGCGCCCCGAACCCAGTACAAAACGTGCAATCGATCCGGCCTGCAGAAATTCCTTCAGATATGACCACTTGAAACGGCGATCGCCCCTGTAGCGCCGCCCCATGCGCAGCGCTTCAACCAGCGTGCGCAAATAAACCGCAGGCCGGCGCAAAAAAAGCGAACGGTGATCTGAGACAAATCCCGGAAGATTGCGCCGCAGCCACGTAAACTTTCTGCTCCCCGTCATAGGCTCTGCTTCCGGCAGGTATATAACCGGGGCTTTGATGCGGTCCACTACGGCGTGCCGCTTCTGCCCTTCAAGGCGCTTGAGCGAAAAAATGACCAGACGCCTGCCCGCCTCTTCGAGCAGGTGGATTTCATTGGCGATGAATGTTTCGGATGTGCGCGGATAGCCCTTCAGCACGTATCCGATTTCATCCCTCTCCATTCCGCTCATCCTGCCCCCCCGTATGGAGCAACGAAGAAACCCGCGCAGCGACGCGCGGCAATCCGTCGAGATCTATATGCGGACGTACACAGCGCGCAGACTGCTGCACCAGACCATCTCTTACTGCGGACATCAAAAGCGCGGGCGTCAGTTTATCCGGATGTATTGCGCGTATGAGACCGAGACGCGACATTCTTTCGGCGCGCATCCACTGTTCTTCCGTAGGCCGGCAGCGCGGCACGATGACGGCTGCTTTTTCGAGCGAGAGGATTTCGCAGATTGTGTTGTAGCCGCCCATCGCGACTACCAGATCCGACGCCGACATCAGATCCGGCATCTCGCCCGTGGATTCAAAAAAATCCACGCCCGGGTCATCGGCTGTCCGGCTCCTCAACGCCTCGCGATCCCTGACCGGCATTTCCGGCCCGCACACAACAACGCTGCGAAAACCGGCGTTTGCAGCGTCATCCCTGCGCCCGCGCAGAAACGCTTCCATCACTTCGTAACCGTCGTGCCCGCCGCCCGGCGTCACAAGCACCAGACGCTCCGCGTCCGTGATCCCGAGCCTTTTGCGAACTTCATTCCGGTTTGACGGCGAAGAAGCGCGCCTGATGTAACCGCAGAATACGGTTTTCGCGGCGGCGTTGGCTGAAAATCCATACTCTACGACCGGATCAAAGATCCTGCGTTCGCCGAGCACCAATACCTCGTCGTAATGCTGATCCATTGCGCGGTCGTGCCCGTACCGCCGCCAGTTGCTGCGGATCTCGGTGGGGTCGTCGAGAATGTCGCGCAGCACGAGAACCGTGCGCGTAGTCAGGCGGTCGATGGCTTGGAATGCGGGCGCAAGTTCGGCCTTTACGCCGAGCGGTTTCTTGTCGACCAGAAACAAATCGGGCCTGAACCCGGCAACCGCGGCGCGAATGAGGTCTGCGCGCAGACGGATCACGTCGTCGAGGCTCGCACTCAAATACCGCGTCGTGTACTCTCCCCGCCCTACGCGGTGAAGGCACGGAAGTTTGATGTAATCGAGCTTCTCAGGCAGGCGCAGGCTGTGGATTACGGGCGAACCGGTGATGAGCAATATCGAAAGATCCGGTATTACATCGAGCAGGTATTCGCTGACGGCGAGCATTCTGCGCACGTTGCCCAGTCCGTATGTGTCGTGGGAGTAAACCAGCAGCCGCTTCATGATTGCGCCAGGAAGGAGGAAGAGAGATAACGGAACAAACTGAATAAACGGAACAAACGAAAAGAAACCAATGTTATGCTCTTTTCGTTTGTTCCGTTTATTCAGTTTGTTCCGTTATCTCTGTTTTTCTTTCACGTCGATTCGATGATCGCGAATGTACCGAGCGCCTTGGCGACGAGTTTGTCGCCGTTTTTGACCTCGGATTCAAGCACGGCGATGCGTTTGCCCTTCTGCACAAGCGTCGTATCGCACACGAGGCGGCCCCTTCTGACCGGGCGCAGATAAACGATCTTGATTTCGATCGTGGCGCAGTGACGCCCGGCCTCGAGCGCTACGTGCAGCGCAGCGCCCATCCCCGTATCGGCCATGGAAAATACTACGCCGCCGTGCAGTATTCCGTTGGGATTGAACATATGTTCGGCGGCGTCGAGTTCGCAGCGGCTGAAGCCGGGGCGCAGTTCCGAAAAATGCAGCCCCAGCAGATCCGCAAACGGCGAGAATCCCTTCGACCGCGATTTTGGGTCATTGCCCGCACCGCCTCCGGCAACTTCTTCGCTCAACTTCCCTCCTCGAAAAACCCGCACGACGAGCCTACCCAGGTCTTGTTCCTGTTGAAATCCACGCCTAGCATCAGCCCCTTGCTCAATCGCATCAGCGTCGTTACGGCGCGCGGCTGCGACTCGCCCGCAGGCCACAACATCATAACGCGCACCTCCACCTTGCTCGGATCCTCGGGCGTTTCTATCACGGGCGCATACTCTATGCGCTCCTGCAAAAGATACCCGGAACGCTCGGATTCGGGAATCGCGTCCAGATCCTCGCGCGTCACCTCAACCTTCACTCCGGCGCCGGCGAAAGAAAACAACGGCTTCAATACAAAATGCTCCAGATCCGCCGGAGGCTCCGCCAGATCGCTCAGAAACCAGGCGCGCGGCGCAGCCCTGTGATCCAGCCACGGCAGCGAAAACTTGCTCATCCTGAAAAACCAGTTCGGATGACCCGCCCACTCCAGGTCGAGTTCATCGCGGAAATCGAACGCGCACCTTACGCCCTTGCGCACCAGTTCATCCACGATTACCCGGTTGTATATGCGGCGTATCGGATGCTCGCGCCCTCCGCGATTGTAAAACAGGCGATTGCCGCGCTTGATTACCTCCGTAATGCATACCGGGGGCACGCCGAGCAGTCGTTCGGTCAGTATGAAATCCGGGAGCGTTTTCTGGCGCTCGGGTTCGATCTCCATCAGTATGGTTTCCGCCGGATCGCAATCTCCGATTACGGCGCGGCGCAACAGATCGGTGTAGCCCTCTTCGGTGAGACATCCAAAAAGCGTTTCCAGGCCGTCGAGGTCGTAATGCTCGCGGAAGATGCGCGCAGCCAGCAGTTGATAGGCGTAAAGCGATGCGCAGCCCTGCAACTCTATGAGCTTTGGAGAAAGGCGCCCCTGCCGGTCGCGCGTGATTGCAAAATCCACCTGTATGAAATCCGGGTGTGCGCCCTCGCCCGGCGCGTTGAAATCTGCGGGAATGGCGCGTTCGGATGCCTTCATGTACTCGGGCGTATCAAGCTGCGCGACGATCTCCGAGGCCGACGCAAGAAGTTCGTCGCACAGGTCGGCGGGCAGAAATACCGGCGTCTCGCACGGGCGAAACCCTATCGGCGCGCCTATGAGCGCTGAGAGCGATGCGAGAATTCCGGAGTATTTTTCTTCGGTGAACTGCGCGTTGAAGCGCGCGCGAAGGTGCGGTATCACGATTATTGCCTTTCTGCGAGATGCGCGCCCGCAGTATACCCGCAAAGAGAGATAACGGAACAAACGAAATGAGACGAAAATCACGGAAAATTGGCCATCGCCATGGCCTGCAATTTCGCCTGGTTTTCGAGTATGTATTGCAGGAACGCGCGCGTGGGCGTGGCCTGAAAACGCCCGAGAGAAACCATCGAAACCGTGCGCCGCAGCCGGTGTCCCGTGATGCTTAGTTGAGCGAGTTTTCCCGCCGCTACTTCGTCGCGTACCGACCACGACGGCAACAGCGATGCACCCAGCCCGTGCTCGACCATCAGCTTGATGAAATATGTGTCGTTGGATTCGAGCGCCAGATCCGGACTCACGCCCACGCGATCGAAAAACTGATCCGTAGCGCGCCGTATCGATGCGCCGCGCTCAAACAGTATCAAGCGCTCCGCCTGCACCTCGGCTACCGTTGCCGCACGCTTTTGAGCCAGCGCGTGCTCGGCGCCCACAACCAGCATAAGCTCGTCTTCAAACAGCTTCGTTACCTGAAGCGCCGGCGAATACACGGCAATCGAGGCAAACCCGATGTCGGCAGCCCCGTTGAGTATGTCCGCTACCGTCTGCTCGGTGCTCACCGTCGTGCGAAACGATACCTCGATGCCCGGATGCGCCCGCATAAACGCTTCAAAAAGCGGGGCAAACAGGTGCACAAACGCCTGCGTAGCAGCCGCCGCCCTCACCCGACCTACCGGCGATCTGCCGCGCCCCGATACCCGCTCGCGCAACGCTTCGGCCTCATCCAGTATCCGCTCTACATACTCCAACGCCGTCTGCCCCGCCTGCGATAACTTCACACCACGCTTCGCCCGTATGAATAACGGCTCGCCCAATTCCTCCTCCAGCGCCTTGATCTGATGACTCACCGCCGACTGCGTCAACCCCAATCGCTCCGCCGCACGCGTGAAATTCAACGTCTCCGCCACTACCCGAAACGTCCTCAACTGCGACATCTCCATCTACCTTCCTCCTCTCCCTCCCTCACCTTTTTGAGCATTAGCATAGCTAATTGGAGGGATGAAAACAATGAGTTGGACGAATGATGTTGAGATAGGTATAGTGTGGAGTGTAGATGCCTTGGCGGATCAGGGCTGGCGATGCAGATCGGCGCGACTCTCGGGCAGGCAGGAGAAGGAGGGGGTACGACGCTGACGCGCTTTCGTGGTGAAGAACCCGGAGCGGTTGACATCCTGGATGAAGCGTAGCAAGGGAGACGCGCGGAAGGGGCTGGAGAGATTTTGCTGGGGTGGGAAATCCGGTCCGTTTCCGGCGCGGCGGCGAGTCAAAGGGATGAAGAAGATCGCATCTATGCCGGTCCGGCGATAGACGCAAGGGCGCCTTACAAGGTGGAAGCTCTCACTGGAGAGGGTCGCATTTCGCGAGAAGTGCGACCCTGTTTTGTTTGAGGAGAGAGATTTTCGTTTTCTTTCGTTTGTTCCGTTATCTCTGGTCTTCGATCTCTATTTCCATACGCAGCAGTGCGGCGCTCAGGGTTTTTCCCTGCGGGTCTGTACGCAGCGAGAGCGTGCCGCCGCCGCCGAGGCTCTGGTGAAGCAGAAAATTCAGCGCGCCGAGGTTGGGCAGTTCGAAGCGTTCCACTTCTCCCTCGCATATTCCGGCAAAATGCGCTTTGACTCTTTCCGCCGTCACCTCGCGCACAAGCACGGGGTAGTGTTTCGGATCGAGCGCAATCAGGCCGATGTTGGCCGTATCCCCCTTGTCGCCGGAACGCGCGTGGGCGAGTTCCCTCAATTGCACTTTCATGACTTGGTCTCCGTGGTTCGTTCGGCCGCTTGCGGTCGTGCAGCGCGGTAAACGTAGTATACGACGAGCCCGAGTGCGGCGGCGAGCGCGGCGTCGCGCGCTTCGCGCAGGCTGCTGTTTGCAAACAGCCAGAACACAAGCAGCATCGACAACCCTGCGACTAGATTCCCCGCCGGGGCGCGGAACTTTGCAGGCAGGTCCCGCTCCCGCTTGCGCAGTATCGGCAGCGCCGCGCACGTCACCGCGTAGACCGTTAGCCTTGCAAGCGTGCTGACGGTAAGCGCGTAGATGAAGGATCCGGAAATCGAGAGCGCCAGCACTACGGCGGAGGTCAGCAGAATCGAGCGATGCGGCGTATGGAAGCGCGGATGGGTTGCGGCGAGCCATTGCGGCAGTTCGCCACGGCTTGCCATTGCAAACGGCAATCTAGATCCCGCAAGCAGCACGACGCTCAAATTCCCCGCTACTGATATCAACACGCCGGCCGTGACTACGGATGCGCCGACGCGCCCCATAAACCGGCTGCTTGCGTCTACAAGCGGGCGCGAGGAATCGGCGAGTTCCGGCAGCGTTCCGATGCATACGATCTGAATCACGATATATACGGCGGCGATGATCGCCATTGCGGTAATCAGCGCGAACGGCAAATTGCGCTGTGGATCGCGGATTTCGGCTGCGGGAACTGCGGCGATCTCGAACCCGCTGAAGGCGTATACGAGAAGCAGCACCGAGTTTGCGAATGCGCCGGCCTGTAGCGCGCCCGATGAAGCGAAGTTTTCCGGGGCGAGGAAGAAAAATCCGATCGCAATGAAAAAAGCCATTACGAGTAGCTTGCCGAGTGTGAATACATCGCTGAAGAGCGCCGTGCTCCTGACGCCTATTATGTTGATCGTCGCATAAAGTATCACCGCGCACGCGATGAATACGGGTCGCGTCCATCCCGTGGCTGCGGCGGGCCAGAAGTAGCTCATGTATTCGATCAGCAGGTTTACATTCGCGGCGAATGCCGTGGCGCGCGTCACCCATAACATCCATCCGACTTCAAATCCGACTACGGGCCCGAAGCTCTCGCGGGCGTAAAGGTACGGGCCTCCGGTATCCCGGAAGCGGCTCGCTACTTCGGCAAAGCACAGGACTATGAGGCTGATGACTGCGGCGCATACGATGAAAGAGAGCAGGCTGTAGACGCCCACTGCGGCGTAGACCTTGCCGGGCAGGCCGAATATGCCTGCGCCGATCACGCCGTTGATGACCACGGCGACCAGATCCCAGCGGCCTATACCGCGCACGAGGCTGCCGGGTGCGGCGGCTTCCGCGTTATTTGACGCCATAATTTCGGCTGACGCCCGTGCGGCCGTTTGTTACGGTGAATGTGCGGGCTGCGGCGTCGACCGTCACGGTTATTTCGTGTGCGGCGTCGCCGGCTTCGTCGAGGTTGGCGATGAATTCCTCGGGCGCGTTTTCTTCGGGCGTGGTCGTTACGTTGCGATGCACCTGATAAAGAGCCTGGAGCGAGGAGAGCGAGAGCAAGTCGCGCACCGCATCGGGATGGCCGCCCTTGCGCGGACCGTTGTTCATGATTGCTACAGTGGGTTTGAGCGTGCGCAGCAGCGCCGTATTGTTGCTGGAATTAAGGCCGTGGTGCGTGACCTGATAAAGATCCACTACGCCGATGCGGTCCGAGGGACAGGCGAGCAGGTGTTCGATATTCCAGGTCAGGTCTCCGGCGTCGAAGAAGTCGAAATTTCCGTAACGCAGCACGAAGGCCACGCTGCGCGCGTTGTCCGAAGGATCGTGGGCTTTGAGCTGCACTCCCGTGCAGGCCGGATTCGGACGACCCTGGCGCCCGCCTATCACCTCGCCGTTCGAGGCGATGACGCGCAGGCTGATTGCGGGCGTGCCCGGAGCGCGCTGGAGTTTGATTTCGTCGCCGGGTCTGAGCGTCGTGGTCCGGTTTTTGGCCGCCGCCCGATATGCTGCATATTTGCGCGGGAAATCGCGGTCTTCGGCGAGATTGTCGACGGGACCGTGGTCGTAGAAGTTGCGTATCTCTACGCGCGCGGCGAGTTCGGGCAGGCCGCCGTAATGATCCGTATGGTAGTGGGTATTGATGAAATGGTCGATTACGGAGATGTCGGCGCGTTTCATCGCGGTTTGTATTCTTGCGGCGTCGCGTCCGTCAAACCCGGGCCAGCCTGCATCCACGAGTATGGACTCGCCCGCAGGCGTTACGATGAGCGTAGCGGCGCCGCCCTCGACATCGACATAGTGTATGCGCAGGCTCTGCTGCGGCTTTTGAGCCGGGGCGGAGATAGCCGCGCCGAGCGCGATTGCCGCAGTCAGCGCGGTCAGTGATTTGATTCCGCGTATGCGGAGTTGCCTGTTTTTCCACATAATCCTATATGACGGTGCTTCAGTTTGCGCGCAGTTTCTCGATTGCGGCGCGGATTGCAGCCGCATTTTTTTCACCGGGATTGAGTTTAAGGTAAGCATCGAGGTCGTCGGCCGCCGCCCGTTTGTCTCCGCGCAGTTCGCGCAGCCGAGCGCGCTGCATATATGCGGCGGGGATTTTCGGCTCGCTCGAATCGATTGCGCGCGTCAGCGAACGTTCGGCCAGATCGACCAGTTCCTTTTTCTCCGCTTCGTTCGAACTTCGCCGCGCGAGTTCTATCTGTACAACGCCGAGGGCGAATGACGTGGGCGCGTGCGTCGGATTGCGGTCGAGCGCATTTCGAAAGGCGTATTCCGCCGTGATGTATTTGCGGTTGCGGCTCATGATGACGCCGAAAATGTAATACACGCGCGCATCGCGATCATTGATGCGCCGCGCGTGTTCGAGCGCGCCGAGCGCGGCTTCGTTGCTGCCTCTGCGGTCGTGCTCGACGGCGAGCGCAAAATGCGCGTCGAAATAATCCGGAAAAAGCGATACCGCCTTGTCGAGCAGCGGCATGGCCTCGTCGTGCTTGCCCTCGCGCATTTTCGCCATTGCACGATCAAACGCCGCACGCGCCGCTTCGGGCACGTCCTGAACGAATGTGGTGCCGGGGGGCATGCGATTTACGGGCTGCTCTACGGGGCGCAGCATGATTTCCACGGAACGTATTTCGAGGCGCGCGTTGTTCTGTTCGAAATAAAACTCGACGCGCTGTGCGGCCGGGTAGTAGCCCTGATGTTTGACTATGACCTCGTAGTTGGAGGGGATGAGGCTGGTGAACTCGAAATCGCCGTCTCGCGTCGTTACGGTCTGGGCTTCAAAGCTGCCGGTACGCCACAGTTCAACGATTACGCCCGTGAGCGTAGCGCCACCGGGCAGGCGCACCTTGCCGCGGATGAGACCGCTCTGGGCCGACGCCGTAACGGGAAAAACAATCAGTAGAATCAGGATTCGCAGCATAAAACAAAGAGAATACGGAACATACCAAGAAGAACGGAACATACGGAAACGATGCGACTTCCGTATGTTCCGTTTATTTCCGTGTGTTCCGTATTCTCTCTCTTAATCGCTAAAAGGTGAAGCGCGCCGCGACCTGGAAGGCCCGCGGCCCGCCCGTACCGAACACTCCTCCGGCGCGCGAGGTCGCCTGCCCGAAGTTCGGGCTGGCCAGGTTCCCGCTGAAACCGCCGAGGTTCGAAATGTTGAACAGGTTGAATACCTCGCCAATGATCTGCAACTGCGCGCGATCGCGAATCCGGATGATCCTCGTGACGCGAACGTCGTGCGAATGGAACGTGTCGCCGTTGCTGAAGTTCGCCGGCAGATTGATTATTGGAATCACCTGATCGCGCGTCGTGCGCTTGCCGGTAACGGCGGTCGGGAACGTCTGGTTGTACTGCGCTACCAGGTTGCGAACGCCCTCTGCGTTCAGCCCCCGGCCGAAATTCCGGAATGACGCTCCCGGCAGCATAAACGTGTTGAGACCGTCCCCGTCGTGATCCACGCCGATCGTGGTCGTGAGCGCCGGGGGGCTCACCGACTGCCATATCAGCGACAACTGCCAGGTATTCATAAACCCGCGCAGGAACTTCGAATCCCCGTTGTAGGCCGGCAGCTCCATCACGCCGCTGAAGGTTAACTTGTGCAGACGGTCCGCGCCCTGATAGTCGTCGGCCTCGTAGAAATTGTCGTAATTGATGATCCCGTTGTGGCCGGTGTACTTCGACAGCGCGTAGGAGGCTACGAACAGGTACCGGTTCGAAAACCTCCTGTCCACCTTCACGTGCAGTCCGTTGTAGGTAAACATCGCGCCCGAATGCGAGGCGCTGATGTTGCCGACCGAGCATACGGCCTTGGGATCCAGCGACTGCGCGCCCGTACATACGGGAATGATCGGATTCGGCGCCGTAGAGCCTCGTCCCGTAACCGGATTCACCTCTGAAATGGACGCGCGGTTGAACCGGTTGCGGTCGTATATGAATGTGCTGTGCTGTCCGCCGAACTTCACCGAGCGCCGGCGCACCCAGTCGGCCTGGACGACGAGGTTCTGGGCGATCTCGCGCTGTATGCCAAAACTGAAATTCATCGAATACGGTGTCACTGTATTTGGATCGAATATTCCACCGAAGCCGGCATCGCCCGACGTCTTTAGCCGCTCGATTCCACGCACTGACAGGTCTTTCCCGTTGCCAAGGAAACCGAGCAGATTCTGACGAATGGCCGGCAACGCGTCAGCCAGATTCTGCCCGCTGAATGCGGTCGGGAAACTATTGAATTGCAGGGTGCCTACACCCGGCAGCGATACGGCCGTACCGGGAATGATGTAGCGGCCGTTGCCCGACGGTCCCGTATAGGCGCGCTCGACCAGGCGCGTCCAGAACAGGTTCGAGTCGTGGTAGACGCCCGCGCCGCCGCGGATTACGGTCTTGCCCTTTCCGTCTACGTTCCAGGCGATGCCGAGGCTCGGGCCGAAATTGTTGCGGTCCCGCTGCGGAGCGCGTAAATCGCCGCCGAGCAGCGCCGATAGATAAGCCGGACGGTCGAGATCGTGGTTGAGGACTTTATCCTCATACGAATAGGCGATGCCGTAGGTCAGGGTGAAGCGCGGGTGAACCTGCCAGGCATCGTTGAAGAAGACCCGGTAGCGGTTGTTGTGCGATGCCGTACCCAGGTTAAACGCCTGCGGCTGGCCCGGATCTCCCACCCCAGTAAGGAATTGAAAGAGCGGAAGCCGCAGGATTTCCTGATAAGTCGGCAGCAGCCCAGGCACAAGCGGCCCCGTGCCCGTGGCATTGAGCTTCAGGCTGTTGGGCAGCGCGTTGTAGAGCGGAGCAAACGGTGAGGCCGTAGGCCCGCCCGTTCCCTGAATGACCTGCAGGATGTTGATCGGGTCCCAGAGAACCATAAGCGACGGTTCGAGATACGCCCAGTGGCCTACGCCGTAGAAATGCTCCCACTCGCCGCCGAACCGTACGCCGTGATTGCCCTTGCGCCAACTGAATGTATCGGTCAACTGATAGGTGCGCAGCACGCGGTTTTGCGGCGTGTTAAGGTGGTTTCCGATCCGGAGGTTTGATGCCGTCGTCCGGATCTGTGACCCGCCGATGCCGAAGCAATAGACCGGATTGGTGCATTCGTTGGTCGTCGGGACGTTCAGCCGTCCGCTGTAGAAGCCATAGGACCAGCGCAGGTCGTTGCTTATCCGAGAAGTGAAGACCGAGGTCAGCCCGCCGAGTATCTGCTGCGAACGGTTCTTAGTCACTACCCAGTTCGATGGCAGCACGCCGGCATCCGCGGCATTGAAGTTATCGTTGTTGTCGGTGCTGATGCGCAGAAAGGCGTGCTGCTCGGCGTTGATCTGCCAGTCCAGCTTCAGGTTTACCTGGTGGAAATCCAGCGGAGTCGAAGGCGCGACGTCGAACTGCGAAAATACAGGGTGATTGTTTGCAACAGGATGTATGCCGTCCTGGTTCTGATGTTCGTAGTTGAAGAAGTAATGAACCCTGTCCTTCTTTATCGGGCCGCCCACGGAGCCTCCCATCTGGCGGCGCGCAAAGAAGGGATTGTCGAGCGACGGGTCGATGAAGCGGCGCGGATTGCGCTGCAAGGCCGGGAAACCGGCCATGTTGTGATCGCGGTAATAGATAAACGCCGAGCCGTGTAGTTCGTTGGTTCCGCTGCGCGATACGACGTTGATCGAACCGACGCCCGTGACCGAAGTCGATGCGTCGTGGTTGAACGTCGAGATCTGGAACTCCTGCACGGTTTCCTGCGAGAAGTTCTGCGAAGTGCCGCCCGTGACGCGGTCGTTGATGGTGGCGCCGTCAACAGATATGCGCGTCAATGCCTGGCTTGCGCCGGCGATCGAGGCGCGAAAGAAGTTGTTGGGTGAGGTGCCGGGGGTATCAGTTGCTTCAACCGTGACGCCGGGTTCGAGCAGCGCAAGCTGCATAAAATTGCGGCCATTGAGCGGCAGATTCTCGATCTGCTTGCGGTTGACCACGCCGTCGATCTTGTAATCCGTAGTGTTGATCGCAGGCGTTTCGGCGCTGACTACTACGGTTTCCGACGCCTGTCCGACTTCCAGCGCGACGTCGATATTGAGGTTGTCGCCGATCTGCACGGTGGTCGAAGTCAGGTGGGTTTTGAACCCGTTCATAGTGACCTTGATTTCGTATTCTCCGGGCGGCAGATTTGCGATCTGGTATTCGCCGTTATTGCGGCTCGTGAAGTGACGCTCGAGGCCGGTGCCCTTGTTCACAAGGGTGATGCGGGCTCCGGCGATTACTGCGTCGGATTGATCCTTGATTGTGCCCCGCACGCCTCCCGTAGTCGCCTGCGCGAGGGCCGCGCCTGCCAGGACTAGCGTGAGAAGCAAGGGCAGAAGCAAACGAATGGCGGAACGTTGCATTGAAATCTCCTTGCTGGTTGTCTTGTCGACTTCTTCGTGATGTGTTCTGTCCAATTGCGGAGAGGATCCGCAATGCCTGGAATCCACGGAAGCATGAAAACCGGAGTGCGCACGCGCGGACGCCCGCCCGCACAGCGCACACGGCACTTCCGCATTTCATTACCAGCTAGCCCCTGGACTGAATTTCAGACTGTTTTGTAGTTGTTCCCAGCTCGTTGTGTATTCAGAATAACGGGCACTCTTAAAGAAACTAAGAGTTCGAAAAACCCTTCACAACATCACACAAGGATAAATGCGGGGGAAGTATACACCCGGGTTTCGTTTTAGCCAACAATCTTTTGTGCTTTCGGAAGCAGGGGAAATCACGGAACAGGAGATCGATTTTCGGCGGCTTCCGTGTGTTCAGTGTGTTCCGCGGTTCCTTTCTACATTTGACCGGTGAGGCGAGGAAGATTTAGAGTCCGTCTCAGCGAGGAAAAGATCATGCGGTTGGGATGGCGGTTGCGATGGGATCCGAGCGTGCGAACGCGGCACCTGGTCGCCGTTATGAGCCTGGTGCTGGCGGCCGTGGCGCTGCTGACGGGCTTCGGCGCATCGCGTCTGCTCGGCGTAAAGCTGATCGCAATACACCGGGCGGAGCAAGCGCTTGCCGATGCGCTGTATCTGATCGCACAGCGAACGATACTTGAAAATCCGGACCAGGAGCCCCCCGCGCTTCTGGGCAGCGATCAGGCCGTCAGGCAACTGCTCGAACTCAGTACGGGTCCCGAGCGCGAATTCGCGTATGCAGCGCTTGTCGCAGTCGACGGCGCGCCCATCGTCGAAGCCCGTCGCCCCGCGCGACGCACCTCGCAGCCGATTGAAAGTCTCGAACGCTCATTCTGGCCCGTGCAGTTGTGGAAGCTGCGCAGCAGCACGGAAAACTACGAACTGCGCACACTGCTGAAACTCAACAATGAGCCCTTTGTCCAGATCATAGCCGGAGTCGATGGGCATCGATTGCGCAACGATCTGCGCACGCCGATGCTGCTTACATTCATATTCGGCGCGTCGCTGCTGGGCGCGTCGCTGCTTGCAGCCGTGCTTGCCTCTCCGTTGGTGTTGAAACCGCTGCGCGAGGTTGTGGCGAGCGTCGAGCAGCTCGAAGCCGAAGCCGCAGCCCTGGGTGATTCGCCATCCGGCGCCGGCCCCGATCATGCCCACAACATTACCCAGCGATTGCGCATACTCGGCCGCCGGTTCGCCGGCAACCGCAGCGAACTCGAAATGACGCGCGACCAGTTGCGCCAGGTCGTGGGAGGTCTGTCGGAGCGCATCATACTGCTCGACCGCGAACAGCGCGTAATGCTGGCAAGCCCCGAAGCCGAACGGCTGCTCGGCGGTGAGGGCCGACTTGCGCGCGGCCGCGCCCTGCACGAGGCGCTCGGCCCATCGCACCCCCTCACCCAGCTTGCCGCACGAGCATACGCCGCGGGGAAATCCCTTCAGGAAGTCACTCCGCTTTCCGCTAACGGCGCGGACCCGGTACGAATCGCCGTAGCAGTTCAACTCCTGCGCGACCGCGCAACTACGGCGGGCGCGCTCGTCGCCCTGCGCGATTTCGCAGCAATCGAACAGATAGAAACGCAGCTCGATTTTGCAACGCGCCTCGCCGCGCTCAACCGCATAACCGCGGGCGTAGCCCACGAAGTAAAAAACCCGCTGCACGCAATGGTGCTGCACCTGGAACTGCTCAACGCAAAACTCGCTTCGGGAGGCGATCCGAGCGGCCACGTAGGAATACTCGTATCCGAAGTCCAGCGCCTGAACCGCGTAGTTCAGACTTTTTTGGACTTCAACCGCCCGGTGGAATTGCGGCCCCAGCCGGTAAATACAACCAGCCTTATCCGCGAGGTGCTTCGGCTTGCCGCAGATACGCGCGCACAGGGTATTACCGTAGTCGAACGCTACTGCCCCGACCCGCTCTCGGTCAAAGCCGACTCCGATCTGCTCAAACAGGCGCTGCTCAACATCATCATCAACGGATGCCAGGCGATGCCCGACGGCGGCCGGCTGATCGTAGAAACCGCGCGCACCGGGGAAGGGTTCGTAGAAATATCGATTTGCGATGAAGGCCCCGGAATCCCGCAGGAAATACGCGAAAAAATCTTCAATCTGTACTTCACCACAAAACCTCAGGGCAGCGGCATCGGGCTGGCGCAGGCCTTCCGCGCCGTGCAACTGCACCAGGGTCGCATAGAAGCCGATTCGGCGCCGGGCGGCGGTGCGTGCTTCCGTATCGTGCTCCCCGCAGGATGAAGAGAAACAACGGAACAAAGTTGTTTCTCTTCAGTA
>JAHBSF010000070.1 GCA_019639255.1 Acidobacteriota bacterium | reverse complement strand
GAGAGAAATCTCAATCAGACAACGAAACATTGGGACACGATACCGGGTACGCACGCGCCCTCGCGTGCTTTTATTCAAAGCCGAAAGCACGCGAGGGCGCGTGCGTACTCAGTTTATGATTCCGCGCGTTCCGAGGTTTCTCTCCTGTAACGACTTTCGCAATGGCTGCGCTTGTGCAATCATGGCGCATCTTTTTCCGGCAGTTCTACCAGCGAGGATCCAAATGAAGCGACTTTCCTTTTTCGCACTCCTAGTTGTGTGTGCGGCGACCGTGCTGAAGTCACCCACAGCGCGACTTGAGTCCGCACCGGTCGCGCCTTTTCTGACCTCGGAGCTGATCTTCCCGCTCGAACATTGGCACAATCATTCCTCAATGATCGTGGAAGCTCAGAACGGCGACCTCATCGTCGCCTGGTTCCATGGCTCCGGCGAACGCCAGGCGGACGATGTAATCATAGAGGGAGCGCGCAAGCGCCGCGGAGCGCGCGACTGGAGCAAGCGCTTCGTTATGGCGGATACGCCGGGTTATCCGGATACCAACTGTACGCTTTATATCGACCCGATGAACAGGCTTTGGCTGCTGTGGCCGACCATACTCGCTAACGAATGGCCTACGGCCTTGATGAAGATGAAAATCGCCTCCCGGTACAGCGAAGACGGTCCCCCGAAATGGGAAACCAGCGAGGTGCTTCACATAACGCCGGGTCCGGAGTTTGAAAGGACCGTAAATTCTGAAGTCGACCGAATGATCGGCGAGTTGTCTTCGCTGCCCGCCGAACGGCAGACGCAGGCCCGGGCGCATCTGGAGCGGTTGCGCACGCTGGCCGCCGACAAACTCTCGCGCAGGCTCGGCTGGATGACCCGCGCCCATCCTTTTTTGCTGGACGATGCAGAAGGTAAACGCCTGATTGTGCCGCTTTACTCCGACGGTTTTTCCTTTTCGCTCATGGCATTCACCGACGACTGGGGCAAGACCTGGAAAACCAGCACGCCGCTTGTCGGTGCGGGAAACATTCAACCGAGCCTGGTGAGGAAAAGGGACGGAATGATAGTAGCCCTTATGCGCGATAATGGGCCGCCTCCCAAAAGGCTGCACATAAGCGAATCGCGCGATCGCGGCGAAACCTGGAGCACGGTGCGCGACAGCCAAATACCGAATCCGGGCGCCGGAGCCGAGATCATCCCGCTTCGCAACGGCAGATGGGCGCTGATTTACAATGACACCGAATCGGGTCGCCATAGCCTTGCAGTGGCAATTTCGGATGATGAAGGCGCAAGCTGGAAATGGAAGAGACATCTCGAACGCGATGCGCCCGGTCAACAGGCGGGAGCTTTCCATTACCCTTCAATCATACAGGCGCGCGACGGAACACTGCACGCAACCTACAGCTACCACCTTAATCGGCCGGATCTGGAAAAGGATGCGGAAGGAAAGCCCAGGCGCAAGTCAATCAAACACGCGCATTTCAACGAAGAGTGGGTTCAGGCCGGCAACGGGAACTAATCAGCGTTGTTGAATATTTCCGTAATTTTCGTATCCTTTCGTTTGTTCCGTTATCTCTCTTTTACGTCCCGAAGTCGTGTGGATTGATCTAACGGGAATACTCACGCGGAAGTCACTACGCCATGATGTACAGTCAGCAAGAGTACGACATGATGCGGCGTCAGACGCTGCAAATAGAGGCCGAGAAACGATCACTGTTGAGGACGCTGCTGACGGTTGTAGCCGTGCTGCTGACGTTGAGCCTGTTGCTGCTCGGGTATATATTCCAGCGTTACAGCACCAGCAGTTCGATGATCTCCGCAGCGGAAGCGCGTGCGGCATCTGCAGAAGTGCAGTACCAGCAGTGCGACCGGGAACTCAGGGATAAACGATCGCAACTAGACGCTTTTGCCCTGCGTGCTTCAGAACGAAGCGCACAGATATCCTCCATCCTGCCCCGCGTGATGAACAAGACCGCAACGGACGCCGAGGTAGCTGCTTTTGCGCATGCAGTATACGAACAGCCGGGGCACGTAATCGAACTGCCCGGAATACCACCGGATTCCCTGCTCAAGCGGTTCCGGTTCCGTTCCGAAGGCCAGGTCCGATCCTATGTACTCGTAGCCGGAAACGTAGACGGTAAGTGGCTGCTTTACTCGAATCTGGTTGCGCGAACGTCCGACAGATAGATCATTCGGCTTCCGCTTCTTCGAACAAATATCGGATACTGCTTTTCCGCAGCAGCAGCTTCGGGCCTCCGTCGATCGGGCCGAGACTGAATATGTCCCTGTCGTAATACCGAACAAATCCGCGCAAATGCTCGCCGCTGCTCAGTACTATGACTACCGGAGTTTCGGCCTCAACCAGACGCTTCATATACGCCGCTTCGGCTCCGGTCACCTCCGGATCGGAGGGCGTCGCAGGCGCTTTCCACGATTGGGATTTATGTTTTTTCTTTGCCGGCTTCGAGGGCCGCTGTTTCTTGCCCCTGAAATCGTTTCTGGATCGATGGTTCATGCGGTTGAAATCCGGCCCCGCGATCAGAGCCGGGGGCTGCTTGGGTTCGAAAAATTGCGCTGCCGCTGCTGTTCTCTGATAGCTGCGACGCGCCGACGGTTGTATTCGGGATTGACCGGATCCGGTTCGGTCTCATCCAGCGTCTTTACCGCCAGATCATACTCGAACATCCGCTCGTAACAATCCACCATTCCGAGTCTGGCTACACGCCTGACTTCTACCTCCGAGGTTCGCTCTGCTACGGTTCGATACGCCGCAAGCGCCTCGTCGAACTCGTCGCGCAATAGCCGTATCCCTGCTACTCGAAGCAACGAACGCTCTGCAATCGGATCATATTCGCCCTCGCGAACCACCTTGTCGTACTCCGCAAGGGCCTGTCCGAGGTCGTTCAACTCGTAATAAAGATCTGCGATCTTCAACCTGATGCGCCTGCCGTCTACAGCGCCGGGCGCAGTACTCAACAAACTCTCGTACTCATTGATCGCTTCACGATGCTTTCCGATCGCCGAATAACACTCCGCCAGGCGTTCGCGAGCCGCTAATACGTCGGGCGAGGACGGAAAATCTTCCAGCACGTGAATGTACTGCTGTATCGCCTTCTCGTACTGCCTGAGATTGTAATAGTAAATGTTCCCTAGACGGAAGCGAACCGGCGGCGATTGGTCGTGATGCGGGTTGGATTTCAGAAATTCCTCAAAATGTTGCGCCGCCGTCTCATATTCGGATGCATCCCACGCAGCTTGCGCCTGTTCAAGCAGTTCACCACGCCCCCTGCATCCGGCGCACATCAATCCAGCCGCCAAAACATAAAATAAAAAAATGCGCCGAACCACCACTTGATCCCCAAACCCTCCCGATAATTAACCCCGACGCCCGATTCGTCAACCGTCTGTCTTATTCGGATTTTCCGATCAGCAGATCTTCGCCGTCCTTTATCGATGCTCCCTGCCTCTCTACAAGCGATGCGCTCGCTACCGTATCGCCGCCCGACGCATCTATCAACTTGACGCCCTGAGCGCTTCGCCCGGTAGCGCGGATCTGGTCGGCCTCGATTCGAATGATCTTTCCCTGCGTGGTTATTATAAGCACTTCGCTTTCGCGCGTTACGGGCATAACGGCCTCTACCTTGCCGTTTTTCTCCGTGGTCTTGATGTTTATCACGCCGATGCCGCCGCGCGATTGCACGCGGTACTCTTCGAGCGATGTCTGCTTGCCGAAACCGTGGCTCGTAACCGTGAGCATCTGCTCGTCGCCCGATACAGCACATACGCTCACGACGTAATCGCCCTTGCGCAGCGTTATTCCGCGTACGCCGCGGGCGGCGCGCCCCATATCACGCACTTCGTCCTCTTCAAAACAGATCGCCTTCCCGTCGTGGGTCGCAAGGAAGATCTTCTTCTTTCCGTCGGTGAGTTCTACCGCCATCAATTCGTCGCCCTTGTCTACACCCATAGCGATTTTCCCGCTGATGCGACTATAGGCGAATTCAGAAAGCTCGGTCTTCTTGATCGTTCCCTTGCGGGTAACCATCACCACGTATTGCCCTTCGGCAAAATCCCTCACCGGAATCACCCCGGCGACCTTGTCCTTTGACGGCAGATTCAGAAGGTTGACAATCGCCTTGCCCTTGCCCGCAGCCATTGCATCGGGCAATTCGTGAACCTTGATCTGGTATACCTGGCCGCCCGTAGTGAAGATCATCAGATAGGAATGCGTCGACGCCACGTAAAGCTGCGAAACCTCGTCTTCGGCCCGCGTCGACATTCCGCGCCGCCCCGTACCGCCGCGTCGCTGCAAACGATAAATCGACACTGGCGTCCTCTTGATGTACCCAGAATGCGTGAGCGTGATAACCACATCTTCGTCGGCAATCAGGTCTTCGAGCGTGAGTTCTACGCCGGTGTCGACAATCTGCGTTCGCCTGTTGTCGGCGTAATCCTTCTGCACCGCCCGCAGTTCCCTGACGATTACGTTACGCAGCACTCGTTCGTTGTTGAGTATCTCTTCGAGTTCGGCGATCAGACGGATCAACTGTTCGTATTCATCGATGAGCTTCTGTCGCTCGAGCGCTGCAAGGCGCCGCAGTTGCATATCCAGAATCGCGGCCGCCTGCAACTCTGAAAATCCGAACCGCGACTGCAGGCCCGATTTAGCTTCATCCGTAGTTCTGGACCCGCGTATAAGTTTGATCACCTCGTCGAGTACGTCGAGCGCCCGCTTCAGACCCTCCAGGATATGCGCTCGCGCCTGAGCCTTGCGAAGCTCGTACAAGGTGCGGTTCCGGACCACTTCGCGACGAAACTCGATGAATTCGTGCAGCGTTTGCGCCAGATTAAGAATGCGCGGCTGCCCGTTGACGATCGAAAGATTGATTACGCCGAACGAAGTCTGCATCTGCGTAAGCTTGTACAGATTGTTGAGCAGCACCTGCGCGTTGGCGTCGCGCTTCAGCTCGATCACGATACGAACCTTCTTGTTCGCCGTGCTCTCGCGGTCGGTTTCATCCCTTATTTCCGAAACCCCTTCGACCCGCTTTTGATTTACCAGGTCCGCAATCTGCTCGATGAGTTTCGACTTGTTTACCTGATATGGGATCTCGGTAATGACAATCGCGTCGCGCTCAGTTGTGCCGCGCCCTACCTTGTCGACGGCGGCGCGCGCGCGCAGTTGCATCACCCCACGCCCTGTTTCGTAAGCCTGTTTGATGCCCTCCTTGCCGTATATGAATCCGCCCGTCGGGAAATCCGGACCCGGCACGATTTTCATCAAATCCTGCACCGTTGCGTCCGGATTCTGTAATAGATGGATCGTCGCCTCGACAAGCTCGTTGAGGTTGTGCGGCGGGATCTTCGTCGCCATACCGACCGCAATGCCGTCCGAGCCGTTTACGAGCAGATTGGGTATCCGGGTCGGAAGCACGGTCGGTTCCTGCCGCGACTCGTCGTAATTGGGAACAAAACGAACCGTCTCCTTTTCTATATCCGCGAGCATCTCGGTGGCCAGCCGCGTAAGGCGAGCCTCGGTATATCTGTAGGCCGCCGCCGCGTCCCCGTCGACACTGCCAAAGTTGCCCTGCCCATCCACGAGCGGATACCGCATAGAGAAATCCTGCGCCATCCTCACCATAGCATCGTATACTGCGGAATCCCCGTGCGGATGGTATGCGCCAAGCACGTCCCCCACTACGTTGGCCGACTTCTTGTACGGTTTGCCGGGCGTCAGTCCCTTCTCGTTCATTGAGTAAAGTATCCGCCTGTGCACGGGCTTTAGCCCGTCCCGCACGTCTGGCAACGCCCGCCCGATAATTACCGACATGGCGTAGTCCAGATAACTGCGCTTCATCTCGTCTTCAATGTTGATCGCGAGTTTTTGCAGGTTCTCCATTTATCGTTTCTGATCCTTTGCTTTTTTCACTAATCCCCGGCTCCTTACGACCCGCTCAAAGAAAGCTCCGGCACTTAAGATGATCCGAATCCTGAGGGTTCGTCCAAACCCGATTTCCGAGGCTTACTCCAGCCCACTGCACGGTCTTTGCCGCACCCTTACAGGGCCGTTTGAAGGCCATCGCCGAAAGCGCGTAAATTATACATGATTAAAGAATTACTGGCAAGATAACGGCTCTCCTGCACGACCCTTTGCGCGCTATTTTTCAGCGTCTCCGGCCGAGAGTTTTCTGAAGTACTGATCGAGCCGATGAACTCCCGCAGGCGGGGCTATGACGTCAATGGTGGAAACGTGTGCGAGGAATGAAAACAACTCGTGCATCCGGCGGTCGAAGGGTTTCGCCAGCGGCAACATCAACCCTATCATCCAGGGCGGCAACGACATAATCTTCGGTTTTCGGCCGAGAGCTGAAAACGCCATTTCCACGATTTCCCTGCGCGTATGTATTTCTGGCCCCCCGACATCCAGATCGCTGTGCCCGTGCTCCAGCGCATCGACGCACGCACGAGCAAGATCGGCTTCGTGGATCGGGTTTGTGCGCGCCTGCCCCGATCCGATAACGGCTACGGGACCGCGTTTCGCCATTATCAGTATCTCCGCGTTGACGGAGAAAAACCCGGTAGGCCGCACGACCGTCGGGCGAATGCCGCTTTGTTTCAATTCACGAACGAAATCCTCGTGCGCCTGTACATAAGCAAATTCGGGATAACGCGATGCACCGAAAACCGAAACGTAAATAAAGTGATTCACCCGGGCCTGTTTCGCCGCATTCAGCAGATTCAGATTTCCCTGAAAGTCGATGTCTTGAAACGTGCGGACAGGCCTTGATGGAGCCAGCGCGAGGCTTGCTCCGATTGACGAGAAAACCACCTCAACCCCGTCGCAGGCGCCGGCGATTGTATCGGGCGCGAGCACGTCTCCGATTACAAGGTCATCAACAAGATCGGATATCGCACCTGCTCGGGCAGCATCGCGTACAAGCGCGCGAACCCAGTATCCGCGCCGCTCAAATTCGGCCACAACCTCCCGGCCAAGATTCCCCGAAGCGCCCGCTACCAGCACTTTTCTCACTTTTATTGCCCTCTTTTTCTATCTGGTTGTTCCAAATCAAACCACACGACTTCGGAAAATTAAAGAGAGATAACGGAACATACGAAAATAGACGAAACATACGGAAATATTCAAATTTTCCGTTATTTTCGTTTCATTTCGTTTGTTCCGTTATCTCTCTTTTTCTCCCGCGGAATGACCGGGTTAGCCGTGCACAGACTGTTTCTGCATACAGTCTTCGGAACAAAAAGTCTGCGCGCGCTTGCGAATACGCAATTGCACGGCATCGCTCGCTGAGACGAAAGTTCCGCAAGTTGCGCAGCGCACCATCTCGGCGCTGACTGCTCCGCCGCGGGCCGAAGGATTACGCATCTGCTGCACTTCGTTTTTGATGCGTCTAAGGTTGGCGCTGAAACGGGAGATTGCCTTCAGGACATATACGACGAAACTGAAGACAATCAGCAGTACAACGAGTTTCAGGATAAAGGTCAACGGCGCCCTCCGGGTGATTTTTCCTCCGGGCCGTGCTGAAGCGTGGTCTTCGCCTTCGGCGATCCCGATTCTGCTCTGGCGGTCTGAAGCACCTGACGCACTTCGCCAAGCGTGCGATCTCCGGGACGCAAACTCTCCAGCTTTGCCAGCAGCCGCTCGGCTTCGTCCAGATTCTGCTTTGTTTCGACGTAAGACGCCATCAGGTAAAACGTAGCCAGTGGATAATCCGGGCTGATTTCGAGCGCGCGCCTGGTCCAGCGAATGGCTTCTTCGTAGCGCTGCATCAGGTAGTATGCCTCGCCGAGTCCCCCCAGCGTTTCCGGATCGTTTGGCTGCAACTGTTGTGCGCGGGTCAGGTATTCGATTGCGCCGTCCGGACGCTGTATTTGCAGAAACTGTTCCGCGGCGGCCTGCTGAGCCTCGAAATCCTGTGGGTTGCGTCGGGCGCGTTCGATTACTTCATTCGCCTGCGCTGCGCTACCGGCCGCAGCCACTGCCGCCGCATTCCGGCCGGCCGCGACTTCAGCTCTGTATGTTGTGTTGGCAATTTTGAACCCGATGGCCAAACCCAGGATTATGCCGAGAAGGCAAAAGGTAATATTGCGTTTCATTCAGGAAAATCCGAGCCTTTCCGCATCTTTCGTCAATATTTCGGTGTTTTTCGTGCTCTCTTCCCCGTTAAACCGGGATTTGCTGAAAAACGACATTGCTTAGAAACAAATTGGAATCGGAGCCGACCTGTAAGCCGAATTCTGTGCCCCGCACCGGTAAAGGCAGCGGACGGCGATCATTCATCTAGGCGGGCGATTTCTCGACCGCTCAAGCGACCTACCCGAAAACGCGCGCCGCTCTAAAGCAGCTACGGAAGCGGACCACTTCCAAACGCTTTCCTATTTGGTCTTGCACCGCAGGGGGTTTGCCTAGCCGCCCGTGTCGCCACGGACGCTGGTGACGCCTTTACCTCACCGTTTCACCATCGCCCACGCGCCGGCGCATTTCAGTCTCCTGAAAAGCGCCCGCCGTTCGGGCTGTCTGTTCTCTGTTGCACTATTCCGTCGGGTCTCCCCGCCTGGCCGTTAACCAGCCTGCCGTCCTGTGGTGTTCGGACTTTCCTCCCGCAACGGCACCGCCGTTGCCGACGATCGCCCGGTCGACTCCGAATCCGAGCTGATTATAGCACGTCCGGCTTTGTTGACATCGTTTACACGTATTTCTTATAGTGCTCCGAATCACCGACGTACAGATCGCATTTCGGGGCAGGCGACATTGGGCTGCGCCGATTCGCGCCCCAATAAACCGATGGACTCAACTACGGTGGCAGGACACTCGACACCAGACCCGAAAAGATCAAATCCGGACAGACCGGCTGAGGATCACCCGAGCGACCTGTGCTGTCGTTCGGCCTGCCCGGTCTGCGTGCTCGACGAACCGATTACTACCTGCGAATCAAAACAGCAGCGCGAATACATCATTTCCAATGACGACTCGAGTGACGACGTACCTGCGCTTCTTGCCATGCTCGAAGCATTCGAACGCGCACAGAAGCTGGTCGATCAATTGCGCACAGACGTGAGACCGCAAGAGAGATGACGGAACATACGAAATGAGACGAAAATTACGGAAAAGTCGAGTATTTCCGTCTGTTCCGTCTTTTTTCGTTTGTTCCGTTATCTCTCTTCCATGTCCCGGAGTCGTGTGGTTTGATTTAGCGCAATCCGAACTACACCCAAACCAGGAGGCTTCCACCCATGGCGGTTGATATTCAGGAAAACACTACGCCCCCGCCCGAAAAACACCAATCCTATATCCCCGCCTCGGTTTCATTGCCGGAATTTACTCCGCGCGCAGTACTGCTCGGAGTCATATTCGGGCTGATTTTCGGCGCTTCGACCGTATACCTCGGATTGAAGGTGGGACTCACCGTCAGCGCGTCGATCCCGATCGCAGTGCTCGCCATCACGATCCTACGCGCATTCGGCCGCGCGTCGATTCTCGAAAACAATATTGTCCAGACTACAGGCAGCGCCGCAGAATCCATCGCCGCGGGCATAGTATTCACGATTCCCGCACTGCTGATTCTGGGACTCGATCTCGACATCCTTCGCACGTCGATGATTGCCGCTGCGGGCGGAGTTCTGGGCGTACTGCTGATGATCCCGTTGCGACGTTCGCTGATTGTTAAAGAACACGGCGTGCTTCCCTATCCCGAAGGCACTGCTTGCGCCGAGGTGCTTATCGTCGGTGAAAAGGGAGGCAGCGATGCGCGCACCGTATTTCTGGGCTTCGGCGTAGGTCTCGTTTACAAGTTCCTTATGTCGGGCCTGAAATTCTGGAAGGAAATCCCGGCCAAGGTTCTCACCTGGTATCAGGGAGCGCGCGTGGCGGCGGAAATTTCTCCGGAACTTCTGGGCGTGGGTTACATCATCGGGCCGCGCGTAGCCTCTTATATGCTGGGCGGGGGTGTAGTGGCAGCGCTCGTTTTGACTCCGCTGATAAAGTTCTTCGGCTCGGGCCTGACAACGAACATTTTTCCGGCGCCGCCCGGCGAGTTGATCGGGAATATGAATGCGAGCCTGATCTTCGATCGTTATGTGCGGTATATAGCAGCGGGGGCGGTGGCGGCTGGAGGCGTGATAAGCCTCATAAAATCGCTGCCGACCATCGTGCAGGCTTTCCGCGCCGGCGTGCGTGATTTCAGCGGCGGGGCAAAAGCCATAAACCAGATCCGCACCGAACGCGACATACCGATCCCCTATGCGATGGGCGGCGTAGTGCTTCTTCTGATTGTAATCACACTGTTGCCGCAGCTCGAAATCGACTGGATTTCGGCTCTGCTCATTCTGGTTTTCGGCTTCTTTTTCGTCACCGTATCGTCGCGCATATGCGGACAGATCGGTTCGACATCAAACCCGATATCGGGGATGACGATTGCGACGCTGCTGTTTACGTCGCTGATCTTCCTGATGCTCGGGCGTATGGGAGCCGGGGAACGGGTAATCGCGCTTACCGTAGGCGCAATCGTCTGCGTTGCAGCGGCCAACGCAGGCAATACTTCACAGGATCTCAAAACCGGATACCTCGTCGGCGGCACGCCGAGCAGACAGCAGATGGCTCTGCTCGTAGGCGCAATCACATCCGCGCTCGTGATCGGTTGGACGCTCGATTTCCTCAACCGGTCGGCGATCAACCTGCTGCCGGTAAACTACCCGTCATTCCAGGTTCCTGCACAGTACATAAAGGGCGCGTGGTCGGAAAATCCGCAGACCGAAGACGGCAAGAGTTATCGCTATGCACAGTTTGCCGTAGAAATCGACGCAGGCGACGGAGTTACCAGAATACAGGCCGGGAAATACCTTGTCGGTGAAGACAACGAACTGCACTACCTGGTTAACCCCGGAGTGGGCGGCATACGTCAGGGCCTGAGCACGCAGATTCCGCCGGAAGTACGGGGACGCACGTTCCTTACAGGCCCGGCCGTAAGAAGCGCCGGACCGGCTCGCGGCCTCGACGACAATTTGTACGAACGCGTCGTTGTTACTGAAGGGTCGCGCGAATTCATATTGCTCGTCGATTCCGAAGGTGCGCCGAAATACAACGTGGAGGAATACACCGGCAAACTCGACGCGCCGAAAGCCGCTCTTATGGGAGTTCTCGTAGACGGCGTACTGACGCAACGACTTCCCTGGGCGCTGATACTCATCGGCGTTGTGATTTCGATTATGCTGGAGATCGTGGGTGTAAGCGCTCTGCCCGTCGCCGTGGGGATTTATCTTCCCATATCGACTTCGGCTACGATTTTTGCTGGAGGGCTGATTCGTTCTCTGGTCAACAAGGTTACATCGAGCCGGGGCGAAGAATCGCTGGCTGAAGAAGAAACGGGTAAAGGTGTGCTGCTGAGTTCCGGCCTGATTGCGGGCGGCGCTATCGGCGGCCTCGTTGTAGCATTCGCGCGCGTTTCACTCGGTGGAGAAGAACAACTGGGCATCGGCAACCAGTGGTGGACCACTGCAGGCGATTGGTCGAACATCATCGGACTTCTGATATTTTCAATGCTCGCTTACTTCGTGTTTAGCGTTGCTCGGCGGAAATCCGGTTGAAGAAGGATAACGGAACAGACGGAATGAAACGGAATAGACGAAAAGTCAGGGAATCCCGAAACTTTTCGTCTATTCCGTTTCAATCCGTCTGTTCCGTTATCCTTCTTTGGCCGATTGAGAATCCGACCAACAGCAGCAGCGGCGTCGTGATGAATACGCCGACGAGCCCGATCAACAGTTCTCCTATCCAGAATGTAATAAAAAGATTGAATGCGAGTATGCCGAAATAGAGCGCGGGGGCGCCGAGCGCTTTATAACGATACTCGGCAATTCCACGGTGAGGCTTTGGGGGGCTCCTGAAGATGAATCTTTCCAACAGCACATATAGCCGCAGTATTGCGAAGCACACGAAAAACCATCCCGCAAAATTCGCAAGCGTAACGCCGAAGTACGCCCCTCCATCGGGGTAGTAATAAATCCTGCCGAGAAACCAGCGATCCCCGAGCAGCGTCACCGGATCGATGATGATGTCCAGGTATGTCATCAGCAACGATGCGAGCAGCGTCGTTCCCCACGAGTTTCTGATCCGGGGTGACTGCTCTACCCGCACGTCACTCCACCCGGATTTCACCCGACTCCGGCACAAAACGGCCACTTCCCAACTGACGTATGACAGAAAAGTAAACGAAAGAGAGTCCATCCAGGGAACGCCCGCAATCCACAACTCGCGGTCGCTTGTCGCGTCGATGTAACGATACAATCCGAATGGGAACCCAGTGCCGGCTACGGCGGAACTCCATTCGCACAGAAACGCTACAGTGTATGCAATGACCGTAAAAAGCAGGGTGCGGCGATAACCGATGTGTGTAACGGCGAGGAACAGATAACAAAGAAGGAAAATAAAGACGTAGGGGCGAAGCGTAAGGGTGCCGATAAGCAGTTCAACAAATCGCAGCATGCAAGATTGTGATCTCCGTTCCTTTTACCTTCGCCCCCTCGATCCTCAATCCCTGCAGATTCGGCCAAAAGCGCGGCAGGCTATTTCGGCGGCATGCGGAGTGCGCCGTCGATACGTATGACTTCGCCGTTGATCATTTCGTTTTCGATTATGTGTTTTACCAGAGCGGCAAACTCCGCCGGTCTTCCGAGGCGCGACGGAAACGGCACCTGGGATCCGAGTGCTTCGCGCACTGCGTCGGGCAGCGTTCCGAGCAATGGAGTGTCGAATATGCCCGGTGCAATGGTCGCAACCCGAATACCCAAACGCGAAAGGTCCCTTGCAACCGGCAACGTCAGACCTACGATTCCTCCCTTGGACGCCGAGTACGCAGCCTGCCCTATCTGCCCGTCGAATGCGGCAATGGAAGCCGTGTTGACTATAACTCCGCGCTCGCCGCTCGACAGCGGCTCCTGACCTGACATTGCGGCCGCAGCAAGCCTGATTACATTGAATGTTCCGATCAAATTAACCGTCACTACTCGGGTAAAGCTTGCAAGAGCGTGCGGGCCGTCCCTGGAAACAGTTCTTTCGGCCAGACCTATACCCGCGCAATTTATTGCTGCGTGCAATCCGCCGAACGCGTCGATTGCCGCAGAAACGGCTTCCTGAACGCTTTCCTCGCTCGTCACGTTCATCGCGACGAAGCGCGCGCGATCCTCGCCCAGTTCGGCGGCCAGCGCTTCGCCCTTTTCGCGGTTTATATCGCCAATTACTACTTTTGCGCCCGAATCCGCCAGCAATCTCGCTGTAGCCTCGCCCAGGCCCGACCCGCCGCCCGATACCAGAATCGATTTTCCGGAAATATCCATCAGTTCCCCCTCGCACCCAGCACTTCTTCCCTACGCTACAATCGTTTCAATTTCGTGATTCGTCCCGTGGACAGCCATTCCGCAACGTACAGGTTGCCCTGCGAATCCCACCTGACGCAGTGCGGCGAAATGAATTGCCCCTCTATCCATTGTTCGGGCGGAACCGGATTCTTGCCGCGTTTATCCGGGTCTTCGTTGTCGCCGAGATGCCCGACGATTTTGTTGTCCTTGTCGATAATCGTTACGCGGCCCTGGAGATCGGCGATCGCGATGTCTGTACCGATCTGGTGGAAATTGCTGGGACGCCGTAGCCCCTGATCCAGAAGCCCCACCGGTTCACCCGACAGGCTGAACCATTGCAATCGGCTGTTGCCTCGATCCGCTACGAGCACACGAGGCGTCTTTTCTCTCGTATCTACCCAAATGCCGTGCGGTTGTGAAAGTTTGCCGGGTTCGGTTCCCTTTCCGCCCCAGGAGCGCACATAGTCCCCCTTCGGCGTATAATGGTGCACCCAGCTTTGCCCGTAACCGTCGGTAACATACAGATCGCCGTTCGGAGCAACTGCGATGCCGGTCGGCCTGAAATCCGAGGGTTTCTGATACGCGGGGCAATCCTTCGGATAGCCGCGAATCCATACGACTTCGCCGTCAAGGGTAAACTTGGCGAATTCGTTGCGTGAATGATGCGTAATAAAAACGAATTCGTTGCGCCCTTCGCGCACCAGAGCCATCCCGTGCGACCCGCCCTTCCAATCCCGGCCCCATCCCTTGATGAACTTCCCCGACGGCTCGAAGATCATCACGGCGTTCTCCGAATCGGTGTTCATCAATACTCGCCCCTGCGAATCTATGACTACCGCACCGTGGGTGTTGCCGAACCTGACGCCTTCGGGCAGTTTCGCCCAACCGCGAATCCATTCGTAACGGTGACGTCCGTCGCCCAGAATGATTGGATCGTCGGAGCGCGCCAAGGCTTCTCTGACCCGGAATGCAGAAGGGGCGCTCAGGACGGCGGCGGCGCTCAATCCCGCGCGATACAGAAAGCTGCGACGGCTTTTATCCATACCTTTAGCAGTATTGGCTGTTTGTTTCATTAATATTCGACTTTTCCGTGATTTTCGTTTTATTTCGTCTGTTCCGTTATCTCTCTTTTATGTCCCGAAATCGTGTGCATTGATTAAGGAATAAGGGACTTTGTTTACATAGCAATCAATTGCCGGAGCACATATTGCAGTATGCCGCCGTGCTGGTAATGCTCGATTTCGATTGGGGTATCGATCCTGAGCGTTACTGGAACGGTTTCGCTCGCTCCCGAGGCTCGGTGAATGACGAGTGCAACGTCCTGCTGCGGCTTGATTCCCGCTTCAAGACCAAGCAAGTCAAAGGTCTCGGCGCCGTCCAGTCCAAGCGACTCGGCGCTTACACCCTCCTTGAACTGGCACGGCAGCACGCCCATTCCCACAAGGTTGCTGCGGTGTATGCGCTCGAAGCTCTGAGCGACTACGGCGCGCACACCCAATAACCGCGTTCCCTTTGCGGCCCAGTCGCGCGAACTGCCCGTGCCGTATTCCTGCCCGGCCAGCACGACAAGGGGCACTCCCTCGCTCTGGTACTTTACTGCGGCGTCATAAATGCTCATCTGCTCGCCGTCTGGTTGATGCAAGGTGACGCCGCCCTCCACGCCCGGCGTCATACGGTTTCTTATTCGCACGTTTGCAAAAGTTCCGCGCGTCATTACCCGGTCGTTGCCCCGGCGCGAACCGTAGCTGTTGAAATCCGCTGCAGAGACGCCGTTTGACTGGAGATAAATTCCAGCGGGCGAAGATGCCTTGATCGATCCCGCCGGACTTATGTGGTCTGTAGTAACGGAGTCGCCGAGAATCGCAAGCGGGCGCGCCCCTCGTATATCCGAAATCACTCCGGGTTCGAGGCGGAAATCGGTGAAAAACGGAGGCTCCTGTATATATGTCGAAGCTGCATCCCATTCGTAGACATCACCGGTACTCGCGGGAATTTCGTTCCACAGCGGGTTCTGTTCGGCGAAATTCGAATAGAGCCGTCTATAGGTTTCGGCGTTGAGCGAAGACCTGAGGGCTTCAGTGATTTCCTCCATAGTAGGCCATATATCCCGAAGGTACACAGGCTCACCGTTTGCGCCCGTTCCTATGGGTTCGCTCGACATGTCTATGTCCACCCTTCCTGCCAGAGCAAACGCGACGACAAGCGGAGGGCTCATAAGGAAGTTGGCCTTGATGTTCTGGTGCACGCGCGCTTCGAAGTTGCGGTTGCCGCTGAGCACGCTCGCCGCTACGATGTCATTTTTCACCACAAGCTCTTCTATGCGGGGGTCCAGCG
Source organism: Acidobacteriota bacterium (assembly GCA_019639255.1). GTDB lineage: Bacteria > Acidobacteriota > Blastocatellia > RBC074 > RBC074 > JAHBSF01. The sequence continues at coordinate 15,092 of JAHBSF010000070.1, read as the reverse complement.
GCCCGGAGTTGCCTATGCAGGTCGTGCAGCCGTAACCAACGAGATTAAAACCGATTTTGTCGAGATAGGCTTGCAGTCCGGTTTTTTCGAGGTAATCCGACACAACGCGCGAGCCGGGCGCAAGCGAAGCCTTCACCGCGGGTTTAACGCTGAGCCCCTTTTCGACCGCCTTTTTCGCAACGAGCCCGGCTGCAAGCATTACGCTCGGGTTCGATGTATTCGTACACGATGTAATCGCCGCAATCAGCACATCTCCGTGTCCGACTTCGACAGGTTGTTGCGCACCGTTACTCGAAGAAAACCGCGCCGTTAGATCCTCGACCGTTTTATTGTAGCCATTTTCGGACGCAGGTTTGGCGAACAAATCGACGAATGTGGATTTCAGATCGTTCAGAGTGATGCGATCCTGCGGGCGTTTCGGTCCCGCAACGCTCGGTTCTACGGTCGCGAGATCCAGTTCGAGTACGTTGCTGTAATCAAGTTCCCCGGCTGCAGGAATTCCAAACAGTCCTTGAGCCTTGAAATAGTTTCTGAACCTTTCAACCTGCTCATTGGTTCTCCCGGTTGCAGAAAGATAATCGCAGGTTTCTTCATCTACGGGGAAGAAGCCCATCGTTGCGCCGTATTCGGGCGCCATGTTCGCAATAGTTGCGCGATCGGTTAGCGTGAGCGAGGTTGCGCCCGATCCGTGAAACTCCACGAATTTGCCCACGACTTTCGCCTTTCGCAACATTTCCGTTATACGCAGTACGAGATCGGTCGCCGTCACGCCTTCACGCAACTTGCCCGTCAGGTTCACACCGACTACGTCCGGCGTCAGGAAATAAACCGGTTGACCGAGCATTCCTGCTTCCGCCTCGATGCCGCCCACGCCCCAGCCGACTACGCCAAGCCCGTTTATCATCGTGGTGTGCGAGTCGGTGCCGACGAGCGTATCGGGATAAAAGACTCCGTCCTTTTCGAGAACGCCCTTGGCCAGATATTCGAGATTCACCTGATGCACGATGCCGATTCCGGGAGGCACAACCTTGAAAGTATCAAACGCCTGCATGCCCCATTTGAGGAACTCATACCGTTCGCGGTTGCGCTTGAACTCCCATTCCATATTCAACCGGAGCGCGTCCGAAGTGGACCAGTGATCCACCTGAACCGAGTGGTCTATGACCAGATCTACAGGCACGAGAGGCTCGATCATCTTCGGATTGCGCCCCATTCCTGCGACTGCGGACCTCATCGCGGCCAGATCCACGAGAAGCGGAACGCCAGTGAAGTCCTGAAGAACAATTCGTGCAACGACAAAAGGGATTTCTTCGGTGCGCTGGCCCGTTGCGGCCCAGTTTGCGAGGCTGCGAACGTCGGATTCTTTGATCCGCGCCCCGTCGTAGTTTCTGAGCACGGATTCCAGGACTATACGGATGCTGACGGGAAGCCTTGAAACGGGACCGACGCCGGCGTGTTCAAGTTGAGGAAGAGAATAGAAGCGGCCGGCTGCGCCGCCGCCGAGATCGAAGGTTTGTAGCGTATCGAAAAGAGAATGAGGCTGCGATTGGGACATGGACTTTCACCTGTTTCAAATGGATAAAATTTTGTTTGCCGTCACTGCAATTTTACAAGCTTTCGAGTTTATCGGCCCCGACGCCGCAAGGTCAAGGAATCGGCGAAAAAGGAAAATTTCGATCTCGTATGGCGGCATCGAAGCGCAAACGCCACGCTGTAACATTTCGGTTATTCGTTCAATTTCGTATTCTGGCCCTGATGTCGGGACAAATATCTTCGCCCCGACATCAGATTCCGGCCCACAGTTCAACACATTCCGGGAGGCTTGAGTTATGACAATCAGGATCGTCATCACCCTTATATTAACGGCTGTAACAATCAGCGCGCCTTTGACCGCTCAGGAGGCAAACCAGGAAATGCTGCGAGCCAAACTACGGCGCGAAATTCAGAAAATCTCGGATGACCATGACGGCGTTGTAGGTGTTGCCATAAAGGATCTGATCACGGGAGAGGAAATATTGTTTAACGAGAGATTAACCTTTCCAACGGGCAGTTCCATCAAGATTCCTGTGCTTGCCGAACTATATCGACAGGCCGCCGAAGGAAAATTCAAGCTGACGGACAAACGGGCTCCGTCCAATCGCGACAAGGTGGGAGGAAGCGGCATCTTGATGCACTTTTCGGACTCAGAATCCAATCTCTCGCTCTCTGACCTGGGCGTTCTGATGATCGTGCTCAGCGACAATACGGCTACGAATATGCTTATCGATCAGGTGGGAATGGGAAACGTAAACCGTATGCTCGATGCCCACGGTCTGTCAGAGATCCGCCTGCGCCGAAAAATGATAGATCAGGCGGCCTCGGCGCGCGGCGATGAAAACACGGCCACGCCCGAAGCGGCATTAAAGTTGATGGAGAAACTTCATCGCGGTGAAATCGGCAACTCGGAGGTCAGCGCACAGGTAATGCAGTCATTGAAGCTTCGAAAGTCGAGCCCCATTCCCGCGCTTCTGCCTCAGACAGTGGAAATCGCAAACAAACCCGGCGGCATCGAGGGCGTTTCCTGCGATTGGGCTGTAGTGTATGTTCCTCGCAGGCCCTATGCGATTGCGGTAATGTCGAACTACAATGGCGATGGCGCAAACGATACCATAGCGCGAATATCGAAGGCGGCCTACGAGTACTTTTCGCGCCTGGCGCGCTCAACACCCTACGGTGCGCGCGTGCCCGTAAATCTGCTGCCCGGATGATTGAGTCGATCCAAACCAGATTGGTACAATGCGTGATACTGAAGAGAGATAACGGAACAAACGAAATTAGACGGAAACTACGGAAAAGGTGAATATTTCCGTATATTCCGTCATATTTCGTTTGTTCCGTTATCTCTCTTTTTTGTACTAATGCCGTTCCGCGGTTTTTCCCGAGAGCTTGATATGGCGATACATCGCAGACGAGAAAGCGCCCGGCCCGGCGCCCGAATGTTGCTCGAATCGAGCGATCCCGTAAGTTTGCCTCCTGCGGAAATAAACATCGACGGCGTATCGGTCGAACGCGAAGAGTTCCGTGAGTATGTGGATGAACTTTTAGAGCTACTGAGCGCCGGTGTTGAAGCGATTCCGGCGCCGGTTGTGATGAGCAATTCGATTTTTGTGATCGACGGCGCCGCGCGATCATTCTGGGTGCGCATATGGCATCTGGACGCCGAGCGCACGCAAATCGACCGGCTCCACCTCAGCAGTTGCCCGCCCCGTGTTCCGGGTTTGCGCCTGCCTGATTTCTCCCGCTGATGGTCGCAGCCTGAAAAATTCCTGCCGCCGAACTGCAACTTTCTGCACCCTTCCGCCACCAACTCTGCGTATGAATCGAGCAGAGCCGTGGAAGTGCTTCCAATCTTTTTGGGAACCGGGGCCCAAGCGCGGCCGTATCCAACGGCGGCTGCCGAATAGAACGAAGCAACGCGGCCCGAGCAGGAGGAGAAGATGCGCAAACGATCGAGAAAGGTCATATATATAGCAGTTATTCTGATTGTACTTTCGGCTTTGGGCGTTGCGGGGTTCACCGTAATGACGCGGCCGAATTACGAAATCGAATCCAGCCGTCTGGCTACGGTCGAACGCGGAAACATAAACAAATCGGTGGTTGCCACGGGCCGGATAGAGCCCATCGCCAAGGTAGAAATTAAATCGAGGGCCAACGGCATCATCAAGGAGCTGAAGGTGGAAGTGGGCGATTTTGTTCGCCCCGGCCAGGTGTTGGCGGAACTCGACAAGGAGAACCTTTCGGCTCGCGTGCGTGAAGCGCAGGCTGCGTTGATGGGTGCACAGGCGAATCTCAGCGCCGCACAGGCCCAGCTCGACAAAAACCGCGTCGAGGCCGAGGGGCCGGATGTACCTTTTGCACGCCGCAATTTCGAGCGCGCCGAAAAACTATACAAAGAAGGAGTACTTCCGCAGCAAAATTACGACGATACCCGAAGCGCGCTCGAACTGTCGATGAACCGCCAGAACATCGCCAGATCTCAACTCTCGGTCAGCGAGGCGAAGATTTCGCAGGCCGGAGCCGAAGTCGCACAGGCGCAAGCGGCCGTTGACCGAACCCAGGAAGAACTCGACAACGCAACGATTCGCTCACCTATCGAGGCAATAGTGCTTTCGCGCGACGTGGAAATCGGAAGCCCCGTTTCATCGATTCTAAACATGGGCGCCGCTGCTACGCTTGTGATGATGCTCGGCGACATCAGCCAGGTGTACGTGCGCGGCAAGGTGGATGAAGCGGATATCGGAGTTGTAAAGCTCGAACAGCCGGCGCGAATCAAGGTTGAGACGTTCAAGGATCGTCACTTTGAGGGCAGGGTGACGCAGATTTCTCCGCTCGGCGTGGATAAGGACAACGTCATCACTTTCGAGGTGCGAGTTTCGATAAGGAACCCGGGGGGCGAGTTGCGCGCCAATATGACGGCCAACGCCGAAATCGTGCTCGAAGAACGCTCCAACACGCTTCTGATTCCGGAAAGTGCGATCATTTATGATGCGCAGCGTAACGCGGTCGTAGAGATCCCGGCCCCGGGCGCGCCTCGCGGGCGTGAACGTATTGCAGTAAGGACCGGCATCAGCAACGGCACAAAAACCGAGATACTCGAAGGATTGACCGACAAGCAACAGGTCATTCTTCAGTAAGCGTAATACCTGATCAATATGCTGGAATTGCTGAGGCAAACCTGGGCGAACCTAACGGCAAACAAGCTGCGAAGCTTTTTGACGATGTTCGGCATAATCTGGGGAGTCATATCGATTCTGCTGCTGTCGGCCGTAAGTACGGGATTTCAACGCGGCAATCAGACTGTATTGCGCGAACTCGGCAAAAACATTCTGATCATCCGAAACGGACGCACGAGCAAACAGGCCGGCGGCGAGCGGGCCGGGCGAATAATTCGTCTCGACATCCGGGATGTATATACCCTGCGCGAGCAATCAACATTGCTGGCATCCGTCACGCCGGAGTTGATGAGGGGCGGAGTGCAGGCAAAAAGCCCGTTTAATTCCGGTTCGACGCAAATATCAGGCATATGGCCGGTTTTCCAGGAAATTCGCACGATCGAAACGGATCGCGGCCGGTTGATCAACGAGGCTGACGAACGCGAAGCGCGGCGCGTAGTCGTTGTCGGCCACGATATGTGCAAACAGCTTTTCGCCGACCGCGATCCTACGGGGGCCGAAATTACCCTTAACGGAGTTCCCTACACAATCATCGGTCGCGTACGGAAAAAGGAGCAGGACTCAAACTACACGGGGCCGGACAACAACCGTATGTTCCTGCCCTACTCTGCGATGAGGAAGGATTTTCCCCTGCCGGGCGTGCACAATTCGGCCGATTCCCTTTCGGCGATCATCGGTGCGCCGCACGAACGTGTAACTGAAGAACTGATACGAATCGTAGAGCGCGAAGGGAAGATCAACTTCGAGCAGGGCGGTCCGGTAGAGAACGAGGTGCGCCGTCTGCTTGCGCCGAGGCACCGGTTTGATCCGGATGACCGCGAAGCGCTCTCGATCTGGAACACGGCGCTCAATACGGTTTTCTTCGACAAGATGATAACGAGTATGAACGATTTTTTCGTGGCCGTAAGCCTGATTACGCTGGCGCTCGGCGGGATCGGCGTAATGAATATCATGCTCATATCGGTCAAGGAGCGCACGCGCGAAATAGGAATCCGCAAGGCGCTTGGCGCGACTTCGCGGAACGTTCAATGGCAGTTCTTCAGTGAGGGGATGTTTCTAACCCTGCTTTCGGGCGCTATCGGCATTCTTATAGGCTTCGGGCTGTGCCAACTGGTAAATCTGCTGCCGCTACCGGCCCGATTCGCCGGAATGATCGTCACGTGGCAGACCGCCGCATTTGCCGTCGGCGTGCTTGCACTGATCGGAATAGCGGCCGCGACATATCCTGCAAGGCGCGCGGCGGACCTGCCGCCAATAGAAGCGCTGCGGTATGAAATCTAGACGGGTGCGGAGTGAAGAAGAAGAAAGCGCTGAGTGCTGGGCTGTAAGGGACTACGATATCGAAAATGATCATCAAGGAAGTCTTTCTTCAGGCATATTACGCGCTCATCGGGCATCGTTTTCGCGCCGCGATGACGATGGCCGGGATTGCCTGGGGCATTGTCGCGGTCGTATTGATGATGGCCTATGGAAACGGCTTCCACAACGCGATCATGTACGGCTTTCGGATGGCGTTTTCAGACGGCACGGTTGTGATATGGAACGGGCAGACGAGCCTGCAGGCAGGAGGTGAACGAGCGGGGCGCAGGATCAGGCTGAAGCCGGATGATGTGGAGGCGCTGCGGCAACTCGGATCGATAAAGCGCGCAAGCGCGGAATACGTTCGCTCGCTTCCCTTAAGCTATAACTCGCGGCAAACCTCCGCCACCATTCGCGGCGTCGCCCCGGAATACGGCGTGATGAGGCAGGAAACGGCCGAAATCGGGCGGTTCCTGAACGAAGAAGACGTTGACAAACGGCGCCGCGCCGCATTTCTCGGATCTGAGGTTGCACGCAAACTTTTCGGTAATGCTCCGGCAGTCGGCGAGTCGATCCGAATCGGCGGAATGTCTTTTGAGGTAGTTGGAGTGATGCCTCAAAAGGTGCAGATGTCTTCGTATTACTCACCCGACAAATACTGCGTATTTATCCCGCATACTACGGTCGGACAGCTTTGGTCGCAGGAATTCGTCGACAATCTCGTAATACAGACCGTAAACCCGGCGCTTCAGGCGGCGACGCTGCGGCAGGTGCGCGAAGTGCTCGGCGCAAGACACGGATTCGATCCGCGCGACGAGCGAGCAATCATCCTGAATGATTCGGTTGAAAACAGCCGGATGATCAGCGGCATCACCGGGGGCCTCAAGGTCATATTGAGCGTCATCGGAGCGTTGACCTTGATGATAGGCGGGATCGGCGTGATGAATATCATGCTCGTATCGGTAACCGAGCGAACAAGGGAAATCGGCGTTCGAAAAGCGCTGGGCGCCCGGCGAGGCCACATACTGGTTCAGTTCCTGCTCGAAGCCATGGTGATTACATTCTGCGGCGGAGCGCTGGGCATACTGCTGTCGGTCGCTTTGGTTCAACTTGTCGGCACGCGCCCGTTTCTTGCGGAAATGCTGGAAGATCCCACCCGATCAACAGACATTCATCTTCTGCTGTCGCCCGATGTCGCGCTGACGGCGGCAGCCGTACTGATGTTTGTAGGAATAATCAGCGGTTTCTGGCCCGCGCTCCGGGCCTCGCGCCTTGACCCGATCGAATCGCTTCGCTATGAATAGACGGCGACTATCACCTGAAAGGAACTACGAAGCGATGATGAAAGACGCCCACTTCAGCGCCGATCGCAGGAATTTCCTGCAACAGTCGGCTTGCGCCGGATTGCTCGCGGCCGGGCTGAATGCCGAAATCCTCGGCATGCAAAAAAAGCCTTTTGATATTTCCCTGGCCGAATGGTCGTTGCACCGAACCCTGTTTGCCCGGAAGATGGACAACCTCGATTTTCCCCGTGTTGCCAAACTGGACTTCGGAATCGAGGCCGTAGAGTTCGTCAACCAGTTTTTCAAGGACAAGGCAAAGGATCGCACTTATCTCTCGGAACTGAAAAAACGAGCGTCCGACCAGGGCGTTAAAATAGTGCTGATCATGATCGACGGCGAGGGCGCGCTCGGCGATCCCGACGACGCCAAACGCAATGCGGCCGTGGAAAACCATTACCCGTGGGTTGAAGCCGCCAATTTCCTCGGCTGCCATTCGATTCGCGTCAATGCCGAGAGCCGGGGTTCATACGACGAGCAACTCAGCCTCGCCGCCGACGGGTTGCGCCGTCTGTCCGAATTCGGCGAAAAGCACGGTATAAACGTCATCGTAGAAAATCACGGCGGGCTTTCCTCCAACGGCGAGTGGCTTTCAGCCGTGATGAAACGGGTCAATCATCCCCGGTGCGGCACGCTCCCCGATTTCGGGAATTTCAATCTGGGCGGCGGCCGTATGTATGACCGATACAAGGGAGTGGCCGAATTGATGCCCTATGCCAAGGCAGTGAGCGCCAAGTCGAACGATTTCGATGACGCAGGCAACGAAACCAATACCGATTACCGGAAAATGATGAGGATCGTGCTCGAAGCCGGATACAGCGGTTTTGTAGGCATTGAATACGAGGGAAGAACCCTCAGCGAACACGACGGCATCAAGGCGACAAAGAAACTTCTCGAACTGGTCAGAAACGAACTCGCCGCTTCAAGATAAACGGAGCCCGGAAGAGAGAAAAACGGAACAGACGAAATAAACGGAACATACGGAAGGGCTGCCTCAGCTATTGTTCCTTCCGTATGTTCCGTTTATTTCGTCTGTTCCGTTTTTCTCTATCCGATCTGGACGCCGATGCCTTCGAGAAACTTTGTGGGCTTTTCCCCTCCGATGAGCGCGAATATGTAATCGTTCTGGAAACGAGCCGCATCTTTCGCCGTCTTGGGATCCCGCTCTCTTGCGCTCATCAAAGCGATTTCTCCCGGCACTATTTCCTTGATCGTCATGCCGAAATAGGCTTTTATCCTGCCGGCGTCGATGCAATCGTAGACCAGCATCTTGTTGCCGAGTTTCAGGTCGCCCTTGAAATCGCTGCGTATCACGAGCGTCACGGTGTTGTCGCGCCACCCCACGATTTCCGTGCCGTCCGCAGAACGATAAGCCGCCAGGTCTATTGCCGCCTCGATCGCAGAATTGCCCGCGCCGACAATGACTACGTGTTTCCCTATGTAATCGTTCGGATCGCTCAGCTTGAACTTTACTCTTTCATCCTCGATTACGGGACCGGGCACCGGGGTATATTGTTCACCGCATTCGGAACAGAACTTGTTTGAACCGCCCCGCGCCGTTCCGCACTTGGCGCATTTGTCGGGGAGTACCGGCGGGCCCGCGGTATTGAATTTCAAATCCTCGCCCGATACGCGAAGCCTCATTGGGGTCCCGCGGTTTCCGATGGCCAGCAGCACACGCCGCGCCTTGTACTTCTGCTCCTGTTTTGCTTTTTCCTGAAGCGTGCCGACGACGAACATTCCGTTCTCGGCCTTGATGCTCTTGCAACCTTCAAACTCGTTGATCCTGACGCCGGAACTCTTCATCGATTCAAACCACGAACCGATCATCGCCTCCTTGGTCGCTCCCTGACCGTCGAGTTTGATCCCCCCTGTAGCCGGTTTGTCGACGGGATTGAAAAACACATACTTGCCGGCCTGATAGGTCTGCTGGATCGTAGCGACGACCTGATCCTGTTCGAGTGCGACGTATTTCAAACCGCGCTGGTGCGCAATGACGGCGGCGGAAAGACCCGCCGGTCCGATTCCAACTATCGCAAGATCGTATTCATCGGCTCCTGCCTTACCCGCGGATTTCAGGTCTTCTGCAATGTTATCGATAACGGCGCCGCCCTCGTTGATTGCGTTTTTTATCAGCGGCACCCCCGACACGTCGCCTATCAGATAAACACCCGGCACATTCGTTTCAAACCGGCCGTCGCGCTTCGGCACCTTTCGCGCAGGGATTTTCTTGGTCGTGTTTACCACAATGCAGGATTTCGGCACCGTGGGGCATTCGACCTGGCAACTTGTATCCTCCATACACTGTTCGACCGCAACCGGTGTGGATTTGCCGTTGACGATTGCGAGCACGTCGTGAGGACAAGCGTCTACGCAGGCGTGACACCCGATGCACGTCGCCACATTTATTACCGGATGCGGGTACGAAGGTCCGTCGGGATCTACCACGGCGGGCAGCGCTTCTGCTGCTTCGGCTTTATCTTCCGGCGACGGCGGCGGCTGGTTGATTGCGTGCGCAAGCTCCTGCCGCGTCCTGGAAGTGTCGACGCCTATTCGGACAAGGCCGACAAGTCCCAGCACCACCGCAAGCACGGCCCAACCCGCCCAGGGCACGCCGCCCCATACGTCGGTAAACTGGCTTAATGCCCCGGCAATGGTTACCACTACTGCAATCAGGATCGTGATGAGTATTTGTGATCTTTTCATGATGTTCAGCTCATGATGGCTCGTAATCGGGTTGCGCAGCATAGGAACGCTGCGATGCCTGCAATGCGCCTTCAGTTCTTTCCTATTTGCCGGAAAGTAGCCCGAAGATTCTTGCCCTCCCCGTGCTGGGCGTGGCAAGAAACGCAGTACGGCGTTCCTACGTTCAACTCTACACCGGCGGCGGTCGGCGGACGGTCGGTAGCCATTTGTATCGTCGCCGACTGTTCGGCGGCCATAGCCGGCGTCATACCGTGGCAGGCAGAGCAGGATTCCCGTACTCCGACCGACACCTTGTCGCCCTCAAAACCCTGCGTATGGCAGTCCGAACAGTTTGTAAGACCGCGTTGCTGATGTCCCGCAATGTGCACGAGGTGAAACTGATCTTTGACCGAATAATCGGACGCGGCGCCGGGCAGTTCCTTGCGCTCCCAGTGCGAGGCTGCCACGCCGGGCCAGGTCCACCTTCCGCCCTCGATCGGATATCCGAACGAATTGCCGTGCGGAGTGCCGAGTTTTTTGCCGCTCAGCGGCGACACATAACGGCTCGCGTCGCTGTGGCATTCAACGCAGGCAAGATTGGCCACAAGCGCGGGGCGAAAGTCCCTGCCCTGATGTTCCGTATGGCAGCTCGCACACGTCATGCCTACACGCTCGTGAATGTCCGAAATCACTGGCGCGAACGCCTCGGTAGTGTGGCACGAGGTGCAGCCGGTTTGCAGCGACGCCGTAGCCTTATGGCAGTTCGAACACGATGTGCCGTTCGGTTGTTTGGCGATGGCCGGCTGAATCGTCAGTTCGGTTCGTATGTGCGGATTTGAAACCTGCCCCGGCGAATAAGCATCGGTGTAGGCAACCGCCCCGACAACGGCGAGTACGGCGACCACTACGCCGGCAACGGTGAAAATCTGCCACGGCCAGGGGCGTTGCAGGTCGAACGTGGGCCGCCAGTTGAACTGCGCTTTTCCGAGGCGTCGTTTTGCATGAGGCTTGAGCGGCGAGTCGGTAGCCATTTTGCCGGCCTCGCGTTTGCGCTTGTCCCAGAATACCTTCAGCGCCTGGTCGTCGAGGCTCGGCAGCGCCCCCGTGAGCAGGCCGGTGCCCGATAAACGTCGCGTTCCGCCGGGCGTGGGTTTTATGCGCTGGGCGAGCGCCGCCAGATCCAGTCGCACGGTCTTGCCGCCCTCTATGCCCGAAAGCTGCTGCGTCATTCCGGTTTCTATCGGCAGCGGGCTGACCGACATCTCCACCGATAGCTGAAGATCCCGGCCAACATACGTCGCGGTCAGAAGAAACGGTCCGATTTGGACCAAATCTCCATCGGCAAGCGGAGTGCGGTCAATCTGTTCACCGTTGAGCAGCGTTCCGTTTGCGCTCGACAGATTGAAGATCCAGTAATCGCCGTTTATATCCTTGATGCCTGCCTGTGTGCGCGACACCGTGGGATGATTCAGCGCCAGATCATTTCCCGTCAACCGGCCGATGGTCAGGCCCTCGCTCTCGATCGTCACCGGATCGAGGTTGAGATCCTTGCGTATAATGTGAAATCGGTTCGGCATTGGATCAGAACTCCCGGGTCATTCCACAAATTCCGATAAACTAAAATCCTGAAAGATTACGAAACAAACCAAAATCCACGAAAATTACGAAAATCATATGACTTTTCGTCAGTTCTGTTTTTTTTCGTCTGTTCCGTTATCTCTCTTTCATTCTGAAACAGGAACTGCTGTTTTTACCGCGCAAGAAAATAAGTAACCTGAACGATGTGCACAATCATCAGCGCGAGCATAAACGACGTCGTGATTACGTGCGGCGGAAGCCAGGACTTGAGCAAACGGTGCAGGTATATCAAAGCCTCGGCGCGTCGCTGCGTTGCAAGATCAGCAATGATCGATTCGACCGTTTCGCGATCCCCGCGCGATAAGGACTCGGCGTCCCCAGAAAATTTCCGGCGGCCGGAGGCGATATCGTCGGCAAGCTTTGCGCGTTTTGTGTACTGCCCTATCAAATAACCGTTTGAAAGAAAATGCGGTGCAATCTTTCCGGCTACAAGATTGCGCACCGTCGTTCCGGCGTTCGCCAGCTTATCGCCTATTTCCGCCTTCAACTCCTCCCTGCGCCCGATCAGATCATCCATCAAAAGAGGATGCTCCTCGATCCTGGTCATAAGCCTCGGAACCAGGTAATAACAGGCTATGCCAAACAACCCGGTCGCGATTACAAGGTCGAAGGAAATCATCAACGCAGTCGTGAGAATTCCTCCCGAATCCGTGCCGCCGTGAAGCAGCAGTACTATTCCCCCGATCACGCCGAGATATGCGTGAGCCAGCATCCAGTAGCGAAGCGGTCCCCTGCGCTTGCGGTAAATTTTCCGCCGCCACGGATAGGCCATTACGCCGACGATTGCTAACAGTCCGACAATACCCGTCATCCAGCGGATATTGAACCAAGTGGAAATCAGCGGAGTTTCAAGACCGTATCGTACAAGTCCGAGAATCGTAAGCACAGTCAGCGCCAGGGTCGAGGCTATGCCGGCTGCGTGCATCAGGCGTTTGCCCGGGTCTTTGTGAGATGTATGTCGTGCGATTGCATGGGTTCGATCGCGCGCGACGACGGACTTTATGTTCTGAATCTCTGAGAAATACTTGTGCGGATCGACGCGAAGCAGCGCTCCCGTGGGACAGTTTTCCTCGCAACTGTAGGCGGGACGTTTTGCTTCCTTGGGATTCAGAGTCGTACCGTTGCAAAGGTTGCATTTCGACGCCAGCAGATCCTCGGTCTGCTCCACGGCCGGAGGCAATGGGTCGGTTTTAAGCGAAAACCAGGACTTCCAACCCGTCCGAGCAGGTTCCACGTCCTTTTTGCGCCGCGGAATCATCGATATTGCGTTGTACGGACATTGCGTAGCGCAGTCTCCGCATCCTATGCATGTCTTGGGATCTATATCCACTTGCCCGCCGGGCTGGCGTCCGATCGCACCGGTCGGGCATCCAGTAAGACATTCCGGGTCCTGGCAGTGAAGACATACCGAGGGCGACAGCAGGCTCTGGAACCCCGAGTCCAGGGTTTTGCCGTTGTAGCGGGCTACGTGGATTCCCCTGCGCAGCAATCGCGACGTACCGTGCATGGAGTGGCAAGCGAGCGAACAGTTGCCGCACCTCACGCACAGTTCCATATCCATCAGCAACAGGTTCGTCGCATCGACTACGCCCGTTTCAATCAACTGCCGCTGGGTCTGAACGACTGGCAGCGCCCGAGCAGAATCGGTTTTGTTTGTAGAGGCTGATACACTTTCCCAGTTGGAACGCAACAGTTCGCGCACCTCGGGGTTCTGGCGCAGTTTTGAAATCGAGATTTCGAGGACTTCTGCGCGCCCCATCAGCGTACAGGTTTCGCTCCAGGCCTGATCGCGCGTGATTGCTTCGAGACCAAGCACGGTCATCTGCCCGACGAAACGCTCATTGACGTTGGCCCCTTCACCCGAAGCGAGGCGCGCCCACCCGTAACGTATTACATAAACACGGCGAATCGGCTCGCCTGCGTGAAACAATACGTGATTTTTGGAGAAAACCCGGAACTCGGAAATCGTCTCCAGATATTTTTCCACTTCCGGGGCAAGTTGCGTGGGTTCGCAAAGGTCCTGAAGCGTCGCCGATCGGCCGTGCAGGCGGTAGTTGGAATCGAGCAACTGCCCGAATTTGTCCAGCTTGCGCAGCAACCGAAGCGCCGGGCGCTGAACTTCCAGTATCCTTACCGGATTGTCGGCGGAAGACCTCACCGTGGCGGCGCGCGGCACTCCGGCCAATACCGACATCTCGCCGAATTGACGGCCCGAGGTGAGCGTGCTGACCTTTTGTTCGCCCTGAGGAGTCCTTATATATACGTCTGCGGCCCCGTCCACTACTATGTAGAATGTATTTCCGCCCCAGTCGCCCTCGTGAATGATTTCCTCCCCCGGGGCGTATTCAAACATTCGTATGTATGGACCGACGCGTTTTCCGTTGTAGTTTCGACCGTAAACGGAAACCTCCAGATCCAGTTCGTGATTGAAGTGGCCGTCGTGTTTGGCAGTAAGGTCCGATATGGCGTTTATTTGCTCGATAGCGCTTAGGACCGCCCGCCGGCTGGTCGTTTCCTTCGGCATGTGCAACCTCGTCGTGTGGAGTAGTACGCCTTCCGGTCTCCGGGTGGACACAACGGTCGGCGCGCCGACATGATCCGAGTCTGGCCCTGAAATGCAGGGGTTACAGGATACAGTTGAAAAACTTTAGCCGCATTGCGACTGGACGGGAAAAGCCCGGCTTCGGGCCCGTATTCAAATCGAGGCGCGGCGTTGCAGTTCGCGGCGGACTGCCAGGCCGCGTGCATCTACGGCCCGGTCGACGGCCAGTACGCCGTCGAGATGGTCGATTTCGTGCTGCAGAAGTTCTGAAATATCTCCCTCGACGCTCCAATGCCGCCGGATACCTTCGGGGTCGCTGTATTCGACGGTGACGGCCCGATGACGGCGGACGCGAACCATAAGGTCGGGGAATGAGAAGCAATCATCCCAGAGTTCGAACATCTCGTCGCTGCGGGACGTAATTACGGGATTCACAAGCGGCCGTTCAAGCCCCGCAGCATCGAGCCTTACAAAAATGATGCGTTCGAGCCGGCCTATCTGCGGCGCCGCAATCGCGCGTCCGAACCCGTGGCGCGCCCTGAAATCTGAAAGCGTTGCGGCGAGATCTGCAATTGTCGCCGCGGTTGCCGACGATGACGGATCGGCGACAACCGAAGAGGGTCGCCAAAGCATAGGATTTCCGAGCAGCAGGATTTCACAAACCGGCATCGGTTGTTCTCCACCACATAACTCAACGCGTGCGGCGGGCAGAGTCTAGCAAGTTTTTTGCACACTGTCATCCGGTTAGTTGCGAAAATGCGAACTCTATGGAGAAACCGCGGAAGGCGCGGAAGCTGGACGCGGAATTCACGGAAATTAAGGTTATAGTTCGGCGCTCTCTACAGGACAAAAAATGATGCAGAATAGTGGTCAAAG
>JAHBSF010000007.1 GCA_019639255.1 Acidobacteriota bacterium | reverse complement strand
TTTAGTTTGTTCCGTTATCTCTTTTATATGTCCCAATGTTTGGTGGTCGGATTCAGGGAACTGCGATCATTTAGCCTTATTGATCATATTGATCAAGCGCTCGGCGTGGTTGCGGGCGATGAGCGGGACGCTTTCGTCCATTTTTATTTCATTCAGTAGTGAAATCAGGCGCCGTGGTTCGGCAATGTGTTTCGACCGCAATTCGTTTTCCAGAAGTCGCAACTGCGCAGGCGTGGAAATGGGATCGGTTTCGCGAACGGTTTCAAGCTCGAACACGCGCGTTTCCTGTGTGGCTATGTTCCGGAATATTTCCACTGCGCGGTTCAACGCCGGATTTGACGTGTAATTGAAGCTCGCCGTACGCCTCCGGGCGCCTTGCACAACAGTTATAGTAACCTTGCCCAGGTGGGAAAAATCCTTCTTGTACTGATAGTCTTCATCCACGTCGAGGAAGCGGATTTCGTCAAACAGCGCCTGCAACTGGGCTACCAGACCGGACGAGACCTGCAGAGAATTTTCTATGTCCCGGCCGTCCTTGCGTACAAAACGAAACCGGCCGCTTCCCTGCCTGTCGAATTCAACCTCTATTCGCGGAGTCGCAAACCGCTCATTCTCAAATACGTAATAAAACGCGGCCCCACCAGTTCCGTTGGGCTGCGACTCCGAATTTATCTTGAGTTGTGCGTATGCGGAACCGCAGAATACTGCAATCAGCAATACTATACCCGCGCGCGCCCCGCCGTTCGATCGATTCATGCTCAGATCTCTCAGTAGAAAAACTTCAGTTCGTCTGGCTTGTGGACTCGCTCGGTCGAGCGCGCCTCGGATCAAATGGCGATGAAATGTACTCCTGTGCTACCGCCTGCGCATTGTTATAGTTATTGCCGTTTGAAACCGCCCGGTTATATTCGGCGACGGCGCGTTCACGGTTTCCAAGCGCATCCCAGGCATTCCCTCGATAGATGTATGACCAGACTTCAACCCAGTCGGGTCGGAGATTGCCGTTGAGGGCCTGATCGAAGGCGTCGAGCGACTTCGTATAATTCCGCTGAATCATATA
The DNA here is from genome assembly GCA_019639255.1 of Acidobacteriota bacterium. GTDB lineage: Bacteria > Acidobacteriota > Blastocatellia > RBC074 > RBC074 > JAHBSF01. Next base: position 116,166 of record JAHBSF010000007.1, on the reverse strand, counting down.
GAGCATTCCGAGATTGTACCAAGCCCACGAAAGTCCGCGATTGAGCTTGATCGCCGCCTGAAACTGCTGTTCCGCCTCGACGTATTCCTGTTCGCGCAAATGTTCTATTCCGCGTCGAATGATAACGCCCTGTCGCAACTCCTCCGAACTGCGCAGAATCTTCATATCGGGATCAACCACTACGTCGACGGGTTTTGCCGAGGTCATGATGTCGAAATCAACCGCGGTGCCTCGCAGCAGCAGCGTCTGTCGTTCATTGCCCGTTTCGGTGCGCAGCAGTATTTCGACCGGCATCTCGAACGTATCCAGATCCTGCTTCACTGTTCCGGGCACGCGGAATCCGTCCCGCGTGCGAAGCATTCGATAATCGGCGCGAAACTCCGGCACTCCCGTAGAGTCTACCCATTGCCCGAAGAAGAAGCGCATCGGGCGCTCGGCATATCCGGATACGAAACTCTCAAATTCATCAAGATTTACGTTCTTTCCGCGATATCGGGAAAAGTACTCCCGTAGCATACCGTCGAACTTTTCATCTCCCAACAACTGCCGCAGCATATTGAATACCAGCGATCCTTTATAAAAGACGATGGAACGGTATGCCGGAGTCTGATCGTCAAGTTGTTGCGGAGCGTTGCGGATTGACGCCGACTGTTCAAAGGCAAGGGCTCTTTCCAGTTGCGCCTGCAGAGCCTGCAGAAATTGCGTCTCGTTTGCATTGTCCCGAATGAAGAGTAATGCACTAAATTCGGCCAAACCCTGCGAAAGCCAAATATCGTCGAATGAACTTATCCCGACGGCCTGCCCCCACCATTGATAGGCTACTTCCCGCGCCAACGTTTCATCAAAGCCTTCGGTAAGCGACCGGGGCGCTACAAACAGCACTCCGGCGCCGCTGTAGCTCGGCAGCGTCTCGTCGTCCGTCTCCGCTACGATCAGCCGCTCTCCAAAGGGATAACGCCCGAACTTTTCAGAATAATATTCAAGGTGTTTGCCGATCACCTGAGCCGTGTGATCCGCCCAGCGCTCGCTTCCGGCCTTGAAATAAAGGTCCACATCCAGACCGCTGTAGGTATATTTGCGCGTGATGTATTTTGCCGCGGCGAAGTTGCCGGGAAGGACGGGAATGCGGGTAGTGAAACTAAATACCGAGTATTCCGTTTTGGTCTTTTCGTCAACGAGCGGAACAGCAGCTACGGGCTCTTCGCTAAACCCGACAGCGGTTATTCCCTTCGGTACGGTAATGCGAATTTGATAGGTTGCCCGGTCGGCGGCGTATTCGTGAAACGGAAACCACCGCGCCGCGTAAAATAGATACGAACCGCTCTCTCCTACGTAAGCAAGCCTTGCCGTCTGTATCGGCCCGCCCTGCGGACTTTCCAGCGCTCCCTCGTACTCGAAAACGAGCGTCACGGGCTCCTTCTGCGGCATAACTGCGCCCAGATCGACGCGCACGTTGAGATTTTCCCGATTGTCCTGAATGAATTGCAGTTCCGGAAGTTGCGTGGGCTGATCCGGACCGCTCGGGTTTCTGGCAGCTTGCGCCCTCGGATCGGCAGCCTGTTCCCGCGGCGCCTGACGGGGCGATCGCGCCTGGTTCCTTTGAGTGGACGTGCTTTCGGTTGTAGGAGCCGGAGCGGGTGGGGGCGTACTGAGCGCGGGACTTTTCAAGGAGATCTGTTTTATTGCCAGCGACCCGTTCATTTCAAATATTACCGAACGCGTGTCGCTCATCGGAACGAAGGTCACTTCCGCGCGGGCCCTGAGCAACTGGCTTGACGGCACAAGTTCAGCATCTATCGTGTAGTGCTGCACATCGATTGCAACGGCGTCTTTCTGGGCGTGAACCTGAGCACCCAGGTAGCCAAGCGCACATAACGACGCCAACATACACGCAATAAAACTATGTCGTCTCATTTTGTTCATCCCACGATTGCTTACTTATGCCCACCATTAAACTATACAGGCCGAAGATTATACCACCTGCCCGAAGTTTTGTAATTCCAGCTACAGCACCTGAGCCGGCCCCGCACGCGATCCCAAAGGCGATTGCGCGCCGAGGTTCGATGTATACGGGTAGCGCCGGGTTGGACAGGATTGGACGGCGAGGGCGTCGATCTGTAAAATTCCGGTGTCAATATCGAGGATTGATGCCTGCTCAATGGAAGTCCGACGCTTAAACATACTGGTAAGGGGAACAAACTGGCTCGGGGATGCAGTCATGTCAATTCCGGCTCTTGTTCGCCTGAGACGACATTTCCCCGACGCCCACATTACAGTTTTATCCTCTCCGGTTGCACGCGGCATTTATGTCTGCGCAACGCAGGGCCGAACTCCGGTTGCCGATGAAATACTTGTCCACAACAGCAAGGAACGGCGCGCATCCGGGTTCTTGCGAACTGTTAAAGCACTCAGGAACCGGCGCTTCGATCTGGCCATCCTTTTCCAGAATGCATTTGAAGCAGCCCTACTTGCCTGGGTTGCCGGTATTCCTTCCAGAATTGGCTATGATGCTCAGGGCCGCGGAATTCTCTTGACAGATAAAATAATGCCTCTGAACTCTCCACGCCATCAAATCCACGATTACATTCAGCTTGTCGACGCCGCAAGGCTTCGTTTTTCGGCTGAGGAAATGAATTTTGGGAACTACCGCGGTGATCTGCCCCCGTCGCCGGATCTGTGCGCGGGCCCCGAACAGAAGGAAGCTGCGCACCGCCTGCTGAACGGAATAAATGCTGAATGCATAGTCGCACTTAATATCGGCGCCACCAATTCGGAAGCCAAACGATGGCCCGATATCAGGTTTGCAGAACTTGCCGACAGGATGGTTGAGGAATACGGGGTTAAGATAGTACTGCTGGGTACTCAGGCGGAGCGGGCGATCGCAGAGCGGGTCTTAGAGAAAATGACTGCCCGGGGCGTAATCAATCTCGTGGGACGAACGGATCTTGAAGCCCTCGTGGGTGTGCTTGACCGCTGCGATCTTGTCGTGGGAAATGATACGGGTTCGGCGCACGTAGCAGCGGCGCTCGGGCGCCCGACATTGACCCTGTTTGGACCTACGAATGAGTTTGAAACCGCTCCGATCGGGCCCCGGGCCGAGGTTGTAAGGATTGACGGGGTCGATTGCGCCCGATGCATGTTTCGCACTTGCCCTATCGATCATCGCTGTATGACCGGAATAACGACCGATCTCGTGCTCGAACGCGCGCGGCGGCATCTAAACCGATGAACAGGGTTTTAGTACAAAACGTGAGGTTCATGAGAGATAACGGAACAAACGAAATAAGACGGATACTACGGAAATATTCAGCTTTTCCGTAATTTTCGTTTCATTTCGTTTGTCCCGTTATCTCCCCATTTTTCCAATGTCGAGTGGAGTGATATAGACGCACGCATGAGGTTTGGGGATTGAATAGTGCATCTCGCCGGGCGGTGTTTGTAGACCGCGACGGTACAGTCAACGAAGAAATCGACTATCTTTGCGAGCCGGATCAGGTTCGATTGATTCCGGGTGCAGCAGAAGCCATTTCCCGGCTTCGCAAGAGTGGTTGGCTTGTCGTGGTCATAACCAATCAATCTGCAATCGCACGCGGTTTCCTGTCAGAAGACACGCTGTCTGCGATACACCAACGACTGGGTATACTCCTGGCAGAACTCGGAACGCGAGTCGACGGAATTTACTATTGCCCGCATCATCCGACCGAAGGAATGGCGCCCTACAGACTTGACTGCGAATGCAGAAAACCCAAACCCGGAATGATCCTGAGGGCGGCTCGGGATCTGAATATAGACATTGTCAAATCAATAGTAATAGGCGATAGATTACTGGATATGGAGACGGCCTCTCGGGTAGGAGCACGGCGAATACTGGTAAAGACCGGTTACGGCGCCGGCGAAAGCGTGAATCTCAATGCCCAAGCTGCTCCGGAATACATTGCAGATGACCTGCTCGACGCCTCGAACTGGATTCTGGCAGCGGATGGCGAAAACTGAAACAAGCAGAACGCCTCAATCCTTCCTGGTCGTGAGGCTTGGGGCGATCGGGGACGTTATTCATACCCTGCCTGCCGTATCCTTGCTGAGGCGGCATTTCCCGCAGGCGCGCATCGGATGGGTAGCTGAAAAAGGCGCTGCGGTTCAAATACTCAAAGCTGTTCCGATTCTCGATCACGTAATAGTTCTTGATCTACGTGGTATGCGCCGTTCCCTGTTGCGCAATCTGGAAGAAATCAATCAGGTTCGCCTGGAGATCTCCGATTACGAGGTCGCACTGGATTTTCAGGGGTTGCTGAAATCCGGCGCCATTCCATGGCTCGGGGGCATTCGCAGACGTATAGGTTTCGATTACGGCGCACTTCGCGAACGTGCAGCGGGGATTTTTTATACCGAACGCGTCTCGGCGAATGATACCCTGCACGTGATTGAGAAAAATCTCGCGCTGTTGTACAACCTCGGATGCAGTTCGAACGGTCATTACAATTTCCCGCTCAATCTGAGCCCCGAAGCAGTTCAATTCGCGCAACGTGCAGAGGAGTCCGCAGACGGGAAGTTCGCAATCCTGAATCCCGGGGGCGGTTGGCCTACAAAACTCTGGCCGGCCAGGAATTTCGGCCTGCTTGCTGACCTGATGAAGCAACGCCTTGGAATGACTTCCCTCGTAACATACGGTCCGAAAGAAGCCGAACTGGCATTCGATGTATGCGCCTCCTCGACAACCGGAGCGGCCGTAGCCGTTGAATCGGACCTGGTGGAATTTGCTGCGTTGGTCAGAAGAGCTGAGGTTTTTATAGGCGGCGATACGGGACCAATGCATATCGCTGCTGCCGCAGGGACGCCGGTAGTTTCGATCTTCGGACCAACTTCAGCAAAACGAAACGGCCCCTTCTCCCCTCAGGATGTTGTGGTTGAACGAACTGACCTCGAATGCCGCGTGGATTGCTACAGGAGGAGGTGCGATCATTGTTCGTGTATGCAAATCGGTGTGGAGGCGGTATGGGAAGCGATTTGCAGAAGGTTGAGAATAGAGGATTACTGAAGAATCATACATCTAAATCAGGCAGGCGAGTCGCACACCCACCCACGACTTTTTGATATGGAGCCTTACCTTTGGGCAGCAACCACAGCGACAAAAGAAATACGATACAGCGTCTGCGGGTACCAATCGGTTTCCTGGCTGCCGCATTGTTTGTAGCGTTGGCCCGTCCCGACCGGGTTTCACTTTCAGTTGGAATTCCGGTATCGATTTTCGGGTTGGTGATCCGCGCCTGGGCTTCCGGGCATCTGCGTAAAAACGCGGAACTTACAGTGACGGGGCCTTATTCTTATACGAGAAATCCATTGTATTTCGGCAGCTTCCTGATGCTTGCCGGAGCGGCAGTGAGCGGCGGGGTTCTTTGGCTCGGTGCGGGGCTTATATTAACTTTTCTGATGGTGTACTATCCCGTTGTGCGCGCCGAGGAAAAACTTATGCGAGAGTTGTTTGCCGCAAGCTATGAAGACTGGGCCGGCGCTACGCCGCTTTTTTTTCCACGTATTCTGCCCTCCAGGTCTTTGCGCACATCGCGTGATGGCCGCTTTGATATAAATCTTTACAAACGACATCGCGAGTATCGTGCGCTGTTGGGGTTGGCGGCGGTATATGCATTGCTGCTGGCCAGAATGGCACTGATACCATGAGCTGCAAACCTAACATCTGGGCGGGCCGCGCGTCTGTTTGCGCGCTCTTAATAATCGCGGGCATCTGTGCGATTTCGGTTTCCCTTGCACAAGCGCCGCAAGGCGTGCAGGAGCGCGCGGCTCAAACCCAGTCCGGGATCGAAACGCCTCCACGCGAGATCGCCATACCTTTTCCTGCAGGCGAAAAACTGGTTTTTGAGATCAGATTATCGCGCTTCCCCATATACGCAACGCTCGGCAATATTACATTTGAATACTCGGGCCCTTCCGAAGCGTCTGTAATTTCCGAATCAACAATTCCATTTAAACCCGACGACTCGGAAAAACTGCTGCTGCTGCGCGCAGAAGCCGTATCAAAAGGATTTCTTGCAAGTCTTGTAGGGTTTGATGTGAAGAATCGTTATCAGGCTATGGTCAATCGGTCGGATTTTACTGCCCGGATCAGTTTCAAGGAAATCGTCGAGGGGAAGAAACATCAGACGCGCACCGCCGTTTTCGACAAAAAGAATGCTGCCGTCGTTTACAGCACTGTAGATCTTACGCGCACGCCGCATCAGCCCGTAATCAAGGAAATGCCGCACAAGGAAGACATGCACAGCCTGCTGTCTGCGATTTTTTATATTCGCCTGAGGGATCTGGCGGATGGCGAGATCATTTGTTTTCCAGTCAGCGAAGACGAGGACAATCATATTTTTGAGATACACGTGCGCGGCCGTGAAACCGTGGAGGTGGGATCAAGGAAAATACCGGCGATTCGCGTGGAACCGAAGCTTTTCGGTCCCGGCAGGTTCTTCTCGCGCGAGGGCGAAATGTCTATGTGGATAAGCGACGATGAGCGGCGCCTTCCCTTAAAGCTGACCGCAAAAACCAGTGCGGGCACGCTCAATGCCCTCATTACAAACTATGATGCACAGCCGCCGGTTCGACCGGTGATACGGCATGCTACGCCTGAAAACCAATGAGCGACTTCAAACAGATTCTATATAAGCCGACCGAATCAAGAGTTGAAATCACGCTCAACCGCCCGGAGAAGCGGAACGCGCTCGGGGCTGAGATTATCGACGAATTGACCCGTGCGCTGGCAAATTCCGAGAATGAATCGGGGCGTATTGTAGTGCTGCGCGGTGCGGGCAAGGATTTCTGCGCCGGAGCCGATTTGTCCGAACTTGAGCGGGTTTCCAATTCCGGCGTACTGGATAATCTGGCCGATGCGGAGCGCTTTGCGGGGATGTTGAGGCGGATTCGTGCGGTAAATAAACCCGTCGTGGCGGCAGTACACGGTCGTGCTCTTGCCGGGGGCGCCGGACTCGCTACCGCATGCGATATGGTGGTAGCGACGAACTCCGCTCAATTCTGCTATACGGAAGTCCGTATCGGTTTTGTCCCTGCAATGGTACTTGCCGTTCTGCGCCGCAATCTCCCCGAAAAACTCGCCTTCGAGGTGCTGACAACCGCGCGGGTATGGACGGCGCAGGAAGCGCTGAGCCTGGGCTTCGTCAACAGGGTCGTCGAAGATGACCAGTTGGATCAGGAAATCGAGCGCATCGCCTCGGAATACTCCGGCGTAAGCGCATCCGGCGTGGCGCTTACAAAGAGACTGCTTTACCAGATTGACGGATTGACGTTCGAAGCCGCGCTCAGGGCGGGCGTAGATATGAATGCAATCGCCCGGATGACGCCTGATTGCCGCGAGGGTGTCAAACGTTTTCTTTCCAGGACTTGATGCTCAGGTAAACCCGCACGATGAAGCCTCAATCTTCAGGCCGGAGTCAAACCGGCGCCTTGAATATCCACACAAAACTCACCTTGTTCGGCATCGCCTGCGCAATCTTTATGGGCGCAATCGAGAACACGGTCGCCGGCACCGCCATGCCCACGGTCATCGCTACGTTTGGCGGCGTGGAACTCTACAGTTGGGTTTTCACCTCATATATCCTGGCCGCTACGATCATGACGCCGATCTGGGGAAAGATGGCCGACCTCATAGGGCGCAGACCGGCGTTTCTAGGGGGGCTGGCGCTTTTTATACTGGGCTCGGCGCTATCAGGCGCATCGCAGTCGATGGGCCAGTTGATAGCGTTCAGAACCGTTCAGGGACTGGGGGCTGCGGCGCTGTTTCCCGTAGGAATGACGATCGCATCGGATTTGCTTTCGCTCGAACAGCGCGCAAAAATGATCGGCATTTTCAGCAGCATGTGGGGGGTTGCATCGCTAGCGGGTCCCGTAGTCGGAGGATACCTTACGGCATATTTGTCCTGGCGATGGGTATTTTACCTCTCGCTTCCCTTTGGAATCCTTGCCGGGATAATCGTCCAGACAAACTATTCGGAAAAGTATGAGCGCCGCCGCGGAATACGAATAGACTACACAGGCACTGCGATACTGGCGGTTGCGCTGATCGTACTGCTCGTTGCCGTCGAGCAGGGTGCGGGGCAGGCGGCGGCTTCGGTAGCAGTAATGTTTCTGGGGGCAGCCTTGCTTGGTTGGCTGTTCATTCGCGTTGAACGGCGAGCTGCAGACCCGCTCATTCCGCTCGAACTTTTCGGGAATCGTATCGTTGCGCTTGCGACATTGCACGGGCTTTTTATGGGAATGACGTTGCTCGGAACGATGAACTACCTGCCGCTGTTTGTTCAGGCGGTCATCGGCACCGACGCAATTGCAGCCGGCAAGATCCTTATGCCGTACATCCTGCCCTGGGTGCTCACTGCGACTTTGGGCGCAAGGCTCATACTGAGGTTTGGATATCGCCCGATAGTTCTTGCTGGAATGGTCTCGATACTTGCCGGAGCTGGAATGCTCGCGCAGGTGTCGGAAACAACCTCGCGACTTGAACTCTCATTTTTTGCAGGATTGATGGGTATCGGGGGCGGATTGACGATGGCGAGCCTTATGATGGCGGCGCAGCACGCGGTTGCTGGAAATCAACTCGGAGTGACGACTTCAACCGTTCAGTTTGCAAGGAGCATAGGCGCAGCGCTCGGAACCGCATCGATGGGAGCGATAATGAACTGGTGGCTGGTCAGGGAGCTTGCGCGTGGAGGCGGCGAGATTGCAAGGCTTTCGGGTCATGACATAGCGACAATCATTCTTCCGGAAACCAGGAAGTTGCTGTCTTCCGACGCAGCGGCTTATCTTCAACGAGCGCTTGCCGGGTCGCTTCGGTGGTCATTCGTGTTCATCCTGGCTTCAGCGGTCGCAGGGATGTTAATTGCCCTTTTCATCCCTGCGGGCAGCGCGCACGAACTCGCGCACAGTGAACACCACCCGCAGCAGGCTTCGAGCGAGGCGGCCTGAAGTCCGAAAAAGGGAGATGACGTAACAAACTAAATGATGCGAAAATTACCGAAACTCTGAACATTTCTGTTCTTTCCGTCTAATTTCGTTTGTTCCGTCATCTCTTTTCTCTCTCTTTTTTTATCCCAATATCGTGTGGACTGATTTGAGTGTTTGTAGATGAAAGTTGCCACGGCCTGGGCGGAGGAAATAATCGCCCGGCGCCCCACTCCACAAGCCCGAGTGCAACTGCAGCAAGCACGGCCTGTATGAACCAGTACTGCCAATATGCCGTGAAATAATCTTCAAAACCCGGGTAGGGCGCGTGGGCAATATTGATGTTTGCCTGGGGGCGTGAAATAAACCGGGTGATTTGCTGCCATATCAGATGACAGGTTAGCGCGGGAAGCCAGGTTGTGCCGGTCATTCCTGCACGTGAAATCGCCCACACTGCTACCGCAAACCCGCCGATATGTGAAAAAACTGCAACTGGCGAGGACTGACCCGTGGCCACCATATCGTAGGTCCAGGGTGCAGCCCCAAACAGCAGCCACAGCACGGGCACTCGGATCAGCGGGGCAAATCCTGAAAAAAGCCCCATAGCAAGCGATATATTGGCTATGTGGCAATTCCAGAGAATATGCTCGGGCGTCCCGGCCCTGATATAGTCGATGAGCCTGAATCCAAACAGTGAAAGCGGTAAAACGCCCATCCATCGAGCTGAAAGCGGAACCTTAAGCGAAGAAAAGCGTTGTGAAACCATCAGGGGTTGAATTCCGGAACCTGTACCCGGCGAATTGGTTGATATTCCAACGGATTTGAAAACATACCTCCAAGCCGGTTATTTGGAGCGCCGCTGCGGCAAATAGTTTTACCCGCCCTCGCGGGCTTGGTTATAATGGTTCGCCCTCAAATGACGCAAGACCCACCGGGTGTACAGTCTGACGGCAAATTGGTCGGCGGAGCAATCGTTGATGGATCCACTCATACAGTTCCTGTTCAAATATAAATGGTCGGTATTCGCAAAGGGGGACTTGCGCTTCGCCAATCGGCCCGGGTGGCTGGTTATATTGCTGCTGCTGGCGGCGATCGGCTTGCTGGTCTACTTCCTTTACGTCAAGCCCGGCTATCGTATCAGCACGCCGAACCGAGCAGCGCTTATCGCGTTACGCGGCGCGCTGCTGCTGGTGCTTGCACTCCTCCTGATGCGGCCGGTGCTCGTAATCTCTTCGATTATTCCCCAAAGCACATCGGTTGCAGTGCTCGCCGACAATTCGTTGAGCATGTCGCTTGCGGATGAAGGCGCAAGTCCTCGGCTTGAAGCCGTCAGGCAATTGCTTGCGGGAGAGAGCGACTTTCTGCGGGGCCTGGAATCGAAGTTCAAGGTCAAGCTGTACTCGTTCGCCGATACTGCCGCCCGCCTTTCCGACTCCGGCAAACTCGACGGCACTGGACCTGCCACCGATTTGCCCGGCTCGCTCGATCTCGCGGTCAAGGACTCAGGCGGCCTTCCGCTATCGGCAATTATTGTGCTCAGCGACGGAGCATCGAATACCCCGCGCGATCTGACGGCGCAACTGCGCGAATTGCGCGCAAGGAATCTGCCGGTGTTCACCCTGGGGGCAGGTTCCACCGAGAGATTCAAGGATGCAGAAATTTCGCGAATCACCGCCCCGCGCCGCGTCCTGAACGGATCGGCGGTCAGCGCTGAAGTACTCCTCAGGGCGGGCGGACTGGGCAATACCCGCGCGGTTGTTGCAGTCAGCGAAGACGGGCGCGCCATCAAGTCGGAGCCGGTTGACCTGAGAGGCGACGAATCGCAAAGCGTGACGCTGGAATTTACCCCGGCGACCGTGGGAACGCACAGGTATACTTTCGAGATCAAACCGATTGAAGGTGAGATCACGACAGAAAACAACGTGCAGGAGGCGCTCATCGAGGTTGTGGACGACCATCCGAAGATCCTCTACATAGAAGGCGAACCGCGATGGGAGTACGGCAAGATGCGGTGGTCGCTCAACCGAAATGAAAAGAATCTGGTTCTGGTATCCGTGCTTCGCTCGGCGGACGGGAAGTACTATCGGCAGGGGGTGGAAAGCGCGCAGGAACTTGAAACCGGATTCCCCCGCACTGCGGAAGAGTTGTTCGCGTATCAGGGAATAATTTTGGGAAGTATTGAAGCGAACTTTTTTTCTTACGAACAGTTGAAACTCATCGAAGAGTTTGCTGCGCGGCGCGGCGGCGGAGTGCTGGCAATCGGCGGGTCGCGGGCATTCGACGCCGGACGGTACGCAAGCACACCCATAGCCGGGATGCTGCCACTGGATTTGAACGACCGGATCGACGAACCTGAAATGCCGCCCGTAGTCAACTTCAAGGCGGAGCTGACCACTCGCGGCAGATCGCACGCAGTTACGCGGCTCAATGAAGACCGGAGCCTGAGCGCAAAGGCATGGGAAGAGCTTCCGCCCATCACGGTGCCCGAAGTTCTGGCCGAGGTAAAACCGGGGGCGACCGTAATTCTCGAAGGACGCAGTCTTGCAGATCGCAAGCGCAGCGTGCCGCTGCTGGCCGAACAGCGCTACGGGCGCGGGCGCACAATGGCGCTTACGGCAAGCGATACCTGGCGATGGCGTATGCAGATGGAATCAAAGAATACATCGCACGAAACCTTCTGGCGCCAGTTGCTTCGATATCTCGTGAGCACTTCACCGCGTCCGATAGAGGTGCAAACCGAGCGCGACGTTTACTATTCCGGCGACCCTGTAACGATACGCGCCGAGATAAACGACCGAAAGTTCGAACCCATCCGGGATGCGCAGGCGGTGGCGAGAATCACGCCCCCGGAGGGCGCGCCCGTGGAACTCAATCTTAGCTGGACGGTAAATCAGGCATCCGGCGATTACCGGGCAGATTATGTTCCAGCCCTTGACGGTCTGTACAAGGTTGAAGTGGAGACCCGATCAAAGGGCGAATCCGTCGGACGCGCCGTGACGAGTTTTTATCGAACCAACAGGACGCGCGAGTATTACGATGCGCGGCAAAACGAGGAACTCCTGCGCAGGGTAAGCGCGGAAACCGGGGGCAAGTATTACCCGATTTCCAGAGCGCGCGAGCTGCTCGAGGACATTTCATTCCTGGAGGGCAACAATTCGGAACGGGTGAGCAAAGATCTCTGGGATATGCCGTTCAATTTTCTGCTGCTGGTCGGGCTTGTCGCCGGCGAGTGGTTCCTGCGCAAACGGAGCGGACTGGCGTGATGAAACAAACCGACGGAGTGCGGGAATTGCGAATTTGCAGCGATATTGTAGAGGCAGTTCCGGCAATAATCAGAAACTCGGCGCTTGTTATACCGATCCTGCTGGGACTTGGCATATCGGCGTGCGCGCAGGATCTGGAACCGCCTCCGCAGAAAAAGCAAACCGTTCAGACTCCAACGCCTGCACCGACGCCCAAACTTCCCCCCGACAAGTCGAAATTCGCGGTAATTCTTACCGGCATCGGAGGCGAAGAGGAATACACTGCGCAGTTTACTTCCTGGGCGCGGGCTTTGCGCGATGCCCTTGTAGATAAGCTGGGATTCGCCGATGAACAGACGCTCGTGTTTGTCGAAAATCCTTCAGGCAATCAGATCAAACCCACGGCGGAAGAGGTTCGAAAAGCATTTGCGCGGCTCAAGTCTGAAATGAAGAGCGATCAAATGCTGTTTTTCTTTTTTATAGGGCACGGGAGTTTCGATGGGAAAACCGCCAAGTTCAATCTTGCAGGACCGGATCTTGATGCTTCCGATTATTCTGCACTGTTCAAGTCGCTGCCTGCAAAACGCGCAACAATAGTCAATATGTCGAGCGCGAGCGGCGAGTTCATCAAACCGCTTTCAGCGGCGGGCGTCGTAGTAGTCACGGCTACGCGTTCCGGTAGCGAACAAAACGCCACGCGCTTCCCTCAATTCTTCATCGACGCCCTGACCAATCCCGAAGCCGATACCGACAAAAACGGGCGCATCTCGGTGATGGAGGCGTTTGAATACGCGACGAAACTCACGGGTGAATGGTTCAAGCAACAAGGCCGGCTCGTTACCGAGCACGCGCTCATTGACGACAACGGCGACGGTGTAGGTCACGGAAAAGCTGAGGCCGGCGACGGGGGGCTGGCGCGAACGACTTATTTCGATTCCCTGCCCCAGCAGCAAGCCGGAGGCGACCCTGTGCTCGCATCATTGTTTGCGGAAAGATTGCGGCTCGAAGGCGCTATCGAACAGTTGAAAGCACGCAAGGAACAAATGAATGAAGAAGAGTATGAAGCTGAGCTTGAACGTCTGCTTCTGGAATTTGCTGAACTGAACCGGAAAATTCGCGCGAAACAAAAGTAATCGGCTTTGCGTCTTAATCGGCATTATGCACATCCGGAATACAAACTACCTTTCCAGTCACAAGGCATCAACCGCAGATCCAGGGTTTGGCCGAGTGCGTTTTTTTGCGCTTGCAGGAGCATTTCGCGGTTTCACTTACAGCCCACTTGAAGGAGTGCTGAGGCATAGAATTGCCGTCCTGTTCTTAATGACTGCGGCCCTTATCTGGTTGCTTGCCGCCTGCACTTCAGCTCAGGAACAGGGCGCAGATAATCCGGCCGCAGCGCTCAAACGCGGAAACTATCAGCAGGCGCTCGACGGTTTCCGCAGGATTCTGGCCTCACCGGCATCAGAGCCGGAGGCACAAACCGAAGCGCAGCAGGGCATACTCCACGTTTTTCTTGAAACCGGGCGCTACCGCGAAGCCGAAGATACGGCAAAGGGATTTCTGGCCGCAAAAGCTGATTCAACGGGCGTCCGGATACTGTACGGTGAAGCGCTGGCTTTGCAGGGCAAGTATCGCGATGCTGCAGCCGAGTTTGAACGTGCGGGCAATACCGCGAAAGATGCGGTAAAGCTGAGGGCGGATCTGCGCCGGGGCGAAATGTTTTTGATGGTAGGTATGGAGGACGAGGGGCTCAAGCTGATGGAGTCCGTCGTCGAAGAGGAAGATGAGCTGGACGAAACCACGGCCGAGTCCCAAATGCTTGCCGCCCGAGCACTGACGCACCTTGAAAGATTCCAGGATGCCAACAGCTACTATCTGGACGCTATAGACATTGACGAGGAAAACATCGAAGCCCAACTCGGCGGGGGCGAACTTTTCACCTCGAAATACAACTATGCCGACGCCGCCGAGTTTTATACTGATGCGTTAAAAATCAATCCCAACAGTGCAAGGGCGCATCTGGGCACGGCAAGAAACAAACGCATTGGAGGGGGAGAAGAATTACAGAAGGCTCTTGCCAAAGCGCTTGAAATCAATCCATCGCTTGTAGAAGCGCACGTATTGGCGGCGGTTCTCGATATGGAAACCGAGCACTATGAAGCAGCCTCGGCGAAACTCGAATCCGCTCTGAAGGTAAATCCGCAATCGCTCGAAGCGCACGCACTGAGGGCTGCGCTTTATTACCTTCAGAATCGGGCCGGGGATCTGGAATCAGAAATCAGGGCCACGCTGTCGATCAATCCGCGATACGGCGAGCTTTATGAGACTCTCGCGCAGTTTGCCACCAACACGAGGAGATATCAGCAGGCGGTCGAGTTCACGCAAAAGGCCGTAGCAATCAAACCCCGCTTGTGGTCGGCGCACCTTGCGCTCGGCACAGCGCTCCTGCGCACGGGACAGGCGGAGGAAGGCCGTCGCGCCATCGAGCGTTCGTTTGAGGGAGATCCCTTTAATATCTGGGCAAAAAATACTCTTGACCTTCTCGACTCGATGATGGAGTACAAGGAAACCCGACGCGGAGCGTTTCTTATTAAGACGGCGCCGAACGAATCGGAGGTATTGCCCGTTTACGCGGGCGATTTACTCGAAGAGGTTTCACGTACACTTGCTGCAAAATACAGGTTTACGCCGCGCGAACCCATATGGGTTGAGTTTTTCCCCAATCACGATGACTTCGCCGTACGCACGCTCGGGCTGCCCGGCCTCGGGGCATTGGGCGTATGTTTCGGCCAGGTAATCGCTCAGGATTCCCCATCGGCCCGAAGAAGCGGCGAGTTCAACTGGGGAAGCACGCTTTGGCACGAGTACACGCACGTCGTCACGCTGCAAATTACCGATCACCTCATTCCCCGATGGTTTTCCGAAGGGCTGTCGGTGTACGAAGAGAGACGCGCCCGGCCGGGTTGGGGCGACGACTGGAACATAGGCAACCTGCGTGCGTTCGGCGAGGGGCGATGGTTCAAGATATCCGAAATCGACGCCGGTTTTATGCGACCTAAACGTCCCGACGACGTTTCACTGGCGTATTTTCAGGCCTCGCACATCTGTGAATTTATTACGGACAAATACGGATTTGAGGCAATCCTGGACATGCTTCGACAATACAGGGAGCGTAAAAAAACTCCGGAAATCCTGCGCCAGACGCTCAAACTTTCAGAATCGGAGTTTGATTCCGCATTCAAGGAGTATATCGAATCCAGGGTAGGCGTTTATGTCAAGGTAGCCGAATCGATAGGTAAGGCGGGCAGCGCAGGCCAGATACCTAAAGACGCAATTCTTGCCGAGGTAAAGAACAAACCGGATGATTTCCTCTATAACCTTCGCGCAGGAACCATACTTAACGGCGAGGGCGATGTAGACGGCGCGATACCGTATTTGAAACGCTCGATCGAGATTTTCCCGTATCAGACGGGGGCGGGCAGTGCATTTGAATTGCTTTCGACGATTTATGAAAAGCGGGAAGACCGAGCGGAAGCGATAAAGGCGCTTGAGGGACTCCTGAAAGTAGACGAAAACAATTATTCCGCGATATTACGGCTGGCGCAGCTTCGTCAGGAACTCGGCGACAAAAAAGGTGCACTCGAGGCGCTGCGTATGGGATTCTACGTGAATCCTTTTGAATCAGCGCCGCATACGACGGCAGGAACGTTGCTTCTGGAACTAAACCAACCCGAAGCGGCCATAAGAGAGTACAGGGTCGCACTGGCGCTTTCCCCGCCGAATCCGGCCGAAGCGCATTACAATCTGGCGAGCGCGCTTTTTGCAGCGGGACAAAAGGCCGAAGCCCGGCGTGCCGTGCTTAGATCGCTTGAGGCCGCCCCGGGTTATGAACAGGCGCAGGAGTTGCTGCTTCGTATCGCGAGGCCGTAAGCCGAAGGTCCGAAGATTCGCAATGGTTGAAACTGAAATGGAGCGCGATGCGTACGCGAAGTAGAATTTCGATAATCTGGATCGTGGCTGCGATTTGCCTGCTCGCCACTCTTGCACCTGCGCAGCGCTCGGGCCGGAGGGCGCGCGGGGAGCGTCAGTTCATTACAGAGGTGCCGAAAAATGATGCCGATTTGTCGGGACGTATAACTTTTGCGCGCGCGAAATTCGATGTCGGCGTTTGGGCTGGATACTTTCAACCCTTTATAGGAGACGGTGGGCTTCCCTGGTCGCACGATTATCCGATGGCCGGCCGGCACCTGATGAAGATCATGTCGGAACTTTCCAAAGCGGATCTTACGCTCGACATAAATGAACCCATATTCAGTTTCGACGATCCGGAAATTTTCAAGTATCCGATCATATATTTGTGCGAAGTCGGTTTTATGGATCTTCCTGAAAAGGAGCTTGCAGGATTGCGAGAATACTGCCTGCGCGGCGGTTTCGTGATGGTCGACGACTTCAGAAGCGAGAGGGAATTTTATGTTCTGAGAAATCATCTGCAGCGGGCGTTTCCGGAATACGCGCTCAAGCGCCTGGACATTTCACATCCTGTATTCAACTGTTTCTTCTCCATCAAGACGCTCGATCTGCGACCTATGTATGGGAGTTATGAGCCGGAGTTCTGGGGCCTTGAGGACGAAACTGGAAGGCTGATGATGATTGCGAATTACAACTACGATATGAGCGACTACTGGCAATGGTCGGATAATCCGTTTCGCCCCATTGAAGAGACGAACGAATCGTACAAGTTCGGAGTTAATTATTTCATGTACGCCCTGACGCATTGAGATCGCCGAATACAGGCGGAGATGCTGCGGCGTGCGGCACTATTGAAGAACGACACCGCGACAAAGGAGACGGGATGGCTGTTGATACAAACGCGATCCGCGACGAGGAACTGCTCGACAAACTGGTTTCGGCGCGTGAGAGCGTGCTTCGCGAGATCCGCAAAACGATCATCGGACAGGATGAAGTCGTCGAGCAGGTGCTCATATCGCTATTCGTGGGCGGACATTCGATCATTACGGGTGTGCCCGGTCTTGCAAAAACCCTGCTCGTCCGAACCATCGCGAATGTGTTGGATCTGTCGTTCAAGAGAATTCAGTTTACTCCGGACCTTATGCCTGCCGATATAACGGGTACGGAGATCATAGAAGAAGACCGCACCACCGGCCACCGCCAATTGCAGTTCATTCGCGGGCCGGTTTTCGCCAACATCATTCTTGCAGACGAAATTAACCGCACGCCGCCCAAAACCCAGTCGGCGCTGCTCGAAGCAATGCAGGAAGGCAGTGTAACCGTCCAGGGAACAACCTACCCATTGCCGCGCCCGTTTTTTGTTCTTGCCACCCAAAATCCGATCGAAATGGAAGGCACATACCCGCTGCCGGAAGCCCAGCTCGATCGCTTTATGTTCAATGTGCGAATCGGATACCTGCCCGAAGCCGACGAAGTGGCCGTCGTGCAAATGACGACATCACCGCAGGATGTGAAATTCGAACGGCTGATGAGCGCGGAAGAAATCCTTGCCTTCCAACGGCTCGTGCGAAAAGTCCCGGCTGCCGAATCAGTAGTGCGGTATGCGGTGCAGCTTGTTGCAAGCAGCCGACCTGACGGCGAGAGGTCGGCGGATTTCGTCAAACGCTGGGTAACCTGGGGGGGGTCATTGCGCGCTTCGCAGTTCCTGATCCTCGGCGCGAAGGCTCGGGCGATTTTCCACGGTCGCTACAACGTGTCGTGCGAGGATGTGCGAGCCATGGCGTTGCCCGTGCTGCGCCACCGCATACTGCTCAATTTTCAGGCGGAATCGGAAAAAGTGGATACCGATCAGGTAATTCAAAAACTTGTTGAGGCAGCCCCAGAACCCAGATCGGGCCTTAAATAGGCAAACCTGGTGAGAGAGATAACGCAACATTCGATATGATACGAAAACTACGGAAAAGCTGAATATTTCCCCCTGTTCCGTCTTATTTCGTTTGTTTCGTCATCTCTCTTTTCCCCAATACTGAGGCAAAAGCGGAATGTGGGAT
Organism: Acidobacteriota bacterium; assembly: GCA_019639255.1. GTDB lineage: Bacteria > Acidobacteriota > Blastocatellia > RBC074 > RBC074 > JAHBSF01. The sequence continues at coordinate 97,955 of JAHBSF010000007.1, read as the reverse complement.
TTCCTGAAATCAAAAAGGGCCGGCAGCGATCCTGCACGCGGATCAGATTCAGGGCAGGGTCTGACTACCGGCGGAGCCTCGACGCGATTTCTTGCGCCTGAAGTGCTCTCCACGATCAGTTCTCTTGAACTGCTCGCGCGAGCCGTAGTCGAGGGATTCATCTCCGGTTTGCACAGATCCCCGTTTACCGGTTTTTCGACCGAATTTGCAGAATACCGGCAATATATGCCGGGCGACGACCTCCGGCATCTCGACTGGAAACTGCTCGGACGCACCGACAGGTATTTCATCAAGAAGTACCGGGCGGATACAAATGCGCAGTGCCATATACTGCTCGATGCCAGCACGTCGATGTCGTATTCGAGCGGAGGCGTCACGAAATTTCAATACGGCAAGTTTCTGGCTGCGGCGCTGGCGTATCTGGCAAACCGGCAGCAGGACGCCGTAGGGTTGATGGTTTTCGATAGCGTGATCCGAACTCACGTACCGGCGCACAACAGGACCGGGCATTTGCGAACGATTTTCGGACATCTGGAGAATGCGTCGACTGAGCGGGAAACCAGCATTTCCGGCGTGCTTCATCAGGCGGCTGAGCGAATAACCCGGCGCGGAATTGTGGTGGTTATTTCAGATTTTTACGATGAACCGGCTGCGATCATAAATGCACTTCAACACCTGCGTTTTCGCGGAAATGACGTAATAGTGTTCCAGGTGCTTGATCGCAACGAGATCGATTTTGATTTCAGAGACCCGGTGATGCTTCAGGACGTGGAAACCGAAGAGATGATCCACGTACTGCCGGACCTGCTTGCCGAGGGCTACAGGGCCACCCTGCAGGATCACATCAACGCAATTCGCGATGGCGCTGCTGCAAACCGGATTGATTATGATCTGTTGACTACGGATCGGGCGCTTGATTTTGCATTGTTTTCATTTTTGGCGAAAAGGTCCGGTTGAGGCTTATCTTCCCGATGCAGCTTCAAGCATCTGCAACACGGATCAGGCTGTAAAGTAATGTCGTTATTGAGTCCGCTTTTTCTCCTCGGTTTGGCCGCACTCGCGGCGCCGATAATCGTGCATCTGGTGCGCAGGACGCGTGCGCCGCTCGTGGAATTCCCTTCCCTGATGTTTGTGCGGAAAGTCCCGCAAAGAACAATCCGGCGCAAAAGGCTGCACAACCTGTTGCTCCTGCTGCTGCGGTCGCTTGCGATAATGCTTGCCGTGCTTGCTTTCGCGCGCCCGTTTTTTGAAGGCGACGGCGCGGCGGCGCTGCAAAGCGACCGGTCGAATCTGCTGTTGATCGACAATTCGCTCAGCATGCGTTTCGGCAATAGAAGCGAGCAGGCGAAAGCGCGTGCACGGGCGATTCTGGACGATGTTTCCGGGGAAAAGTCCGCACTCGTTACGTTCGGACAGGACTTCGAAATCCTCTCTCGCCTCACAACCGACGCCGAAAAACTCCGATCGCAAATCGACCTGATTGTACCCGGTCTCGGAGCCACGGATTACGAACAGGCGCTGCGTGCAACGGAAAATGTGTTTGCCGAGGCCGGTAAGGGAGAACGCCGCATATTCCTGATCAGCGATTTTCAGGCGTCCGGCCGGACTGTAGGTGAGGGCGGTTACAGGCTGCCAAGGGAAATCAAGCTGTTGCCGGTGGACGTAGGCGAGGGTTCTGCGCCGAATCTGGCCATCGTCGAGGTAGGAGCGCATCCGGTAATTTACCAGCAGAAATACACGGACAAGATCAACGTAAGGGTTGCAAATTTCAGCGACGAAGACCGTTCGGGTGTACGCGTAGAGTTAAGCATTAATGATCATGTGGTCGAAAAACGCGAACTCCGGATTCCTGCGCGCGGTGTTGAAAGCGTGGAATTTACCGGTTTCAACCTGAGCGACGGCGTAAACCGCTGCATGGCAACCATCAGCGATGACGCGTTTGCTCCCGACAACAGATACTTTTTTACGATCAAACGCGCTGAACAATATAAAGCGCTGGTAATAGACACCGCAGTTCGAGGGCAGAGCGAAAGCTTTTTCCTGAAGAATGCGCTCACGGCGGGCGAAAATCTTCCCTTTTCGCTGACCGTCAAATCTGCGGGATCGGTCAATCCGGGAGAGCTTGGGTCTTATAGAGTCGTGATACTGAACGATCCCGCAGATTTGAGCGATGCGGTTGCTGGGCAGTTGTTAAAATTTACAGAAGCGGGTGGAGGCTTGATAATCGCCGCGGGGCCGCATACTCGCGCCGACGTATTCAACCGGCAGTTCGGGACGCTTGCACCCGCAAAATTACAGGAACCGGTACAAGCACGCAGTGATTATGCTGTTTTCAGTGAAATCAAGACCGACCACCCTGTGTTTGAAATCTTTCGCGAAAGCGGTCGCGTCTCTGCTACGAGGTTTTTCGGATACCACCGGTCCACTCCCAGCGAAAAAAGCTCGGTGCTTGCCCGCTTTGGTGACGGTTCTCCTGCACTCATCGAAGGGGCGCACGGCAAGGGAAAGGTGCTGCTTTTCACATCGACTCTCGACTCGACGTGGAATGATATGCCGCTATCGCCCATATATTTGCCGCTTGTAAGGCAGGCGGTAAGGCATCTCGGCGAGCGGGACGAGAAGACTTCCTATCCGGTCGGAAAACCGTTGACGGCGCCGCCGGCTCAGGATGGGACGCTTCCGGCTGTAGATTCCCCTTCGGGAGTAAGGATTACCGAAAAAGCCGAAACACCGCTCGGAGATCTGATCGTAAATCCGCGCGAGACGGGATTTTACAGATTGCGTTATCCCGGGGCTCCTGCCTTCGTCGCAGTCAACGTGGATGGACGCGAATCGGATTTGACCAGGCTCGATGTAAATGAATTTGTAGCGAGCGTAAGCAGCGGCAATCAAGGCGCATCCGGCGCGAGCGCCGGGGCTGCGGAGGTAAAACCCAGCCGCGAAGAAATCGAAGGAAAACAGCGCGTCTGGTGGCTGTTGTTGCTGGCATCGATGTTATTGTTTGTTTCAGAAGCTGTCATTGCACGCAGGATGAAAACGGCGCGGATAATCAATTGATTTCCGCAATTCGAAACGGGCGGGTTCAACAGGAGAATTACTATGTTGAGGGACACGGCACTCGGCGGGTTGATTCAGGCGGTACGCCGCCGCCGGACGCAGATCGCAATCCTCAAGGGAGCAGCCGTACTTTGCGCCGGCCTTGCCGGAATGTTTATGCTGCTCGGATGGCTCGCCTTTCGATATCGCGGCAATACGGGAATGCTCGTTTCCCTGCGAATTGCAGGGCTCGCAGCGCTGGCCGCTACCGCCTGGTATTTCATTGTTCGCCCGCTCAAACGCCGGCCGACCGATGAGCAGCTTGCACGCCTGATCGAAGAGCGAAAACCCGGCCTTGACGAGCGACTGGTTAGCGCCGTGGAGTTTGGCGGCGCCGCTCAACAGGATGGTGCGATCATAGCGAGACTGGCCGAGGATGCTGATCAGCACGCCGGCGAAATCGCAGTCGACGATATCATTCCAGGGAAACGCGCGATCCAGTATGGTGCGGCGGCGGCGGCGGCTGTAATACTGCTCGCCGGCGTTATTGTTTACGGGCCGAGGGAGATCAGCGGAGGATTAACCCAACTTCTCGCTCCGGGGAGCGAGGCCGCAACTTCGAACGCAATGACCATAGGAGTCAAACCAGGCAACGCCCGCGTGCCGAAAAACTCCGATCAGCGAATCATTGCCACCCTTAACAATTTTTACGCCGAACCCGTTACCGTTTACTGGCGGAAAGCCGGCGCTGCCGACGCCCAATGGATCGGCAACGTTATGGAACCGGCGAAACATAAGAATGACTTTCAGTATTTCGTATTCAATATTCAGGACTCCATCGAGTATTACGTCGAGTCGAATAATGTCCGAAGCGAGACATTCAAACTTGATGTAGCCGACCTGCCGTATGTCAAACAGATCGACCTGACCTATACATTCCCAAGTTACACGGGATTGCCGCAACGGGTAGTGGAAGACGGCGGTGATATCGCCGCGCTCTCCGGAACAGTTGTAACAGTGTCTGCGAAACTGACGGCGCGCGCCAGGGCCGCTCGCATCGTGCTGCGCGACGGCACAAAGATTGACTTGCAATCCGAACCGCTCGAAGACGGCACAATAGCATTTACCGGCAACATCACGGTTACGAAAGAGACGAGCTACCACATAGAAATGACCAGTCTCGAAGGAGACATCTACAACGGGTCGAACGAATTCGACATTATGCTTTTGACCGACCAGCCGCCCACCGTAAGCTTCGAGAAACCCGGCAGGGATACGCGCGCCACAAGCGTTGAAGAAATCTTCACTCAGGCCAAGGCCGAAGATGATTATGGGGTTGTGGCTCTGGAAATGTATTACTCGGTCAACGGCGGAGAGGAAAAAAAGGTCGACCTCCAGCAGCTCAAGACCGACGCAGCGCGCTCGCGTACCGGGGTGCATACATTTTTCCTCGAAGAGCACGGCTTGAAGCCGGGGGATTTCATTTCGTATTACGCAAAAGCTCGCGACGCCCGCAACGAAACCACGAGCGATATATATTTCATCGAAGTAAAGCCGTTCGAGCGTGAGTTCAGGCAATCTCAGCAGCCTCCAGGGCAGGGCGGAGGTCAGCAGCAGGAGGAAAACGCCCTCAGCAAACGGCAAAAGGAGCTAATAGCAGCGACATTTCGAATACAGCGTGAAGAATCTCTTTACGAAGCGTCCGAGAGAGAAGACAACTACAATACGGTTTATCTCGGCCAGGAAAAACTTCGGGATGACACAAACGCGCTGATTGATCGTATCAAGCGACGGCTCGGGGGGCAGCTAGATGGGCAAGATGAATTTTCGAAGCTCGTAGCGCATCTGGAGCAGGCAGTAAAGGAGATGGAAGCGGCGCTTGTAGAACAGAAGAATCGCAAGGCGAAAGAGGCATTGCAACCGGAACAGCGAGCGCTGCAGCAGTTGCTGCGCGCTGATTCGATTTTCCGCGAGATACAGGTTGCGTTCAGTCAGGAGAGCCAGGGCAGCGGGCAGCAGCGAGCCGAGGAACTTGCCGACTTGTTCGAGCTCGAGCTCGACAAGATGAAAAATCAGTACGAAACGCTTCAGCGCGAGCGGCAGCAACAGGCGCAGCAGGATACGGACGAAACACGGCGCAAGCTTGAAGAACTCGCCCGACGCCAACAGCGCGAGATGGAGCAGCAGCAGCGCCGTGCACAGCAGGGCCAGCAACAACGCAGCGGCGGAGGCGGAGGCGGGCGCCAACAGCAGGAGCTTATCGAAGAAACCCGAAAGGCCGCACGTGAACTCGAACGCCTGTCTCGGGAACGGCGCGATCCGCAACTTGCGGAAATGAGCAGGCAGCTTGAACAGGCTGCAAACGATATGCAACGCGCGCAGAACGCCGGACAAAGCAACAACCAGACAGAGCAGACGGCGCAAAACCTGCGGGCGCTCCAAAGACTTGAGGACGCGCAGCGGCGACTCCAGCGTTTGCAGCAGGGCGGTGCGGGTCAATCCGTTCAGGAGTTGCGACAGCGTGCATCAAATGCCGCTCAGCGGCAGCGTGAGATTGCACAGGAGGTTGACAATCTGGCGCGAGAGTCTCAACAGCAGAACAGGCGTCAGGGCCAGCAACAGGGCCAACAACAAGGCCAACAGCAGAGTGCGCAGGGCCAACAGCAGGGCCAGCAGCAGGGTGCGCAGGGCGAACAGCAATCACAGAGCGCCCGTCAGCGGCTAAACGAGAGAAAAGAGAATCTCGCCAACGAAATAAACAACCTTGAACGTGATATAGAGCAAACAGCTCGAAGCCTGAGTGGCGAGCAACAGGCGGCGGCCGATCAACTACGTGAGGCTTCGAATTCCCTGCGCCGCAACCGGGTAGCCGACCGAATACGCGCCACCCGACAGATGGTTCAGAACAACTGGATGGAAGGCGCCCGGCAGGGTGAAAGTGTTATTCAACAAAACCTGGATGAAGTTGCGCAGCAGCTTGAGGAAGCTGAAAGGGCAGCCTCGCGAAGATCCGGTGGTAATGAAACGGAGGAAGCCCTCGACCGCGCTCGCCGCCTTGCTGATAACCTGGAGAACCTGCGCCAACGTATGAGCGAACAGGGTCGCCAAGGTCAACAAGGTCAACAGGGTCAACAGCAGGCTCAGACCAATCAGCGCGGTCAGCAACAGGGTCAGCAACAGGGCCAGCAACAAGGACAGCAGGGTCAGCAGGGACAACAACAAGGACAACAAGGTCAGCAGGGTCAACAAGGTCAGCAGGGTCAACAACAGGGTCAGCAGGGTCAACAACAGGGTCAGCAGGGTCAACAACAAGGTCAGCAGGGTCAACAACAAGGTCAGCAGGGTCAACAACAGGGCGGCAATCCAAATCAATCAGAGGGTTCACAAGCAGGTCAACCCGGCGGATCAAATCCCTCGCAATCGCGGACACCGCAGAACATGCAACCCGGGCAGATGATGCCGGGCGGCGGCCCCCCTGCGGGTGGTAACCGCCAATTGAGATCCGAAATAGCCGAACGGCTCCGCGAAGCCGAGGATCTGCGCCGCAGTCTTGGCCGCGAGCGCGATCTCGCTCGTGGGCTGGAATCCGCTATTCAGGGATTGCGCCAGTTGAACGAAAGCGGCTTTCGCGACGATACGCAGACGGCGGCCCTGCTTAAGGCTCAGGTAATAGACCCGCTGCGCGAGGTTGAAATTGAATTGAGTCGCCGCCTTCAAACAAAACTCGGGCGCAACAATCTGCGACTTTCGGATCAGGGAGAAGCTCCGGAACGCTACCGTAAGCTGGTGGATGAGTACTATAAACGGCTCTCCAACAGAACCAACACCCCCTGATCGCTCAATACAGACATCGAGTAAACCCAGTCGGTACAAAACGGGAGACCTAAAAGAGAGATAACGGAACAAACGAAATCAGACGGAAACTTCGGAAATATTCAACTATTCCGTCTTTTCCGTTTCATTTCGTTTGTTCCGTTATCTCTCTTTTATTCCCCGAAGTCGTGTGGTTTGATTTAGGCAAAACCGCGCTAGACATTTGGGACTGTTTCAACGAATATCATCGCTGACGTGCAACTCTTCTCGACGGTGTTTTGTACGATTATGACCGAGACAAAATCATCCCGGGACCAATTGAAAGAGTGGGTAAGCCAGCTTGCGCCCGAGCATCGGCGCGAACTGCTCGAGATTCTGGCCGAGGACGAACAATTAGCCCGTGAGTCACGTTATGACCTTGCTGTCGACCAGCTACGTCGTATGGCATCAGAGCGGGGCGCGGCCTGGGATGCAATGAATCCGGCACAACAGGAAGAATTTCTCGAAGGCCTGCTGCGCGAGGACCTTGGGGCGACAAATATCGGACCTCCCCCGCAATCCGTTAGTTTGCCTGCGCCCTGCCCTGCTTGCGGCCGCGACATGACGCCCAGCGACCTGTACCGCATCTTCTTCAGCCATCGACGACCTACGGGGCAGCGCATGGCTGCCTGCCTGGTTTTATTCGGCGCAGAAAAACCCGAAACCAGGTTTCCGATTCAACCTCACGGCGAAACGGTGATCGGCAGACTTGATCCCCATCGAGGCATTCGGCCGGATGTCGATCTTTCTCAATATGATATTGCGGCTCGTGTTTCCCGCCGCCATGCACGTATCATTGCACGCGACGACCAGTTCTTTATTGAAGATCTCGGAAGCTCAAACGGCACCGTCGTAAACGGCCGCGTACGCCTGACTCCCCAATCGTTGGTTCAACTAAGTCCTGGCGATACAATACGCATAGGGCAGACGGTTCTGAAGTTTACTACTCGATAGGATACTCCCACATGCAGTTTCGTGCATTGCGAGTGAGTGTTGCCGGCATTTTCCTGCTCATTGTGTCAGCAGCGGCCTGGCCCCGCTTACCCGTTGCAGCATCCTCGCAGGAATCTATACTCATAATTCGAGGGGCAATCGTCGTCGACGGCGCCGGCGCCGGGGCCGCACGCAAAGATGTTCTCATTCGCGGCGACCGTATCGTCGCAGTTGACGCCAACCTGGAAACTCCTGCCGGCGCCCGCGTAATCGATGCAGACGGGAAGACCCTGATACCCGGCCTGTTTGATCTTCATACACACCTTCCCTATAGTTCCGTGGGAGGGTTGGCCGGCGACTGGTCCAAGAACCTGCTGGCTTACTTGTACTGCGGAGTAACGTCGGTCGTCGATTTCGGCACTTATCCGGAAACGTTCGGCCCAATGAGGCAATTGACCGATAGTGGCGCAGTTCTCAGCCCACGACTAAGCCTGGCTGCGCGACTTACAACTCCCGGCGGACACGGCGCCGAGGGTGGAAGAAGCGATATCTTCACCCTCGAGGTCTCTACACCCGAACAGGCTCGCTCAGCAGTTCGACGCATACTTCCCTACCGGCCGGATGTCATCAAGGTGTTCACCGACGGATGGAGGTATGGAGCAGCACCTGACATGTCGAGTATGAACGAAGAGACTTTGGCGGCAATCGTTGCGGAAGCTCACAACAACGGCATTGAAGTTCTGACGCATACAGTGACGCTTGCTCGGGCAAAAATTGCCGCGCGCGCCGGTGTTGACGTAATCGCGCACGGTATTGGGGACGCCGATGTGGATGATGAGCTGATTGAACTGATGAAACAAAACGCAACGGCGTATGCTTCGACGCTCGCCGTCTATGAACCGCGCGGGCGCGATGCCTCTACTGCACTGTTGACTACCGTGCTCGACCCGTCGGCTCGTGCACGACTGGATCGACAGGCGGCCGGTTCTCGTGCCGGTTCGATTCCGGCGCCGCGGCAGCGTCGCTGGAAATTTCTTCAAAACAACGTCGCGTCGCTTCGCAGGGCCGGAGTACGCATGGCGGTTGGAACCGATGCAGGGGTAACGGGCGCCCATCACGGATGGGCCACGCTCCGAGAATTAAAACTCCTGGTCAATGCAGGGATGACGCCGATCGAGGCAATTACTTCGGCTACCGGGGCAAGCGCAAAGGCGATTGGAGTCGATGCCGAACGAGGAACGATTGCCCCGGGTAAATTGGCCGATCTGGTGATTGTAGGCGGGGCTCCCCATCGTGATATCGACGACATTGATCGGATCGAGCGCGTCATACTGGGCGGAAAGGAAATTGACCGGGGACAGCTTGCCGCTTCGATCGCCGATCCTGCTTTTCAGCCCATTCCCGCCATCCCGGCTCCCCTTCTACTCGATGACTTTCAACGTGCTGACGGCAGAAGTCATGTCAACTCGCTGTGGATAAATGGAGCAGAATCGGGTCACGATAATTCACGGATCTTATTCGGAAGAGTGCTGCGCGCGCCCCGAGACTATGCACTTTCGGCGATAGCTAAAATGGCCGAGAGGGAAATCTCTTATGCCACCGTGAATTTACCGCTTTCCCCGGGCGCAGTCGTTCCAGTAAACGCCAGTTTCTACCGCGGCGTTCGATTCGATGCACGCGGAGACGGCGAATACCGTCTTACGGTACAAACGATGTCGGTCCGGGATGGGGCCTGGCACCAGGCAGCATTCCGCGTACAACCGCTATGGCAAACCGTAACAGTGCCTTTTGCAGCGCTACGCCAGCGCCCGGCCGGGCAATCAATTCCCTGGACGGGACACGACCTGTTGATGTTATCTTTTGAGATTTCCCGACCGGCGGGCGAAACAGGATGGCTTGAACTGGACAATGTGCGTTTTTACCGTTGAATAAAAATACTCTACACGACATCTGAATATTTCCGTCTGTTGCGTCATTTTTCGTTTGTTCCTTTATCTATCTTTTTCGTTCTGGAGGTGCAATGAAGCAAACCGGTCTTTATTCCAACATAGATAAATTCATAAAGGGTGTGCGTGCCGAATTCGAAGACAAGCTGGCTGCACTTGTAGAAATTCCAAGCATCAGTATGGACCCGGATCACAGGGCGGATATTGATAAATGCGCAGCTACTGCTTCGGAGTTTCTACAAACCGAGGGGGCGCAGACCGAAGCCGCACCTACACCGGGCAATCCGGTAGTCATAGGCTCGCTGATAACCGATCCGAAGCACCCAACGGTGACGATTTACAATCATCTCGATGTGCAACCTGCCGATGCTTCGGAATGGCACAAGGCTCCATTTACATTTCACAAGGTCGGAGAACGATATGAAGGCCGTGGAACGACGGATGACAAGGGCCCCGCGCTGACCGCGCTGCTTGCAGTCAGATATGCTGTAGCAGCGGGTTTAAGGCTTAACTTCAAATTCATCTGGGAGCTTGAGGAAGAAATCGGCAGTCCGAATTTCGAATCATTCATCAGGCGATACAAACGGCGCCTTTCGACCGACTCGATCCTGGTTTCCGACACCATCTGGATCGCCCGCGGACGCCCAGCCATTCCTTATGGACTCCGCGGATTGCAAACCTTTCTCTTCACTCTGGAAACCCACAGCAAGGACGTCCATTCTGGACTCGTGGGCGGCGTTGCGCGTAATCCGATAGGCGAACTCTGTCAGGTTATCGACGAATGTTACGATGCCAAGACCGGACGCGTAAAAATCAAGGGTTTTTACGATGACGTAAAGTCCGTAACGAAAGATGAACTCAACAGTTTCCTCCAATCCGGTTTCAGCACGCGGGGATATAAACGCGCTCACGAACTAAAGACAATCCGGCCGAACCTGAAATCCGACGGCGATGTACTTAAGGCTTTTATGGCCGCGCCCACATTTGAAGTCCACGGGATAACGGGCGGTTATGGCGGGCCCGGCGTCAAAACTATAGTACCGTACCACGCAGAAGCGAAAATCAGCACCCGACTCGTTCCCTACCAGGATCCGGAGAAAATCGCCAAACTTGTGCGCGATCACGTGCGGAGGATCAATCCCGATGTGCGTGTTCAATCAATTCAGCGCCTCGATCCGTATCTGGGCAGCTTCAGCGGCCCGTTTGCCGAAGCTGCACGCGACGCAATGAAATTTGCCTTCGGACGCGAGCCCGCATTTACGCGTGAGGGGGGGTCCATCGGCGCGGTCGTCACTATGCAAAACCACCTGAAGGCCCCGATTACATTCCTCGGACTGAGTCTTCCGGAACACGGATACCACGCCAAAAACGAAAACTACGATTGGGGTCAGACTGCGGGCGGTATACGCATGTTCGTGAAGTATTTTGAACGTATTTCCGGGCTGTGAGATTCGCCAATTACGGAACAAACGAAATAAGACGGATACTACGGAACTATTCAACTGTTACGTAATTTTCGTTTCATTTCGTTTGTTCCGTTATCTCTCTTTCCTCCTAAACCGAGAACTGCTGGTTAGAGAAGCTCGATAGCGAAACCGGTTTTCGTAGTCGTGCTTAGATCGATCCATCCGGCCTGCCCCTGCACGGCCCGGAAGAGCCGGTTTGAGGAGGCAACCGTAGTCGAGGGAAAGTCTTCAAGATCCCCGTCGCCATTCACTCCAAGTGCGTCAAAATCGAACGAAAATTCGGCCACAAGAGGCCATCCCACCCCCGTGTCTCTGAGACTCCAGAAACTGAGTGCGGCCTTGACCGATTGTTTTTGCTCGAAACGGAATTTGAACAATTTGAAAATTGTTTCATATGCTTTCAAGCCGTTTACGGTCCGTAATTGGTCGCGATCGTCGAGTCCGTGTTGACCGAGTCCAGGAAAGATATTCATCACGTCCCTGAGCGAATCGAGCGCCGGAAGTTTTTCCACCCTTACAGAGCAGGACTTGGAGAACTTGCTCGCAAACGACGGCGTGAGATCTTCCTCAAACTTTTGTTTCCCCCCCAAGGTGCAGGTCAGGTCCTGATCGGCGGAGAGGTATCTGTCTGCCGCCCGATACTTCAGCATGATCTGATATGAATCGGATTCCTGGCGAATACGGAAACTGAAACCGCGCCGGTGCAGCGCCAGTTCAGGCGTGTCCATATACCAGGTCCAGCGATTTTCAGACTCCAAACGTCCGGCTTTGATTTCACCCCCCTCTTTTTCAATAAGGAATTTCAATAGCGCGGCAAAGATTTCCGACCCCTTCTTCAGATCCTGAAAACGATCCACGTTGAGCATTATTTTGTATTCCCGAGAGGTAACAGGCATATTGCTCATCTATTGACCTCCTTTTCCAGCGTGTTGATCGGGGGCGGGCCCTGGCGAGCACTTATCCGGCAAAATGGGGGCCGGGAGTTCAAACGAATGTCATCATGTCCTGCAATCTGTCCCAGTAGTCATCGGCAACAGGCATTACCGAAAGGCGAGGGAGTCGAATAAGATCAAAATCCTTGAATTCTTCGATGATCTTGATTTCAGCCAATGTGATCGGCCTGGCAAGCCTGCGTTTAGGGATTAAATTGATGATCATGAGTTTATCGTCATCTTCGCGAGGATGCGGATACGGATCGCTGATGGCCTGAGCAATTCCGACGATCGCCTTTTCATCGCCCGAATGGTATATGAGAATCTCATCCCCCATTCTAACCGCGCGAAGATGCTTGAGTGCGAGGTTGTTGGTTACCCCGTCCCAAACGGCCTTTTTCTCTTTCTCCAGATCGCTGAAGGAATATTCGCTCGGCTCGGTTTTGAAAAGCCATTGGCGGGACATCTCAGAATCTCCTCCGAATTGGAACATAAAAGAGAGAGAACGGAACAAATGAAATAAGTCGAAAATTACGAAAATAGTCAACTTTTCCGTTGTTTTGGTTTCATTTCGTTGGTTCCGTTATCTTTCGGCGCCGGCTGCCCTGATTCGCTATCCGAGCGTGCTTTTGATCCTGCCGACCAAACGATACCAGACTCCCAGAATCCTCCATCCCCTGCTCCCGGTAATAGCATTCAAGCTCCGCGCGTGATCCTTTAAGGCAATTCGCAAGTCGTCCCCGGGATTGGCCCGATCAGCCGCACTCAGCAGTTCCCCATCCGGCTGAGTTACCCGATCCGACTGTGAAGGGGCCGGGTGTTCCCTTGATACGCGTGGATACCCACTAATATAGTTGTCGCCCGAAGCAACGCCAAGCGCTCTGGTTCGGCCGTGATGGTAGCAGGCCCAGACCAGATCAGTCATCCAGTTCTTCCCGAGCGGTAAATGTTTCAGAGTCCTGAGTATTGCGATCGTGCGGGCGTGCTTATCTGATTTTATTGATTCTTTATCGAACCCGCCGTATCGCAGTGTCATAAGCACATCGGAAATCCCCTGGTAATAATACCGGCGAAGCATATACCCCCTGGTAAGCTTCGCATCGTCTATTAAATGATGGAGGCTCGGATGCGGAGAGTAAATGATTTGACCTCCGGCGGCGTCAATCCTGCGCATCAGGTCATTTTCTTCGTTCCCTACCAAGGTCTCTCCCCGATAGCCCAGCTCCGGGTCGAATGCTCCGACCTGCTCCAAAACCTTAAGCCGAAACGACATGTTGCAACCAATGATGTAGAAGGTGGGCGAATAATACTGGCGTTCATTATCGCCGCCATAGGTCTTGCCGAGTAAGCCGCAAAGATCATCCGCAAGCCAGGACGGCCTGTCCGCAAGCCATTTCAGCTCAACCCTTCCGCCTATACAGGCGGCTTCAGGCCACCGATCCCAGGCCTTGGCGTACTCTACGAGAAGGTTCTGCGGCGCGTCTATATCGTCATCAAGAAATAAAATAATCTCGCCCCGAGATTCCCTGATAGCCCGGTTTCGTGCATACGATAACCCCGCGACGGGTTCAAAAAAATACCGAACGGGAATTTCACCCGCTCGGGCGGCAGCATCCACAACTCCTTTCGTGCCGTCAGTCGATCCATTATCTACAACAACAATCTCCACTTCATCTATACCTGATCGATCAAGAGCTGCAAGTCCATCAAGGGTGCGTCGCAGGCGTGTAACCCTGTTGTGCGTGCAGACGGCAATGGTGAATTTCTTTGTCAACGGTGGCACGACGCCATTTTGGTCTGGAAGCGCAGAGGTTGTCTCTTTTGCGCCCCGGGATCCAGAGATCCGTCGATCTCGCCGTGCAAACAACTCTCTTACTTCCGCATCGGCGCGGCGATAGACATCCATAGTTCTTTCAGCACACTGCTTCCACGCAAATTGGGCGGCGCGCCTGAGTCCCGCCTCCCGCAATTCCCGGCGTCGACCTTCATTTGCGTAAACGCTGATCAGCGCTTCAGAGAACTCCGCCACATCGGTTGCATCCGCTAGCAGTGCCGCGTCACCTGCCACTTCGGGCAAGGATGAAAGATTGGAGCAAACGACGGGAACGCCGCAGGCAAACGCTTCCAGTACCGGCAACCCAAATCCTTCGTAAAGCGACGGGCAGACAAACACCGCAGCGCCGTTGTAGAGTTCGACCAATTCTTCGTCAGGCACGATCCCCAGATCTACTACGCTATGCGCCAATCGCGCTATAAGCGCATCCTCTTCAGGGAGGGTTTGCTTGCTGCGAGCGCCTGCCAGCACGAGCTTGGCTTCCGGGACCGTCGCGCGAAGTCTTTCGAAGGCCCGCAGCAATCCCAGTCGATTCTTGTGTGGGTAACTTGTGCCAACGGCGAGAAAATAATCGTCGGGCAACGACCGTCTGCGCCTGTACGCCTCGAGAGTACGTGAATCGTCTATGACCCTGAATCTGGAATCGACGCCATGGGGAACGACATCAATGCGATGCTGGTCCACCGTAAAAGTATTGAGCAGATCCCTTCGATTCGCCTCCGAAACGCAGATTATACGATCCGCCACTGCGAGTCCCTGCGCAAAATTTGAGCGATAATCAAGGAACTTCCGCTCATCTTCCCAGTAAATCGAATAGTGATACGCGATGAGATCGTGCACAGTCAATACAGATGCGCGAGCGCCGGCAAGCTGAATTATTGTGCTTCGATCAGAAATCTGAAACGGACGATGGTAGACGTCATAATCGCGCTGCAACACCCTTCGGATGTCGCCGCGGAGCGTCGGCAGCAGGATGGAGTCGGAGGGAGCCTCCCGGCCGACAAGCATCGTAAACCCGCCCGCAGAATCCTGTAGGGCGGCAATACTCGCGGTCAGTTCCAGGATGTAACGTTCTACACCCGTGAGCACCGATCCGAGTATGCGACCGTCGATTAGAACCTTCATCACCTGCCCCAACCGTCCTGCTACCGACATTCCTATCCCGATCAACTCCTGAATCAGACCACGAACTATGGGGGCACATTACAGTGAACGCACGCGCCCTCGCGTGCGTTCATTCGCCGCCGAAAGCACGCGAGGGCGCGTGCGTACCCAGGCATGTGTCCCAATGTTTCGTGGTCTGATTTAGCTGCGGTTTCTCTTCCGCCCCCACAAGAAACGAGAAAGGGGGCTGCCCATTATAGCAGGCGGTGTCGTCACTATCATGCAGTCCGAAGTGGAATATTCGCCGCATCTCCGCCCGATAACCTCGAATCATGCGGCGCCGAAATTACGCCTATGCGATTCATAGGCGGAGATCCTGTCCTCAACCTGCAACGTCAATCCAATATCGTCAAGACCTTCAAGAAGGCATTGCTTTCTGAACGGATCAATATCGAAATGCAATTCTACTCCGTCGTCGCCCGTAATCATCTGCTCGGATAGGTCTACCGTCAGCCTGTATCCTTCATTTTCCGCAACCCGCCTGAAAAGATCTCTTACCTCCACCTCCGATAAACGAATGGGGAGCATTCCGTTTTTGAAGCAGTTATTGAAAAAAATATCAGCAAACGAAGGTGCAATGATTGCCCTGAAGCCATAATCGTTCAGCGCCCATGGTGCGTGCTCCCGGGATGAACCGCACCCGAAATTTGCGCCTGCCAGCAATATCGACGCGCCGATATAGCGCGATTGATTCAGCTCGAATTCGGGATTTGGGGTTCCATCGGCCAGAAAACGCCAGTCAAAAAACAGACAATCGGCGAATCCGGTTCTTTCAATGCGCTTCAGAAACTGCTTTGGAATAATCTGATCCGTATCGACGTTTACGCGATCAAGCGCTGCAACAAGGCCTTCGTGTTTGATAAACGGCTTCATATATGTTGATTACTCCCAGTTTCGAACGTCTACAAATCGCCCCGCAACCGCTGCTGCCGCAGCCATAATCGGACTGACGAGATGCGTGCGGCCGCCTGCTCCCTGGCGTCCCTCGAAGTTGCGGTTCGACGTAGATGCACAGCGCTCGCCGGGCCTAAGAATGTCCGGATTCATTCCAAGACACATGCTGCATCCCGATTCACGCCAGTCGAAGCCCGCATCCCGGAATACGCGGTCCAATCCCTCCAGTTCGGCCTGAACCTTTACCTGTTGCGAACCCGGCACAACCATTGCACTGACGCCCGAGGCCACGGACTTACCATTAACAATACGGGCCGCTGCGCGAAGATCCTCGATCCGTGAATTGGTGCACGAACCGATGAAAACGCGGTCTATCTGCAAATCCTCGATACGCGTGCCCGGCTGCAAGCCCATATATTCGAGTGCTCGGCGGGCGGCCCTGCGCTCGTTTTCATCGGAAATAGCGTCGGGATCGATGACGGAGCCGGTGACATCGGTCACCATTCCGGGATTTGTGCCCCAACTGACCTGCGGAGCAAGGTCCGATACGTCAATGGTCAATTCCCGATCAAATGCAGCTCCTTCGTCGGATGGCAAAGTTTTCCAGTATGCAACGGCTTCGTCGAACGCTGCTCCCTTCGGAGCCTGCGGCCTGCCTTGCAGGTAACTGAACGTCGTCTCATCAGGGGCGATCATTCCGGCCCTCGCACCGGCTTCTATCGACATGTTGCACACGGTCATGCGTTCTTCCATCGACATTCGCCTGATGGCTTCACCCGAGTATTCAACGACGAACCCCGTGGCTCCGTCGGTTCCAATTGTCCTGATAATGTATAGAATCAGGTCCTTTGCCGTAACTCCGTTCGGCAAACCGCCCTCAACGTTTATTCGAAAGGTACTTGGACGAGATTGAAGCAGGCACTGCGTGGCGAGTACGTGTTCCACCTCGCTCGTCCCTATACCGAAGGCAAGAGCGCCAAATGCGCCGTGCGTCGATGTGTGGCTGTCGCCGCAAACGATCGTCATCCCGGGTTGTGTAAACCCCAGCTCCGGTCCTATTACGTGGACTATACCCTGCTGCGGAGAATCCAGGCCAAACAGGGGTATACCGAATTCGCGGCAATTCGTTTCAAGCCGCGTAATCTGTTTGAGGGATATTTCGTCGGTAATCGGAAGCGACCGGCTCCAGGTCGGCACGTTGTGATCCACTGTGGCAAGCGTCAGATCCGGGCGCCTCACACGGCGTCCGGCCAGGCGCAATGCGTCAAACGCCTGAGGGCTCGTTACCTCGTGCACCAGATGGCAGTCGATGTAAATCAAAGCCGGCTTGCCGGGTTCATCGTGCACAATGTGATCTTCCCAGATCTTCTCGAAGAGAGTCTTAGGCATGAGTTTTGTATTCCCGATTCGATACCTTTCCTTGATGTGATACTCCGTCCGGCAGCATCCGGCCCGGCGCTGAGTGATGCTAACGACGCCTTCGATACTTGTCAATCCTGCCGCAGACTGGAGCAATCGTATATATTGGTCTAACCACTTTCCATACTCCAGGACCGGATAAATTGGGATGCCACGGCGGATTCACCGCCGCGGTTTCAACGCTTCAATTGGTTTTACTGAACCAAACCGCAGGACTCCGGGGTGTAAACGGGAGATAACGGAACAAACGAAATTATACGAAAATTACTTAAGAAGCGAGATTCACACTCGACGCAGGAACGCTGCTTGACAGTATTATAGTGGAGGGCTATAGGTTATGTCAGGGAGACGTTAAATGGTATGACCTCTAAACCACTTCTGACATTCCAGAAGATGCGGCGCGCGAATACGGCGGCAACAACGGATTTTGTAGTGGCGCAGATTTCGGAATTGATAGCTCGCGGCGACTTAAAACCCGGCGACCGGTTGCCGCCCGAGCGGGATTTGGCGACTCGCATCGGCATCAGCCGCCCGAGTCTTCGCGCGGGATTGAGGTCCCTGATCGCGATGGGAATCCTACGCGCCCGGCAGGGTTCAGGCACATACATCGCCGAGGGTCCGCCGGCGCTCGACAGCGAACCGCTCAGAATGCTGGCTGCCCTTCACGGTTTCACCTATGCAAATATGTTCGAGGCAAGGCGCGTAATCGAGCAAAGCGTTGCTTCGATGGCGGCCGAGCGTGCGACGCCCGAACAGCTAACCACTCTGGCTGAAGAACTGGCCGAGATGTACGCGTCTCTTGGCGACCCGCAGCAATACCTGATTCACGATATAAGGTTTCACAGGGCAATAGGCGCTGCATCCGGCAATCCGATTCTAGCGACGCTCGTAGAAATGGTGTCGGGAGTAATGTACGAGCGCCGCAGGACTACTATCGGTCGGGCCCACGATTTTACGGAATCCCTGGAAAAGCACCGCGAAATCTATCGCGCAATCCGCGCCCGACGACCGGAAAAAGCGCGACTGGCGATGCAGGAACACCTGACTCTCGCCGAACGCGCCTATGATACCGAAGTAGAGAGATACGGCGCAGAAAGCTCAAATCGCGGAACAAACGAAAAAAAACGGAATTGACGGAAATACCGCGTCTTTCCGTAATTTTCATTTCATTTCGTTTGTTCCGTTATCTCTCTTTATACCTATCTACTGTGGATCGGTTCAGGCCCACGAATAAGCCTTTTCGATATTCGGGTCGTAGTTTATGCGTTTCTTTTCTATGTAAGCAATTTTGCCCAGATGAGAAGCCAGCGCCGATCTATGTGCGCTAACAACGTCTGAGTTAGGCAACTTTCTCGAACGAACGCAATCGAGAAAGTTCTTGACGTGCGCTGCATTCAAATCCTCGCTCGTTTTGCGCTCAACGGGCGGCGTTGGGGCGGCGCGCCTCGGCGTCATCTCCTGCCAGACATATCCGCCGCGGTCGATGTAAAGCCTGCCGCCGGTACCCATAAATTCGATCGCTGCGCCGCGAGCCCCCGGAGCCAGCGTTGCTTCAAAGGTCGCCGCCCAACTTGACGGGTATTCCAGTTGAATCGCAATTGTGTCGGGCGCCGTTCGGCCGTCTTTGTAATGATACACGCCGCCTACTGCATTGGCCGTAACCGGCACGTCTTCGTTGACATACCAGTGCACGACATCGATCCAGTGCGTGAACAGGTCCGTTATCTGCCCACCGCCGAAATCCAGATAGGCGCGCCAGTTGTAAAACTGGTGAGCGTCGAATTCGCGATACGTGGCCGGTCCGAGAAACCGCCGCCAGTCGAGTCCGTCGGGCTTGTCCTTGAAATTCGGCCTCCTCAGGTGGTAAGAATTGCCGTGCCACCAGGTTCGAACAAGGGTGATCTTCCCGATCTTCCCCGAATCAAAATATTCGCGCTTGGCTTCGATGTAGTGTTCACCACTGCGCTGCTGCAGGCCGACCTGCATGACGCGCTTCGATTCCTTTACGGCATTGATAATCCGATGCCCCTCCTCGATCGTGAAGGTGAGCGGT
This sequence comes from Acidobacteriota bacterium, assembly GCA_019639255.1. GTDB lineage: Bacteria > Acidobacteriota > Blastocatellia > RBC074 > RBC074 > JAHBSF01. The sequence continues at coordinate 78,426 of JAHBSF010000007.1, read as the reverse complement.
TTTTCTATATATATATCCTTGCCGGCCTTGCAGGCGTCGATCGCCATCTGCGTGTGCCAATGATCGGGCGTTGCTATAAAAACCGCGTCTACCGCCTTATCGTCGAGCATGCCGCGATAGTCGGGAAAGGCCCTGGCCTTTCCGCCTACTTTTTCCTGCAACTGGTTCAGGTACAAATCGTAGGCATCGCTCAGGGCAACAATTTCCAGCCCCTCCTGTTTCATAAATGCGTTGCTTACGTCCTGCCCGCGGTTGCCGGTCCCGATAACGCCTAACCGAATCCGGTCGTTTGCACCCAGCACCCTTTGCCAGTTATCCGCAGTCAGGGCGATGCCTGCGCCGACCGCCCCCTGCGCGGTTCGTTTGATAAATCTTCGTCGCGAATCCTGTTCAGGATTGCGCCGCTTCAATTTCGGTGAAATGGTGTCGTCTTTCATCGTCTTCGTTTACTCCTTGATCATTCGAGCAATCAACTTTTGTTCATGCAATCAACTTTTGAATGACGTTACCGTGCACATCGGTCAATCTGAAATCTCTTCCCTGAAATCGGTAGGTCAACTTCTTATGATCGATGCCCATCAGATGCAATATCGACGCGTGAAGATCGTGCACATCTACCGGGTCTTCCACCACGTTATACCCGAGTTCGTCGGTCTGCCCTACTGCAGTTCCGGGCCGGATACCGCCGCCTGCAAGCCACATCGTAAAGGCGCGAGGATGATGATCTCTGCCCAACAACCGCGAACCATTGCGTTCCTCATTCATCGGCGTGCGCCCAAATTCTCCGCCCCATACTACGATCGTCGAATCCAGCAACCCACGTTGTTTCAGATCCGTCAGCAAAGCTCCTACAGGACGGTCCGTTTCGCGGCAAAGTCTGGGCAATTTCGACACAATGTCGGTTCCGACCGAATTCCCGTGCGTATCCCAACCCCAGTGATATAGCTGAACGCATCTTACACCGCGCTCTACGAGCCTGCGCGCCAGCAAACAGTTATTTGCGAAAGACGCTTCGCCCGGGCGTGTACCGTACATTTCGTGAATTCGCTGCGGTTCGCCGGCAATATCGGTCAGTTCAGGAACGCTCGACTGCATGCTGTAGGCCATTTCGTAAGCAGCGATTCGCGTATTTATTTCAGGATCTCCCACCTCATCGAAATGCAATTGATTGAGTTCGCGCAGCGCATCCAGCGAAGCCCGGCGGGACTGTGCGCTAACGCCGCTCGGATTACCCACAAAAAGCACAGGCTCGCCTTTTGAACGAAATTCTACGCCCTGATGCACGGTCGGCAAAAAGCCGCTACCCCAGCACGACTTTCCTCCATCCGGATTGTTTTCGCCCGACAATAAAACTACAAAACCGGGCAAATCCCTGTTTTCGCTCCCGAGTCCGTAACTCAGCCACGATCCAAGACTCGGCCGTCCGATGATCTGATGTCCGGTGTTTATGAAAATCTGTGCTGGAGCATGGTTGAACTGCGTGGTCTTCATCGAACGAACGATCGCAATATCATCCGCATGCCTGGCAAGATTGGGCAACAGGTCAGAGATCTCCTGGCCCGACTGCCCGTATCTCCTGAACCGGAAAGGCGAGCCAAGCAGGCGCGGCGGTCCTTTGATAAACGCGAAACGCTCGCCCTCGATTATCTCCGAAGGAATCGGTTGCCCGTTGTGTTCCCTGAGCTTGGGCTTGTTGTCGAACAGATCCAACTGCGATGGCGCACCGGCCATAAACAGGTAAATAATCGATTTCGCTTTTGCAGAACTCCCGGGCGCAGCCAACAAACCATCCCCCATCAATGCGGACAAACCGAGCGCGCCGATACCGAATCCGGTTTGCTGAAAAAAGTAGCGGCGCGTCACGGTGCGCAACGCTTCCCTGCGCCGGTTCATGACTTACTCCTTGGTCAATGCTTCATCGAGGTTCAGCAATACGTTGCCGACGATGGTCCACGCAGCCAGTTCGGCCCGGACACGTGCAGCACCCTTTTTGTCCAGTTCTCCCAACACCTTGACTGCCGATTCCGGATTGCCCAGAAATCTTGCCCGCTCGGACTCCAGCAGGCGCTCGGGTACAGCAATTTCGTCCGATCGGGCAGGACGCGATGCTGCAAGCGTCATCCCCAAAGATATTCGAGCCCGATTACCGGATCCACCTTCCTTCAAAATGCGCCGCGCCAGGTTTCGAGCCAATTCAAAAAATGCTTCGTCGTTGAGTGTGGTCAATGCCTGCAGCGGCGTGTTTGTGCGGACGCGCCGGACGGTGCAGTACTCCCGGCTCGTTGCGTCAAAGGTCACCATACTCGGATAGGGCGATGTTCGGCGAATAAATGTGTAAATACTGCGGCGGTAGCGATCTTCGCCTCGACTCGTTATCCATCGCGCCCCGCTGTACGGGTTTCGCCATATTCCATCGGGCTGCGGAGGGAATACGCTGGGACCACCTACTTTCCGACTGAGCAACCCGCTGGCGGCAAGTGCGGCATCACGCACCATTTCGGCTTCCACCCTGAAACGCGGCCCTCGTGCAAGCAACCGATTATAGGGATCGCGCTCCAGCAGCTCCTTTGATACCGCTGATGATTGCCTGTAAGCAGATGAAGTCGTGATTAACCGAAGCAGATGTTTGACGCTCCACCCACGCTCCATAAATTCTACTGCCAGCCAGTCGAGCAACTCCGGATGCGACGGCGGCGAACTTTGCAAACCAAAATCCTCGCTTGTCTCAACAAGTCCGCGCCCGAATATTTGCTCCCAAAAACGATTGACCGTCACACGGGCTGTCAGGGGATTGTTCCGGTCCACAATCCATTCGGCAAGCGTCAGGCGATTTGCAACCTTACCCGCAGGCAGTTTCGATATGTATACGGGCACACCTGCCGAAAGCTCTTCGCCCGGACTCATGAAGTTTCCACGTTCCCGAAGCAGGGTTCTGGGCGCTTCCCGAGGCTGCCGCTCGCGCATAACGAGCGCAGTCACGATGCCCAGGTCTTTCAGTTCATCGCGTAGTTTTGAGGCTCTGGTTCGTTGCTCTCCAAGCAACGGGGTAACGCTCCGAAACAAAGCGGAGATATCATCTTTCTGTTTCTCCGATCGAGCCGTGCCATCAATACTCATAACCGGCGCCAAACGCGCCGGCACGCTGATTGTATTCATGGCATCGGCAGCTTCTGCAGCCGACAGCCTGAATCGACCCATCCCCTGGCGAATTGCACCGCCCTCGAACTTCAAAGTCACCTTCAGTGTAGACGATCTGGAGACCGGAAGCGGTCGCACAAATTCGATAACCGCCTCACGATTCAGCCTCGTCTGATCCCTGGTCGCGTTGACATACCACCCATGAGGCGCATCGAGCGCCTGCCCCGTAGCCGCCGCCCGCAGGAATCGTTCGGATTCGAATCTGTATGCCGAATCGTTTACGCGCACTTCCCTGATTTGAACCTTCGTTCCATCGCCGGTTTCAATAGATATGCCTGTTAACAGGAAATTACCGTACGGATCGCGGCCCGGCCCCCCCTGCGGCAAACCAGGATCTGCAAGCGCTTCCAGTCGCAATCCGGCAACTCTTCGCAACCTCGTGCGCCCGGTAATAATGTACTGCTCTACATCGCTGCCTTCGCCATCGACGCGTATTGAATGATCAGACAGCGTTGAAAGAATGCTTCCAGCTGTAGACTGCGCGTTGACGGTTTCGAGTGCTTGCCATTGCAGAGCCTGCCGGTGAAGGTTTTGCTCCCATTCCAATTGCGCCTGGTCCAATGCGGGCGTTTGCCGCTTTAACGTCGCTTCGATCTGTTTGAGTTCGGCCTCGATCTGAACGCGACGTGCATCCTGTTCCGGAGTTGCAAGCGACAGTTCGGGCTCTTTGACGAATCTCGAATTTTGATCTCCGGCTACCGAATGAGCGATCTCGTATTCGGATCCTTCAAAGAACGCGTAAAATCTGAAATAGTCCTTCTGCGAAAACGGATCGTATTTGTGATTGTGGCACTGCGCGCAGGCTAGCGTAGTACCCAGCCAGACCGTTGCGGTAGTGTTGGTACGATCCACGAGCATTTCGTAGCGTGCTTCATCCGGATCGATGCCCCCTTCCTGATTAAGCATCGTATTGCGGTGAAACCCGGTTGCGATGATCTGATCCTGAGTGGCTCCGGGCAACATATCGCCTGCAAGCTGCTCGATGGTGAACCGGTCAAATCCCAAATCGCGATTGAAGGCGTTGATAACCCAGTCGCGGTACTTCCACATCACTCGCAGAGAATCTTTCTCGTAGCCGTTAGAATCTGCGTAGCGCGCCAGATCCAGCCACATTCGCGCCCACCGCTCCCCGAAATGCGGAGATTCAAGCAGCCGGTCGATTACTCGTTCGTAGGCATCGGGGCGTTTGTCTCCAATAAATGATTCGATTTCTTCCGGGGTCGGCGGAAGTCCCGTCAGATCGAGTGAGGCTCGCCTGAGGAGCTTATATCGATCGGCTTCGGCGGCAGGGCTCAATCCCTCCCGCTCAAGCCGCGACAGAACAAAGGAATCAATCGGATTGCGCCCCCAGCCAGATGCTCGGGTTTGCGGGATCGCGGGCCGTAAGGGTTTGATGTAAGCCCAATGTTCATCCAGATTGGCCGAGTCAACCCACGCTCCGCCGACGGTCAATATCAGTGCAAGCGCCAAAACCAGCCGTCGTAAATAGAAAAAAGATGATGGAACAAACGAAATGTAACGAAAATTAGGGAAAAATTGAATATTTCCGTAGTTTCCGTCTTCTTTCGTTTTTTCCGTTATCTCTTCTCTCAAGCTTTTTCCCAATCTCCCTTGCATCGGTTTAATTCTGAAGCCCGACCCAGTTTTTGAAGTTGCCGGAAAGCAGCCTTTCCGCATCCCGAGCGATTTCATCGCGCGTAACGGGCCGTCCGTCTGCGATCAGATTTTCGAATGCTTCCGTAAGCGCATTCGCAATTATCCGGCGCGAATGTTTCCATTTGTAAATCAACTGTTCGAGTATACGGGCATCGCTGTGCTGAGGAACAAACGTGGCGCCGAGCAATTCAATCCTTTCGCGCGTGATTTCCTCGATAATCGACGGATTGTTGAGAAACCACCAGCATCCGAAAGGCAGCAAGTTCGAGAATTTCCGCGCGCTTACACACAACTCGTGCTGGTTTTCGCGGCTGAGCATTGTAACCAGAAACCGGACATCTGGATTTTCGGCGCACAACCGGTTCACTGCCCCCATATCCGATCGTCCCAGCCCGTCGCCGGCAAGCCCGATCGCCGGGTTTACCGCCCTCCGTACACCAATCATCATCGCAAACGGCAAATTATGTGCGCGACAAACGGGAAGTATTACCTGTTTGATAAGCCTCCCACGCGCCGAGTCCTCGGGGAAATCGAAAGTATCGGGCAGCGATACGGCCAGATACAGCGGGCGCATGCGTTCGATAACCGAATCGAAAAAACGCCTCACTCCGGCAACGGTAGATTCGGTCAGATCCCCGTCTACGTCAAACCCCTTAGACGCAATGGCCATCCAACCGGAGTCCCATTGGTTGAGTATTCCGTCGGTTCTCAATGCTGCATGAAACCGCGGATCAAGGGCATCGCTTCTCTCCCATATCTGACTTTCCACAGGATCGAGCGGGTCGTTGGTCATTACCACATCGCTGACTCCGGCGAGCCGGAATACCGTTTCGATATGTTCCTGCGGATCGCATTCAGCAAAAAAAGCTCTGGCCTCGCGCAGGTCGGGCGCGCGGGTGTCGAGGTTGAATGCCGACAAAACAGCGATTACGCCCCGCGTCGCTTCTGAAAGAGGGGTGGAGCGGACGAACAATTCCTCCCATATAAGATCAGCCTGAGCCGATTTATCGAGTGAAAAGTACTTCTCGGGTCCGGCGCCGGAGGATCTGAAAAGCTCGGCAATCAGGTAGTGATAATTCAGAAGTTCGTCAATCCCCCACAGATTGAGCGCCCCGAACCTGGGAGCAAACAGGTGCGTGTGCAGGTCGAATACGGGTTGCGCTCCTACGATCTGCCCGACCGCCATCGGCAACTCCGAAGCATTCAGGAAACCGCCGTTTGGCGATTCCGCCAACGCAACAGGATTGGTTTTATCGCAAACACTGTCAGACATCAGGACAATTGCTCCGATCCGGTTTCAAACGGTCTACAGATAATAATGGTCATACCATTCCACATCGGCGCACGCGCGCCCCCAGCGCCGCACGAACGGCGGTCCTTGACAAGCGTCGAAATGCGGTGTTAGAGAGTACATCGAATCGACGTCGACTGGTGTAACCTTTGAGATTGTGTCCGAGCCTCGCAGTCACCTGCTCGAAGCATCTTTATACCCCAGTTCTCCCTCTCAGGTGAAGGCTTGGAACGTGCGATGAAAACAGTCCATGGCAAAATCAAGAGGAAAATCCGATGATCAAGCATACCGTTTCCAGACGCGACCTATTGAAAGGGGCGGCGCTCTCCGCCGTTGCGCTTCCCCTCGCCGGCGTTTCAACACGCAGCGATGCCGCCATATCGTCGCTCCCGCTTACTGTCGCCCCTTCTACCGCCGAAGATGCGTGGCGCGGATTGAAAGCAGGAGTTGCTTCCTACACGCTCAGAAAACTCCCGCTCGATGCTGCGATCAAGGCAATTCAGCGCTTGGGGTTGAATTATGTTTCGATCAAGGATTTTCACCTGCCGCTGAAAAGTACGGCAGATGAGCGTAAGGCCGTAGCGCAGAAATTCAAGGATGCGGGGATCACTCCCCTTAGCTGCGGCAACATAACCATGACGGGCGAGGAAGCGAACATTCGCAACGCATTTGAGTATGCGCGCGATGCGGGAATTCCCACCATAGTGTGCAGCCCGGACCCCAATTCGATGCCAATACTCGACCGGATGGTGAAGGAATTCAACATCAAGCTTGCGATTCACAACCACGGCCCGGAAGACAAGAAATTCCCCTCTCCTCACGATGTCTGGAAGGCAATCGAAAAATACGACGAGCGAATCGGTTTCTGCATCGATGTGGGGCACACGGCCAGGGCCGGCGTCGATCCGGCGGCTGCAATAAAACAGTACCGGAGCCGCTTGTACGACCTGCACTTCAAGGATATCAACAGCACTGCCCCGAACGGAGGAACGATCGAGGGCGGTCGCGGCGTGCTGAACCTCAAGAGCATACTCGCAGCTACACTGTCCATCGAGTTTAAGTACCTGTTCAGTTTCGAATACGAAAAGGACGGCGATGATCCTGTGCCCGGGCTTGCTGAAACCATCGGCTATACGCGCGGACTGCTCGCCGGAATGGGAGGCGTCTGAGCCGATCCCCGCGACATTGGGCACGAAGAGAGATGACGGAACAAACGAAATAAAACGAAAATCACGGGAAAGCCGAATTTTTTAGTTATTTCCGTCTATTTTCGTCTGTTCCGTTATCTCCCTGATCCGAGGAGTATATGTATAAGGTTGTATTGGTGCGTCACGGCGAAAGCGCATGGAATAAGGAGAATCGTTTTACGGGCTGGACGGACGTGGATCTTACGGAGCAGGGGCGGGGCGAAGCAAAGCTCGCTGGCGAATTACTGAAAGCCGAGGGTCTTGCCTTCGACCTTGCTTATACGTCGGTACTGAAGCGCGCAATTCGCACACTGTGGATTGTGCTGGATGAAATGGATCTGATGTGGATTCCGGTAGAGCATTCGTGGCGGTTGAATGAGCGCCACTATGGGGCGCTCCAGGGGTTGAACAAGGCTGAAACGGCCGCGAAATTCGGAGATGATCAGGTCAAAATCTGGCGGCGCAGTTACGATACTCCTCCCCCCGTTCTGGAGGAAAACGATGATCGCCACCCGGGACGCGATCCTCGATATTCCCGATTGACTGCAGAAGAACTTCCTTTGACCGAGTGCTTAAAAGATACTGTAGCGAGAATGTTGCCCTACTGGCACGAAACGATTGCGCCTTCGATTCTCGCCGGCAGGAAGGTGATAGTGGCGGCGCACGGAAATTCGCTGCGAGCCTTGGTCAAATATCTGGACGAGATCTCGGAACAGGATATAGTTGAACTCAACATTCCGACCGGAATCCCGCTCGTCTACGAACTCGATTCGGATCTGAAACCAATCCGGCATTACTACCTTGGCGATCCCGAGGCCGTCGCTCGCGCCCAACAGGCTGTAGCGAATCAGGGCAAGGCGCAGGCTGAAGAGAGGTAAAACAAACCGCGGAAAACGCTGAAATAAACGAAATCTGTTCCTATATTCCTTCAGTGTTTGAAGTGGCGCATACCGGTGAACACCATGGCCAGGCCGTGTTCGTTGGCAGCGTCTATGACCTCAGTGTCGCGCACCGAGCCGCCCGGCTGGATTATAGCGGTGATTCCGTGTTTTACCGCTTCATCCACTCCGTCACGAAACGGGAAGAATGCATCCGACGCGAGCACGCAATGTTCGAGCGGAAGTTGCGCCTTGAGCGCTCCGATTTTCACCGAATCGATCCTGGACATTTGTCCCGCGCCTACGCCCGTAAGTTGCCCGTCGCGTGCATAAACAATCGCGTTCGATTTGACGTGTTTACAAATAGCCCAGGCAAACCGGAGCGATCGAAGCTCGACCGGACTGGGCTGGCGCTCCGTAACCACCTTCATACTTCCATCATCAAACAATACCCGATCACGGTCCTGCACAAGTAGCCCGCCGCTTACACGCCGAAACTCAAGCATTGACCTCGATATCAGGGCGTCGCGTCCCATCTTCAGCACCCGCAGGTTCTTTTTAACCGAGAGGACGGCCCGCGCCTCCGGGCTGAAGTCCGGAGCCAGGATCACCTCGGCGAACATTTCAGCTATTTCGCGCGCTGCCGGTTCATCCACCTCGTGGGAAAAGGCGATGATGCCGCCGAATGCTGATACAGGGTCCGTGGCTTTGGCTTTTGTAAACGCTTCGAGAGCCGTTCCTGCAACGCCTACACCGCAGGGATTGGTGTGTTTGATTATGGCGCATGTATGCGCATCGGCCTGATTATCACGAATGTGCAATCTATAGAGTTCAGCTACAAGTTCCCACGCCCCGTCGGCATCCAGCAGGTTGTTGTATGAAAGTTCTTTACCCTGCAACTGTTCGGCCGATGCAACTCCAGGTTCCGTTTGCCCGCCGATTCTGTAAAGTGCGGCTCGCTGATGCGGATTTTCTCCGTAGCGTAGCGTTGCACTGCGTTTCAATGAGAGTTCAATTTCATCGGGCAGGCTGCCGCTTTCGGAAATCGATTCGCCCAGGGCAACCTCCGGATTCTCCGGATGTCTGGCCCACAGGAATCGTGCGATGTCGCGGTCGTAAGCCGAGGTATGGCGAAATGCAGTCAGGGCGAGTTGGTATCGCAGGACCGCAGGCAACGCACCATCGTGTGCATCGAGCATTGCGGACACAACCGAATAGTCGACGGGATCGACAACCACGGCCACATCCTCGTGGTTTTTAGCCGCGGATCGAATCATGGCGGGGCCGCCGATGTCGATGTTTTCGATTGCATCGGCCATCAGCACGCCGCTGCGTGCAACGGTTTGCCGGAACGGATACAGATTTACAACCACCAGGTCTATCGGTTCGATCCCGTATTCATTCATTTTCTCGACGTGATCCGGATGCTGGCGCATGCCAAGGATGCCGCCGTGAACCTTGGGATGCAGCGTTTTTACCCTGCCGTCGAGCATTTCCGGGAAACCCGTCAAATCGGCGACATCCCGCACGATCAGGTTGCTTTCACGCAGCAGCCTTGCAGTACCCCCGGTAGATATCAGTTCTATTCCATGTTTCGCCAGGTTAAGTGCAAACTCCGCAAGCCCGGTTTTGTCGGATACGCTGATAAGGGCGCGTTTGATTTTTTTCAATGAATGATCCTGCACGAATGATCTCCTACAGCAATTAACGTTTTATGAACAAACCTGGACAACGGAACGGACGGGATGAAACAGAACAGGCGAAACATTTATTGATTCACGTTATTTTCGTCGATAATCGTTAGTACCGCCATCTCCCAGATTTCAGTTTACGTCGATCAATTCCACGTCAAATATAAGCGTCGAGTTTGGCGGAATCGTCCCCTGCCCTCTCGCGCCGTAACCAAGATCAGGCGGGATCACGAGCCGGCGCTTGCCCCCAACTTTCATCGACATCACGCCTTCATCCCACCCCTTGATGACCTGTCCGCGCCCTATCTGAAATGTAAACGGCTGACCGCGATCTACTGAACTGTCGAACTTGGTTCCGTTTTCAAGCCACCCCGTATAATGAACCTTGATCGATTTTCCTGCCTCGGGACTTGCGCCCGTGCCGACCGTTTCATCCTTGTATTTCAATCCCGATGGCGTTGTCGTAAGGCCGTCTCCAGCGCCGAACAGGAAGTACCCGATTATGAGCGCGGCGATTACACCTACCGAAATGAATGCCACAAGCGGCACGCTGAGTTTTGATTTGGGATTGTCGTGCTGCGAGCGCGATGGCATGGCGCCCTTACGGGAACGTGATGGATTACGTCTGCTCTGCGGCAATTTAGAATTCTCCTTCAAATTGGAATGAGTGCAGGAAGCTTTTATTCCAGTCGTCGATGGTTGTCAATGTCGCAAACGGGTACGCTCTTTGCCCTCCCGTCCGGTTATTGTACACTTCCGGTTTCTTGACTGGTGGGAGGAGGACTATTGATGGTTATAGGGAGGAAAGCTCGCGCCGTAGTTGCGGGCGCAACGGGATATTCGGGACGGGAACTCATACGGATGCTGCTCGACCATCCGTATATCGAACTCGTCGGAGCTTTCGCGTCAAAATCTGCCGATGAAGCTCCGCTGGCATCGGTGCATCCTCATCTGACCGGATTGACAACGCTTCCCTGCCTGCCGTATGACGAGGACGCAATTCGCAGGCTTGAACCGGGTGTCATATTCCTCGGCACCCCTAATGAGTTTTCACACGACGAGGCTCCGACTCTACTGGAAACAGGCGCCGTAGTCGTGGATCTAAGCGGCGCCTACCGTCTGCGCAATCCGGAATATTATCCGGTGTATTACGGCTTTGAACACCGTAATCGTGAACTCCTTGACGCTGCCGTATACGGTATGACCGAGTTTGTGCGCGATGATCTGCGCGGAGCAAAACTGGTAGCCAACCCGGGCTGCTATCCAACCTCAATAATAATCCCCGTAAAGCCGTTGATGGACGCTGGTCTTATCGACGTCTCCCTTCCGGTCATCTGCGATTCGAAATCCGGGGTCACAGGCGCCGGGAAAGCACCGAGTTCGACCACGCATTTTTCCGAAGTGAGCGAGAGCCTTCGCGCCTACAACGTGTTCAAACACCGGCACACGCCGGAAATCGCAGCAGGACTTGGGCTTGAAAACCGTTCCGACCGTTTGACGTTTACGCCCCATCTTCTGCCGATCAACCGCGGGATACTATCTACTGTTTATGTCCGCCTGAATGCCGGTGTGAAGAGGAGCGATGTATTGGGCGTATGGCGCGAAACATTTGCGACGAGCCCGCTAGTTCGAATCTTTGATTCTGAGCAGCTTCCCGAAATCAAATTTGTGGCGGGTACGGCGTATTGCGATATCGGTGCTGTGATCGATGAATCTACTGGACAGGCCGTAATAATCGGCGCAATCGACAACCTGCTGAAGGGCGCTGCAAGTCAGGCGCTGCAGAATGCAAACCTGGCATTGGGATTTGATGAATGCGCAGGAATCAGAAGGTGAATTGAAAACTCTCAATGAGTCGAATCGTAATTAAACTGGGTGGAAGCTTTCTGGTCGATCCGGCGCTGCGCAGGATGCTTTTGGGCCAGGTTGCCGATCTTCACGCGCGCGGCGAAAGGATCATTCTCGTTCACGGCGGCGGAAAACAGATTGCCTCGATGCTCGACCGGCTGGGAATAGAGTCGCGATTTCACGACGGATTGCGCATCACCGACGAAGCTGCCCGCGATGTCGTTCAAATGGTGCTGGCCGGTAAAGTAGGCAAGGATCTTGCCGTCGAATTGGGAACGATGGGAGCCCCTGCAGTGAGCATTGCCGGGGGAGACGCCGACTGTGTATCGGCCGAACGAACTGCGGCGGCGGACGGCTCCGATATTGGTTATGTCGGACGTGTAGTGGGCGTTGATCCAACACTGATCGACGTTGTCTCATCCGCGGGGATGGTGCCGGTACTTGCCTGCCTCGGGATCGGAGCAGGTGACCGAACCTACTACAACATAAACGGAGATCAGATGGCCGCGGCGGTGGCGGGAGGTGTAGGAGCCGAAGAACTGGTTTTTGTGACTGATGTGGGCAGTGTGCTCGACGGTGAGGGAAACAGTATGGAAAAACTGGATCGGGCCGGAATCGCGTCATTACTTGAATCGGGGGCGGCTGGAGGAGGCATGCGACCCAAACTGCGAGCCTGCATTGAAGCGCTCGATGCAGGCGTGCGCCGCATTCGTATAGTCGGCGCCGCCGTTGAAAACGTGCTGTATCGGGCTTTGGTTGAACGCGAAACGGTTGGAACCGTGATAATCGATGGATAATGGAACATTCGGCATTCGAGACGGAGGAGGATCGTATGGAAGCGGAAGCAATGATCGCAGATACGGAAGGTGAAAAAAAGTCGTCTGAAGAATCGGATCTAATGCGGATTCAGAGGCTTGAATCACAGTATTTGATGCAAACCTACGCACGTTCGCCCGTCATGTTCGTGCGAGGCAAGGGGGCGACTCTTTACGACGATCGGGGGCGTGCTTACCTCGATTTCATCACCGGAATAGGCGTAAACGTACTCGGGTACGATCATCCCCGGGTCCGCCGGATTCTGAAGGACGCCGCGCGCCTGATGCATACATCCAACCTCTATTACCACTCCTTTCAGGGTCCCCTAGCCGAGCGCCTTGTTAAGGCTTCGGGGATGTCGCGCGTTTTCTTTTGCAATACGGGCGCGGAATCCGTGGAGGGCGCATTAAAACTTGCGCGAGGATGGCAAACGGCCAGAGGACGGGAAGGCAAAACGGAGTTCGTAGCGCTTGTAAATTCATTTCATGGAAGGACTATGGGCGCCCTATCCGTAACTGCGCAGGAAAAATACAGAAAGCCTTTTGAGCCCTTGATACCCGGCGTTTCGTTCATCGACCCGAACAACTCCAGCGACTCGTTTGCCGAAGCCCGCGCAGCTATCACCGAACGGACGGCGGCCGTAATCATCGAGACCATTCAGGGAGAATCCGGGGTACGGCCCGTAAGCAATGCGTTTCTGCGAGCGGTAAGGGAAGAATGCGACCGGCACGATGCGCTGCTGATTCTCGACGAGGTGCAGTGCGGGCTTGGGAGAACGGGGAAGGTTTTTGCATTTGAAAATACTGAAGCGCGGCCGGACATCTTATGCGTAGCAAAACCGCTTGGCCTCGGCGTTCCGCTCGGAGCATTTATCGTAAACGAGCGAGCGGCTGACGGATTGCGACCCGGAGACCACGGAACGACTTTCGGGGGCGGGCCGCTGGCTTGCAGCCTGAGCCTTGAGTTTCTCGAAATGCTCGAAGACGGAGATCTGCTGGCGCGTATCAACGAACTCGGAGATTACTTCAAGAGGCTATTGACTAAACTTCAAAAACGGCATCGGGACATCGTAGCCGAGGTGCGCGGACTTGGTTTAATGGTAGGACTGGAGCTGAAATTTTCCGGCAAGGGCGCCGCGGCGAAGATGCTGGAGCGAGGCTTCCTGCTGAATTGCACCCACGACACGGTACTGAGGTTTCTGCCGCCGTATATCGTGCGAAAATCCGAAATTCGCACCTTCGTCGAGGCGCTTGAAGCCGTGCTCGTCGAAGAAGCCCAGAAGGAGAGATAACGGAACAAACGAAATAAAACGAAAATCACGGAAAAAAAGACATGGAGACTCAACTGGAATCACAGGATTCGCAAAATTCAGATCTTGAAATACGCCGTGCGCGTACCTCCGATGGCGTTCAGATACACGCGCTCATCAACAAATACGCCAACCAGGAGCTGATGCTTCCGCGTTCGCTGCTCAGCATTTATGAAAACATACGAGATTTTCACGTCGCCGTAATCGACGCGCGAATCGTGGGCTGTTCGGCGCTGCACTTTACCTGGGGCGATATGGCGGAAGTTAGATCGCTGGCCGTAGACCCCGAAGCCGGAAAACGCGGAATCGGCCGTGCGCTCGTGGAAGCCAATATTGCCGAAGCTCGCCAACATGGACTTGTGCAGGTATATGCTTTTACTTATGTAAAGGAATTCTTTGCAAAGCTTGGATTTCACGTAGTCGCGCACGAGGCGATGCCGCGCAAGGTATGGATGGATTGCGTAAACTGCCATAAGTTCAACTGCTGCGACGAAGTCGCAATGGTCTTGAATCTCGTGGACGGAGCCGACCCCGAACCATTCGACGTAAGCCAGGTCAACGTTCCAACCGTTAATCCGCGCTCGTCAAACAGGGGGTAGATCGGCCGGCAGTTCCGGAATCGATAATCCGGATTCCCGAAATCGGACACCGTTCCGAGTGAAAAACACCCGGAATTAGCATTGAAAACAATTAAGTCTTTTATTCCGAAAAGTTGAAGTGATGCCGCGTGCGGCACGGGAATTGGTTTGTCAAGGGGGGGGGCGCGATGCCTCCCGCGAGCATTAGACGCCCTACAAAATGAATGCTATGGCAGAAGCAGAAGAAGGCATCGAAGAGCTATCGATTACAGCGCCGCTGGGGTTCAGGGCGGCTGTCACGAGAAGCGGATTGAAGAAGGCCGGCGACGACCTGGCTTTGATTTATTCGGAGCGCCCGGCGACGGCAGCCGCAGTCTTTACGCGCAATCTTGTGCAGGCGGCCCCCGTAGTGCTGTCGCGTGAGCATATGCGAAGGCCGCGGCATCGCGCAATTCTCGTAAATTCCGGATGCGCCAATGCGTGCACGGGAGACGACGGATTGGCGGATGCTCAGCGTTCGGCAATGCTGACGGCGGCTTTGCTGGGGTGTGATGTGCGCGAGGTATTGGTTGCATCGACAGGTGTAATCGGCGTGCGGCTGGATATGGAAAAGTTGTCGGCCGGGATAGAACGGGCAGCGGCGTTGATGTCGCGCGAAGCTGGTGCACGTGTGGCTGAAGCGATCATGACGACCGACACGCGACCGAAACGGGCGATTGCGCGGCTTCGGGTTGGCGGGCGAACGGTGACCATAGCAGGCGTCGCAAAAGGCGCAGGGATGATTCATCCCGATATGGCGACGCTGCTAGGGTTCATAACTACCGATGCCGCTATCGGCAAACGCGCTTTGCAGACTGCACTCCGACGCGCGGTAAACACGACGTTCAACCGCATTTCGGTCGACGGCGATACATCAACGAACGATACGGTGTTTGCACTGGCGAACGGCGCGGCAGGCAACAGAATAATTCTGGATTCTTCGAGTAAGGATTTTGAGCGTTTTGCCGGCGGGCTGGAAGATGTCGCCAAATCACTTGCCGTAGAGGTTGCGCGCGACGGCGAAGGGGCCGGCAAACTGATAACTATACGGGTTCGACGCGCGCCGAGCCTGCGCGATGCACACAAGATCGCCGCGACCGTGGCTACGAGCCCGCTCGTCAAAACCGCAATTGCGGGGTCGGATGCAAACTGGGGGCGGATTCTTGCGGCTGCCGGTCGCAGCAAAGCGCATTTTGATCCCGGTATGGTGGAAATACGAATAGGTAATCTGGTAGTTGCTCGCAGAGGTTGCGGGGTGAAATTTGACGAGTCCGAAGCGCGCCGGATACTTGATCGAAGCGAGGTAGACATCCTTATCGATCTGCACCAGGGTACGGCGAAGGCGACTGAATGGACATGCGACCTGACGGAAGGATATATACGAATCAATGCCGATTACCGCTCGTAAACGCAGGGGTTATGCGTTCGGAATGGAACTGAATCAAAAATATTTGCAACTGTAAGGTTCGCAGTTTCGTAAATGCCAGTCGAACATCGAATTGAAGTGTGCAATTTTCTTCAGATTGAAAAATGGATGACTTAACGGGTGGTACTCCTCGTGGGAACACCCGGAGAGTAAAAGGATTGATCCAGGAATCAGATCACGAGGCTGTAAGCCGGATTATTTGAGGGAGAGTAATGGTTATGAATATCAGGCATTGGAATTTCGCCCGGAAGGCAGTTGCAGTAATGCTTGCTGCGGCCTGTTCCATACCGGCGGCAGCCCAGACTGCTGCGCCGCAAACGCCTAAATCCCAGCCGATTCCCACGCGGACGGTGGGTTTGGAACCCGGAAAGGTTATTCGATGGACTTTGCGCGATGCGGTTATCGCGGCGCTTGAAAAGAACATTGATATCGAAATCGAGCGCGAAAACGTGAGGATTGCGCAGTTCGATGTCGAAAGCGCCAGGGGCGTCTACGATCTGGTCACTACGTCTCGCATTGACCTCAACCCGAACAAGAGTCCGAACGCGTTTGTGTTCAGCGGTACAGGAGACAACTTCGTTCAGCGCGATGTGCTGACCTACAACTTCGGCGTTCAGCGACTTGTGGAACAGGGCGGCGGCAACTACGCGTTGAACTTCAACAACACCCGCACCGCTTCAAACGTCAACAACTTCAATCCGCAGTTCAACTCGAATGTGAACTTTCAGTACACGCAGCCGCTGTTCAGAGATCGAAAAATCGACAACAACCGCCGCCAGATCAAGATTGCGCGAAAGCGCCTCGATCTGTCCGACGCTCAGTTCCGGCAGCGCGCCATCGAAATCATCTCGCGCGTGCAGCAGGCCTACTGGGATCTCGCTCTCGCCATACGCGATGAGGAGATACAGCGTGAGGCGGCATCGCTTGCCGAGACGCAGTTGCAGAACAATCAGCGTCAGGTGGAAGTCGGAACGCTTGCACCTATAGACGTAGTAAGCGCGGCGACTCAGTTTGAATCGCGCCGCCAGCAGGTATTCCAGGCAATGAATGCGGTGGCGCAAGCCGAGAACGCGTTGAAGGCGATGACGGTCGAGGGGCCGAACTCGGATTTTTGGAGCGCCCAGATTGTACCGATCGAGAAGTTCGATATTCAGGAAGTGGCGCTGCCGCTTCCCGACGCCTTGAAGCTTGCTTTTGCTAACCGGCCCGAGGTCAAGCAATTTCAATTACAGCACGAAATCAATCAGGTAGATCTGGATTTCTTCAAGAACCAGATGAAACCGCAGATAAATCTTGTCGGTGGATATACAGCGGTCGGTCTCGGCGGCAACCCTCGCCCCGGCGTTCCGCCGAACGTGATCTTCCCGGAATTTGTCGGCGGTTACGGCACTGCACTCAAGGAATTGTTCATCAACGAATTCCGGTCGTGGAACGTGGGCATCCAGTTTAACTTCCCGCTGCGCAATCGCACGGCGAAGGCCAATTATGGACGTGCACTCGAAACGTCCCGGCAGTTGGAACTGCAAACGCGCCGTCAGATGCAGAATATCGAGGTAGAAGTACGCAACGGCGTGCAGGCGGTCGAAACTGCCAAGATGAGGATCGAGGCATCGCGCGCCGCACGCGAATACGCCGAACAGCAACTCGACGGCGAATCCAAGAAGTTCGCCGCCGGTATGTCGACTACGTTCCTCATCCTGACGCGCCAGAACGAACTGGCTCAGGCGCAGGGCGTCGAGCTTCGCGCGCTTGCCGACTACAACAAGGCGGTCGCCGAACTTCAGCGCGTGATCTCGACTACGCTTTCTAGCAACAACATCGAAATCCGCTCCGAAGTTAAATAAAACCGACGATAACGGAACAAACGAAATAAGACGGAATTGACGGAACAGTTGAATATTTCCGTCAATTCCGTCTTATTTCGTTTGTTCCGTTATCGTCGGTTTTATTTACCGGCGATGCTTTCGCACTGCGCCATTACGCGGAGCAGATTTTCACCCAGGACTTTTTTAACATCCGCTTCCGAATAGCCGCGCTTGAGCAGTTCATAAGTAAGAACCGGCAGTTTCGATACATCCTCGATGCCTTCCGGAGTGCCGTCGATAGGTATTCCGTCAAGGTCTGCGCCCATTCCGACGTGGTCTATGCCTGCAACCTTGATAATGTGCTCGAAATGATCCAGCAGCACCGATAATGGCGTCTTACCCTGAACGGAGTTCGCTGCGCGCCATTGCCGCAATTCTTCGGCCGCACGCTTTGGGTCATTGGGATATTTCGCGGCAAGTTCGTCGTTCAATGCGCGTGCACGAAACGTTACGGGAGCCTTATTGGGATCGATGAATCCGTCGTAGAAATTCACCATCACAACACCGCCGTTTTTGGCTATCGCACGCAACTGATCATCATTCAGGTTGCGCGTGTGATTTCCGATTGCCCGTGCGGAGGAGTGAGAAGCGATTACAGGTGCAGCAGTGGTTTCGATCACGTCGGCGAACGTCGCGTCGGCTACGTGTGATATATCAACCATCATTCCGATACGGTTCATCTCACGAACTACTTCCCTGCCAAAATCGGTCAATCCGCCGTGATGTTTGACTCTGGGATTGCTCAAATCGCCCTCGGAGTCGGCCCAGTTATTCGTATTTGTGTGCGTGAGGGTCATATACCGGATTCCCAGACGATGGAACATACGCAATGCATGCAGGCTGTCTTCAATTGCGTGACCGCCCTCGATTCCCATCAGCGCTGCAACCTTTCCCGCGCGCACGATACGGCGAATGTCTCCCGATGTATACGCCATCTCGAACGTATCCGGGTGTCTGCGAACCTGCTCATATACGACATCGATCATGTCGAGCGCACGCCGCGCCGCCCCACCGCCCTCGGCCGCCTTTTTATTGACGAATTCCCTGCCGACGTATACTGCAAAGAATTGAGCGTTCAGACCGCCTTTTCGTATCCGGTCAATGTCGGTATGGGTCTTGAGCCCACCGTCCGGAAGCACGCCGCTTTGCCCGAGGTCGAAACCGTCATCGAGTATCGCCGAAGTAACGTCATTATGGGTATCGAGAACAATGGATTCCCGGTGTATGCGTTCGGCGCGGCTGCGCAAATCCTCGTCCTTTTCCGTATCGACGGGCGTCTCTGCCGTCCGGCAGGCTCCTGAGACTACAAGTAAGGCTGCAAAACCGGCGGTTTTAAGTTTGTTCATCATCTTTTTCGTCTGTTCTGTTTATTCAGTCTGTTCCGTTTTTCTCTCCTATCTGACCGTGTGTAAAAATTTTCGTTCACCGTCGAGCGGATTTGACAGGAACGGGAAAATTGAGATCCTTCAGCTCCAGTTGGTAAAACGCTGTGAAGCCGGGATAATGCGCCGAGGTTCCGAGCTCTTCCTCTATGCGAAGCAGTTGGTTGTATTTTGCAACACGATCCGTGCGCGACGCCGATCCGGTTTTGATCATTCCGGCGTTTGTGGCTACGGCAAGATCGGCAATAAACGGATCTTCGGTCTCGCCGCTTCTGTGCGAGATGATTGCAGTGTAGTTGTTGGTGCGGGCGAGTTCTATTGCGTTGAGTGTTTCTGTCAGGGTGCCGATCTGGTTAACCTTGATCAGAATGGAATTCGCCACAATTTCGTCGATGCCGCGTTCCAGATATTTGGTGTTTGTAACGAACAGATCGTCCCCGACAAGCTGCACGGTGTCGCCGAGTTCGCCGGTCATTGCGGCCCAACCGTCCCAATCGTTTTCTGCAAGCCCGTCTTCGATCGATATGATCGGGTACTTTTTCGCCCAGTCCACCCAGTATTCGACCATCTTTTCCGAACTCAGCTTCCGTCCGTCGGATTTCTTGAACACATATGCACCATCTTCATAAAACTCCGATGCAGCAGGATCGAGCGCTATAGCTATCTGTTCGCCGGGCGTATAGCCCGCACCCGTGATTGCTTCGAGTATTGCCTCAATCGCCTCGTCGTTTGACTTGAGGCTCGGGGCAAATCCGCCCTCATCGCCCACGGATGTGGAATAGCCGCGCTTCTTGAGCACTCCCTTTAATGTATGGAAAACTTCGGCGCCCCAGCGCAGGGCTTCTGAAAAGGACGGCGCACCGGCAGGTGCGATCATGAATTCCTGGAAGTCGACGTTGTTGTCCGCATGAGCGCCGCCGTTGATAATGTTCATCAATGGAACCGGCAATGTGCGCGCATTTACTCCGCCTATGTAGCGATAAATCGGAATGTCGAGTTCTGCGGCGGCAGCCCTGGCAACTGCCAGAGAGACGGACAGTATGGCATTGGCGCCGAGTTTCGACTTGTTGGGCGTATCGTCGAGGTCGATCATGCGCCCATCAATTCCAGCCTGGTCAAACACGCTCAAACCGATTACATCATTGGCTATCGCTTTATTGACGTTGTCTACAGCGCGCCTGACGCCCTTGCCGAGGTATCTCACTTTGTCGCCGTCGCGCATTTCTACGGCCTCGTTCTCTCCTGTTGAAGCGCCCGATGGGACAGCAGCGCGCCCGAATACGCCGCTTTCAAGGTAAACTTCGGCCTCCACCGTAGGATTGCCGCGCGAATCCAGAATCTCACGCGCTAGTACTTTTTCGATTACGCTCATGTCTCCCTCTCTTGATTATTAGGTGTATATCGATTTTGTCATTCAGAAAGTGTACTTCAATGCAAACTGTACCTGCCGTGCGGGCCCGCGCGTAGCGGATGCGGCGCCGAATCCCGGCGCTTCCAGAATACGTTCCGGAACAGCAAATTGCGGACGGTTCCAAAGGTTGAAGCATTCGACGCGCAGCGTCAAAGTCTGTTCGCTTTTCACGTTAAATACCTTCATTAGCGCCAGATCCGTTTGATGGAATGAGGCCGAACGAAAAGTATTGCGCCCGATGCCTCCATCTCCCCCAACCGGCGCCAGCAATCCGAGCAGGTTCAAATCCGCAGCGGGCCTCAACCGCACCCTGCGATCGATATTCGTTTCGAGCCCCACAATTCGATTCAACCGATCGGTGAGATTGCCGTCCAGGTTTACATCCAGACTGCTGGCGGCCGTGAACGGTTGGCCCGATTGATGAACCGTGATAAATGCGGTCTGCCAGCCGCCGAATATGCGTCGGCCGGCTTCGCCGGAAATATTCAACAATTTGAGAAATGGCAATTCTGCCACGATACTCGCTGCAAAGCGATGGCGCAGGTCAAAATTTGCATTGCCCCTTTCGGCTCTCAGATCCGAATCGTTTTGCGGCAGCGCTGAAGCCCCTGCTAGATCGAACAGATCCGATACATCGTCGATTGCATGCCCAAAGGTATGAGCTGCTGTCAGCATAAATCCCCTGCCGAATCGCTTTTGTACGTTTGCCTGAAGCGAATGGTATATGGATGCGGCGGACGAATCGAAAATCGTAATCGACCCGAGGCCGGGATTCGGGCGCCGAAATACACCGGCGTCAATATCGGACGACGGAGCTACCGCCACCGCAGCCGGCGCCGGCGCACCGCCTCCGAGCATCGTCAATCCGAGCGGATCAATGGGAAGCGTAATCGAATTGACGCCCCCGTTCGGAGTCCTGAAACGTGCAAGTTTCCTTCCCTGCGCTCCCACATACGCCAGATTGAGCAACCATTCGCGCGACAGTTCGTGCTCGATCTGAAGGTTGAAGTTGATTGCGTAAGGCGATCGCAACCGCCGATCCGGCAGAGTGAACGCAAGACCGCCTCCACTTGAAAGATTCAACCCTGAAAGCGCTACCGGCGGCGGAGCGAAAAGCAAACCGGCGATCTGCGTGAATACATCGTCCGGTGTACCCAACCTGTTCAATTGATTCGCGCCAACGAGTCCGAACTGCTGCGTCACACCGTTGCGCCGAACGATGACGGGTACAAACCGCGGATTGAATGCGGCAAACGCGCCGGTTTGTCCCGGAATGAAAAATACCTGCGAGGCGTATGCAAACGTGTTGGCGTCCACATTTAGCGGGATAAAATTCGGAAATACATTTCTGGATTGGCTGACGAGGTTTCCGATCAACAGGTCGTAGTTGATCGACGCTCCTCCTCGCACGACGGTGCGTACATCGCTGCTTTTCCCTGCAAACGGCGCCCATGCAAAACCGAAATGAGGGCTGAAGTTGTTGCGATCAGGATCGTATATTCCTTGCCTGCCGTCGAGAAATCGCCGCAACTCACCGAGCGTCGATGCATAGGCTGCATTCAGGGCGTCGCCCGAAAATACCTGGGAGCAATTGGTGAACGGCCGGCAAATGCTCACCGGCGAACCTGCTGTACCGGGTGACAACAGTTCGAATGAACGCTCGATACGGCGTTGTGAATCACGCGGCGGGGTGTTGTATTCGTATCTGAGGCCGTAGCTAAGGGATAGACCCGATCGCACGCGCCATTGATCCGTTATGAAATAGTTCATCTGCCAGAACCTGAGCCCGAGACTGGAATCAGGCGGCGAGTCGGTGCGCAACGATTGTGTAATGGCGGTAGGCAGGCCAAGAGCGGCAAGATCCGCTCCGCGATAATATCCCGGCGTCGGCCCAAATGCGCTCAAGCCGCGCAACAGCAGCGGATTACTGCTAAATATGGGGTTGAAAGCCGGGTTGAGAGTCAGATCGGGAGTGCCGCCGAAATAGATCTGCGGCCGGTAGTTGCGATTAAGGAAACTGTTTAGTTCCGTCCTCACAAAATCCACGCCCGCACGCAACGAATGATTTTGCCTTGCAAGTACAATTGTGTCTGCGAACTGAAAAGTATTATTCACGCGCCCCTGAGGGAACAGATCGACCGCGAGCCCCACAGGACTGTAAGGCGATATAACAATCTGTCCGAGCGTGCCGAGGTGATCCTCGACCGAATCCACAGCGGCGCTGCGCTGAAAGTAATCCACAAACGTCGGCTGGAAACGCGGGTCGCTGCCGTTGAAGAGCATTCCCGCGTTGAGCAGGTATGGTTCGTTCTGCACGAACCGCGATGCAGATAGCGCGGGGTCGCGTAGTTCCGAAAAACGCAAACGCGAACGCCCGAAACTTGCGCGCGCCTGATTGGATACCGATGCGTTGAACTGGCTGTTCAGGAACAGGGACAGGTTCTGCGTTCGTACATCCGAGGCTACGCTTGAGCGAATCGCTTCACCCACTGACGGAATCACTCTTTCGTCGCCTGCAAAATTATACCGCCCCGTAAGTTGATGGCTCGTCAAACCTCCCGAGCCTTTGAATTCGTGGTCAAGACGGAATGAAAAGATGCTCCCCTCAGCATCGGCGCGCAAAATTTGTGTATAAGTATTATCACCAAACGGCCCGCGCCGGTTGTTCGGGAAAGGATAAAGCGAAAAAGCGGCATCTCCGGCTACGAATGTAGGCGTATAGAGCTGCTGCTGCCCGCCCTGATCTGTAATGAATCCAGTAGCTCCGAACCCCAGAAATCCGCGTTCTCCGATCGTGGGCACGGAAAAATGCGTCTCCTGATCCGCAACCAGCCGCAGATGCTCGTATGAAGCAAACCCGAATGTTCGATCCTTGCTGACCGGAAAAGATATATTCCCCCCAGCCAGCAGTCGTCTGAAATTGTTTTCTCCGCCGGCCGGGTCCGCCTGTAGAACCGGGACGCCCGGCTGTGCTGCCTGCGACCGAACCGTGACGGGAATTTGAATCGGATTCACCGGCCGGCCATTAAGGTAACTTTCTACGGCCGTGGCAAGCAGGGGCGTCGTTCCCGTCATTGCGGTCAGGTCAAACGGATCGCGGGCATTCAGCGCATGGTTGTTGTAAAACCCGTAAAAACCTCCATGCACCTGATTGGCCCCGGCCTTCGAAATTGCGTTTACCTGCGATCCGAAGTTTCGGCCCTGTTCGGAATCCCAAAGCTGCGTTACCACCTGCAGTTCACGAACGCTCTCTACGCTCTGCGAAGTAAGCACGGCAAATCCCTGCCTGCGCACTCCGACATCCTCATCATTGTTGCCCGCACCGTCTACGGTGAAATTGTTTGACCGCGCGCGAAGTCCGTTTACCGCAAATTGCCCCGGCGAACCAATGCCCGAACCCAGCCCCGGTCCCGACAATCCGCGCACCTCGGGAGCAGGTATCACTCCCGGAGCGAGCAGGGCCAGATCGTCGAACGTGCGGCTGCCTGCAAGCGGAAGCGCAGACAATTGGCGCGAATCAAAATTGAAACGTCGCACAGCATCGAGCCCATTCACAAGCCGGCCGAGTGAATCGATTGAAGTGGGCGATGGCGCCGGCGTTGGGGCCGGAGGCGCTGCGGCTACGGTTGCAAGCGCCATTATAATATCAGGCACGGGTTCGATTATGCGATTGAGCTGTACCCTTATGGGCTGGGAGGTGGGCTGGGTGATTATGTAGCCTTCCTTGAATGCGTCCACTGAATAACGTCCGGGCGGAAGCAGTGCGATGCGGTACTGACCGTTAAGGTCCGTAATCGACGCGCGTGTGTTGCCGGTTTCCAGGTTTACGGCGCGGATTCTTACACCGGGAAATGGCGTATTCGGCGCGATGAAAACCCGCCCGACAAGAGTCCCGGTGATGGTATCGAACCTGTGTGTTATCGTTATTAACTTTAGAGGGGCATAGGCTTGCAGGATCAGCGCGAGGGCGAAGACACGTGACAGCATCGGCGATCGACTCCTCGTAAGACAGAAAGCAAGATAACTGAACAAACGAAATTAGACACAACAGACGGAAATGTTCAGATTTTCCGCAATTTTCGTTTCATTTCGAATGTTGCGTTATCTCTCATTTCGTCTCAATGTCGTGTGGTTTGATTTTGACCTGACGTGCACCCACCTGCGCACCCAACAGACCCGTATTGTCTATTCTTGCAAGCAGGAGTGCAAACCGATTCCGTTCAAGAGGCAATGTAAGTCGGGGCGGTTACGGCCGTGTAATCCGTGATTGTAGACGAGAGGCGGGTATAAAAACCGGCTGCACGCCCGCCGATTACATACACGCCGTAATTGGGCAGGAGTCCCTCCTCGATCGGCTCGATATCAAAAAAACGCTGAGCAATCCAGTGGCGATCGTCGATCATCTGAATCGTAGTCCGCCAGTCGCGCTGCTTCATCAACGGGCCGCATACGACAGAATCTCCCTCGCAGCCGTACACGGATTTCAACACCCATTCCCTGCGCGACAACGATTTCTTGTCCAGATCTTTAAGCCTTCGAGTTTCCGGCATGTACTCGCCAATCCACGCGCGCGCTGTTTCTGAAAAAAACTCCGGGTGTTCGGACAATAATGCAAGCGAGAATTTGTTCTGCGTTATCACCGCGCCGAATGGATTAACTACCGTTACGCGCCCGGCCCGCTCTGCTTCGAGTAGAGGGAGCAATTCCCTCTCCAGCGGTTCCGGGTCCGGATACGGCGGCTGATTCACCCAGATCGTTTCGCGTTCCCCCCACCAGTCGGTTTTATAATGGCGAATGACAATGTCGATGCGCTCACCGAGCACCACCAGGTTGCCATCGTCGTCCAGACGCAGGTTATAGGGCGAGCCGAGTACTACCGTGCTGCCTCGCGCTTCGAGCCATTCACGGTAGATTGCAATCATGCTGAGATCTTCGGGCAAATCCGTCGGATAGATGATTGCTATTGTGGGCGGGCAATCGTTCGGTTGACGGCCATTGGATTTAATGTGAGCAGCGTGGGATTCCAGTAGCATGGAATGAAACCGCTCCGGAAATCCCGTGTTCGGATCGGCAACGCCAGAATGATATTCATACAGCAGGCGATTGAGCAGAACGGCTTCCGCCTCTCCCGACGGAGTGTCGGAATTCATTTCGCAGGATTGAATACGCCCGTCTTTGCATACAAACAAATCAACGCGCGCAATACCGTGCCATCTGCCTTCGGAAGCCAGCCACATAGCCTTCTGATAGGGCGTCAATCCGAAGTACTCATCCAGCAATTCGGGGCGATCCCAGACCGCCCCGGCAAGTTCGTGATGTAGATATGCTATACGCTCCGCAGCGGTTTCGAGCCGCCTCGCCAGGTCCTGTTGCAAAACCACGCCGCGCAACCGAAACCTTTCACGTCCGCCGAGCCACGGATCGGAAATAATTCCGGTGCCGTAAAGCAGCCGCGCAAATTCGCCGTAACCCGGCAGGTCCGGCGCTGCACGCGGTTCACTCATTCAATCTTCCTCGCCTGATGATTCCCGCCCTGATGCAGGATCAGGTGAGTGACCTTGCCTCCTTGATCTTTGACGAAAGTTATCTGCGCCTCTACTACTTTGAGATAAAATTTCGTTTCCGATTCCGGGAATATCTCGACCTCGCTTTGCCCCGTTGCCTGGGTAAACAAACGTTCGCCATCGCGCCGGACATTGAGATAAAAATTCGGCGCAAGTTCATATTTCCCTACATACCCATCGAGTATTTTTGTATCGACTTTGACATCCGTTCGCGCACCCGGCACTTCGTATTTCTCTCCGAAAACCGCGGCGGCAAGGTCGCGCGCAAAACGGCCGGCATTGGCCTGTTGCAGATTGCTGAGCACAATGACCGTAACCTTATCGTCCGAATAGCGCGCAATATAGGTCGAAAAACCGTTGATTCCGCCGCCGTGTGCAATCATCCTGCGGCCGAACATCTGCTGGATTCCAAAACCGTAACCGTACTGGTTATGGCCCGGCGTAAACATCGCATCGCGCGATTTTGCGCTGAGAAGTTTGTCGCCATAAAGCGCCTGATCCCATAAATACAGATCTTCAACCGTGGAATAAAGCGCGCCCGCTGCGTGGGGTATCGACATGTCGAGATACGCCGCATTCGACCACGCGCCGCCCTGATTCGAATAGCCGCTCGCGCGGCCCTTTATGATGCTATCGTGCCGGTCATATCCGGTGTTGGACATCTTGAGAGGATCGAAAATGTTCGCCTGCAGGAAGTCGGCGTAGCTGCGGCCCGAAACTTTCTCGATGATCGCGCCGAGCAGTATATAGCCCGAATTGCTGTAGGTGAATTTTTCGCCGGGCGTAAAGGTCAAGGGAAGATTCTTGAAGCGCGCAATCGTCGCATCCAGCGGTGAGGCGATCATCATCGTTTTCTGGTATTCGGGAAACGACGTGAAATTAGGCACGCCCCCCGAGTGATTGAGCAGGTGGTGCACGGTTACGGGTTGCCAGGCCGCGGGACAGTCGGCGATAAACTTGCACACCGAGTCGCCTACGCTCAGCTTTCCCTGCTCCTGCAACAGGAGTATGGCGGCGGCGGTAAACTGTTTTGTAATCGAACCGAGCCGGAACCGGGTCTGTGCGGTATTCGGCGCATCAAGCTCGATGCTCGCCATACCGTACCCTTTGCCGAGTAGCACCTTGCCGTTCTGCGCTACGAGTGCTGAACCTGAAAACTGCCGCTGCGCTGCGGCGGCGCTTAGATACTCATCGAGTTTTGCCGAAACGTCCTGAGCCGGGGCCGGAACGGCCCACAGCACCAGAAACGATGCAGCGATCAGGAAAGCGCGGAGTGTACGTTTTGTCATTTTTTGATCACCGAAATCCGATTCAGAAAATTCTCGTTACCAGCAGCGCCGTGGCCAGATAGCCGAACGCTTCAAGCAATCCGGCGCCAAGATTTTTGTCCTCTGCGATCTCAGTATCGAGTCTGCCGCCGTGGAACTTGAAGCCGCAGCCGAGCAGCAGCGTCTGCACGATGAACTGCCTGACGGGATAAAACACAAGCGTAACCAGGAGCATCAGCCCAAATCCGCGAAAACCGGACATGTATCCCGTAAACTCACCGCCCACCGAGTACCCGACCATCATTCCAATGGCTACGAGCAGTCCGCTATAGCCGAACGCCGCCGCTACGTTACCCTGAACTATCTCGCCCACATCGTCATACGCCGTCAAATAGTGGAACATATGCGTCAGTAAAACCATGGCCGCGATTCCAGCAAGCCAGAAGACCACGGTGGGCATAAGCGCTGCGCCGTCTCCCGTCAGGGCGCCGCTGACGATCTGGCTCGCTGCAAGGTACTCTGCGCCGGCAACCAGGCCCGCCGCATCGTTCCCGGACTCGATTTCGCGCCGCAGATCGAGTCCCATCCACTTACTGTTTAACGCGAAGATCCAGCCGGCGAAGGTCATCGCGAGTATTCCCCCGATACCGTACGCACATACGCCGATCACATCGCGCCAGAACGAATGACTATCGCCGCTCAGAACAGGGATGATGACGTTGACGACTCCCAGCAGAAAGCCGCCGAGCGCAATTGCAACGGCCCGATTGTCCTGTTCAATGAGCAACCCTGTTATCGACTGACCCAGCATCAGTTGATGCAGCCAGCGCGCCAGCACCAGCAGCACAATCACAGAGATGATGACAAATCCTATCGTCGTCCCATCCATACGTTTCTCCTAGGTTTTGGTTCCGGCAATGTTCGGTTCAGGGTTTTAAGACCGCGAAATTCGCCGAAATCCCGGCCGATAGACGTGGTAATTCCCAGTCCTCCAGAGCACCATGGTTTAGTTTCAGGCATTCCGCATTCTCATTATTTCCCGAACCTCGAACCGCTCAAATCCCTGACGATTTCGCGTGCGGCATTATACCCGGGCGCTCCCATTACTCCGCCCCCGGGATGAGTTCCTGAACCGCACATGTAGAGTCCTTTAACCGGTGTGCGGTATCGCGCCCAACCGGCCAGCGGTCGCATGAAGAACAGTTGATCCGGCCCCAGATCCCCGTGAAAGATGTTCCCTCCGGTGAGGCCGTATTCCCTTTCCATATCCAGCGGCGAAATTACCTGGCGATGAACAATAATGTTCCTGATGTTCGGCGCATACTCTGCAAGTAATTCTATACAACGGTCCGCAAAACGATCCTTTGTTTCTTCGTCCCAGGCGCCGTCACGCAGATGGTAGGGTGCATACTGCGCGAATATACACATTATGTGTTTACCCTCCGGTACGATCGAGTCATCGTACACGGTTGGAATCGTACACTCCAGCATTGGAGACGATGACGGCCGCCCCTGTAGGGCTTCTTCCCACGCACGGTCTATATAATCCATCGAGGGACAAACATGAATCGTGGTGCGGTGCGGGGCGCCGGGTCCCCGCGTAGGGTACGCCGTGAACTGCGGCAGTGCGTCAAGCGCCAGGTTGATTTTGACCGACGACCCCGTACATCGAATCTTCTCGACAGCTTCCCTAAATTCCGTTTCCAGATCGCCGGGTTGCAACAACTTCAGAAAGGTTCGTTTCGGATCAGCGTTCGAAACCACGGCGCGCGCAGCTATCTCTTCGCCCGAATCGAGAACTACGCCCACTGCTCGCCCGTTTACGGTCAAGATACGCTCTACAGCGGCATTGGTTCTGATGATTGCCCCCGCGGCAGTAGCAGCAGATGCGATGGAATCGCTTATGGCTCCCATCCCACCGCGTATGAAACCCCACACACCGCGTTGACCGGTAGCGCTTCCCATTACGTGGTGGAGAAGAACATAGGCAGTGCCGGGCGTGGAAGGACCGCCCTGCGCGCCGATTACGCCGTCGGTTGCAAGAGTGGTTTTTATCTCCGGAGACTCGAAGCGCTCGTCCAGAAAATCGCGGGCGCTTTGCGTCATTACTTTAACCAGGCGCACCAACCCTTCGTCGCCCAGCTTGAGCGTGCGCAATCCCAGGCGGACAAATTCGGTCAGATCGCCAAGTGTGCGGCGTATCAGATTTGGCGGCGTTCGCAGCAAAAGCGCCTCGACCCATGAAGAAAGCTGCGCGAGGTCCGTTTCATAACGGACATACTCGGCAGCATCGCGGGTGGAAAATTTGCTGATTTCTTGTGCGGTTTTGCGTTCGTCTCCCCAAAACAGAATATGCCGGCCGTCGGGAAACACGGTG
The DNA here is from genome assembly GCA_019639255.1 of Acidobacteriota bacterium. GTDB lineage: Bacteria > Acidobacteriota > Blastocatellia > RBC074 > RBC074 > JAHBSF01. Next base: position 48,642 of record JAHBSF010000007.1, on the reverse strand, counting down.
AAAAATGTCGGATCTTTCGGGTAAATGTGAAATCCGTGCCGCACAAGATCAAGTTCGCGGATAATTCGAGGTTGCAGCAGCGAACAAAGATATGAAAGCGTAGATACGCGATAACCCGGCCATACCTCTTCCGTAACGCAGGCTCCACCGATTACGTGCCGGCGTTCGAGCACGATCACCCGAAGGCCGGCGCGAGCTGCAATTGCCGCCGTCACAAGACCGTTGTGCCCACCACCGATTACCGCAACGTCAAAACGCTGGCTCATTTTGTGATATTGCCTTCCGGTTGGTAATTGTGAAGATTGTAATGTTTTGATTTATATCACTCTACACGGCATTAGGACAAAAAAGAGAGATAACGGAACAAACGAAATTAGACGGAAATTACGAAAATATTCAACTGTTCCGTGATCTTCGCTTCTGGCTGAGCCGGACAATGACCTGGGGGGACTGATTGTTGTTGTTGTCTCAAAGATTCTGGGGATTTTTACGCAGAAAGGTGTATTATTTACCGGCAAACTCGGCAGTAATAAGGAAAACAGAGCGTCGAAAGGACTGGCAAGCGGTTTGCAGTTATTCGCCTACGCAGGCACAAGTCCGCGGGACGACGCTTTTTTGGGGGAGCAGCAGCAGCAGACATTCGTGTAGCGGCAAGTTGCCGCGCGCCGAATGATTGCGGCTCAGGAGCATACTAGAGGAAGGCAAAATGGCAAAAGAAAAGGTCCTCGTTGTCGACGATGAACCGATGATACGCTGGACCCTGACCGAAGCGTTGCGCGGCTGGGGATATGAACCGGTCGAAGCGGCGACGGTCCAGGCTGCGCTTGCATCTTTTGATAACGAGCATCCGCAGGCGGTGCTGCTGGATATTAATCTTCCCGACGGATCTGGTCTGGATGTTTTGCGCGAAATCAAACGCCGCAGCACCAACGCCGTGGTAATCATGATCACGGCCAATGTTTTGATTGAAGACACGATTTCCGCGATGCGCGGGGGCGCATATGACTTTATCGGAAAGCCGATAAACCTCAACGAACTTCAGGTAACGATACGCAACGGCCTGGAAGCCGGAAAACTGCGCAAGGAAGTCACGATGATCCGCAGCGAGCGCTCGCGGATGTTCAACTTCGATCAGATCATCGGACAGTCTATAGCAATGACGCAGACAATTGCGCTTGCAAAAAAGGTAGCTGAAAGCGAAGCCTCTTCGGTGCTTCTGCAGGGTGAGAGCGGTACGGGAAAGGACCTGCTGGCAAAGGCCATACATTATGGCTCGCGTCGCTCGGACGGCCCGTTTTTCCCGATCAATTGCGCTGCAATTCCGGGGACACTGATTGAAAGCGAGCTGTTTGGTCACGAAAAGGGATCGTTTACCGATGCTCGAGCGCGCAAGGAAGGCCTCTTCGAGCAGGCTCAGGGGGGCACGATTTTTCTGGACGAAATCGGCGAACTCGAACTCGGTCTCCAGGCCAAACTTTTGCGCGTTCTCGAAGAGGGCGCTTTTCGCCGCGTGGGCGGATTAAAGGATTTGCCCCTTGACGTACGGGTAATAGCTGCATCCAACAGGGATCTGAAATCCGAGAGTGAACGCAATCTGTTCAGACTCGATCTTTATTACCGGCTTTCGGTAATACAAATCGACATTCCGCCGCTGCGCGACCGCGGCGAGGACGTGTTGATGCTCACGGATTACTTCGTAAAACAATTCAACGAAAAACTGAGAAAACGGATCAGGGGGCTTACGCCCGACGTGGCAGAAATTTTCCGCCGCTATAACTGGCCGGGCAATGTACGCGAATTGCGCAATGTGGTCGAACGCTCGATGATTCTGGAGGACGGCGAACATATCACATCTACATATTTGCCCCGCGGCCTTTGGACCGAAGCGCCAATAAGACAGCACCACGAAGCGCCTACGACGGGCGCTCCGACCGCCGCGCTGCCGGCTGCTCCCGCTCAGCCCGGAGTGATGTTCCGGCTGCCGGCTGAAGGCATAGCCCTCGAAGACGTCGAAATGTCGCTTGTACGTCAGGCAATCACTTTAAGCGGCGGAAATCAAACCCGGGCGGCGGAACTGCTGGGCATTTCGCGCGATCAGTTGCGCTATAGACTAAAGAAGCTTGAGGAATCCTCCAACGCTTCGTAATACGCACGGAGACTCCAGTTGACGCAATCGTTCACAAGATCAAGCCGAATTCAGATGACCTGGGATCACGTCCTGGAGCAGCTTGAGGACGGTATTTGTCTGCTTTCGCCGGAACTCAACATTGTACGGATCAATCAGGCATTCGCGGACCTGATCGGTGAACAGATCGAACATCTCATCGGGCGCCCAGGCAATGAGGTTATGCAGGGCCTAGGCAGGCGAGGTGTACTTTCCACCCAATCATCAAAATCGGAAGATCTGGAGTACTCTACGGACAGAATACTGGATCACCTGCTGGAAAACCCGGATCCTGCACCCGGTGCATCGGATGATGCAGCAGATATAGCGGACCACCAGCGGCTGCGAACGACGCTGATTCCACTTCCCGAGGATGATGGCGAACTCTTCGGCTACCTGCTCGTACTTCGCGACAGTTCAGGCGCGGTAGCTCACGAACGCGAAATTGCGCGAGCCGAACAACTGGCTCGACTCGGTGAACTGGCTGCCAGCCTTGCACACGAAATCCGGAACCCGCTGGCCGGCATTCAGGGCGCCGTCGATATTTTGATCGGCAGGCGCGATCCGGAGGATCCCGAACGCAAGGTACTCGAAGGCGTCCGCAATGAAGTTGCGCGCATCGATGAGTCGATTCGCAAACTCCTCGTGCACGCCCGCCCGCGTGAGGCGCGCGCCCGGCTCACATTGTTAAGCGACCCCGTCAGGCGCGCCGTTATCCTCGGTAGAAGCCATGCCTCATACCTGAAGCGTAACCAGGGAAAGTCAATTCGTATACTTTATAGCGGCGATCAGGAACGGTTGTCGCTGCTGATAGACGAATTGCTGATTGAAGATGCCGTACTGAACCTGATACTCAATGCAATTGAATCAATCGAAGACAGCGGCGCAATCCGGGTGAGCGTCAAGCGCCAGGATTCCCAACCCGACAGGCCGGCGTCTGCGACAATCGAGATCGAAGACACGGGCTGCGGCATAACCGAGGAAAATCTCACCAGGATCTTTGCGCCCTTCTACACTACATCACCCAACGGCACCGGCCTCGGACTGCCCGCGGTCCGAAGGATCGTGCGCGGTCACGGCGGTACAATCGAGGTCGAATCCACACCTGGTCGCGGCTCCACATTCCGTATACGCCTGCCGATTCAATCCTGATCCCTTGACCTGGTTTGAATCAAGCCGCACGACATCGGGAGCATTAAGAGAGACAACGGAACAGACGAAATAATACGAAAATTACGGAAATATTCACCTTTTCAGTTGTTTCCGTCTTATTTCGTCTGTTCCGTTATCTCTCTCTTTTATGCCCCGATGCGTTCCCGGCATAAGGGTTGCAATTTAATCGGCGCCTGATTGAATTGGGCTAAACGGCCCAATCCGCTAGAATAAATTGGGCGGTCAGCCCCAGATCATCAGGCAATCAACTGGAGGGTCAGCATGAAGATACTACTTGCGATCGACGGTTCGGCGGGAAGTGATGCAGCGGTAGAAGCAGTAGCGTCAAGGCCGCTGCCTGCCGGGAGTGAAGTGCGGCTGTTAGCGGTTGTGGAGTTGCCCTTTGTACCCACTCCGGAAACGTGGGCGCTACCGGAAAGCTATTTCGCCGAAATGGAAAAAGGCGCGCAAGAGCAGGCGCAAAGCGCAATGGACAAGGCTACGGAAGCGCTGAAGGAAAACCATCCGGACGCTGAGATAAGCACAACAATCGTTAACGGACATCCTAAAGAAGCCATCCTGGATGAAGCAGAACGTTGGAGCGCCGATCTGATTGTTCTGGGGTCGCACGGCTACCGCGGCTGGCAGCGCTTTTTGCTTGGTTCGGTGTCGCAGGCTGTTGCTTCTCACGCATCGTGTTCTGTGGAGATCGTCAGAAAAAGTCGAGCAGTTGAAGAGGATTAGGTAACGGCTATTCGGAAATCCGGAGCAACAAATGATTACTAAAATGGAATCCCGTGACGCAATGGAGCTGTTGCGGCGCGGAGCAATCGGACGGCTCGGATGCGTCATCGACGAGGGCCCGTATGTAGTGCCGGTAAATTATGTCTTCGACGGCGACTCGATCCTTGTTCATTCGCTTCCCGGAAGAAAGATTGCCGCGCTGCGCGCAAACCCTCGCGCTTGCATTCAGGTGGATGAGATCGTACACGAATTCGAATGGCGGAGTGCAATTGCCTACGGTACCTATGAAGAAGTAAAGGATCCGGATGAGCGCGACAGCCTGCTGCAGCGGATTCTGGAGCGATTCCCGCACTTCACTCCGGTCGAATCGGCAATGTCGCAGGTGGAGGGCATTCCAGAAACCATCATATTCCGTATCAAAGTCGAATCTGCTACCGGAGTATGTGAAACCTGACGCTCCCGGGAATGATCCAATCTCAACTCTATTCGGCGCAAAAACATGGGGCTCGGCGCGGAAAGTACGCGTCCGGGCCCGCTTTAATTCTTCTCGGCATTGGCCTGTTCCTGGCGTTTGGGTCCACGATCCCAACCGGAGCGCGAGAAAGGCTTTCAAGGAGTCAACGCAAGCCGGTTTCCCCACCCAAGCCACCCACACTTACCGCACCCGCGCAGATACTGGAGGCAAGATCTCTATTGGGTGAATTGGGTTATTGGGTCAAGCTGGATCTGGAAACATTTGATGACTCGCTCAAGCACGCTTTGATCGCATTCCAGAAAGTCGAAGGACGGGCGCGTACGGGGCAACTCACCGAGGATGAGCTTTCGGCTCTGCTGGCAGCGCGCCGGCCAACACCGCGCGAAACCGGAAAACCGCATATCGAAGTCGACGTACAAAAACAGATTTTGATGGTCGTAGATTGTTGCGGCGCGGTACTGCGTACGCTGTCCATTTCGTCCGGAACTGGAAAACCGTTCACGGAAGGGGGAAGAACCAGGATGGCTTGTACGCCGTGCGGGCGATTTACGGTCTTCAGAAAAATCCGCGGCTGGCATACCAGCCCGCTTGGTCGACTGTATTACCCAAGCTTTATTAAAGGCGGCGTCGCAATCCACGGCAGCACCTCCGTACCCGCTACACCGGCAAGCCACGGTTGCATTCGCGTGCCGATGTACGCAGCAAAAGAACTTTATGACATGATGCCTATCGGAACAGAGGTGCTCATTTTTGACGACTGATCCAATCCATAGAAGATTGGTACAAAGCATGGGCTGGAAGATAGATGGCGGAACAAACGAAAATAGACGGAAATCAGAAAAAAGATCAAACCTTTCGTTTGCTCCGTTTCATTCCGTTTGTTTCGTCATCTCGCTGAGCAGGGTCGAAAGGACGAAAAGTATGGATCGGAATACGATGAAGATTCTAATTGGCTATGACGGCTCGGACTGCGCCGATTCGGCAATAGACGACCTTCGGCGAGCCGGCCTTCCCCCTGACGCCGAGGTAAAGGTGCTGTCGGTAGCCGAGCGATGGATGCCTCCACCATCCGGCTTAGAAATAGTTGAAGCAGCGCTTGGGGACCAGCCGCCCGAAGAAGCGCCCGAAGCACTCGCGCTGGCCAAGCGATGCGCTGAGATTATCAAACTGGCATTTCCGTCGTGGCAGGTTATGCCCGAAGTTCGCGCAGGATCGCCTGCGGAAGAGCTTTTGCGTTTGGCCGAAATCTGGAACCCCGATCTGATAGTCGTCGGCTCGCACGGACGAACTGCACTCGGACGTTTATTGCTGGGCAGCGTGTCGCAAAGGGTTGCCACCGAAGCAACCTCCTCGGTGCGCGTAGCGCGGGGGCGCGTCGAAGTAGAACCGAAGCACATCCGATTGATTATCGGATATGACGGATCTGTATACTCGCTTGCGGCAGCCGATGCGATCGCCAAACGAGCCTGGCCGCCGGGCACGGAGGTGCGGATTATAACGGCGATCGATCCCCTGACCGACGTTTCGGGAACCCTGATTGACCAGACTCTCAACCGCGCTCACGCCGAGCAGCAGCAGGCGGTAGTGCGTATGACGGACGCCGGTTTGTCGGCAACCACAATGGTCGAATTCGGAAATCCCAAGCAGTTGCTCATCGATCACGCAGAAGCATGGGGCGCCGATTCGATTTTCGTGGGCACCCGCGGGCTGGGGCGGCTTAAGCGGTTGCTGCTCGGAAGTGTAGCGCTTGCAGTCCTGGGCAGGGCGCATTGCTCGGTGGAAATCGTGCGCTCGCCGGAGTCAAACGAAGAACATTCCGCCTGATCGCAAAGCGGAGTAAAGCACCTAAATCAATCCACACCAGAATGGTACACACTACTGAGTCCGCAACTGGGTACGCACGCGCCCTCGCGTGCTTTCGGCGGCGAATACAAGCACGCGAGGGCGCGTGCGTACCCAGTGATGCGTCCCAATGTTTCGTGGTCTGATTCAGGAATTATGTTTCCAGCGCAATAGAATGTGTGTATGCGCGCCATAAGTTCCTTACCATCCTTACATGGGCCTCGGGGAAACATTTTTTCACCTTGTCATTGCGCTCGGGCTCGGTCTTTTGGTCGGATTGCAGCGCGAGCACGCGGCTGCGCGCCTCGGCGGCATTCGCACGTTCCCGCTCGTCACGCTTTTCGGCTCATTGACGGCTCTGCTTGCCGGCGCCTTCGGAGGCTGGATTATCGCCGCAGGATTGCTGTCGCTTACGGTCGTGATCCTGATTGGACGCATCGGTGAAGTATCCGGAGGTTCAGCCGAACCCGGTTTGACTACGGAAATCGCAATGCTGATGATGTTCGGCGTCGGGGCCTTCCTGTTCGCAGGCAGTCGGGAAATTGCAGTAGCGCTGGGCAGCGGCGTTGCGATTCTGCTTCATTTCAAGGGAACACTGCACAGTATTGCAGCCCGGTTCGGCGAAAACGACCTGAAGGCGATCATGCAGTTTGCGCTGATCTCCCTGATTATCCTCCCTGTCCTTCCGGATCGCACCTATTTGCCCTTCGACGTAATCAATCCGCGCCATATCTGGCTAATGGTGGTCTTGATCGTTGGAATTAATGTATCGGGGTTTATTGCCTGGAAGTTCTTCGGTGAGAAGACCGGCGTATTGCTTGGCGGAGTGCTTGGAGGATTGATTTCGAGTACTGCGACCACGGTCAGCTACGCTCGTCGCGCGGCTGGCGCTCCTTCGATTGCGCACGTCTCGGCTGTAATAATTCTTGCAGCATCGATGATTCTGTATTTGCGCGTCACGGTCGAGGTAGCGACGGTCGCTCCGCACTTCCTGCCCCAGGCCGCGCCGCCGCTGCTGTTGCTTGCGCTCGTACTACTTGTATCGGCGCTGGTCCTTTGGTTCCGCAACCGCGGCGGATCAACATCTATTCCGGAACCGGACAATCCCTCGGAATTGCGTTCCGCAGTTCTGTTTGCCCTCTTCTACGGACTTGTGCTGCTCGCCGTTGCAGCAGTAGAGCACCGTTTCGGCAACAGGGGGCTTCTTTTTGTAGCTGCGCTTTCGGGTTTAACCGATGTAGACGCCATCTCGCTTTCCATTTCCCAGATGGTTAGGCTCGACAGGATATCCGGCAGCCAGGGTTGGCGCCTCATAGTCATTGCTACGCTTTCGAATCTGCTGTTCAAGGGCGGCGTCGTAGCAGTGCTCGGCAATCGGGAACTCGTGCGCCGGATTGCAGCGCCCTTCATTACGGTTTTTGCCGTAGGATTGGTGCTAGTCCTTGCCTGGCCATAAACTCCGCAGATTGTACAAAGCGTGAGACAGAAAGAGAGATAACGGAACAGACGAAATAAGACGGAAATCACGGAAATATTCAACTTTTCCGTAATTTTCGTTTCATTTCGTTTGTTCCGTTATCTCTCTTTTTATGCCAGATATTCTCTGATTCGTTCGTCGTCCCGGCCCCAGAATGCTTCATCGATCTGGTCAAATATCAGGCGGCCTTCCGAAAGCATCATAATCCGTGTGTTAACGAGGCAAAATTCACCGGATTCCATTCTAAGCACTGGTTCGCCGCCCGGCGCCGCATCGTAAAACCGTGAACACAGATAACGCACCTCATCAAGGTTCTGAGTTACGTATAACGAAGTCACGTTATGTATGTCGCGAAGTTTTATTACTGAACGCATAATGCGGCGGCTGACTATCGGATCAAGGCCCGAGCACGGCGAATCATAGAACATCATCTCAGGAGATCCCGAGAGAGCGCGTGCAATTGCTGTGCGTCGGCTCATCCCGCCCGAAAGTTCTTCCGGCATCAGGTTGTAGGCGTGTTCGAGACCTACCAGCCGTAATACGCGCCGCACTTCGGCCTCGATCACGTCTTCATCCCAGCGAAGCTGCCTCAACCTGTACGCAACATTATCCGCTACACTCATCGAAAACAGCGCGTCGGCCTGGAATACAAAGCCTATACTTTTGAGCAGATCATACCTGCGCTCCTCCGGAAGCGCGCTGATTTCCACGCCGTTGAGAAACACGGAGCCGGAGTCGGGACTGAGCAGTCCGACTGCAAGCTTGAGAAGCGTGGATTTTCCGGAGTTCGAGGGCCCGACAATAACCCTCATCTCGCCGCGCGGCACAACAAAAGAAATCCGGTCAATAACCGTATGTCCGTCAAATGACTTTGATACGTCCCGAAACTCAAGCACTGGCGTTATCGAGCGCCAGCCGTCGATACTCGCGTGATTCATCAATGCATCATCCTTTTTCGCAGGAAATCAGATCTACCGCCCATTCCGGGCGTTAAAAACACGATGTTCAACCCGAAAGTATTTCTGCAATTATTCAGGTCAGCCCATGCCGGCACGCGTCGCGGCCTCGATACGATCCTCGACTATCAACCTGTACGCGGCCTCGATAAAAGGAGCCATAAACTCATCACGCTCAATAAACGGAATTACATCGCGGATCAAATCGTAAACTGGCGCCGTGCCGCGTCCCAGGCGAGCGGATTGGCCGATTTCCCGCCTGCGAAAATCGATGCCCTGTGCAGCAGCCATCAGTTCGATTGCGAGTATTCGCTCTACATTCTGTACGATTCGCCCGAGTTTCAGCGCCGCGGTACATCCCATACTCACGTGATCCTCTACATTGGCCGAGGTCGGAATCGTGTCCACGCTCGCCGGATGCGCAAGCACCTTGTTTTCGGTCGCAAGCGCGGCAGCAGTGTACTGCGCGAGCATAAACCCGGAGTTCAGCCCCCCCTCGGTTGTTAGAAAAGCAGGCAGTACGTGCGTATTCGACGCCTCATCGCACAGGCGCATTATCCTTCGTTCGGAGATATTACCGAGTTCAGCAACCGCGATCGCAAGATAATCGAATGCTATTGCAAGCGGCTCACCGTGGAAATTGCCTCCGGAAACTACATCCACATTACCTGTAGCGTCGTCTATAAAAATCAACGGATTATCCGTAACCGAATTCAGTTCGATTTCCATAGCCCACCGTGCATAGGCGATTGCGTCGCGCGCCGCACCGTGTACCTGCGGGATGCAACGCAACGTGTATGCATCCTGGACGTTTGCCGGATCGCGCCACCTGACGAATGCGCTTCCCTCCAATACCCTTCGCAAAAAGGCAGCGCACTCTATTTGCCTTGGGAACGGACGCAGCCGGTGTATGCGCTCATCGAAGGCTTCAGGAGTGCCGTGCAGGGCTTCGAGGCTGAGCGCTCCGGCTATATCCGCTACTCGGCTCAAACGCTCCGCCCGATGCGTTTCAAGCACGCCCAGCGCGCACATCACGCTCGTACCGTTTGTAAGCGCGAGACCTTCCTTAGCGGTTAACACTACGGGATCGAGTTCCGCACGTTCGAGCGCATCACGCCCCGTAATGGTATCGTCCCCAATCTTCGCCCATCCTTCGCCGATGAGGACCAATCCCATATGTGCAAGCGGGGCAAGATCGCCGCTTGCGCCGAGCGAACCCTGCTGCGGGATTACGGGGTGAATCCCGCAGTTGAGGAGGTCGATCAGCAATTGCAGTGTTTTTCGCCGTATCCCCGAGTATCCGCGTGCGAGTGTATTTGCGCGAATCAGCATAATGGCGCGCGTCGCTGCGCTATCGAATGCATCTCCGACGCCGACCGAATGACTCAGCAATATATTTCGCTGCAATTGCTCTACTTGTTGGCGCGGTATCACGCGGTCCTTGAAAGCGCCGAAACCCGTTGTAATACCGTAAGCAATACGTCCTTCGTCCAGCATTCGCGCAACCGCATCGGCGGCGCGATCAACCTGCTGCTCGGCCTCCGATGAAAGCTCGACGCGGATAATTCCAGGTTCGGCGCGCGCGACCGCGACAACCTCTTCGATTGTCAACCTGCTTCCGTCGATCAATACCGAATTATTCATCGCCGCATACCACTTCGCCCTTTTTTATTACGATCTCAACAGGATTTCCGCCCATTTCGTAGGACAATTGGCGCACATCGCCGATATCTACGATGAGCAAATCCGATTGTTTGCCGACTTCAATCGATCCGACACGGTCGCCTATGCCCGCGGCATACGCTGCATTTATCGTAGAAGCAATCAATGCTTCATTGGGAGTCAGGCAACAGTAACGGCACGCAATAGCCATTACAAGCGGCATAGAGTAACAGGGCGCCGAACCGGGGTTGAAATCCGTTGTCAACGCCAGGGCTGCTCCGGCGTCGATCAGGCTGCGCGCGTCGGCATAATGGCGGCTCGCCAGATTAAAGTTCACCGCAGGCGTAATTACCGCCACTGCGGGCGACGCGGCAATAAGATCTATATCTTCCGGCGAGTTGGCATCCAGGTGGTCGATCGAAACCGCGCCGAGTGCTACGGCCATCGAGGCTCCGCCCAGATTCGTAAATTCGTTTACGTGAGCCTTGACCTTCATGCCCAGCGCGCGCCCTGCCGCCAGCACACGTTCGGACTGCAAGAGGTCGAATGCATTTTGCTCACAAAATACATCGATGAAAAAAGGCCGATTGTCTAGGCTGAAATGCGACCTTTCGTACCATTCCATAGCGGCCGGCAGCATTTCTTCTATTATCAGATCTACATATCCAATGGTGTGACCCGCAAACTCAGGCGGCACGGCGTGCGCAGGCATAAACGTTGGAACAAGATCAATCGGTTGTATCCGGTCAAGCTCTGCAATTACTTCGAGCAATTTCAACTCATTTTCGACATCGAGCCCGTAACCGGTCTTCACCTCCAGAGCAGTCGTACCGAGCTCCAGCATTTTCACCAAATGAGGTAAAGATCCCCGGATAAGGTCGTCTGCCGATGCCGAGCGCGTTGCGCGCGTAGTCGAATGTATCCCGCCGCCGGAAGCCAGAATATCCAGATAACTTGCACCGCTTATACGCTGCTCGAATTCACCCAACCGGTTGCCGGAGAAAACCGCGTGCGTATGCGGATCTACGAAACCCGGTATTACCATTCGTCCGGCAGCGTCTATATTCCGGTTCGAATCGTATGTCGATGCGATTTCATCAGCAGGTCCCGCAGCAACGATTATGCCGGATTGAACCGCTATCGAGGCGGAGGCAATAAACCCGATTTCCGACATTTGCGACCCGCGGCGCGGTCCGGAAACCGACGCACAGGTAACAATACCGGCAGCGTTGTTTATAAGGAGATCTGCGCGCTTCATCCTCTAAATCACTCCACACGACATCGAAGAGAGATAACGGAACAGACGAAATAAGACGGAATAGACGGAAATATTCAATGCTTAAGGTTTCGACGGCTTCGACGGCTTCGACGGCTTCGACGGCTTCGACGGCTTCGACGGCTTCGACGGCTTCGACGGCTTCGACATCATGGCCATCATGGGGATTTTGACGTGATGGCGTCGGGCAAAATCCAGAGCTTCCGGATAACCGGCATCCGCGTGTCTGGCCACTCCCATTCCGGGATCGGTTGTAAGCACTCGCTCGATCCTGCGTGCAGCTTCCGGCGTGCCGTCTGCCACGATTACCTGCCCGGCGTGAAGGCTGTAGCCGATACCAACGCCTCCGCCGTGGTGAAAACTCACCCACGTAGCGCCGCCTACGGCGTTGATGAGCGCGTTGAGAATTGGCCAGTCCGCGATGGCGTCCGAACCGTCGCGCATCCCTTCGGTTTCCCTGTTTGGGCTCGCAACCGACCCACAATCCAAATGATCCCGGCCAATTACTATTGGCGCTGCAACCCGTCCGTTTGCTACAAGCTCGTTTAACAGCAACCCTGCTTTCGCGCGCTCGCCGTAACCGAGCCAGCATATTCTCGACGGCAGACCCTGAAATCTGACCTTTTCACCGGCGAGTTCCAGCCAGCGTATCAGATGATCATTTTCCGGAAACAGGTTCATCATCTCCCGGTCAATCGTGAATATGTCTTCCTCGTCTCCGGAAAGTGCAACCCAGCGAAACGGCCCCTTTCCCTCGCAAAAAAGCGGACGTATATAAGCGGGCACGAAACCCGGATAATCAAACGCCTCCGTCACTCCGTGATCGAGGGCTCGCTGACGCAAATTGTTCCCATAATCAAATACGATGCTTCCCCTGAGCTTGAACTCAAGCATTGCCCGGACGTGAGCGGCAATCGAGTCGAGTACGCGCGCCTCGTAGCCGGCCGGATCCGAACCGCGCAACTCATTTGCCGCATCGATCGATAAACCCGCAGGAATATAACCGCATTTCAGGTCATGAGCCGCCGTCTGATCGGTAACTATGTCGGGCGTTATCCCACGTGCAAGTAGTTCCGGAAGGACTTCGGCGGCATTGCCGATCAGTCCTATGGAACGCGCAACTCCTGTGCGTTTGGCTTCATCGACCCGGCATAATGCATCGTCAAGATCGCGGGCTACTTCATCAATCTGTTGCAGATTCAATCGACGTTCGGCCCGCCATGGATCGACTTCCACAAACAATCCGACGCCGCCGTTCATTGTAACTGCCAGGGGTTGCGCTCCGCCCATTTCACCGAGCCCGGCCGTTAATACGAATTTCCCGCGCAGCGATTCCCAGCCCTGCCGCCGCGCCAGAGATCCGAAAGTTTCGTATGTTCCCTGCAGGATTCCCTGCGTACCGATATAGATCCAGCTTCCGGCCGTCATCTGTCCGTACATAATCAGGCCTTCGCGTTCCCAGCGGTCGAAGTTTTCCTGCGTAGCCCAGTGCGGAACGATGTTGCTGTTGGCCAGAAGCACTCGCGGCGCATCCTCGTGCGTTCTGAAAACCGCAACGGGTTTCCCCGACTGTACGAGTAATGTTTCGTCGATTTCCAGCGTGCGCAAAGATTCGAGTATTGCCTCAAGACATTCGTGATTGCGCGCTGCTTTGCCGCGCCCGCCGTATACAATCAGGTTGTCCGGATCGAAGGCTACTTCGGGATCGAGATTGTTTTGCAGCATTCTGTATGCGGCTTCGATCAACCAGTTTTTACAGGTAAGCGTCGTGCCTCGCGGCGATTTATATGAAGGCGGATTGGATTTTGGCGTGTTCATATTTGATTTTGTAGGCTGTTGCACATATGGATATACTCGATTCTCGTTTGTATGCTCCTGGGCTGCGTATCACCGCTACAAATTACACTATTTCGAAATCGAACTGTACCCGAAGCACCGATGATGATCGATATCTTTACTTCGACCAAACGCCCCGATCCCGGACTCCATACTCCCCGAAACGATCCCAACGACCCGCGCCTCGGCGATGTAATCCGGACCTCGCCCGATCGATACGATTCGGCGCGCAGCGTCATCCTCGGCTGCCCGCAGGATGACGGAGTGAGAAGAAACAATGGTCGCACTGGAGCCGCCGCCGCACCCTCGGCGATCCGGCGCGCGTTATACCGGCTGACTACGTTCGGCATCGATCTGGACGCCGTTTTCGACCTCGGCGATCTGGTAATCCGATCTACTCTCGAAGAAACTCACGATCTTCAACGCCAGACAGTCGAGCAACTGCTTTGCGACGGGAAAGTCGTGATCTCGCTCGGCGGCGGCAATGATATTTCGTATCCCGACGTTTCGGCGCTTTCGCACGTTTACCCGAATCCTCTTGTTTTTAATATCGACGCCCATTTTGATGTCAGGGCCGACGCAGTGCGAAACAGCGGAACTCCCTACCGCCAGTTGCTGGATGAAGAAGCAATCAATGCAGCAAGATTCTGCGAAATAGGCTACCAGCAGGCCGTCAATTCCAAAGTGTATTTCGATTATCTGAATGCGCTCGGCGTGCGAATGATTCCGTTCGATGAATTGCGTGCTTCCGGAGTCGCGAGCATGTTTCTGCGGAAGATTGAGGAAGTTAACGCAGACGCGATATTCTGGGGCGTCGATATGGATGTGGTTTGCGCTGCGGATGCGCCCGGTGTTAGCGCCCCGGCCGCCATAGGGCTTTCAGGTTCCGAGCTTTGCCTGATTGCGAAAGTCGCAGGACGCGCCGGAGCCACCCGCATATTTGAAATAACCGAGGTAAATCCTCTCTTTGACATCGACGACAGGACCGCACGCCTTGCAGCGGCGGCAATTCACCAATTTCTGGTCGCGCTCAGCGAGTCGCGGCGATCGGCAATCTGAAGATAAACCGCAGTATAGGCGGAATTCACGGAATAAATTTCGCTTGGATCGATTTAGTGGAAAGAAGGATGAAAAAGCCTCCGAAAGTCGAATTTCGCAACGTATCGCTCGCTTACGGCGATCACGTCGTACTGGATGGGATCAGTTTTCGCGTCGAATCCGGCGAAATGAAGGTAGTACTCGGACAATCGGGGTCGGGGAAATCGACCATCCTCAGGCTCGCGATAGGACTGCTCAAACCGGACTCGGGTCAGATTTTTCTGGACGGCGAGGATATAACATCGATGTCGGACGATGATCTTGCCGTCGTGCGCAGGCGCATGAGCTTTGTTTTCCAGGAGGGCGCGCTATTTAACAGCCTGTCCGTATATGACAACATTGCTTACCGCCCGCGCGAACTGGGCTGGAGCGAAGAACGGATTGAGCTGCGCGTCCGGGAAGTGCTGCAATTCGTCGATCTGGAAGAAGTTGCCGACAGCCTGCCAGGCGGATTATCCGGGGGCACTCAACGAAGGGTTGCAATCGCGCGCGCCATCGTCGATTCACCGGATGTTATTTTTTACGACGAGCCTACTGTCGGACTCGACCCTCAGACCGCCCACAAACTGTGCGAGGCTGCCGTGAGGTTGCGGGATCTGGAGGGCGTGACTTCCCTGTTTGTTACCCATAAACTCGACGACTTGCGATTTCTCTCTTCCCGATACTTCCTCATCGACCATTCAGGCATCCCGGAAATGCACGACAAAACCGACCGACTTTGCCTGATAAACACCAGGTTCCTGATGCTAAGGAAAGCAGGCATCGCTTTTGACGGCACGATTGAGCAGATGTCCGCCTCTGAAGACCCATTCCTCAGAGATTTCATGAATATCGACGAAGAACCCTGATTTTCAGGTCTTCCCTATCCCGGGTGGGTGCGGTTTCCCACTACAAGCGAATTTCTACGCTTGCGCAGCCGATTCCCTGCGTCTATTTCCCTGTAAACGCATCAAATATTGCGGCACATATTTTGCTCATGCCTCGGGTGAGGGGCGATTATTCAGCCTCTTCGGAGCGGCGGAACAAGATATCGAACCCGTACATCAGCCCGTCGATCCGGAACTCTTGAAACACTCCTGTCACGCCCGCGGGTCGTAAACCGATTCGCACAAGTTTTTCTCTTGCTTTTTCGCCGCAGAGACTCCCGAACTCTGCGGCGCTTTTTTTTACCCCGAAAGGCGGGTTTCAGCGCAGCACGGTGGTAACATTTAGTCGCACATTCTAAATCAGACCACGAAACATTGGGACATATCACTGGGTACGCACGCGCCCTCGCGTGCTTTCGGCGGCGAGTAAAAGCACGCGAGGGCGCGTGCGTACCCAGTTGCGGACTCCGTTGTGTGTACCATTCTGCTGTGGTTTGAATTTGTCAAGGACTTGATCGTATGCGTCCACATTTGGTAAGCCTGCTTGAAGACTGTCTGCGACGGCGCAATGAGCTTGCTTTTGCGCGATGGAAAGGACTTCGTGTTGAACGCTGGAGCTATCAGGATCTGGCGCGCGTTAGCTTTCAGTTTGCCGGCGAACTGAGTGCGCGCAATATCGGAAGGGGGGACCGGGTAATTTTTCTGGCCCAGAATTCCCCGGCCTGGGTTGCGGCGTTTTTCGGCTGCATGATGCGCGGTGCAGTTGCAGTCCCGCTTGATACGCACAGCTCCGCCGAATTCGTCCTGAAGGTTCAAGACCAGGTCGCCGCAAAGCTGGTGCTGGCGGATTCCTCGACGCTTCGAGCCTCCAGGTTAACACTTCCTGTCATTAATCTCGATGATTTGCCCGAAATCGTATCGGAACACAATCCGACTATTCCATCGACTGAAACAATCAACCGCAGCGATCTGATCGAAATTATCTTCACTTCGGGCACGACTTCAGAGCCAAAGGGAGTGCAACTTACGCACGAAAATTTTCTTGCAAACCTCGCTCCCATCGAGGGCGAGATGAAGAAGTATCTGCGATACGAGCGGTTAGTGCACCCGATCCGTTTTCTAAGTCTGGTTCCGCTCAGTCACATCTTCGGGCAGTTGATGGGAATGTTCATTCCGATGCTTATGGGAGGACCGGTGTTTTACCGCCGCGCGCATACGTCTTCCGACACGATCTCCGCAATCCGGCGCGAGCGAATCTCCGTTTTGATTGCCGTTCCACGCATGCTCGCTTCGCTTGCCGATGCAATACGTCGCGAAGTTGGAGCCTTAAATAAAAAAGGTCTGGAACCTAGGCTTGCAGGCGCTGCTGGGCAATCCGGGTTGAGGCGCTGGTGGACTTTCCGGGATGTGCATAAACGTTTTGGATTGAAGTTCTGGGCATTTATCACGGGCGGCGCCGAACTCGATGCCTCTACTGAGGAATTCTGGCGAGGTCTCGGCTTTGCAGTCCTTCAGGGCTACGGTATGACGGAAACCGCGTCGCTCATAAGCATTCCGCATCCGTTCAGGTCGGTTAACCGATCGATAGGCAAAGCGTTGCCGGGACAGGAAGTCCGCGTGGACCAATCCGGCGAAATACTGATCCGGGGATCCAACGTCACACCCGGTTACTGGGCGGGTGAAAGCCTCCACCCTATTGACTCCGACGGCTGGCTGCACACGGGCGACATAGGCGAAGTCGACGCGCAGGGCAATATCTATTTCAAGGGTCGCAGCAAGGACGTAATAAATCTTGCATCCGGCTTGAAGGTATATCCCGAAGACCTGGAGCAGGCGCTGCTGCGGCAACCCGAAATAAAACATGCTGCGGTGATTGGCGTAACGGGAAAACACGGACCCGAACCACTCGCTGTTTTGATTCTCCGCGATCGCTCGGTGAATGCTCAGGAGGTTGTAAACCGCGCAAACCACATGCTTTCAGAACCTCAACGAATCCGACGCTGGTCGATTTGGCCTGATGAAGATTTCCCGCGTACTCCTACAACACAAAAAATACTCAAGCGCGTAATCGCCGAACGCATAGGAACGCAGGGCGATACACTACAGTCGCCGGCAGGGCTGTGGACCGGAGACGGTAATGACCGGGAATTTCTTCGACAACAACTTACCCGGATTCTGGGCGCTGCCCCGGGCAAACTTGGAAGTGAAAACACACTCGGCGCAGACCTGAAGCTGGATTCTCTTGACCGCGTCGAATTGATGTCCGCAATCGAGGAACGCTACCAGATCACCATCGATGAAGGCGCAATCCGGGATTCGACTACCGTGGGCGATTTGGCTCAACTTGTCAGATCCGATAGTCAAAATGCATACAAATTTCCGGATCCTTCGTGGGCGCGCAGCCCGCTTGTTGCGCTTATCAGACGATTGTTTCTGCGGCTTGTAGTAGTCCCGGCAGAGCGCATTCTTTCCGGGGCGCGTGCAACTGGAACGGAACATCTGCGCGATGTTAATGGCCCGGTTATTTTCGCATCAAATCACGTATCATCGATCGACGCCGGACTGATACTTGCCTCGCTTCCCTCTCGATTCAGAGACCATCTGGCGATTGCAATGCATGGCGAAATGCTTCGCGAGTGGCGATACCCGGACATCGGCAAGTCACTGTTCGAACGGATTAAGCTGAGAGTCAAATACTGGCTCGTTACCGGTCTGTTTCACGTATTTCCGCTTCCGCAGCAAAGCGGATACCGGCGCAGTTTTGCGTATGCCGGAGAATCGCTTGAGCGCGGGGATAGTGTGCTCATTTTCCCGGAAGGGAGAAGAACGCTGACCGGGGAAATGGGGCCGTTTCTACCCGGCGCCGGACTGCTTGCGGCTCAGGCGGATGCGCCGGTAGTTCCGGTTCGCATCCACGGCTTGTTCGATCTAAAAAAGAAACGACGATTTTCGGCGCCGCGCGGTCGCATACAGATCGTTTTTGGCCGCCCGCTGAGGTTTGACTCGAATCAACCCGCTGACGCAATTGCTCGTGAGATCGAACGGCAGGTGCGCGAATTGAAAGAGAGATAACTGAACAAACGAAAATAGACGAAACTACGGAATAAAATCAGCCTTTCCGTATGTTTCGTCTATTTTCGTCTGTTCAGTTATCTCTCTTGCCGTCTCACGCTTTGTATTGATCTACAGTGAATCGGTTCAGTCTGCGGGCGGCGCCCAACGCGGGGGCACGCAGACGACCGGTATGCGCGCGGCGCGCAGGACTTTTTCGGCCGTAGATCCAAAGAGAAGATCTTCTATGTCTCCGAGGCGGCGGCCCTGCATTCCCAAAACTATCATCGGAAAATCCAGATCCGCGGCTACGCGCAGAATTTCTGTGAACGGTTTCCCGACCACAATCATGGACTCCATTTGCGGACGGGGTTCGGGCAATGCGGCAACCGCTTCGGCCATTTTGGCTTCAGCCTTATCGCGCAAACGCGCAAGCGCAGCTTCGGGATCGCTGAAGCCCTCCTCCGCCAGGCGCGTCACAAACTCCGCGTCGATGACGTGCAGCAGGCACACTTCGCCAGTCTCGCCCACAAGCGCCACGGCAAATTCTACGGCGCGCATCGAGTTGATGGAAAAATCTATCGGAACCAGTACATCCTGAATCTTCATACGGCAAATTCTCAAACGCCGCCATTGGCAAGATTACGCAGGCTCTCGCGAAAATCCGGGCGAGCAACGCCGCGCTCCGTAATAATCGCAGTTACATATCGGTTCGGCGTAACGTCAAACGCCGGATTTGCTATGTGTATTCCCGACGGAGCGAGTTGCATCCCCTTCACATGGGTTACTTCATCCTCGCCTCGCTCCTCGATCGGAATTTCGTCGCCGCCGCCGATGGACATATCGAGAGTCGATATCGGAGCTGCCACATAAAACGGTATGTTGTTTTCCTTCGCCAGGACGGCAACCCCGTATGTTCCAATCTTGTTTGCGACATCTCCATTCGAAGCAATGCGATCGGCTCCGACCACTACGCAGTCAATCGAACCGCGTTTCATAAAATGGCCGGCCATATTGTCGGTTATCAAGGTAACTGGAATGTTGTCCTTTTGCAGCTCCCAGGCCGTCAAGCGCGCGCCCTGCAAAAACGGCCGCGTTTCATCGGCGAATACGGCAACGCGTTTCCCCGACTCAACCGCGGCGCGGATCACTCCAAGCGCCGTACCGTAACCCGCGGTTGCAAGAGCGCCGGCATTGCAATGCGTCAATACCGTCGAACCGTCGGGAATCAGCTCGGCCCCGAAACGTCCCATGCGCTGATTTGCCGCGACGTCTTCGGCGTGCATTCGGCGCGCCTCGGCCGCAAGTTCGTTGCGTATGTCGTCAATTGAAGCCCCGGCGCGTCGAAGATTTGCATAAAGGCTGCGCATCCGTTCGATTGCCCAGAAAAGATTAACGGCAGTTGGACGCGTGGCGGCCAACGTATCGAAAACCTGTTCCATCGTGCTGTCGAAGGTGTCAGCATCGGAAGCGTCAGCGTTGCGAGACCCGAGAGCGACGCCCATCGCGGCTGCCACGCCGATCGCCGGAGCGCCGCGGATCACCATAGCCTTGATGGCCCAGGCCACCTCTTCATATGTGCGGAATACGGGGTATTGTTCTTCGGTGGGAAGATGGCGTTGGTCGATCATCATCACGCCTTCTTCCGTCCACTCGATGGTTTTTATCATTATGCCTTCCAGGATGAACCGGGAATGCTTTGGTCCCGCCGGCATCCATTTGGTCAAAACCGCCGGGCGAAATGCCCGCGATTACAAATATGTTCCAGATTACAGCGACGCCAGGAGATACATTGCGCCCGTAGGTTGCTCGGATCCCCCGCGCGGCTCAAGCGTAACGGCGGCAGCCGCAATGTTCGCCGCGATCTCTGCGGGCAGATCAATTTTCAATTCACTTCGACCGCGCTCATCGGGCCTGAAAACGGAAGCGCCGATCTTGCGCTGGTCGCGTGTAATGTACCACAGTTGGTAATCCTTCTCCTCGGCGGCAAGCGGCAGATCGAATACATAAATCACCCATACGTTTCGATCCGTATCCCAAAGCAGTTGCGCCCGAGCGCCGGGTGAAACGGACTGTCCGGCCAGCAAGACCATGCGCGTCGTTTGCGAAAGCAAATCGTCAAACTCCGCCTGCTTCCGTTCCAGGCTCGCTTCAAGCGAGGCCGCACGCCGAGACATCGCGGCATTGTTGCTTTCCAGACCCACGTTTTCATTCCATAGACGGCCTGCAATTACGGCAAGCACCACGGTGGCGGCCAGCAGCCCCCATCGAAGCCATTCGGTCCTCCCGGCAGGAGGCCATAAGGCTTTGAACGTTGAAACCGATCTGACATTTACATCTTTGGCCTGCGAGACGTGAGCTACAGCGGAAAACAGCCGATCGCGGGCGGAAGTCGGAGGGATTTCTGCATTTACCGCAAGAGGAAGAATCGAAACTATGCGCCGACATTCAGATAGTTCATCGCTCAAATCCGTCCCGAACATATCTATTGCGCGCTCAAACTCCGCACGCTTCAATGGATCGAGCGCACCGAGTGCATACAATGGCGCCAGTTCTTTGGCCTCCTCCAGTCTCATCCCAATCAAAAGTCCGACGCCGTCGCATCGAATATTACCGGCGGTCGGAGTCCTTTCAGCAAGGAATACGCCGGCAGTACGACGACGGATTCATACAATTACCAGGTTGGCCGGATTGCGGAATCCTGCCTGATCGCGTTTACTTGAGCGTACGAAGGAAAGTGACGATGTACCACCGCTGCTCGTCTGTAAATCTCTGGTGATTGGCAGGCATGGGTGAACGTCCGTTGGTTATCTTCCAGAAAAGTTCTCCATCAGAGTTCGCCTGCACCATTCGGCTGGCGAGATTTGTCGGCGGCTTTCTTACCGTGCGCGACATCCCGCCGTTGCCTTTACCCGATCTTCCGTGGCAATCCACACAGCGCTGCATGTAGAATGATTCGCCTATTTTTACTGCATTCGGCTCGCCTGCTACGGGATTTGTAAGCGCACGCGCCTCTTCCGGCGCCTGCCATTCCTGCACCACCCGGCCGCCTTCCATTACCACCGTAGGAGTGGGTCGCGGCGGAAACGGATCGCCGGGTGTGGGCGTCGGCTTGTACGGCATCGTGACAGAGCCCGGAAGCCCACCCATTGAGCTTCCGGTCGGAGTTGCACCCTCGGGCAGGGTCGTAGCAAGTTTGGACATATCTCCCTGGGGTTTGGCTGCGCCCGGCGCGACTTCAGGAGTGGGCGTCCCTCCCGGTGCGGCAGTAGCGTCTGCCGACGGTTCAGATGCGGCGGCTGGCGACGCAGTTGTAGACTGCGCAGTTGAGGCGGCTGCGCCCTTATCGGTCATAACACTTTGGTCGCCTCCCCCGCAGGATGCAACAACAACGGCCAGCAGTATTACCGGCGACATCAACAATTTCCTGAGCAACTTTTGTCCTGTCATTTGAACCTGTGAATCCCGCGCTATACGCTTGAAATACCGTGAAAAAGGTTTTAGGGCGCGCTATCGACGCCGGATCGCCGTGCTGAATTCTTCAGGCGGCCCACGCAGCAATCGCAAGTCCGGCTGCAGCGGCGACGGTTGGAAACTGTACCGAGGCAGGCAGCCTGAAGCCTAGCATTCCGGCATCCAGCGGCGCAATTGGCGCCTCCAATGATTCAGCCGCAGCTCGCCGCAACCGCTCCTGATCTTCGGATGTGCCGAGCACAAGCAGGCGCTTGACGCCCGGTTGCAAATCCTGCGCTGTAAGGCGATCCCGATAATAAATCATCAGCCTGTGGAATTCATCCTCCATTTCAGGCCATGAACATTCCACGTCGCGAATTAGAATCGGTTCGCCGTTCCTGGAAATCACCGCAACAAAACCACGCGGATTGAGACTGACCAGCAACTGATCCCCATCACCCTCGGCGTTTAACAGCAACTGCGCCTCGGCAAGATGTGCAGGCAGCAATAACCCCGCATTCCATCCCAAACGCCGGAAGACGTGCTCGTACTGTTCTATCACCGCACGCTGCGATACCGTTACAAGCCACTGTGAACCTGCACCGGTCGATTTCAGCCGCCGGTAACTTGCGCGCGCTTCCGCAATCGCACAGCCCGCAGCACGCTCTACCTTCCATTCAAGCATCTGGAGCATCTCCTGGCGGCCTCCCGATGCGCTTTCAACCGACAGCACCAGGCTTCTGACGCTGCCTTCCGGCAACGCCACAGCGACATTGTTCAGACGCCGCAGCCCGGCCTGCACCGCAAGTTTTTCGAGTTCGCGCGCAAGCGCCTCTTCGTCCAGGATGTTTGGTTCCCGAAAATCAGCGCGTATCAAACCGGCCGGCAAGCGTACCACAGCCAGGTGCTGCGCCTCAAATTCGCGCCCCGAACGCTTCAGACCTACCAACACTGCGTCGGTTTCACTGATGGATACGGCCGTACGCGGAAAAGTCGGCGATACGAGAAAATCCCACAATTGCCCGATTACCGGCAGTTTCTGCATAAATCACTCCACACGACCTCGGGGCATAAGTAATGACGGAACAAACGAAAAATGACGAAAACTACGGAAACATTCTTCTTTTCCGTAATTTTCGTTTCATTTCGTATGTTCCGTTATCTCTCTCTTGCTTTTCTTCTGTATTCAGGCAGGTCAATATTCCGAATAGGGTTTTCCCACCGAATCTACACCGTCTGCTCCGCTGCGTACGTCCCGGATTCCGGGTGGAACATCGGGCAACGTAGTTTCGGTTTCCATTTCCACCTGCCAGGTATCGGCGGATTTTGTAATCGGATCGACGGGGATGCTGCGAAGGTAGCCCGCCTGCACCAGTTCATTCAGCGCGCTGGGCGCTCGCTCCTTGTCGACCGTAAACTTGTCTATCGCCCGGCGCATCTCGTCCAGATCCTGCTTGAGCACAATCTCGCGCGCCCGCCGTATGTGCGTGACGTAAATCGGCAGCGCTATGGCAAGAAGGATTGCTATCACCGTCATTACGATGACAAGCTCCATCAGCGTGAATCCACGCTGCCGGCCCGCTCGTTTTACAGTTTGCAACTCCACTACCACTCCTTGTATCGCGTCCCGTTTAATGCCGTCCCCTCGCTGCGGCTGTATACATCCCAGACGTTTTCTCCGCCCCATCCCTCGGATAAGGGCTCGTCCTGAACCGATCTCATTCCCCATTCTTTTTCACCCGTAATCGGATCGATCGGGATTTCTCGCAGATATTTTATCGTACGCGTAGTGTTGGGCGGATTGATGCCTTCGACCAGTATTTCGAGAGTGGGTGGATAACACTCATCATTTATTTTGCGATCGAGCGGTCCGACCATTCCGGATTCGCAATCGGTTTTGTATTTGTCGATCGCCTGGCGCAGTTCGTAAAGCGCGTACTTCAGGCGCTGCTCCCGGCGCCTCTTGGCATCATTGCGCGCAAGCGGAATTGCCGCTGTTGCGAGCACCGCCAGTATCGCCAGCGTAATGATCATCTCCAACAGCGTAAATCCGGCGATTCGCTTCCGGATGGCGCCGCGCCTTTCAAACGACCTCAACATGTCACCAGTTCTTGTAATAAGTCCCGTTCAGCGCGCGATCGCGGCTAAGGCTGTAGACGTCGAAAACGTTTTTTCCGCTTGTCGAAGCATCGCCCGGATCATCCTGTACGGCGCGCACGCCCCATTCGGCCTTTGCCGTCATCGGATCTACGGGAACCCTGCGCAGGTACCTGATGGTCCTGTTGGTGTTTACCGGGTGGATGCCCTCGACCAGAGTATCGAGCGACGGGGGATAACACATATCCCCCTCACGCCTGTCCAGTTGGCTTACAAGCTTACGATATTCGCAATCCGCGTGATAGGCGTCGATCGCTTTGCGAATCGTGCGAAGGTTGCGCCGCAGCACGAATTCGCGCTCGCGCTTGATCGAGTCGCGCATATACGGAATAGATGCACTGACCACGATGGCAAGCACCGCCATCGTGATTATCATTTCGAGCAAAGTAAATCCGCGAGCGCGCGTCCTTGTGGTGTAAAACCCGCGCCCACGATCCGATGCTTCGGAATATGCAGTTCGCACTCGCCTCATTTATTTCGTGAACGTCAACTTGAGCGGTGCGGCGGCGGATCTTGCCCTCATATTGCCAGGAAGTGCAATCGAAGTGCGCTCCGCAAAAAGTTCAACCGTCGCTTCACCCTCGGCCAGCGCCGAGAGTTCGATGGTAATCAGCCCGCCGGCAACCAGGGGCTTCGTGTTGTTGATCGTCACGCGAAGCATTCCTCCCGTCACCTGATGCACAACATCCGCCTCGCGTCCGAGCGCAGCGCCGGAACGCACCGAATCTATACGGATGCGCGCCGGATCAAACCTGAATACAAGTACGGCGTTTGTCAACTGGCTTAGCCCTCCGGCAGTAACCGCAACCTGCACGGATTTGCCTACGTTCACAGAATCGCTTTGCGGCGTAAGCGCCAGGTTGACCTGCGGATTGCCAGCATCCTGATCGGAGCGAGACACTGGTCTTACGGTTGCGCGCTGCACAGGAGCCGTGGGCTTGGGTTGATTCAGGTATTCTGCAGGTATCTCCTGAGGCTTGGGTTTACCCTGTTCCTGCCGCTCGCGCTCGCGCACCATTGCCATTTCCTGCTCGACGGCCTTTCGAATGTGATCGGGCACCTGAGGCGGTACTACACGAGCCTGCGGAACCGGCTCAGAAGGCTCAACCACGGGCGGTTGGAGTTCTTCTTCACCCGCAGCCTTTTTCTCTCCACCGGCCGCCCCACGAGCGCCCGGCGCCCCTTCGGCAGTTTCCTGCTCACCCTTTCCCGTTTCGCCTTTGGCGTCACTTCCCGCCGGAGCACCTTCGGGTACTTGCGGCTGCTGGCCCGGTTGCTGAGGCGGCTGCTGGCCCGGCTGCGGCTGATCAGACTGCGGTTGGCCGGGTTGAGCCGCAGGCGGCGGCGTAAAGCTCGCCTCCTGAACGGGCGCTCCGCTCGGAGTTTGCGGAATCGTTCTCACGCCGCTGCCGCCGGGATTCGATCCAGCCGGCACCGCGGAGCTGCTCACCGTATTCACTACAACCCCCTGGTTGGCAGCCGAAGGCGCAGCGGATGGAGCAGCGGTTATCTGTCCGGCAACGGCCGGACTTGCCACCGGAGGAGCGGTTTGCGCAATCATGCGCTTTTCCTGCTCCTCATCGGCCTGAATCTGCTGTACCACCTCTTCGAAACTGCGCGACATTCCGCCCTGCATCGGCCCGCTTATCTGCGCGAGATGATCCGAGGAATCGATCTGCGGTGCACGAGTGATATGCGGCGTCACTGTTATCACCAGATCGCTTTCCTGGCTCGATTGTTTCGGCGTGGTAAAGAACCGGCCCAGTACCGGCACCAATCCGACAAAAGGAATCGTCGAGCGCGAATCGCTCTTTGTGTCCTGACGAACACCCGCGACTACGGCAGTTACGCCGTCCAGAACTCGCGCCGTAGTGCTCAGCGAACGCTGCGAGAATACCGGGGTCAGATTCGAAGCCTCGCCGGACGCCTCGACAGCCGTCGATTCCAGCTTCATCTTGATTTCGATATATCCCTCGTTGGTGATGGTCGGTGTGACGTCTATGACCAGGCCCACATCCTTGTATTGAATGTTGTCGAACAATCCGCCGCCGCCGAAACCGAGGCCCGGATTTGCAATGCCGCCCTGCTGTCCGCCGACGCCCCCCTGCCCGGGGTTGATGATCGGCCCGCCGAATCCGGCGCCGAAATTCGTACCCGTGCGCACCGGAACGCTGCGCCCCACTTTGGTCTGATTCTGCTGCCCGTCGAGCGCGTGGATCTGGCTGTTGTAGAGCAACCGCGTACGCCCGCGTCCCTGCAACAGGCTGAGACTTGTGGGCGGAAGTCCAAAAAGCGTACCTACGCCGCCCAGGAACGGATTCGCAGTATTGCCCGCAATGGCGCCGATTGCCGCGCGCCCGATGCCTCCCAGGTTGCCCAGAAACGCCGAAGGAAGGGTCTGATCAATCACGGGCCGGCCGTCAGTATCGGTAACAACATTCCCGTTTGAATCGCGCAGATACACATTCACCGATTGTGATTGCAGCGCGAGCTGGTTTCCGATTTCCAGAGAGTCGTTGCGTGCAACCTCGTAAATATTGATGTCTACAACCACCTCGGCCTTGTTCTTGTCGATGCTCTTGATGATGTCCTGTACAAGCTGTAGCTCGGCCGGCGTCGCCCGCACAATAAGTGCATTGACCTGTTCGAGCGATGCGATCTGACGGCCGCCGCCCGCTGTAGAGATCAATCCCTGCACGGCGGTCCTTACCTCGGTATGTTTGGCGTTGCCGAGATAAAAGGTCTTGATCATCAGCTTTTCGAACTTCTGCCGGTTGGTCGGATTGTCGGGATAAATAAATGCGGTTTTGCGGTCGATCATTTCATAGGCGAGTTTGTTCTGTATGAGCATCAGATCGAGTGCGCGCGCCCAGGATACATCGCGAAGTTCCAGCGACACGCGAGTATCGCGCACCGTTTCATCAAACAGCACGTTGAGGCCGAGTTGCCCGCCCATCTGCGTAATCCAGGTCTTCATCTGCTGATCCTGGATGCGCACGAGCTTCTGCGCTTCCAGCGTTCTCGGCTTGGATGCAACGCGCACTTCACTGCTTGTCGGCACTATATTGCCCGTATGCGGGTTGTAACTGATGGCTTCCCCAAGACCGGAGGCGGCCTTCTGAAGCTCCAGCATTCGTTTCATCTTCACCAACGCCATTTCGTTCGAAGGGTCGTAGGCGAATGACTGCCGATATGCATTATAGGCGCTGGCGAAATCCTTCTGCTCTGCGAGCGTGTCGCCGCGCTTGAGGAACATAATCGAAGCCTGTTGCAGGGCGCGCGCGTAATGCAGCCTGTACTCGGCGTTGTCGGGTTCGGCCGACACTGCAAGCGCAAACTCCTGCGCGGCCAGATCCCATTGCTGGTTTGCGGCATATCTTGTGCCTTCCTTGAAGTTCTTACGGCCGGATTTCCCGCCGCCGAATGCGGCGCCGGGAAGCACCAGCGCAAGGGCGAGCGCAGTCGCCAACATCTGTCGCACCAGGATCTTGCTGTTCCTCTTCATACAGCCCCCGCTTGTCTTGAAATTTACCGTCCGGGTCGTGATCGGTTCCAGCTTAGTCAACGCCAATAATCCGAAAGGGTTCCATTTCCTCACGACATCTGCTCGACGAATGTCACCCTGTTGATTTCGTGCAGCGTCGTCAAACCCTCAAATACCAGCCTGAGCGCCGATTCGCGCAGGCTTCCCAACCCTTCTTCGCGCGCTACGCGCCGTACTTCCGAACCCGGCCGCCGGGCTATGATCATTTCGCGTATGGTGTCTGAAAGATCTAGCAATTCGTGTATTGCGGTTCGGCCCCTGTACCCGGTATTCGAGCAGATTTCGCAACCGGCGCTTTTGTAGTAAATCCTGTCGCGGTAAAGCACGGGCGGAAGCCCCGCTTCTTCGAGTTCCCTGTCATCGGGCTGAAACCGCACCTTGCACCGCGGACACAGCATTCGCACGAGGCGCTGCGCCAGAACGCAGTTGAGCGACGAAACGAAGTTGTAGGGCTCGACGCCCATATTCAGGAATCGTCCGATTACGTCGATGACGTTGTTGGCGTGAACGGTTGTGAATACGAGGTGGCCGGTCAGCGCCGACTGGATTGCGATCTGAGCGGTTTCGCTGTCGCGGATTTCTCCGACCATTATCTTGTCCGGGTCGTGTCGAAGAATGCTTCTCAGACCGCGAGCAAAGGTCAGTCCCTTCTTTTCGTTTACCTGGATCTGTGTGACCCCGCGAAGCTGATACTCGACCGGATCCTCGATAGTGATGATTTTGTCCTCATCGTTGCGGATTTCGTTCAGGCCCGCGTAGAGCGTCGTGGTTTTACCCGAACCCGTAGGCCCGGTCACGAGCACCATCCCATACGGTTCAAGAATAAACCGGCGGAATTTCGTCAACAGTTGCGGATCGAATCCCACGACATCGAGGCGAAGGTCCTTGAACGACTCGTTGATTTGTTCTTTGTCGAGGATACGAATGACTGCGTCTTCGCCGTGCACCGAGGGCATTATCGAGACGCGGAAATCCACGCGCCGCCCCTTTATCCTCATTCTGAACCGGCCGTCCTGCGGCACGCGTCTTTCCGCAATATCCAGCTCGGAGATGACCTTTATGCGGGAAATGATCGTCTGATGGTGCTTGATGTCTATGGGATCGCCCGCTTCGTAAAGCGCACCGTCTATGCGGTACCTGACGACTACGTCGGTGTCGCGCGTCTCGATGTGAATATCGGATGCGCGGCGTTCGAGCGCTGAAAATACTACGGTGTCGACGAGTTTGATGATCGGCGACATCTCGGAATCGCCCGAGAGCCGGTCGAGATCGAGCACTTCCTCGCCCTGATCGGTTTCCTTGATGAGCGAAGCGCGAAAACCTTCGGTAGCCTCCTGATATACGCGTTGCGTAGCGTCGCCCTTTCGCAGCACGCCCTCTATGGCCGTGCGCGTGGCCACTTCGACGCGAATGGGCGTGTCGAGCTGGGCGCGCAGTTCGTCAAGAAGCGGCAGGTCCGACGGATCGGCCATGGCAATCACGGTGTGGCCGTTTTCGCGCCGCAGAGGGACAAAGCGGTGCCTGAGCATCAGGTCCACGGGCAGCGATTGCACCAGAGCATAATCCACGTTCGAATCCTCTATTCGGTCCAGGTACTTCAAACGGTAACGCGCCGCAACAGTCGCAGCGCGGGATTCTTCGCTTCCCTCATCGATTCGCTCTGTAATTCGATCCGTCGGCGCAGCCATATTTCTCAAACCCCGAAAGTTCAGAGCAACAGAAACCCACGCTTTTAGGCGGTTTCCGTTACTTCCCGCGTATTCCGCGGTTTCTTGATTCCCTAAACCGGGAATTGCTCTAAATTCCCCGCCGCATTACGCTCCCGCCTGCCCGACCATTTGAAGCAGGGGCAGATAAATCGCAAGCAGTATCGTGATGACGACGATCCCCATCGTGACTAGAATCGCCGGTTCGATGAATGTCGTTAACTGTCCGAGCTTGACCTCGGTTTCCGCGTCGTAGAAGCTCGCCACCTCGTCGAGCATTTCGCGCAGCGAACCGGACCTTTCGCCTACGCCGATCATATCCACCGCAAGTTCCGGCACCCAGCCCGCGGCGGCAAGACTTTCGGTAAAGGGCTTGCCCTCCCGGATTTTCGGAACCGCGGGTTCCGTTACACGCATCAATTCGCGATTGGTCACCGATTGCAATGCAATCTGGAAGGATTCGATTACAGTAATGCCGCCGGCAAGCAGAGTCGCGAGACTCCTCGACATCTGCGCCGTGGTCATCTGCTTGATCAGATCACCTACAAGCGGCACACGCAGCATAAGCCGGTCCATCGTGCGCCTTCCGTTTTCCGTCCTTCGCCACAACACAAGACCGATAATCAGGCCGGCAACGAGCGGCCCGAGCCAGTAAGCGTTTTCTCCCACGGCATTCGACAGACCTACGACAAAAACGGTGATTGTGGGCAGGTCGGCGCCCATATTTTCGTAGATGCTTGAAAACCGCGGTATTACGAATGTAGTAAGAACCGAAATCAATCCGAGCGCGCCTACGAGCAGGATTGCCGGGTAAGTCAGCGCCGAGCGAATCTTGCGCCGAAGAGCCACGATTGCCTTGGAGTATTCCACATATCGCCGCAGGACTTCATCGAGATTACCCGATCGTTCGCCGGCCAGGATCGAGGCCGTATAGATTCGCGGAAACGTTTCGCCCTGAGCGGCGAATGCTTCGGAGAGCGCGCTTCCCGATTTGATCCGGCCCTCAACGTCGGCAAGCACCATCCGCACGCGAGGGTTGGGGGAACGCTGGCGCAGCATCTGAACCGATTGCAGCACCGGAAGACCCGCGCGCAGCAGCGCCGCCAACTGCTGGTTGAACAGAAGGAAGTCGTCTACTTTGATGCGAATGGATTTTTCGCCGCGCCGCCTGATCCGCACGCCGTCCATCAATTGCGATGCTTCGACCTTGAATATACGGTACCCTTCACCCTGAAGGCGCTGGCGAAGCTCGGCTTCCGTGACGCCCTCGATCGTTCGTGTGACGATCTCTCCGGATGGGGTTCCTAAACGACAGACAAATTCCATTTGTACAGACTCAGTCCGGCAGCCGGATTCCGGCTGGCCCCGTTGTTGGTTGGGATGCGGGGCCGGACACTTAAACTCCTTTGAATCGAACGGCGGAGTATAGCACGACCCAATTTGGACGAACCAGTCGCATTGGAACGATCAGCGCCCAGTGATTCCCTGCTTCCCTGTTGCCCTTCAACGCCCGAGACTGCCTTGAGTTTCAGTAAATTAAACTGAAAAGAGAGATAACGGAACAAACGAAATGATACGGAAACTACAGAAACATTCACTTTTTCCGTTTATCTGTGATTTTCGTCTCATTTCGTTTGTTCCGTTATCTCTCTTTCTGTCTCACGCTTTGTACCAATCCCGTTGGGATCGAATCAGGCCGGAATGAGTCTCGAAATGCGCACGACTACAGGAGTCTGGAAAACCAAAGGGCGCTCGTGCTACTCTATCGACGCCGCCAAACGCTGAATAACCTGTGCACAGGTGCGGAATTACCTTCGTTGGGGTCGCGAGCGAAGGCAGTTGTGGGCGGCGGCGATGGAACCGTCTTTATGACATCGGGACGACGCACAGTCAGCAAGACCACCAACCGTCTGAGCATCAGCTTCGTCGGCGGCAATTGCACCGGCCGCACGGGGCTGGTAATCGACGGGAAAAGCACAATCATAGGCCGAGGCGAGGACTGCGATATCATTCTGGACGGCGAAACGGTGTCCCGCCGCCACTGCACTATTACACAGTGGGGGGGCATTTACGTAGTTCAGGACAGCAGCCGGAACGGAACCTTCGTCAACGACGAACGGATATCCGAAGTTACTCTGGCCGACAACGATCAGTTGCGCGTCGGGCAGAACCTGATGGTGATCAACATCTTCCCCGGTAATGCAACGAGCGCGCTCCATTCGCAGGAGACTACGCCGCTAGGCAGCGGATTTGTGTTCGAGCTGCGCCCGCACATCGTGGTCAAGGGTCTCGAAGACGCCACTACGCAGCCGTTCAGCGAAGAGCGTATTACCATAGGCCGAAGAACCGAAAACCATTTAGTGCTCGATGCCGAAAACATTTCGCGCGAACACGCAGCGATTGAACGGCGCGATGGCGGCTATTACATAATGGATCTCGGCAGCGCGAATGGAACCTATCACAACAATCAGCGTGTAGATGTCGCGCAGTTGCAGCACGGCGACCGCGTGCGAATAGGCTCATACGTTCTACAAATAACGATGCGCGACCAGGATTGCATTGTCAGCTTCGTGCCCGGAACACCGGCAACATAGCCCCGGTTTAATCACCGGACGATTGTGTTCGGGGCTGATTCGCTGCATACCGAAAGATCGCTGCATACCGAAAGAACGAAACATTCGGAATTGGGCGCAGGCCTTCGCCCCCATGAATTCCAATTTTCAATATTTCTTCTAATAGGGATTCCGCCTGCTCGAAATGATTGGACGCATCATCGGCAATTACGAGGTGATCAGCCAGTTCGGCGAGGGCGGGATGGGCGAATTGTATCTGGGCCGGCATAACCGGCTTGCCCGCGAAGTAATTATCAAGACAATCCGCACCGAGGACTTCAATCCGCGCCAGATCGAACACCTTCGTCAGCGCCTGGAACGCGAAGCTTTCATTCAATCGCAACTCGACCATCCGAATATTGTCCGCGTATATGACTTTATCGCCGCCCGCGATACTACGTGCATGGTAATGGAGTTTGTGCCGGGCCGCGACCTTCGCCGCTTGCTTCAGCAGGAACCCGGCTCACTCGATGTCAACCGGGCCGTCAACCTGTTCAGGCAGATCCTGTCGGCCATAGATTACGCTCACACGTTTTTTTATACCGATGTCTCGGGCCAAAAACACAGGGGAATAATCCACCGCGACATTAAACCGGCCAACATCCTCGTGACCCCGGACGACGTAGTAAAGGTAACCGATTTCGGCATAGTCAAAATCCGGGGCGTCAAGGGCGGAACGCAGATCGGGTTCAATCCCGGCACGCCGGAATATATGAGCCCCGAGCAGGCGCTCGGACGGGAAATCGACCAGCGGGCAGATGTTTATTCGCTCGGAGTGGTTTTTTATGAATTGCTCACGGGTCGGGTTCCCTTCGAGGACGATGGCAACGGCCTGTCGGATTACGCGGTGCGCAAAGGGCATATTGAACTCCCCGTGCCGCCGCCCTCGCAATTCTTCCCCGGTATATCTCCCGAACTCGAAGCAATACTTCTGAAAGCTCTCGAAAAAGACCCCGACCTGCGTTACCAGAGCGTGGGCGATCTGCTCGACGCTGTAGACCTGCTTGTATCGGACGGAGAAGGCTTTGGCGGCACGGGCGATTCCCGACCGCTGCGTCGTACCCGATATCAACACGACAACAGGAAACAAAGCCTCGGTGATCTGCCGGAAGAAAGGCGAACATCTCGCAATTCGCAGGGATATGCGGTCGAAACTCTTCCACCGGAAGTCGAAAGATTGAACCCTGGTTCGATGGAAACGCGGTCCGAACCGATTGCTGCGCCGCGCGGCGAACGGATCTCAATCGAGGATCGCCCCACTGTCGGCCTGCTGCGCCAGCGTCTGCCCTGGCTTCTGGGCGCCGCAGCCGTAATTGCGGCTGTTGCGGTTTGGATCGTCGCAATCCCCCCCCAGCCAACCAATCCGATCGATTCCGCCCCCGTCGGCATGATTCGTATCCCGGGCGGCGAGTTCATGATGGGACGCGACGATGGCGAGGCTTACGAAGCGCCCGCTCATCCTGTCAAAGTCGAATCCTTCTACATCGACGAGACTGAAGTCACCAACGACCAGTATCAGAGATTCACCGAGGCGACCCGGCATCAACCGCCTCCGCATTGGGTCAATGGCCGATATGCTGTAGGCCAGGCGCAGTTGCCCGTTGTCAACGTGAGTTGGGAGGACGCAAGGCGCTACTGCGAGGCGATAGGACGCCGACTTCCTACCGAAGAAGAATGGGAGTATGCAGCGCGCGGCTCAGACGGCCGACTTTACCCGTACGGCAACCAATGGATTGAAAGATTCTCCAACGCGGGAAAACTTGCCCCGGACCAGGTCAGAAATTACCCGGATGGCAGAAGCCCCTTCGGTGTGTATGATATGGCAGGCAACGTGCTTGAATGGACCTCAAGCGATTTTCGACTCTACCCCGGCGGCCAAATGCCGCAAGGCAAAACTATTGATCAGGCAATCGGGCAAAAGGTATTGCGCGGCGGCGCGTTCAATGTAGCAGCCGAGTTTCAGCAAGCAACCTATAGATATGTTTACCCGCCTACCAATAAAGAAGAGTATATAGGCTTTCGCTGCGCCCGGGATGCCCGTTAGAATAGTGCCGTCATGATCAGAATCTCGCGCCCGGCATCTCTGACAGGTTACGTCAAAGTATTTGCCCTGTGTGTGCTTGCGCTAACTGCAAATGCGGGCGGCCAGGCGCCGTTTCGCGAGCTTCCGATCGAAAGAATAGAAAAGCCCCGCGAAAGATCGAAAAACGATTCTCTGCGCGTCAAGGCCCCAGTAAATCAACCGCCGTCAACTGCGCAACTCGCCGTGCTGCTCGACCCGATAGTTCGCGGACAGGTATACATCAAAGATCCCGCAGGCAGAATCATTCGCCACATGGAAGCCGACTCTGACGGGCAGGCCATCTTTACACTGCCGCGCGGCCAGACCTACAGCATCGAAGCCGAATATCCCGGCTATAGCGGCGAAAGAATAATATCGAAATTGTCAAAATCGCAGATAGTTGCGAGATATAAACTGACTGCCGAGTCTCGCAGCCTGCGCCTTCCCACGCTGCCGCCCGACGCCGAAGTATTCATCGATGATTCGCCCGTTGAACTTTCGTCAATTTCCGGCGTGCCGACGATTGCCGATGTTCCCGAAGGGCGGCATACGCTCAAGATCCGTCACCCTGAATACAGCGAATTTATTGCCCCGATAGATTTCAGCGGCATTGCCGTAGGCGAATCCTCTACTGTCTTCATTCGCCTTGAAAAAACCGCACGGGTAACGCTGCTCTCTACTCCGGGCGCAAATGTGTTTCTGGACGGCGAACTGAAAGGCCAGATGCCGGAAGACGGGCGGCTCCGGTTCGACGTGCCCGTTCAGGAGCCGGCCGAGCATTTGATTCTGATAGAGATGCTCGGGTACGAGCCGCGAACCGTTCGCAAGATCCTCGCGCCGGGTGAAAACAGCATCGAGTCTATGCTGGAGCCCGTAGTAACGTCGGACGGAACGTCGGATTTCTTTGATGACCTCACGCATTGGGCGGCTCCCGAAACG
Source organism: Acidobacteriota bacterium (assembly GCA_019639255.1). Taxonomy (GTDB): domain Bacteria; phylum Acidobacteriota; class Blastocatellia; order RBC074; family RBC074; genus JAHBSF01. The sequence goes on along the minus strand of JAHBSF010000007.1, from coordinate 13,570 downwards.
TGGGAAATACTGCGCGAGGGAAACAATCGCAGGCTCAGGATTTCAGGATCTGCTACCGGCTGGATGCGAGGGAAGATTTACAGGGATCTTCTGATAAATTTTGCGCTGTGGATGCCGGATGGGCGCGGCGCTACGTGGGCGGTTCGCGCCGATGAGAAGGGCAGGAACTACTATCTGTTTCATCTATCCGGTCCAAACTCCACTACGCATATTCCGAACAGATTTTATACCTACATTGTGCGCGACGGCGGGCGGCCCGAACAGGTAGATACGCCGACGCCCGTGCTCGACACCCCGGACGACAAGACATCGTACACGGTTGAAATTTCAATAAGGGGTCACAAAATCGAGCATACGATGGAATCGAATGAAACCGGCGAGCGCACGACTCTCGGCAGTTTTACAGACTCCTCGCTTACCCGCGATGAGCGTGCTTTTGGGACATTCGGCTTTCTTTCGCTTGCAGGCGAAACCTTCATCGTGGATGATCTCCATCTTGATCCGATCAAAGAAATTGCTGAAGATAACAGAAATAGCGAAATAAAACGTATATTTCGGAAAAGTTGAATGTTTTCGTCTGTTCCGTCTTTTTTCGTTTATTCCGTAATCTCTCTTTAATCCTGATAATTCCGCATATGGCGAAAAAGACCCGACACCGCACACGCAAAAACAAGACAACACCTGATGCAACGAGCGGCGGACAGATGACCGACTGGTTCAGGGAAGAAATCTCGCGTCGCACGGCATCGCAAAGGCTCGGCAAAGGAATAGCCTGGGGCTCGGCGCTTTCGATGGCAGGGCTGTCGTTTTACAAGTTTGCACTCGATGACAGCGATGAAATCACGTTCGATTCCCTGGAACTGCAGCGCAAGGAGGGCTGGAACGTTGGCGCGCCGAACAAGCGATTGAGCTTCACTTCCGGATCGCCGATTCAGGTCGACAGCCGCGTCCGGCCTGATTGGTTTCCATACCTCGATCCAAGGCGACTGATCGAGGTGTACCAGCCGGCCAGCACGTCGTGGCAGCCGTTTTTCGTTCCCACGCTGATCCAGTCGCTAAACCAGAGTACTCTTCGCGAGCAGATCCGGCCGATTGTGTCTACCGATATGCGCGATACGTACGAACGAGCCGAGGGCCTGCGCGAACTGCTCGGACAAGCTACGGACGGAGCCCAAACCCTGATTCTTTCTGATCTGCCGGGTCCGGCAAGCGTTGCGCTCGGCGCCGCCCTTGCAGACACGGTTGTGCTGGTTCCGGCTTACGACAACTGGCCGCATCCGGACGGCGTGGTACGCGCACACGAAACGCTTGCGGGAATGGTTTATTACGCGCATGAAATCGAGGAAAAGAAAGCCCAACTGAAGCCCGGCGCCCCCGCGATGATCCTTCTGGATTCGCAGCGACTGAGTCCTTACCGGGATGAAAACACCCAGTTCGACAACCGTTATCTGGCCAAAATCCCTCCCATCGATCAACTGCGCGAACGCGGCATTACAAACGTAATTTACCTTGTGCGGGATGAAACGCAGCGAGAGGAACTCGACGACCTCAACGACGAATTCGTGGAATTCGACAAGAATTCGATAGGCGTCCGATTGCTGCGACTCTCGGATTTCAAACCATTCGACGAGGAAATCGAAATCGCAGGCTCTACCGAAAGCACCCCAACCAAAGTGCGGGAACGCCACTATTATTACGGCGGTTCACCGCTTTCGCACTGGTGGTTTTACAGTCATTACGGATACCGTCCGTCGCCTACCGTAATCTTAACGCGGGGCGGACGAGCCACGACGATGCCCCGTCCTAGCGGTCCTGCTCCGTCTCCGCCAAGGTACCGCCCCCAAACGAGGACTACCATCTTCAGCGCATCCAGAACGGGTGGAGCGCGCGGAGTCGGGCGCTCCCGACCGAGCGGATTCGGGCGGACAAGCGTGAGAATGTCGGGTGGGCGCGTAACCGGAACCCGCCTCGGGCGATCCGGATCTTACGGGCGCAGCGGCGGATGGTTCGGAGGTTGAATCGATCCACCGGAGATTGGTTCAAAGCGTGAGACGAAAGAGAGATAACGGAACAGACGAAAGAAGACGGAACAGACGGAAATATTCAACTTTTCAGTGATTTTCGTTTCATTTCGTTTATTCCGTTATCTCTCTTCCCTGTCCCAACGTCGTATGGATTGATTTAGATTACAAAAATATCAATAAGACCTGGAGAATCACCCAAATGGCTGTAAGCGCAATCGCCTTCACATTAATCATATTGCTGTTGAGTACGGGCGCCTATGTAGTATTGATGTTGCTTCTCGGTTCGCTTCTGGCGACCGGTGTTTATCTTGCCACTCGTAAATCGGGTGCGCGGATCAGCACATCCCGGCGGACGTTTTTCAGCGGCGGCGATACTGCGGGTTACGCCATTTTCTTCGGCATTCAGATAGCAATCCAGGTATTCGGCGGCGATACGCTTCGCGCACAACTCGCACGTCTGATCGAGGCCGAAGATGAAACCGACAGCGTCGAGGAAAAGCGGCGTTTTATCAAAGCCGTAGCCGCGCTGCTGATAGAAAACAAGTACGCGTGGGAGTACGGCTTCTGGGAATACTACACCGACGCCGACACCTCGATTTCCAGCTACAATCAATGGCGCAATGAACTCGAAGCCTCGATGGCGACCGAACCCGACGAGATGGGCTCAGAGGTGGACAAACTAAGCCGCTTTTCAGACAAGAAAGAATATCTGGTAGTCACCATCATCATGCTTATCGACAACCATCAGGAACCGGTCGAGGACGATGTGGGAGACATTCGTTTCCGCCCTACATACGCCCAACTTGCTGCGCCCTTTCGCAGTGTGGCCGAAGGTTTCGAAGAGAAAGAATACTGGACGGCGGAAACGTTTACGTCTCTGCTTGAAGCAGCACGCGCACTTGATCCGCGGGCAATCGAACGAGACGGTATTTATGTTTACCCGGGCACCGAACACGACGGACTGTCTTCGCTCGATTTGCTCGGCGACGAAGGCTGGAAATACCTTACAGACCATTCGTTCCGGCTGAAATGATTCCGAAAAGCTGACGGAATAAACGAAATGTAACGAAAATCACGGAAAAACGGAACTAACCGATGGCAATGCATCCACGCGCCGGAATGAGAGCACTCCCCGAGGATCTTGTAGATCCATCCGCGCTCGAACGCGCATATTATGAGATCAGGCCCGATCCTTCCCGGACATCGCAACTCGTGAGCTTCGGGACAAGCGGGCATCGGGGAAAATCCTCCGATGGATCTTTCAACGAGGCGCATATTCTCGCCATAACGCAGGCAATATGCGAATACCGCCGTACTGCCGGCATCGACGGCCCGCTGTTTGTCGGCAAAGATACTCACGCGCTGAGCATTCCCGCCGAGCAGACTACTGTTGAGGTACTGGCTGCAAACGGCGTAGAAACCGTCATTCAGAATAACAACGGTTTTACGCCCACACCGGCGATTTCTCGGGCAATACTGGAATACAATCGCAGCCGAAAAACCGGGCTTGCCGACGGTGTTGTAATCACGCCATCGCACAATCCTCCCTCGGATGGAGGTTTCAAGTACAACCCGCCGAACGGAGGCCCAGCCGATACCGACGTTACGGATGCAATCCAGATCCGAGCCAATGAACTTCTGCGCGGCGAAAACACGCAAGTCAAACGAATGGCGTTTGAAACCGCGCGCCGCAGTTCGGCAATTCATGCCGGAGATTTTTTGATTCCCTACGTTAAGGATCTTGCGAACGTATTGGATCTCGACGCGGTAAGTAAATCGGGGATTCGCATCGGCGTAGACCCTCTCGGAGGCTCCGCGGTCGAATACTGGGCGCCGATAGCAGAGATGTACAACCTGCAGATTGAGGTGGTCAATCCGCAGGTAGATCCGAAATTCGGATTTATGACGCTCGATCACGACGGCAAGATCCGTATGGATTGTTCGAGTCCGTATGCGATGGCGGGCCTTGTAGGTCTGAAGGACGCTTTCGGAATCGCCTTCGGCAATGATCCTGACGCCGACCGTCACGGCATCGTGGCTCCCTCAACCGGGTTATTGAACCCGAACCACTACCTTGCAGTCTCCATTTGGTATCTGCTTCGCAATCGGTCGAGATGGTCGCGATCTGCCGCCGTAGGAAAGACGCTTGTGAGCAGCAGCCTTATCGACCGGGTAGCAGGCGAAGAAAATAGGCGACTGTTTGAAACTCCGGTTGGCTTCAAGTGGTTTGCGCCGGGCCTGTTTGACGGTTCTGTATGTTTCGGCGGCGAGGAAAGCGCCGGCGCCAGTTTCCTGCGAAAAGACGGCACTGTATGGACTACGGACAAAGACGGATTGATCCTCGGTTTACTTGCTGCTGAAATAACTGCGCGAACGGGCCGTGATCCGGGCGAACATTTTACTGAAATGACTCAGAGGTTCGGCACGCCGCATTACCGCCGCATCGATGCGCCGGCATCGCCTGAACAGAAATCCGCATTCAGGAAACTTACGCCCGAATCAGTAACGGCAAGTCATCTTGCGGGAGAACCGATTATAGCCAGACTCACTGCGGCGCCCGGCAACGGGGCTTCCATAGGCGGATTGAAAGTCGTAACCGCAAACGGATGGTTTGCTGCGCGGCCTTCGGGTACTGAAGATCTGTACAAACTCTACGCCGAAAGCTTCCGTGACGAACAACATCTTGCCTGCATTCTTGACGAAGCCCGGAGTATAGTCACCGCAGCACTTTCGGCTTAGATGCCGAAGAGAGATAACGGAACAAACGAAATAAAACGAAAAATCACCGAAAGACTGGGGATTTCCGTCATTTTCGTTTCATTTCGTTTATTCCGTAATCTCTCTTCAGCATTATTTTTCGCCGATAATCATCGTCGCCTTGATGGACACGTCAAAAGGCAGGCCGTGGCGATCGCGATCGATTATCCGAATCAGGCTTTCTCTCACTCTATCGCGCTCGGCATCATTGGTTATCAGTCCGAACCATTCGGGGAAAAAGTAATGCCCCATCAGCGGGTCTGACAGAAACGAGGGCGCATCATCGAAATCGAATAATTGTTTCTGCGTAACGCTGCGCACTCGGCGCCACCCTGCCGCAGAAGCCATTCTTTCGGCATCCGGGGCGGTTAGCCGAGCGGTTATCAACGTTTCGAGACCAGGTGTCGATTCGTGAATCCCCTGATCGTAGAGGCTTTCCCAAAATACTGAGAAAAATTCGTCGAAGCTTCCGCGTGTAGCAAGCATTGCAACGAGAGTCGCGCCGGGTTTCGCTACGCGGTGAAGTTCTGCAAACGCACCGCCCAGATCACTCCCGGACCGAAGTGACAGGTCGCCGAAGACGAGATCGAATTCATTATTGCCTAATCCCGTTGTCTCGATCTCACCGACCTGAAAATTCAGTCTTTCGATCTTTTTAAGCTGAGCTTTTGCCCGGGCGATTTCAATGCGTTCGCTGCTCGGATCGATGCCCAGAATCGAGGATTTGGCGTTGAGTCCGGCTGAAAGGCCGATAGAAAAATCGCCGGTACCGCAGCCGGCGTCGAGAATACGCCCCGGGTCCGGCTTCTTTATTTCGGAATCAAAAAGTTGATTGAACGCTTCGCGCCAAAGCGGGGCAACGCAAAGGTCGTAAAGGTATGCTTCTTCACGCGGGTCCATTTGTGAAAATGACGTCAGATTCATCGCGTCGATACTATCGAACCACACGCCAATACGGCAAGTGCGGCTGCAGATGCGGTTTCTCGGGCGCCGGCTTGGACTACGGGCGGATGGGCGTGATAGAGTGCCGTGTAATCAATCAGGAGGCTGGCATATGGCTGAGAAGATACTGATCGCAGATGACGACAAGGATGCGCGATTTCTTTGGAAAGTGGTCGCGCGCGAGCAGGGCCTGGAGGTCATCGAAGTAGGCAACGGCCGCGACGCTGTTGATACGATCGAAAGCGATGCGGAAATTTCGCTTGTAATCCTCGACGTTATGATGCCGCTTATGAACGGATACAAGGTCTTGCAGCAGATCCGGGCGGCGGAGCGCACCAAAACCCTTCCCGTAATAATTTCTACGGCGAACCGTACAACCCAATCCCTCGGCGAGGTAACGGTCGATGAATTCACCATCTTCGTAAACAAGGCTTCAGGAATCGATAACATGCGCCGAGGCATCGTTCGCGCGCTCGGCCGGGGCGAATGAGAGAAGAAAGTGCTTTCTTGTTCTTCCTTCCGATGTATCTCGTCGATGGAAACAACGTAATCGGGCAACGGCCGGGTTGGCATCGCGATAAACCGGGATCAAGGCGCAGGCTGTTGCGCGAAATGGCAGAACTGGCCCGACGCTTTCACCTTACAATCGCCGTTGTTTTCGACGGCGCCCCTGATCAGGGTTATCCCGAAGCTTCCCACCACGGACGCGTTCGCATACATTATGCCCGACGCGGATCGGACGCCGATTCGCGCATTGTTGAAATGATCGAATCCGACCCGAATCGCCGCAACATTATTGTCGTTACGTCGGATGCGGCGCTTGCCGGCCGAGTCCGCGTATGCGGCGCGCGCGTTATGCGCAGCGGGGAGTTCCGGCGGCGGCTCGATTCCCTGTCGGCGCATACTGCCGAGGCTCAACCGCGAGTTGCACCGGACGAAGCGGATGAATGGATGCGATATTTCGGCGTTGATGAAAATGATTGAAAGAGCAATAACGGAACAAACGAAATAAAACGAAATATTATGGAAAGACAGAGTATTTTCGTCTGTTCCGTCATTTTTCGTTTGTTCCGTCATCTCTCTTTCATTCCAAAAATTACCCTCCGATTGACACCACGGAATAATGAGTCATAATTGCGGTTGCCGAGGATCTGGTTCATGGCAAGAAAAATCAATCCGGCGCGCAGCTCCAGACTACCTTTGAGGCGACCGGCGAAGCGGGACTCGCTGCTGCGCCGAGCGTGGAGATTTTTACTCTCTCCCTACATACTCGCCCCCTGCTGCCTGCTCCTGCTGATCACAATCGGCGTTTTCGTTTATTACTATTTCCGGTTTACCGAAATGATCGACGCGGGATTGCGCGGCGATATGTTCGTGCGATCCTCGGGAATTTACGCCGCTGCGCCCGAGCTGCGTCCGGGATCGGGAATAAAACTCGGCGCCGTGCTCACACACCTCAAACGCATCGGGTACATTGAGCACCAGGCCACGGAGAACGACAAACGCGGACGCTTTACCGTACGCGGCAACGCTCTGGAAATCGAACCGGGTACAGATGTAGTCATAGACGGCGCATCGGCATTCAGGAAAGTACGCCTGACGTTTTCGCGCGGAGGCGAAACTCTTCAGTCCATCGAAGACCTATCGACCCGCCAACCGTTGGAACGCACTGCGCTGGAACCCGAACTCATTTCTTCCGTAGTTAATCCGGAGCGGGAAAAGCGCAAGATCATCGATTACAAGGATCTGCCGAAACACCTGATAGATGCGATTGTAGTGATTGAAGACCGGCAGTTCTTCGAGCATCTGGGCATCAACTGGCGCGGTATAGTTCGAGCGGCAATCCGGGATTATCAGGCCGGTGAGCTGCGCGAGGGCGGGAGCTCGATTACCCAGCAACTCGTAAAGAACTTTTACCTCAAGCCCGAAAGAACACCGAAAAGAAAGCTTGCTGAAGCCTATATTTCGGTTCTTCTCGAACAGCGCCTGACCAAAGAACAGATCATGGCAATGTATTGCAACCAGATCTATCTCGGTCAACGCGGCGGATTCTCAATCAATGGATTCGGCCAGGCCGCGCGTTCATACTTCGACAAGGACATATCGCAATTAACGCTCGCCGAATCTGCGTTGCTTGCCGGCATTATCCGCAGCCCGAACTATTACAATCCTTTCAATCACGAAGCACGCGCTCGCGAACGCAGAAATTTCGTGCTCGAACAGATGTGTCTCGAAGGCATAGCCGGCCGTGAAGAAGTCGAAGCCGCAAAACGCGCGCCTCTGGGCGTCAAGGGCAAAAGCGGGGCGGTAGACGCTTCGGAAGCACCGTACTTCGTCGATTACCTTACGCGGCAGCTTGAACGGGAATTCGACGATCGAGTAACCGCGCTGCGAAGTCTGAGAATTTATTCGACTCTGGACTTAGGCTTGCAGCGCGCCGCCTACCAGGCCGTGACCAAACACATGGCCGGCGTCGAGAAGATGCTGGCGAAACGCAAGGGCGGCACCGCCGGTTTGCAGGCCGCGCTCGTGGCTTTGAATCCGAAAACCGGCGAAATCCTGGCCATGGTTGGTGGACGAGATTACGTTGCCAGCCAGCTTAACCGCGCCACCGAGGCGCGGCGCCAACCCGGTTCAGTATTCAAACCGTTTGTATACTCAGCGGCGCTTTCTCAAACATCGGACTACGACGGTGTGGCGTTGACCCCTGCAACGATGTTTATGGATGAACCGCGCACGTTCGACAACCCGCAGGGCAAGCCGTACAAGCCGGGCAATTACGGCGACAAGTATGATAACCGCCCGTTGACGATGCGAGACGCGCTTGTGCACTCCAAAAACGTAATTACCGTGGAACTGGCCGAACGCGTCGGTTTCTCACAAATAGCGCGGCTTGCCGAGAGAGCCGGGCTTCCGCGCGTGCCGGTAGTTCCATCCCTCGCACTCGGGGTTGGAGAGGCTACACCGCTTCAGGTTGCAGCCGCCTATACGATTTTCGCCAATCAGGGTGTTAGATCCTCGCCGGTCGCAATACGCCGAATCACGCTGTCCAGGGGTACGACCGTATACAGCGGCTCATCGGAATCCCGCGACGTAATTTCACCGCAGGTCGCGTATGTTATGACCTCGATGATGAAGGATGTGCTGGACCGCGGCACAGGATCGCGCGTCCGGCAGATGGGATTTCGGGGAATTGCTGCGGGCAAGACCGGCAGTTCGCGCGATGCGTGGTTCGCCGGTTATACGCCGAATCTGGTGTGCGTCGTATGGGTAGGATTCGACAACAATGCCGACATAGGCCTTACCGGCGGCGTTGCTGCTGCGCCGATATGGGCCGAATTCATGATGCGGGCGCTGAACGAACGACCGGAGCTCGGAGGAGATTTCACCGACCCGGGCGAAATTCTGACCGTTGATATCGATCCCGTTACGGGACAGCTTGCACACGCGGGGACTGAAAATGCCCGCCACGAACTTTTCATACGCGGGACCGAACCGGGGAATGGCTCGCGCGAACAACCCGAACACGATCCGGATGATCCTGAAATTCCCGCATCTCGGCCGGCATCCCGTGATCCTGAAATGGCCCAATCGCGCCCACCCGCGGATTCATCGCCGACTGTGGCGTGGATAACGCTGGATGTATGCCCGTTAACCGGACTGCTTCCGCAGGCGGGACTTTGTGCAACTCCGGTGTCGCGCACATTCGCCTACGGCCGCGAACCCCGGGTCGGATGTCGGCAGGATTATCACTCGGGCAGGCCTCGCAAAATTGACTGAAGTAGGGAGAGATAACGGAACAGACGAAATGAAACGGAAAGAACGGAAATATTCAACTGTTCCGTAATTTTTGTTTCATTTCGTTTGTTCCGTTATCTCTCCCCTCACGCAGTGCCGGTCTACGGCTTGGGAGTCCGGTATCCCGGACGAGCGCGGACTACCGAATCTTTCCTGTTAACACGCACCTGAATTTTCCGGTATTTCCCGTCGTTGGACGCATTGCTGGAGTAGTACCCGAGAGCGTACTGCAGTCGCAACTCCTCTGCTATTTGCTCAAAAGCCGCCGGCAAATCGCGGAGCGAGTCGGCGCGATGATGTTTGCCCCCGGATATGCGAGCGATATCGAGCAGGTATCTGTCGCCCGTGTAATAAAGGTTGTCGAGCAGCACGCTTATCGAGTCATTTGAACGGCGGCGCGTATCGGGTCCCGAAGAATCGGGAAACCGATCTTCGGCCCGCCCCGTGCGGTCGTCCGGAAATCGAGACCGGTTATCGGGAAAGCGGCGGTCGGGAAACCGGTTGTCGGGATTTCTATTGTCAGGGAATCTGTCATCGGGAAGGCGGCCGCCCGGCGTTTGTCCCGGATAACGCGATACGCGCGGATCACGCAATATGACGGTTGGATCTGGACCCGGCAGCTTCCATGGGTCATCCCCGTTACCGGAACGGCGTTGAGGAACCTGGGAAGGACCGCCGCCTGGAGTAGTCGGCGGTGTGGTTCCGATTGGCGGACCGCCAAGGATCAATCCTACATCTGAAGCCGAGCCGTATCTGTCGCTCTGTTCGCGTACGAGCGCCTCGGTTTCGGCCCGCGTTTCATATCTTATCGGATAGACAATTACTCCGGATTCTTCGATGGCTTTCAGGTTGTCGTCATACGTGGTTTGGTCGCTGCGCCAGTCAACGCCATCGGTAAAAATAACAATCGCCTTGCGCCCCTTGATCTGGACCAGGTTATTCAGGGCCAGTTTCATTGCATCATACAGCTTGGTCCCCTGCCCCGGTTGCGTTTCGCGGATTGCGCGATTGAGTTCGGAGCGATCATTCGTAAACGGACTCAGTTCCCTTACAGCATCGTCAAAAGAAATAAGTTTGATTCTATCGGCCGGCTTGAGTTGCGCGACAAAGGCTGAGGCCGCACGCTGCATGGAACCAATTTTCTCTCTGGTGCTCCCGCTCGTATCGAGCATCAGAACCACGTTGAACGGCTCCTCGGTTGCGGCGAAAAAGACTATTTCTTGCCTGACCCCGTCCTCAAACAGGGAGAATTCTTCCCGCAGTATGCCCGGTATATAAACGTCGTTGCGATCGCTTACGATCACAGGAACGGTAACGAGTGTGGTATCGAGCTTGATAATATCGCCCGATTCTTCAACTTTCTTCTTCTGCTGCTCGGCCCACCCCGGCAAACAAAAAGAACTCACGAGAACCGCAGTCATGGCGAGAGAGGTGATAAAACGGTTTTTCACGGCGCGGGCTCCTTTCGGAGTTGCAATACATTTCAATTACTACCCCGGCACGGGACGGATATGTAGATGATACCTTCAGCGCAAACCGCATTCAAACCCAAGCTTGAGATTCGCAAGATTACTGTCCCGGGTCTTTCATTTCCATTGTTCGACGGAGTGATTTAGAATCCCCCGGGAAGAAAGCTAACGAAATAAACGAAGATCGATTATAACCAGGGTAATCTTCGTACTTTTCGTTTTTGTTCGTTTCATTCTGCAAGTGCAGTTATCTGTGTTCTGGAGCGCCGAATGCTACTAAAGGACAAGGTCGCAGTCGTAACCGGCGGTGGGCACGGCATCGGTCGCGCGCTTTGTTTGAGATTCGCCGCCGAGGGCGCGCGCGGGGTCGTCGTCGCCGATATCGACGCAAACGCTGCTACTGAAGTCGCCAAAGAAATAGGCGGACTTGCAATCAGCGTCGATGTAAGCAATGAATCCGACATCATTCGCCTTGTCGCTGAGACAAGGAATGCTTTCGGGGAAATAGATATTTTCTGTTCCAATGCCGGCATTGGCGGCATGCCGGGCGGTATAGAAGTTTCAAACGAGGACTGGGAACGCATCTTTGGCGTCAACGTTCTCCACCATATATACGCGGCTCGCGCCGTTATACCTGCGATGCTCGAACGCGGCGAGGGCTACCTGCTGCAAACGGTTTCCGCCGCCGGTCTGCTCACACAGATCGGTTCAGCCCCATATTCCGTCACCAAACACGCGGCTCTTGCCTTTGCAGAGTGGCTATCGATTACGTACGGCGATCGGGGCGTCAGAGTGTCGGCGTTGTGCCCGCAAGGCGTGCTGACGCGCATGCTTCAGTCCGAAGGCGAGGCTGCTCAGTTCCTGCGCGATTCGGCTCGAACTCCGGATGAAGTCGCTGATGCAGTCGTTGCGGGCCTTGCCGAAGAACGATTTCTAATCCTTCCGCATCCCGAGGTCGGGGAATACTTCCGGCGCAAGGCCGATGATTATGATCGGTGGCTGCGCGGTATGCGCCGTTTGCAGCAAAAGGTTTTCGGCGGTGGATGATCCGGTAAATTACCGGTGAATAGAGTAATCGGGCATGTTAAGTCAAAAATAATCCCGTCCATTATGGGAGGCCGCTAGTCATGAGTAATCAGCAGAATCCCGCTGCCCCGTTCGGCATAGGCGATGAAATCTCATACGCCTTCGGATCCGGAATGGCATACGGCGAGGTGGTCAGACTGCTTGAAGGCGGAAATGCCGTGGAGATCCAATTTGAGGACGGGCGACGGGAGATCAAGCGCTCGAAGGATAGGTCATTGCGACTGTTGCGTCGCGCATCCGGACGGAGCGAAATCGAGGAAAAGCATTCGGATCGCACGCGATCGCGCGACCGTGAAATCGACGAGGTTCGCCGCAGCGACGTCAAGCGCCGCTAAACCGATCTGCATCAAATTGGTACAAAGCGTGAAACGGAAGAAAGATGACGAAACAGACGAAAATAGACGGAACAGACGGAATTATTGAATTGTTTCGTAATTTTTGTTTCATTTCGTTTGTTCCGTTATCTCTCTTTTTCGGCCCAAAGTCGTGTGGATTGATTTAAGCGGCAGCGATTATTGGCAGGCTGGAAGGAGTGCAGTATGAGATGTTTGTACTATCTTTTGTTATCTGTGTGTTTGGGGGCGACGATGTCCCTCGCCGCTTCAGCCCAAACGCCGGCGCCTGATGAGCCCGCACAGCAGGTGCAGACGCAGGAATCCGGTGAACTGCGCAAGCGCCCCGGAAATGCAACGCTCGAAGAAGGCTCGCAGGCAAGGCTTTCGCTGCAAACAAGCCTGAGTTCGAAGCTCAATGAAGTCGGCGATCCGATAGAAGCCGTGCTCTATGAACCTCTGCGGGACGCGCAGGGCCGAGTGCTGGTTCCGCGAGGCACAGAGTTCTTCGGCCGTATTACCCATGTGCAGGCGGCAAAGCGTCCGCAAAAACAGGCAACGATGACCATCGTTTTCGAAACGATGCGCATGCCCTACGGCGCCGAGAAGATTTCTACCGTCGTGACGGCTATTGACGATTACGCCAATGACGAGAAGTACAGATCAAAGGACGATGAAGGGAAAGTAGGAGCCGGGAAATCGGGCGGCCGCACGGCGGAAAACGCCGGTCGCGGGGCAGGACTCGGCGGCGTCGGCGGCTTGATCGTAGTTGCTGCGGGCGGCGGGCTCGGCGGACTCGCAACGGCAGTGGGCGTAGGAGCTGCGGGCGGCGTTTTGATGACCAAAGGCAACGATATCAGGTTGGCGCCGGGCACAATACTGCGCATTCGTTTTGAGCGCGACGTGCAAATTCCCGTTACCGAACCCTGAGGCGAACTGCCGCTTACAGGGGCAAAAGAGTCAACGGAACAAACGGAAAAGCAATACCTGTTCCGTCTGTTTCGTCTATTTCCGTTTGTTCCGTTATCTCTTTTGAGTCTCGCTATACATACCTGTGAATTCTGCGCAGATACCGGTGATGTCCTGCCGTTTGGTGTGGTAAATTATGGGCGTCGACATCAATCCCCGAAAAATCGAGGCCCTGAATAATAGAGGTCAACGC
>JAHBSF010000069.1 GCA_019639255.1 Acidobacteriota bacterium | reverse complement strand
TGCGTTCCTCCGGGTAGCGTCCCGACAGAAAATTGCGCACGCGAGTGAACATCTGGTTGCTGGTGGCCTGGGTGGGAAGTGCGATATAGCAACCGCGCGGTCCGGGACTGACTCCCCACCTGTCGGCCAGATATAGAGCCGCCTCGGTTTTGCCTTCACCCATTGGAGCTTCGATGATGACGATGGCCGGCGGCGCCAGTTTATTGGCGATCGCTATCGTTGCCTGCTGCAGCGGGCGAGGCGAGGAAATAAAACTGAATAACTGTGAGAACTCTAAGGGAGCCGTCGGTTGTTCCCAGTCCATCCAGCCAAGTCGGGTCAGCGCCAGTCTCGCGCCGGCCTCGGCGTTGCGCATATATTCATCGAGCGACAATGTCGGCAAGGAAGCAAAATCGCCCACCAGATAAGGGAAATAATCGTTGTTCGATCCGATCCAGTCGGCGACTGAAACCAGTCCTGCGATAAACATCGCTGTGGCGTGGTCGCATCCATGCGGAATGGCATGTTTTGACACGCCGAGCAAATCTCTCAACATCAGGGATATTCCGCGGCGTATCGTTTTCCACCGGGAGGTTATTCCAACTCCGGGGTCAGGGTATTGCAACAATTCGGTGCTGGTCGGGAATGTTCCGTGATGCCCGCCGATAACAACCGAGAGGCGCATTGCTGTTTGGCCATCAATCCCAAACTCCTCGGTGAGAATATCCGGCAACGTCTCTGCCGTGACTCCTCCGTGTGGGCAATCCTTTGCCTCAACGTTCGGAGGTCTACCCAGAGTTCTGTAGATTTCAAAAAGATGTCGTGCTTCTTTGCGAAGCTGGAATGCAGGGGACGCCTTGCCGAGATCGTGCAACGCCGCAAGGTAAGCGATCCATTTCTCGGCTTCATCGACGGGGAGTTGCAAAGACTCGGCGGTTTGTCTCCGAGCCGTTTCTGACAGCACTTCCCGCCACATTATTCGCGCGACTACCGCGACATCCAGCATGTGGCAAATGAGCGGATGGAACGCGCGAGAGTTCTCCGATTCTCTGGGCAGCTTGGCCCATAGCAGATAAGGGTCGTCTCTCATCGCTATTCCCCGTTTTCGTCATCGTCGTCGGCATAAAGCGCCGTCGCCGCCGTCAACTGCCGCTTCATCATTCGGCGCAGCTTCGGCGGGGTGATCGCAATAGCGTGCTCTCCGTATTGCATCAGCCACCGCGCCACCTGCACGAGCGCCGCCTCAGTCACGTCGAAAGTCAATCCGACTCGCCCGCCTTCCAACTCTCTCCGCTGCTGCGTCGGATGAAACTGCCGCTCCCTCGCATAAGGCGCCTGCTGCGCGTCGAACTCGATTTCTACCGTGACCGGCTCGCCGCCCCGAAACATTCCGAAACCGCGCTTCAGATGCTCTTCCGCATTCCAGCCTTCGGGCGGCTCAAACGTTCGCCCCGTCGCTTCCAGCTTCCTGATCCTTCCGGCGTGAAAATCCCGTACCTCGCCGCCGCTCAGGTGGTCGCGGCTGATGGCGTACCACTCGCCCAGCCATTGATGCAGCTTCAGCACGTCTATCTCCCGCTCGGTTTCCGCCCCGCGATGCTGCGAGTAATACAATACCCGCAGCGTCTCGCGGCGCGCCGCAGCAGCGGCAAGTCGGCTGAGGACTTCGGGCGCGGCGTCCAGCGCGGGCTCCGGCGCAAAGCTGATCGCTTCGCCGAGCGCCGCCAGATCTACTACCACTTCTTCAGGCAAAAGCGCCGCCAGCTTCCTGATCGCTTCGCGCGCCAGCCTGATCTCGACCGTTCCGGCGTCGATCCGCCGCAGCATCCGCTCGGCGGTGAAGAATGCTACGAGTTCGCCCTCCGTTATCGCTACCGCCGGAAATCGCCAGTCGGGATCCGTGAAATGAAATCCGTTTTGCCGCCGGTCGAACTCGATAGGCGCGTCGTAGACGTTGGTCAACTCCGCCAGGTCGCGCTGAACCGTCCTTATATCCCGCTCGACAATTTCGGCGAGTCGCCTCTTGTTCGGATAGCGCCCGCGCCGGATCTCGTCGCAAATACGCAGCAACCGCGCAAGCGCATGCATATGCACACGCCGGGGCGGCGAAAGCGATGCCTGCTTGCTCATGATGAACCTCACTCTAAAACACGCGGGGAGACGCCGTGTGTCTCTGTACGCGGAAGGGAGACAAAAATTTTCCGGTTTTGCGTGTTCGAGCGCAGCGCTACTGCTGCGCATCCGCTGAAGGCTGGTTCACCGGATCACGCGAGGGTACCTTACCAGCAATTATGTGGGTGTGCAATGAATCACCATTACCAGATTGTGTCCACGAGCGCGACAGCAATCATTGAACGATCTTTTGTCAGAATCTCTACCTGATGACCAAGGCTCTCCAGATGCAGAGCTGTGGCTACAATCAGCCGATCGTGCATCTCGGGCACGGTAGAGGCGACGAGGCTTTGTTGCAATATCCCTAATGTTAATGGCGCCAGTTCGATGCGGGAATCCTTCAGTACATCTCTGAACAAATCTGCGACAGCAGGAATGGCCGTTCGTCCCCTGGATACGATATGGATGGCTTCTGCCAGGACTATTGTCGGCAGTACCATTTCGCTCGTCGGATCATCCATGACTGTGCGGGCCGCCGGACCCAGCTTGGGATTTCCTTCGAGATACCAGATCAGAGCATGTGTATCGAGAACCGACTTATTCCCCATTCATTACTTTATCGTCGGGTTGCCATTCGGCCGAGACAAAGTCTTCCTCTGAAGACATTCGATCGGCGGCATTCCGGTATTTGCCGAAGATCAGTCGGGAATCCGGTGCTGATGCCGGTGCGCCTCCGGTTGAGTCTTCAGTTGCGCTTGATGCCGAGTTGCGCAACTCCTCGGCTACGCGCTGAATCAGCAGCAGGCGCTCCTCAAACGGGAGCAGCCTGATTTGCGACACAAGATTCTCGATCGTATCGTGCATAACCTGCCGCCTCTGCCCGGATTCTAAAATAAATCAACCGGCGGAGGAAGAGGAATTCGAGGAAGGCCAAAAGGACGGGAAAAGAAATACGGGCCGCGCAACCTCGATCTTCCGTCCCGATGAAATAGACCTGATTGCGCGGCCCGTACTACAGCCCCGAGCATACAGCCATACGCATCCCGCTTTCATCAACAAAGCGTAAAAAGATGTCAGCAAGTTGTAAAAAAACAGGTTGTAAACAAAATCATGCGCTCGCGCGTGTTTCGCGCTCCTTGCCGATCCGGCTGTGCCGGCGGCTGTAGCCGAAATAAATGAAAACGCCGATCAGCAGCCATGCCCCCAGCCGCATCCACGTATCGAGCGGCAGGCTCAACATCAGATACAGCGAAATCACGATCCCCAACACCGGAGTCATCGGCGAATACGGCGTCCGAAACGCCCGAGGCAGATCCGGCCTTCGCGACCGCAGTATCAGCACCGCCGCGCATACGATGATAAACGCAAAAAGCGTCCCTATGCTCACCAGTTGTCCGAGCGCCGAAATCGGAATCAATCCTGCAAAGACCGCTACTGCGACGCCCACGACTATCGTGGAGATCCACGGAGTCCTGAATCTCGGATGCACGGTCGAGGCCCATCGGGGCAGCAGGCCGTCCTTCGACATCGTATAAAAAATCCGCGACTGCCCCATCAATGTCACAAGCATCACCGTGCTCAAACCGGCAAGAGAGCCGCCCTTGACCAGAAGGCTTCCCCATCTCACTCCGGCGACGTCGATCCCGACCGCTACCGGCGCCGCTACGTTCAACTGCGGATAATGCACGATGCCCGTGAGCAATGCGGCTACGAGGATATAGAGCACCGTGCAGACGGCAAGCGAGCCGAGAATGCCTATGGGCATATCGCGCTGCGGGTTTTTGGCTTCCTGCGCTGCGGTGGATACGGCGTCGAATCCTATGTAGGCGAAAAATATCACCGCCGCGCCGCGCGATATGCCCGACCATCCGAACTCGCCGTAATGCCCCTTGTTGGGGGGTATGAACGGAGTCCAGTTCGTTGCAGCTACCTGCGGATTCTTCCACAGATACGCAGCCGCGATGATGATGAATACGATGACGGCGCCGACCTTGATGAATACGACCGCGACGTTGAAGTTCGCCGATTGGCGGATGCCCACAACCAGAATCGCCGTTACTGCGATTACTGCAAGACAGGCGGGAAGGTTGAAAAGCCCCGTGGCGTGCGGCAGCGAATCGATGTTTACGCCCGCGGCCTGCAACGCCGGCGCCAGGGTCGAGATCGGTTCCCATCGACCGTGGTAATGAACCAGCAGACTGCCCGGCGTTTCTATGAACTGCGGCGGCAGATTGATGCCGAAATCCTGCAACAGGCTGACCATCGTTGCGCCCCAGCCCGAGGCTACGGTCGCTGCGCTGAAAGCGTATTCGAGCACCAGATCCCAGCCTATGATCCAGGCGAAGATTTCGCCGAGCGTGGCGTAGCCGTAGGTGTAGGCCGAGCCTGCTACGGGAATCATCGAGGCGAGTTCGGCGTAACACAGACCGGCGAACGCGCAGCCGAGTCCGGCGAGCAGGAAGGAAATCACTATGGCCGGACCCGCGAATTGCGCTGCGGCGGACCCGGTGATGACGAAGATTCCGGCGCCGATTACGGCTCCGATGCCGAGCGCGACCAGATTCATCGGCCCGAGCGCGCGGGTAAGCGCGCCTTCTCCCGCTTCGCGCGCTTCGGCAAGCAGCCGGTCTACCGGCTTGACCGCAAACAGTTGCGACATCGTTGACGCTCTCCATGACGTGAAGTGGAAGAGAGATAACGAAACAGACGGAAAAAGAACGGAACAAACGAAAAAACCGAACCGAAAAACCCGAACGCTTCCGTTTGTTCCGTTCTTTTTCCGTCTGTTTCGTTATCTAGCTTCGGGGCGTGATGTTAAGAGAGCGCTATCGGGGGGCGAAGCATTATGTGACGGGGCGGTGTATGGGGATGACGAAACCGTTGTGCGGCGTGACGAAGCGCCGCTACTTTTTGCCGAGCAGTTGGTAAAGCTGATCGCGGTAGGTACGGCTGAGCATCAACTGCGTGCCGTTGCGCAGGATTATACGGCAGTCGCGGTGCGACCAGGGTTGCAGTTCCTGTATTCGGTCGATATTGACGATCTGCGAGCGGTGTATGCGCGGGAACTTCTGCGGATCGAGCTGCGCGGCAAGCCCGGAGAGTGTTTCGCGCAGCATCGAGGAGCTTTTGCCGAAATGTATGCGAACGTAATTGCCCTCGGCTTCGATCCAGTCGATTTCTTCGGTGCGTATTACGAATACGCGGTCGTTGTTGCTGATTACGAGGCGGTCGAGGTAGCGCGGACGCGCGTGGATTTCTTCGAGCAGTGCGAGTATGCGTTGGTTTACGCCCTCACGCCGGCGGTTGGCGAGAGCCGTGCGTGCGCGCCCGAGCGCTTCGCCGAAACGCTCGCGGTCGAAAGGCTTGAGCAGATAATCCACCGCGCGCACTTCAAAGGCGCGAACCGCGTACTGGTCATACGCTGTGACGAAAATGATGAGCGGAGGGTGTTCGCCTGCGAGCGCCGTGGATACGGCAAGGCCGTCGAGCCCCGGAATCTGTACATCCAGAAAAACAAGATCGGGGCGCAGCTCATCGACCGCCTTGAGGGTTTCCGGGCCCGTAGCGCACTCGCCTACGATTTCGACATCGGTTTCGCGGCGCAGCATATCCCGAATGCGCCTGCGCGCCAGCACTTCATCATCCACAATCAGTATTCGCAGCATTTCGGTCACGGTATCGGGCATTTTATAGCGTCTGGAGCGGAATCCCGATTTGCACGAGCACTCCGCCTTCGGGACTCTTCATCAGTTCAAGGCGATGGTTTGCGCCGTAGAGGGCTTCGAGGCGGGCGCGCGTGTTTGCAAGTCCTACATTAAGGCCCGAGGCGGAATCGGGCGCGGAGTTGATGCCGGGGCCGTTGTCCTCGACTTCGAGCAGCAGCATCTCGCCCGAACGCCGTGCGCGTATGACGAGGCGGCCGGGCCGGTCTATCTGCGCCACGCCGTGCCGGATCGCGTTTTCGACTATCGGCTGCAAAAGCAGATTCGGAACCGGAACCGAAAGCGCGTCGGCTTGGACCTCGAACGCCGTAGCAAGACGATCCTGAAAGCGCAGTCGTTCGATTGCGAGGTAGTATTCGAGGAACTTCAACTCTTCGGCGAGCGCAACCGTATGCGCGCCCGCGCTCTGGATCGTGAGGCGCAGAAAATCGCCGAGGCGCGCAATCATACGGTCGGCCGTGTCCGGGTCTTCGTGCATAAGCGCGGCGATCGAGTTCAGCGTGTTGAACAGAAAATGCGGATGAAGCTGCATCTTCAGCGCCTGGAGTTCGGATTGCGCAAGCTGCGCTTCGAGCTGCGTGGCGCGCAGCAGCCCCGCCTGATAACGCTCGTGGAAATCGAATGCATAAATCGCAAGCAGAAACGTCCAGTAAACCAGACTCCACCACGCAAAATTATCGAAGAATACCGGTTGAAATTCCGCCAGCAGCGCGTCGAATGTACGCGGCGAGCGGCCCTCCATATGCGATATCACCAGCACGTATACCAGAAGATGCGCAAGCGAAAATATCGTCCCTACCGGCAAGTGCAGCAGCAACCCGTCGGTCCAGTGGCCGCGGGCAGGCGCTGAGTGCGAGGAAGAAGAAAGTGCTGAGTGCTGGGTGCGAAGAAGAAGTGCTGAGTGCTGGGTGCTGAGTGCCGAGTTTGGAGAGGGTGTGGAGCGCCGGTCGGTGTTGCCTGTGATGACCGAAACGGCGCGCGCAAGGCGCACAATCAGCGGCGAGGATACGGCCCAGAGAAGCGAGAAGAAGACGCCGCGGCCGAGCGCCTCAGACGGCCTCAATGGGTGATCGCGGTCGCTGTGTTGGAGGTAGACCTGGACGGCGAAGTAGAGTCCGGGCAGCGCCCATAAACCCGCCATCCACCATGCCTTCGGCCATCGCATCAGGATTCGATCTCCGACCTGCGCCGCCGCCACAATCGCGCGCCGCGATCGATTGCTTCGAGCCTGCGTGCAGCGTTGATGCGCACCCAGCCCTGTTCGCACAAGCGCGCGATTTCATCGCGGGCCGTTCCCTCATCCAGATCCGCATCGCGTCCGAGCGCGCGATCTATGATCCAGCCCGCCAGCCCCACACGCTCCGGGCCTACCGACGCCGCCAACTGCTCGGGACTGTACCGCCCGCCGAGTTCGTATACGATGCCGAGCAGCGCAAGCCCAGTCAAATCCATTTCTTCGTCCGCTTCTTCGTGCGCAGCCTTAACGGGTGAAGAATACTGCGGCGATGCGGGTTCCTGCGGAAGGGCGCCCGGTTGCGGCCGGTCGGCGAGCGGAAGCGGCGTCTGGCGCTCGGGAGCGGGCGCGCGCAATCGATACTCGCCGCGCAGTCCGCGCGCAATCTGGAGTTCGTAAAGCAGCAGCGTGCAGGCGGCGTCGAGTGCGGCGTAGCGCAACTGTTCGAATGCAAGCGGTCGGCGGCCCCAGTCGCTGCGCTGCTCGGTTTTATCGAGTTGTAATCCGAGGTGGGCTTCGACCTGCGCTTTTAGCGAACAGCGGCGTTCCCCGCTGCGGCGCGCGGCCAGCATCGTGTCGTGTATGGGAGCGGTGTGTATTCTGTAGTGGCGCAGCAGTCGCGGCGCGTCATACCCAGCGTTGTGAATCGCCTTCGGCGTAGAGCTTTCTGCGAGCATTGCATGCAGCGGCGTGATGTCGGCGATTGCCAGCGGATCGACTACGGCTACGCGCGGGCGGGTTTCATCGCGAAAGGCAAGCTGGAGGAGCGCGATTTTTTCCGCCTCGCGGTTCCACCAGTTGATCGTTTCTATATCGACGGCGATTGCAGGCGCGTGCTGCAAACGCTCGGCGAGCGCTGTGAGCGCCGGTGCGGCGTCGACGAGTTCCCAGACGTAGTCGAGCATCACCGCCATCTTACAGAAGAGAGACAACGGACAGAAGAGAGATAACGGAACAAACGAAATGAGACGGAACAAACGGAAAAGTGCATACCCTTCCGTCTGTTCCGTCTGTTCCGTCTGTTCCGTCTGTTTCGCCTTATTTCGTTTGTTCCGTTATCTCTCTTTTATGTCCTGATGTCGTGTGGTTTGATTTAAAAATTTCTGCCGCCGGCTCCCCGATGTGTAACCTTTCGCTTCTTTCGCGCGTGAAGCGGGTAGAAACGCGATTTAATTACAAGATGAAAAGGAGATGCAGGCGATGAACGAGCAATTGCGGCGGGCGGATGCGGTGGTAACAGGCGGAGGACTTGCGGGACTTGCCGCCGCAACCTACCTCGCTCGCGCGGGCAAATCAGTAATCGTGCTGGAAAAATCCGAAGATACGGGCGGCCGCGCCGCTACGGAAACGAGGCGCGGATTTCATTTCAACCTCGGGCCGCACGCGCTTTACTGCCGCGGACGGGGCGCTGAGGTGCTCGGCGAACTCGGCGTAACTTTCAGCGGCGGACGCCCCGCGCCCTCGGGCGCTTACGCGCTGTCGGGCGGTGCGGCGCATACGCTGCCGAGCGGTTTTATGTCGCTGCTATCTACGGGCCTGCTGGGCGTGCAGTCTAAACTCGAACTCGCGCGCTGGCTGGGCGGTCTTTCACGCCTGGATACGAGCGAGCTGCGCCATCTGACCGTAAGCGAATGGCTCGCACGCGAGTTTCGTCAGTCGGAATCGCGCCTTCTGATCGAGGCATTGTTCCGCGTTTCAACCTATACGAACGCGCCGAACCTTCAGAGCGCGGGTGCGGCCGTAGATCAGTTCCGTATGGGACTGACGGGAGGCGTGTGGTATCTGGACGGCGGATGGGCGACGCTTGTCGAGGGGTTGCGAAAATCGGCGCTCGAAGCGGGCGCGCATATAATTACCGGCTCGCGCGCAATGTCGGTAATCAGGGAAACAAACCACGGCGGCGTCAGCGGCGTGAGGCTGGGCGACGGATCACGGATTCATTCATCCGCCGTAGTGGTTGCTGCGGGCGGGCCGCGCGATGTGCGCGACCTGCTCGAAGGCGCGGGCGGAAGCCTCGATCTGTGGGCGGCCGGTTCGGTCCCGGTTCAGGCCGCGTGCCTGGATCTGGGGCTCGGCGCTTTGCCGCGCCCGCACGCGCTGTTTGCACTCGGCATTGACCGGCCGCTTTATTTCTCCGTACATTCGGCGTCGGCGCGACTCGGCCCTCAGGGCAGCGCGCTCATACACGCGGCCAAATATCTGGCGCCGGGCGAGGAGCACGATCCGCAGAGTGCAAGACTCGAACTCGAAACCGCGCTCGATACGGTGCAGCCCGGATGGCGGCGCGAAGTTATAGTAGAGCGGTTTCTGCCGAAGATGACCGTGGCGCACGCCGTTGCAGCGGCGCCGCGCGGGCTCGCAGGTCGCCCCGGCCCCGCAGTACCCCACATACCGGGGCTTTTCGTAGCCGGGGACTGGGTCGGCGATGACGGTATGCTTGCGGATGCGGCGCTGTGGAGCGCGCGCGCGGCGGCGCAATGCGTGATGGGAAATACAAAGCGGGCGGCGGCGGCCTGAAGGGACGAAAAATATGACGGCGCTGACGGCCAATCTTGCCGAGGACATTTTCAGGCAGCACGAGCGGTTTTTGTGGAGCCTGCTTTACCGGCTGACGGGCAATGCGGCGGACGCCGACGATCTGGTGCAGGAAACCTTCATACGCGCAATCAGCCGCCCGCCCGCAGACCGCAGCGCACCGTGGCGTCCGTGGCTTGTGCGCGTGGCGGTCAATCTGGGGCGCGATCTGCTGCGCCGGCGCCGCCGCAGAGGTTATGACGGCGCGTGGCTGCCGTCGCCGATCGAGACCGCTGCGGATGATTATTCCCCGCCGTCTTATGAACCCGGAACCGACGCCGAAGGCAATCCGGCGGCGCGCTACGACCTGATCGAAAGCGTATCGTTCGCCTTCCTGCTCGCGCTCGAAGCGCTTACCCCCGCGCAGCGCGCCGTGCTGCTGCTGCGCGATGTCTTTGATTATTCCGTGCGCGAAACGGCCGAAGCTCTCGGCATATCCGAAGTAAACGTCAAGACCACGCATCACCGGGCGCGGCGCGCCATGCGCGATTACGAACGCTCGCACAGGCGTCCGATGCCGGAAGCGGGCAACCGCGCGCGAGCGGCTATGGAGCAGTTTCTTTCGCTGCTTTCAAACCACGACGTAGCCGGGGCCGAGGCGATGCTTGCCGCAGATGTGCGCCAGTTGAGCGACGGCGGCGGAGAGTTTTTCGCCGCGCGCGTGCCCGTAGTCGGAAGGAAAAAGGTCGCGCTCTTCTATCAGAAGATCATCTCGGGCATCGCGCTGCACAAACCGCGCAACGAGTGGAGAATCATCAACGGCGCGCCCGCGCTCGTAACTACGCTGGATCACGACGCACCCGGCTACGCGCGCCGCATCGTGACGCAGTGCGAGTGCGACGAGGAGGGGCGCATATCGCGCATACACGTAGTGCTCGCAACGCGAAAACTCACCGCCCTGAAATGAAGAGAGATAACGGAACAAACGAAAATAGACGGAACAAACGGAAGTAGACGATAACTACGGAAATCGTCAAATTTTCCGTTTGTTCCGTCTATTTTCGTTTGTTCCGTTATCTCTCTTTATACGGTTTCAGCCGCGGGAAGCAGGCCCTTGATTTCGCGCACGACGCGCGCGACTTCCTCCTGGTCTGCGAGCGCGATCATAAAGAACTTGTAGCCCTCGCTGATGCATACGACGCCGTTGGCGAAAAACCATACGCCGTTGAGCAGCGGATTGGCGCCGAGCAGCAGGCTTACGGGAAATCCGGTTACGGTGGCGCCGGAGAAGGCCGAAGCGACGAGCGCGGCGCCGGCGGCGATGCTGAAGGCGCCGAGCAGCGGAGCGCCGACGTATTTCGTCATATTGCGCTGGAATTCGAGCCGCTCGCGTTCGGCCTCGTCGAGTTCGCCGCGCGCTATGCGCTCTTCCTGCGATTTCAGGTAATCGACGTACTTTTCGGTGAGTTTGCGTATGCCGACAACGGGCAGCGCGCTGTGGAAAAACCAGTGGCCCGAGGCGCCTGCGCCCAGAATCGTAGCCCCGAGTCCGGGCAAGGCCGATCCGGCGCGCACTCCCGCAATCAGCGACAGCGAGACTACGGCGGCTTTCCCGGGGTTTTCCCTTATCCAGACGCGCGCCTTGTCGTAACCCGTGAATACGGCTTCGGTCAGGCGCACGCCGCCCGCGCCGGCATTGAATGCCTGTTCGGCGCGGCGGTAGTAGCCCGATGCCGATCCGAATACTTCGCGCGCCGTGGTTTCGGCGTTTTGGGAAAATTCCGCCGCGCCTTCCTGCGCAGCGCGCGCACCCTCGCGAACGGCGTCTCCGGCCTGTTGTGCGGTCTGGCGCAGATTTTCACTGACCTTGAACTGCTCGTCGATGCGACCGGCCGTGTCGCGCGCGGCTGCTGCGGCTTCGTTGATGGCATCCCCCGCCCTGCGCGCCGCCTCGTTTGCGGCATCGACGCCCTGATTGACCTTCTCGCGCAGATTGAACTGCGCATCGAGTTCCTCGGCCTTGCGCCGCGCTGCATCGCGCCACTCTTCAAATTTCTTGCTGTTCATTTATTTATCCTCCACCGCTATTTCTCCACCATCTGATCGGCGTTTTCTTTTCTTCCAGAGTCACAATGGTAGTTACGTCGCGGGCACAGGCAAAGTTCATTAGACTCGTCAGACTCGTCGGACTCCTCCCGTTGGCCATAATACTACGATTCGAACCCCGCCCGCAGGAATGACGCAGGAATGGCGCCTGAAGATCATTGACAAGTACTTGACAGTATAAAGTACTTGTCATAGTCTCTGCGCATGGATGACGTCCGCGGAGATAACGCCTGCAGAATCCGCGCCCGCGTTGCCGGAGAACCTGTAATCATGGGTGGAGCGATGCAGCGATTCGAGGTTGTGATCATCGGCGCGGGGCTTGCCGGACTGCAGTGCGCACGCATCCTGGCCGGGAGGGGCGTCTCGGTCCTGATCGCCGACCGTAAGAACGATCTGGAGCGGCCGGTTCACACGACCGGAATCTTCGTTCGCCGCACCCTTGAGGACTTCGACATTCCGGCGCGGTTTCTCGGGCCTCCGGTACGGCGCGTCGTAGTGCATTCTCCCGCCGGGAGGATGCTGCGCCTCGAAAGTCCGCACGACGAGTTCCGGATCGGAAGAATGGGCGAACTCTACGTCGAACTGCTTCGTCAGGCGACGCAAGCGGGGGCGGAATGGCTGCCGCACGCTCATTTCGCCGGATCTCGTAAAGACGACTGCGGCGGAATATTCGTCACGCTCGATACGGGAAGGCGGGCATCGACGGTGCAGTCCCGGTATCTGGTCGGCGCCGACGGCGCGTCGTCGAGCGTTGCCGCGTCTCTCGGGCTGAGCACGAACCGCGAGCTGATCGTCGGGGTAGAGGAGATCGTCGTCGGCGCGCCGCTCGAAGGGCCGCCCACGCTCCATTGTTATCTCGATCCGGTGCTGGCGCCGGGCTACATCGGCTGGGCCGCTCACGACGGGCGCGAACTGCACATCGGCGCAGGTGGTTATGCCGCGCGGTTTTCGCCCGGCGCATCGCTTGCGGAAATCCGCCGTCGCTGTGCGGCGGATTTCGATTTGTCGCGTGCGAGGGTCGTAGAGCGCCGCGGGGGCCGCATCCCCGTGGGAGGGGTTCTCGCGAAAATCTCTTGCCCGCAGGGACTGCTCGTCGGCGATGCGGCGGGCGCGGTTTCACCGCTGACCGCCGGCGGACTCGACGGCGCGATGCGATTGTCGCGCTATGCCGCCGAAGTGCTCGCAACCGCGATCGAACTCGACGATCCGCGGGTGCTGATGCTCTACCGCGGCCGCGAACTCAAAACCCCGTTTATCTCCCGTCAGTGGAAGCGGCGGCTGTTTGCGAGGCTGCACTCGCCTCTGCTCGTCGAACTGGGCTGCGCCGTTCTGCGCACGCCGCCGCTCTCCAGGCTTGCCTCTCAGGTATTCTTCGGCCGCGGCTCCTTCCCGGAGCCGGATCGCGCAGTTTTGCAAAGAGCGGAACAAACGAAATAAGTCCGAAACTACGATAATATTCAACTTTTCCGTAATGTTCGTTTCATTCCGTTTCATTCCGTTTCATTCCGTTTGTTTCGTTTTATTTCGTTTGTTCCGTTATCTCCTGGTTTTCTTCGTTTTCCGCGTTTGCCGGTTTCTCTGCTTGCAATCACGGCCGGAATCCGGCAAGATGTCGCAGGTTAATCCTTCTCTCGCGTATCGACGGTGATGCGCCTCTGCCTCGTAGCAACGCGGCGGCGTCTGGATCGTTTGAGAGCAGGCGAATTTCAACTGTAGAAGCTGCTCGTCAGGGCGTCCGAAAAAAGCCTTCGCTGCCACCGTTCACCGAAGCCACTTACATTCGAAGCTTCTCTTCACGCTCCCCCCGGGGGAGAAAGGTATATCTGTATGTCGATGAAACTTTATGTGGGCAACCTTGCCTACAAGACTTCCAGCCAGGATCTTGAGGACCTCTTTACACAGGTCGGCACCGTGCAATCGGCTTCGGTGGTTGAGGATCGTGATACGGGACGTTCGCGGGGCTTCGGCTTTGTCGAAATGTCGTCGAATGAAGAAGGCCAGGCCGCCATTGCCGAATTCAACGGCAAGGAAATCGACGGCCGCAGCCTCACGGTCAATGAAGCCAAACCGCGCGAAAATCGCGGCGGCGGCGGCGGCTTCGGCGGCGGCGGCGGTCGCAACGGCGGTCGCGGTGGTTTTGGCGGTGGTCGCTCGCGCTACTAAAGTGCGGGGCGCGAAAAATAAAAGGTAACGGAACATACGGAAACAGACAGAACAAACGAAAGAGCCGAATCCGACTCCTTTGCGTCCATTCCGTCTTTTCCGCATGTTCCGTTGCCTTTTTTGCGCCCGGCTGTTGAACAAAGGAATTTCATGAGTTTTTCTAAACTGGGTCTCACTCCTGCGCTCGTGCGCCGTTGCGAGGCTCTCGGATATACGACGCCAACACCTATTCAAAAACGGGCCATTCCCGTAATTCTCACCGGCGCTGATCTGATCGGATGCGCCGAAACCGGCACGGGCAAAACGGCTGCATTTCTGTTGCCGCTCGTAGAGCGACTGCTCGCCTCTGCGCGCGACGGCGTACGGTTGCTCGTGCTTGCTCCTACGCGCGAACTGGCCGCACAGATCGCGGCGAATCTTCGCTCGATCGATCCGCAGGAGCGTCTCCGTTGCGCCTCGCTCATAGGCGGCGAAAACATCGAACGTCAAATAAGGGATCTGCGGCGGGGCGCCTGCGTAGTCATAGCGACTCCGGGGCGGCTTCTCGATCACCTGGAGCGCGGCTCGGTCAGGCTCTCGCGCATAGAGGCGCTGGTTCTGGACGAAGCCGACCGCATGCTCGATATGGGCTTCTGGCCCGATGTGCGGCGCATACTTGCAAATCTGCCTTCGGAGCGCCAGACGCTGCTGTTTTCGGCTACGATGTCGCCTGCAATAGAGGCAATCGCGCGCCAGACGATGCGCTCGCCGCTACTCGTCGAAGTAAACACGCGCGGGCGTGCAGCCGCTACCGTCGCGCAGGCGGCCTACCCCGTAGCAATGGGTTCAAAAACCGCGCTGCTCATTCACCTGCTGGAATCCGAAGGCTACGAGCGCGTGCTGGTTTTCACTCGCACGCGGCGCGGCGCCGAACGGCTGTCGCGGCTGCTTTCGGCGCGCGACTATCCGGTCAATCGCATTCACGCCGACCGCACGCAGCCGCAGCGCGACTCCGCACTGCGCGGATTCAAGGAAGGCCGCCACCGCGTGCTTGTGGCGACCGACATCGCCGCGCGCGGCATAGACGTGGAGGCCGTATCGCACGTCATCAACTACGACGTGCCCGCAGCGCCCGAAGATTACGTACACCGCATAGGACGCACGGGCCGCGCAGGCAACGCGGGCCGCGCCATCACCCTCGTGACTCCGGTCGAGGAATTGTCGATGAACGCCATCGAGCGGTTTACAGGACAGTCGATCGACCGCGTAGTGCTGCCGGATTTCGGCGGCATCGGAGCTTCGGCTTCCGGTTCTATACGGCAGGTTGCGCCCTTCGGCCGCAGGGCGAGTTTCGGCGTTCGCTCGTTTCGTCCGCGCAGGGCGGGCCGATAACCGGCGGATGTCAACCGGCGGATGTTGATCCTTTGATATTGATCGAGGGATATTGATCGAGGGATGTTGGTCGCAGGATGCCGATCGCGGGTTGATGATTGATCGAGATCATCGGAAGCGGGCCGGGGATGGCTTCAAAGCAAACGCGCCCCGGCCGCACCCTGCGCTGCCTCCTGCGCTTCGGCGCGCTTGCCGCCCTCCTGACCTTCTTCAGACTTTTTCTTCTTCTCGTCTTCTTCCTTGCCGTACCAGACTACCTCGCCCGATAGCGCCTTCAGGAATTCGACGAGATCGCGTTTTTCCTCCACGGTCAGACCGAGCGGTTTGATTTTCGGCGAAAGCCAGCGGTTGGGAGCAGCGCCGCGGTCGTAATAATCGACGACTTCTTCGAGGGTCTTGAGCGAGCCGTCGCTCATATAGGGCGCGGTATTGGCTATTTCGCGAAGCGTCGGCGTCTTGAACGCGCCCTGATGACCTTCGAGTTTGCTCACCGTAAAACGTCCGAGATCGGGTTTGCGCGCCGTGATCCCGACGCCCAGATTGTGATAGGCCTCGTCGGTGAAATTGAACGAGACGTGGCAGGTAGCGCAGTTGGCTTTGGACAGGTAAAGCTGATAGCCGCGCGCGGCCGATTCGCTCATCGCCGACTTGTCGCCCTCTATGAATCGGTCGAAGGGGCTGTTGCCCGACATAATCGTCCGCTCGAAGCCGGCAATTGCGCGCGCGAGATTCTTTTCCGTCACTCCGCTTTCATCCACTGCGTCGCTGCGCGGGAAAGCCCTGTCGAACTGTTCTATGTAGCTCGGATCTTTTTTCAGGCGTTCCAGAACGACCTTGATATCGGGATTGCCCATCTCTATGGGATTGGTGATGGGGCCGAGCGCCTGTTCTTCGAGCGTGGCGGCGCGCCCGTCCCAGAACTGGGCGCGGCTGAATACGCGGTTGATGATCGTGGGCGCCTGCCGCGTCCCGGTCTGCCCGCGCACGCCGATCGAGAAGAGATTCGGATCGGCGAATCCTTTTTCAGGCACGTGGCACGAAGCGCACGAAACGGTTCCGTCTATTGAAAGCACGGGATCGAAGTAAAGACGCTTGCCGAGTTTTACCTTCTCTTCGGTCAGCGGATTATCTTCGGGGACGTAGAAGGCCGCCGATTCGAGATTCAGACCCAGCGGCGCGTTTAAGCGAAAACCGGCCGTGATGAGGGTGGGATTTTCACCCGCTTCCTTGCCCGTATCGGGACTCAACAGCGCACAGGCCGCAGCCGCCGTACAGACGGCTGTGATGATGACGGATTTGATGAGAGCAGCAACTACAGCACGTTTCATAAGCAAAAGTATATGTACCAAAAGTATATGTACAACGATATATGCACTACATTTCCCGAAGCCATGCGCCCGGGTTCACAATCTTTTCTTAGCCCCTCGAACGAGGCTTTGTCAAACGCGACGGCAGGGAACGGCGAGGATGAGAGGCCAAATATATGCGGGTGCGGGCTGTGTGCGGGTTGACATATTCCGAGACGCTGTAGTATCTATTTTTGTCCAACTGAATAGACCACTTGCTCCTCAGTAGCTCAATGGCAGAGCATCCGGCTGTTAACCGGGGGGTTGTAGGTTCGAGTCCTACCTGAGGAGCCAATCTTCTCTATAAGTTACCGGCTATTTTCCCCGGACGATTTTCTCTTGGTCCCACACTTTGTCCCACACTCCCGACTCTCCCGGGAATTCTCAGTATCAAGCTTTGAATTGGCAATGGCAGAGAAGCCGCAGGGGCGAACCCTCAGCTTTCCATCAGTACGCGACCTTCAATAATCGTCAGATGTCGGCAGGTTTTTATTGTCACTCGGCCGTCGATGGGATAAGTGAGTTCAGTCCTGAGGAACCAACAATGCCCTCAGCTTCAGCAATCCCTGATCGAGTAATGCCGTTGTTGTTACCGTCTCCGTCCGCAGCACATCCTCACGCTGCCAGATTTGCAGTAAGTGTTCGGTCGATCCCTCGCCGAGGCGGTACCCGATGAGCATAAACTGCCGGCGGGCTTCGTGATTTCGCAGGCGCACCCGTGCATCTTCATGGCGCCGCCGGGCCGAGTCGAGATCTGCAAGCGCCCCGGCGACGGATTGACGGAGAGCATCTTCGAGAGAAGCGCGGCGCTGCTCCAATCGGGCGATCTCCAGTTTCACCGCCGCTCGGTCGCCCCCGCCGACCACGTTCCGAATCACCCTCAACCCCGCCGAAATCGGGTTGAATCCGTCGGCATTCAACCACGACGACCACATCCTCCTGCGTTGATACTCGATCGCTCGATCGAGCGTCCGAATCTCAAGGTTGCCGGCAATCGCCAGATCACCGAGCTGCTGAACGCACTGCGGCGAAGGATCAGTACAAGGCAGGAGCGCCGATTTCTCCTGTGCGTCAGCGTGAGCCGTCAGCGCCGTCAGTGCCATCAGTATTAGTGATAGACAGATAAAGCAGGACATTAATCGTCCGATCATGCTGCTCCTCCCAGGATATGCGTTCCACCTTGCCCCCAAACGGGGCGCGCACGACGCCAAGTTCGGCGAGTCGATCGTCTATTGCTGCCATCTGCGCGGAGATTTGCGCGCGAGCGATTTCGGCTTGCTGCAACTGGCTGCGCGCAGCAAGTAATTGACGCGCGACCTCAATCGAATGGCGTTTCAGTTCGAACTCGCGCGCTTCCTGTGTGCTTTCCGCCCGCGCCCGCGCCAGATCCAACCGTGCCAGCGACTGCCGATGAACATCCTCGACTTGCTCGAGCCTGATCGCTTCGTGAGCGGCAACCGTCTCGCGATCGATGCCTTCAGGGACAAGGCCCGGAATCTCCGCCGCACGTCGTCGTTGCAGTTCGACTTTTCGCCACTCCGCGGCTTTTTCTGCCTCCGCACTGCGAATCGCGGCTTTTTCGGCGGCAAAAGTGTATGCCGGAATAGCAGAGCCGATCTGCTCGAGCAACCGGATCGACGCGTGAATGGTTGAAGCTTGCGCGTCGATTCGACGTAAGTTGAGTGCGAGCAGATGGCGTTGGCGATCCAGTCTCAGTCGATCGGATCGACGATCGGCGAGAATCGTTTCGGCCTGGATCGTCCCGCCCGTCTTTACCTTCAGATCATCGGCGCTCGTGATCGTCAATCTGATCTTGATCAGGCGCGGACGATCGGCTTCTGCTGCTGATGCAGGATCGGTGATGCGACATCCACTCCCCAGCAGCGGGACAAGGACGATGAGCATTCCGCCGCGTCGTAACCGGCCGATCAGTTTCGGGCTCGCGCCGGCGCCGGTTCGCCGACGGATGTGTTCGATCAGTTTGCGAAAGCTCGAGCCGGGAGGCGCCGAAGCCATCGCTTCCCGGACTTCAACGACGCGCCGATGATGGGGCCGCTTCGGGTCGGGTTTGGCTCGACTGCCTTGCCACGGCGGCAGGATCTCGATCCGGGCAGCTCGCACTTTGCCCAAAGTTTGACGGATCTTTTGCAGCAGTTCAGCGAACATCACGTACCTCTCTGACGAGCAATTGCCCGCGACCAAAGTAATCGGCAGCTCGTTCGAGATCGGCCGGCGTCGCCGCCTGCAGCTTGAGCGTTTTGGTCGATGCACCGCTGACCGTCACCGGATTGAAACGCTGCAAACTGATCGGCCACGAAAGCAGATCCGCGTCATCAAGAATAATCTCGCCGGAGATCCGGATCTCGGCGCCATCCGCGCGCAGCGAATCGAGCACATCTCCGATCTTCCGATCTTCAAAACGCAGTTCCCGTGTTACGGTCGTCACCGCCGCTCCGAGCGCGCCTTTGACGCGTTCGATCAGAATCTGGCAGGAGGCACACTCCTGCGCGTGCCCGGCGAGATAAAGCACGCCGTCCTTTTCGCCAACAGCGCGAACGATCAGATTTTCGCCACTCGCTTCGATGACATCGTAGCTTCCGTGCAGCGGAACATTGGATGCTGCAAAGCGCCCCTGGATATCAGCAATCACACGACGGCGCGCGCCCTCGGCCTGGTAGAGCTTGACGAGGCTCTCCGATCTGCCGAGCGCCATCGTTAACGTGCGCATCAGTCCTCCCTTCGTGTTCAGGTGGAGGCTGGCGGCCAGCACGCCAATGAGCAACAGGATGACGATGTATTCGGCCTTCGAGCCGGTCTGCATCCGCAACCGAGGATTGGCCGGAATGACGAGCCGCGCCGAGGTCAAAGGATAGAACGCGGCGACACCAGCGCGCGTGAAGGCGTCGGCGAACCAGCCGAAAAAGTATCCCCAGAGTGCGGCCTTCCAGAGTTGGGGCGAGTGCCAGCGGAGCGGCCAGGCAATCGCAGCGATCAGCATCGTCGCCAGGAAGCTGTGTGTGAGCGTCCGATGCGGGAATCGCTTTTCAAGCAACCGCGAGATTGGAAACAGGATACGGCCGATGATCGACTTGCTTGTGTCGGCGTCGGGAAGTTGTGAAGCAACCGCCGCCACTCCGAGGCAGAACGGATCAGCCGTTCCGACCAGAAGCGATCCGGCGGCGACGCCGAAAAGAGCGTGTGTCTTGGCCATCATACGATTCGTACCGAGTTCTCGGTGCCGGGATCCAAGTGCTGAGTGCCGAGTGCTGAGTGCTGAGTGCAAGGAGTCCGGAACGATTCAACAGAGGTCCCAGCACTCTGCGATCGACTGCCACCTCAGCAGCCGGTTTCTCCTCAGCACTCAGCACTCAGCACTCGGCACTTCTCATTGTCCGAGTTTCGCGCTCTTTCTCGGCAGCGAGTAGAGCAGTACCCGGACGATTCCGACGGCGACGGCGAGCATTCCGCCGACGAGATACAGATCTGATGAATGCAATCCGCGCCCGAGATAACGCAGCACCGTAAAGCAGAGCAGCGCAGCAATGAGCATCGGCGTACCGTCGATCCATTCTGTGTGGTCGGGCGCAGTCGGATCGAGGCCGAGATGCTCTTCGCGAACGACGCGGCGCGCGAGCATCGGATTGCCGCCGCAGCGTTCAGCAAGTGTGGATAATTCCGCCGACGTGAAGTCGCGGCCGACGTAGCGGGAGGCTTCGAGCATGATTTCGCGGATTGCCGCGTGCGGCAGCGGTTTGAGTTCAATCCGCGGCAGGCGCAGAAAGATGTCGCGCCGCGGCGGCAGCGTGGCGAAAAGCACGATCCGCGCGCCCCGCTCGTGCAGACTTTCGAGCCAACTGCGGATTGATACTGGCAGCCGGTGCGCGTCGTCAAAGAGCATGATCACGCGGCGCGCGGGCACCGCCTCGGCAAGCATCTCTTGTAGCTGAGTGCCGGTTCGCTTCTCGGTATTGAGGCCGAGTTGGCGACAGAGATCGACAAGCATCGCTTTGACGGTCGTCGGTTCGCCGAGAATCGACTCTTCGTCGCGGGCACGGAGTTCGGCGCGGAGGAAACTCGCGAGCGTCGAGAGGCCGAGTCCTGGGCCGGCGACGACGAGGAGGCTGGCGCCGTTGTGGAGCGCGCCGAGGATCATCTCGATTTCGCTCTTTCTATGACAGCGCGGAGAATCGGAAGCACCGGGTGTTCCGTCCGTCTGCTGCCTGTCTGCCACCGGCCGCAGCTTCGGCTCTTGAATCTGTATCTGCTCCATCGGATCTCCTCCCCGACCCGGCCGCCAGGCTCCGGTGCGCTCAGAGCCACCACAAGCGCTTACGGAACCCAACGCCGGGCCGGAAAAGGAAAAAGCCACCGCAGGGGAGAATTCCCCCGCCAGTGGCTCTGACGGCGCGTATGTTGCCAAATCCAACACTACTTGTGCAACCAAATAGTTTGAGGCTGCGGTCGATTTATTAGACTTGATACATCGGGATTACTCCAGATCAGTCGGGATAATATGGTCGGCAATATTTTGTTCGTTATTTTCCTATCCTGCCGCATTATTTGCTCGAAATTCATGTCACGAAGGTCCCTGACGATTCTGCAAGTTGTAGATACGATCAGATGATGATGGAACGCAGACGGGCAAAACGTAGGTTCTGGGAGAAAGCTTTTTCGATTGTCTGATCATCGATTCCGACTTCCCGCAGCAGCAGGATGGCAAGCAGGGCTCGCAATTTGACATTGATGTTGAACAGCTTCTGATCAGTGATCTCGCGCGATCGAAATTCACCGTGGTGGGTAAGGTCGTTGCGCGCCTCAACGACAACCCCGGCGAAAGCTTTTGGCTGATCCGCTATTAATGAGCGAACTCCTTCCGGCAGACCATTCAGGATCGCCTTGATCCGTTTGCGCAGGGAATGCTCATTGCCATACCGGAGCATCCCTTTCAGCGATATCCTCAAATCTTCCGGCACTTCGGTGGGAATCGCACTTTCGATGATCTTGCGCCACTCATCGTACCGATCAGGGTTTACATAGCGACTATCAGAAGACGAAATTCTATGAAAGCTTTCCAGCGCCTGCATCAGCGTGAGGAATTGAAGTCTGGGATAAGGGATCGGATTGTAGAATGAACCGAGGAATAGGTCGCAAACAGGGTAAAATCGTTCCGCATTCGAGAACCAGTTTCCCAATACCTCATGCAGAATTCCGATTATCGAGGGCAGCGTCAACGGAATGTGTCAACAAAAATGAGACACGAAGTACAAGAGATTACTGAGTCCCTGGAGGCATCTCCGGCGCAATGTCAGAGAGCCTTTTAGGGGGATTGATCCAGACTGCAGTGGGCAGTGCTGGAGGTTTGGGGGCCTTGCGGACGAAGCGTTCGGGATGGAGGTTATAGGCCTCGAGCAAGACGCCCGCCCGCAGTTTTGACTGTTCGAGCGCGAGACCCGTGTGTACGGCTTCGGGGGTATGCAACCCGATGCCCGAGTGGCGGTGCTCGCCGTTGTACCAGGCGAAGAAGTCCCGGCAGAAGGCCTGGGCATCCTGATATGAGCCGAAGCGCTGCGGGAAGTGCGGCCGGTACTTCATGGTCTTGAACTGTGATTCGGAGAAGGGATTGTCGTCCGAGACGTGGGGGCGCGAGTGGGTTTTGGTGACACCCAGATCCGCCAGCATCTGTGCCACGAGCCCGGACTTCATCGACGAGCCCCGATCGGCGTGGACCGTCAGCTGTCCGGGAGGGATCTCCTGCTTGGCGACCGTCGCCTGGATGAACCTCGAGGCGAGCCCCGCCGATTCGCGCTCGGCGAGCATCCACCCGACGACGCAGCGGCTGTAGATGTCGATGATCACGTACAAGTAATAGTAGGTCCACTTCGCCGGACCGAGCAGCTTCGTGATGTCCCAGGACCAGACCTCCTTGGGAGCAACGGCGAGCAACTCAGGCTTTTGATAGGCCGGATGCCGCAGCTGATCGCGCCGCTCCTTGACCGCGCCGTGACTCTCAAGGATGCGGTACATCGTCCGGATCGAGCAGAGGTAGATGCCCTCGTCGAGCAACTGAGCATAGACCTGGTGTGGCGCCTGATCGGCGAAACGTTCGCTCATCAGCATCTCGAGCACACGGGCCCGCTCGGTCGGTTGCAGCGCCCGCGGCTGGCTCGACAGCAGCAACTCAGTCCGAGTCGGCACCGACGCCGGTTCCGGTTTGCTGGCCTCGATCTGCGCCCGATAGAGCGTCGAGCGCGAGACGCCCACCGCCTCGCACGCATCGCGCAGGCCGAGTTCGGGTGTCGCCTCCAGGGCCGCCCTCACGGCGTCCTCCCGTCTTCGTCGTCCTCGAGCGCCGGCAGCGTGATGCCCAGGATCTGCGAGACTTTTTTTTGGAGATCGATCATCAGCTCCGCCTTCCGGAGCTTTTTCTGGAGGGTCACGTTCTCGCGCGTGAGACGTGCCAGCTCTGTGTCGCGTCCGTCCTTGGGTGCCGTCTTCGGGCCGCGCTTCCTGGGCTCGAATGCGGCTCGCTCGGCGCGGGCGCGGGCCGCGCGCCATTCCGAAAGCAACGACGAGTAGAGTCCTTCGCGCCGCAGCAGTGCCCCGACCGCCCCAGTCTCGCGCGCCGCGTCGGCCTCGAGCAGAATGCGCCGCTTATACTCGGCCGTATAGGTCCGGCGCACCGGCTTGTCGCGCACTTCGGGATCGGGCAGCGAGGCCGCGTCGGTAACAGTTGCCTCGGAGGTCTGCTCGTGCTCGCGATCCTCCGCAGCTTCTACCGCACTCAGGATGCGAGGAGATTTCATGGCCTTTGACATCAGACTTTTCCTTCCTGCCCTCTACAGTAAACTATGGAAGGGTTCGTGTCTCACTGATGTTGGCACAGAGGGCAACAGCACATCGTGAGCGCCGATAGTATTGCGGCGACCGATGGACAGAGTGAAGTATATGTCGACTTGTCTGGGGATTTCTCTGCCCGACCCCTGAATGACATCGCTTTCCGTGCTCCATACTCTGAGCGGGTATACAGGAGTCTCGGTGGGAGTGCCGATGAGGAGGGTCATAAAGAACTGTAAGTCTCCGAGCGTTCTCAGGAGGGATTGAAAATCCTGAGCCCCATCCGGTTGAATCCGTATACCCGGTGTGTGATTGATGTGGACGTGTTTGGCGCGATCGATATTGATTTTATACCCGGATTCGAAAGTTATCGTTGAGTTTGATGCTGGCGCTTTAACCGACCACTCCTGAGCTTCTCCACAACTCATAAAAATTACTGGCTCACCTTTTGTCCGGTCTCCGAATCTGACGCTGACGGGGAGACTTCCGATCCATTCCGCGAGATGGCTCAACTCGAAGCTCAGATTCGGGAGGCGTATCTCTTCGCGAGTCGGGTAATGCTTGCCGATCAGAAGATATCGAGTATCAAACGTGGATTTTGATTCATTCTCCAGAGCAAGGAGTTCATTAGTGAGCAGCGTACATGCACGGTAATCATCAAGATCTCCGAGAATGATCTCGGGTGTGAAGTTCAGTCCATAATTCTCTTCAAGTTTGCCCAGCAGCCCCGATAGAGCAAGTCGAATTTCGCTGCCGCCATTGAATTCAATTGTTCCTGATACTTTCTGGTCTGGATGTTGCGGCAACCAGAATTGGCCATTGATGGTGAAATCGTCAAACAGATTCAAGGGTTTCCTCTCAGCCATGCTCTACTGCTCTCCCCGACTGGTACGTAGATCTTTCCCAATATGACGCGGCAACCGATATCCCTCACCTCCGCCGCTTGATACATCTTACCGAGATAGCCTCTTGAAGGTCAGGGCTAGCGCGTCAGAGATAGCAAAGAAGGTGCTTTCGCCCCATGAGAGCGCCACTTGCTGAGGAAAGAGAACAATTCGCTCTTTGGATCACACAAAGGGGGAGAGTCAATTATGGCTAATCGCTTCGGCCATCTCGCGCAGGCGGGTAACCGACAAGTTTATTTAAGTATTCAGGAGGAAAAGAATGCGCCGTGTGATCACGATAGATATCGAAACACTACCCGCCAGCCAGGCCCCTGGACACTCTCCAGATCCTTCAGTCCGGTTGCCGGGCGCGTCGGATGACGAATACCTGAAGACCGCGCTCAACGGCGATTCCGGTCGAATTCTGTGTGTCGGCTACGCGGATGAGGCTCCGGGGGCGGCGGTCAGATCCGGCATTTTCGGGTGGGATGAGATTCGCAAACAATTCACCGGGGACGAAAAGGCTACGCTTCTTGGTTTCTGGCAACTGATGCGCACTTTCCGAACAGGGGTTGATCGGATTGTCGGGCATAATATCTTTGATTTCGATCTCAAATTTATCCTCAAACGCTCGATCATCCATGGCGTTCGCCCAACAGTCGAGTTATCTTTCGCTCGATACCGCAACCAACCGATTTTCGATACGATGTACGAGTGGGAGCGGTGGAGCTACGGACCGAAGGTAAGCCTCGACCGGCTCGCCAGGTCGCTCGGCCTAAAGTCATCAAAGATAAACGGTATCGACGGTTCACAAATATTTCGTCTATATCAATCGGGGCAGCACCGCGCAATCCGCGACTACTGCCTGGGTGATGTCTTGCTGACGCGATCGATCTACAAACGAATGGTTTTCGAGGAAAGCGTACCCAACGATCCCTCATTTCCCGTGTCGATCGCGAGCGAGGCCCGGGATGAGGTGTTCTTCCAGTAGTCACTGGGAAGGGAAGACGCCATGGGCTTGTGGAAAGAGATCCTGCTGCTTGGAGCGAGCGGCAATTCGGGGGCGGCCCGCGCAATGCTTGCCCTCGATCTGCCGCTGGCACTGCGCCGGTTTGTGCCCCCATCCCAGGGGCGCGGGGCATATGAGGGGATACTGCCGCAGGCCGTCAGACGATTCGGCTCGACACTGCCGGAGCAGGAACGAGTCTTCGTCAAATCCTGCGAACAGGATTTTGTTGACTATCTTCTTGACGATGTAATTGTGGGTGTCGAGAAACCGTTGCTGCTGATCGAGCTTTGCCTCGCGAGACCGCATTCCACGATTAACGATCTGGTCGCCAACTTCGCCTGGGAGGAGGGACTCAAGCGCGATACGATTTGGAAAAGATCGTGGGTCGTCAATCATTTGCGCTCGTTTGTAGCGGCCGGAATTCCATTACCGGAAAGCCTCGTCTATACACTCGGTGACGAGGGCGAGTCTCGTTTTGAATACAACGAGATCGCCTTTGCCGTTGCGCCGTTGCGCCTCAAGCAAAGCTGGATCGATTTCAAGAAGAATCAGGATTATGCCCGGCGGTTTCTTTCCATCTCCGAAGAGACTAATGCTGCAGGTACGGCCGAAGAAGGCGTCGATTACGGCATCATCACAATGGCCGAAGTCGCCAGAGAGACTTATTTCGACGACGACCGCGAGCTGAAGGTTGATCTGCAATTGCTCGGCAAAAAGCTGTCGACGGAGTTGGGCGCGCTGCTCGACAGATTTCATGCCGAAAAGCCTCGCGATGGTTATCCACCAATCGCTTGGCATCACGTCTTCTGGAATCTTATTTCGGAATATATGCGATTACGACTTGATCTGGCTGTGCGCGATCCATTCCACGAGAAAGACCAGGAACTGGCCGATTACATCAAAGAACATTACGGCGAGGTTCGGAGCATTTCGCGTCCGGTCATCCTCCGCCGCCGGAATACCCTGACGAAAGCGTGTGAAGATCTGATCAAGACTCGATTTCTGGAGCGATTCACGGTCGTGACTGAACAATTAGGCAAGAGAATCACACATGTAGATTGAGAAGGGTGGATTCTGATGAACAGCGCGACATTCATTCCTGTTTCATCCGATCTGTTGCAGGCTGCGGCCGTGGCGGCGCAACGGTGTTCTTCGGCAACAGCACGCGAGCGCGTTCTGGTATCACAGACCGCCGCCCTCGCCATCAGAAACCACTTGCACCAGTCATTTGGAGTTGGCGTCAGGGATGGACGTTCTGCTTCGGTGTATTACCTCGAACTCCTCGATGTGTGCGATTTTGAGGTAAATGGCTGGAGTATTGAGGTTAGGACTGTGATAAGCGTCGATCGGCCGGCCCTCCATGTGCCGACGATGCCATTGATGGTTGGTGTATTTTCAGATTTTTATCTATGCGCACAGATAGATAAGAACCTCTCCGGAATCGAGATCCTCGGATTTGCTGCCAGAAGTGAGTTGGCGAAGGCGGAACTCAGTACCAACGGCCTGTTTGCCGTCCTGCCTGTTGAAGACCTTCGCCCATTCACACAACTGCCCGCCGCACTTAGTTCAGAAAATCCGGATGATCCCGGTGAGAAAAGAGTGATTGAAGAGTGGCAGTTGCGTGCCGATCGAATTATCTGCGGTATTGGAGAAGTACTCGCGGCGGAGATGGTCTTCGGACCGGATCAGATTCGGCGTATCGCCGCAGGGGTGCGTGATGATATGTGGCGCGTATTCGGAGAAACCCTGCCGATGACCGGCCTCGAGCCTCTCTTTGCTCGGCTGTTCCGCCGCTTTGGAATTGACCCGCCGGTGCCGGCGCCGCCAGTCAATGAAGTCGCTTTTCAGAACCGGGTTGAGGATGAAGAACGGCTTGCGCAGACCGAAGCGCGGGCTGCATTCTTCCTAAATGATCTGAATGTAGGCGAGCGGGTGTCGCTATACCGTTATCTGTTGACGGATCCGGACGCGATGGAAGAGCATCGGCGCTTACGCCGGGCGTTCGATCTTGCAACTGACGGCAATCATCAGAGTTCTTTGCACCGCCGCGCACGTGCACGGGTTGTCAGGGAAAAACGCGCGGCCGCCACCCAGTTTGAGCCACCTCGCCGAGCAGCTGGTCCGGAAGATGATTTCAACGGCATAAAGGCGGCAACACATCAACCTCCACGCCCTGGAATGTCTGTCCCACAGGCAGAGACGCCAACATTTGCTCCGGACTTCTCGACGCCTTGCGAGGTTGTGCGTATCGTGGCCGAAGTCGAGCGTCTGCGCTACGGATATCTTTTCAACCCGACGTTCGCCACGGAAATCTCCCTCGTCGATCCGTTGCCCCACCAGCGCCTTGCCGTCTACGAGCATATGCTCAATCAGCCGAGGCTGCGGTTCCTGCTTGCTGACGACGCCGGCGCCGGTAAGACGATCATGACGGGGCTGTATATCCGCGAAATGCTGGCGCGGCGGCTCATCCGTCGTGTACTGATCGTTCCACCGGCGGGGCTCCTGGGCAACTGGGAGAGCGAAATGCATTCCCTTTTCAGCCTTCCTTTTCGGGTAGTCACTGGTGCCGAAGCGACATCCGGAAACCCGTTCGTCGATTCCGAGGGCGAGCCGGGTCAGGGATCGAGCAGTAATCTATTGATCGTCAGCGTGGACACGCTCGCCGGAAAGAAGATGTTCTCCCGTTTGCAGGAAACGGGAGTAGAACCTTACGATCTGGTGGTCTTCGATGAGGCACATAAACTCTCGGCCGACCGCGATCAGGATTTCAGCGACCACAAAACCGACCGTTACCTGCTTGCTGAAGCGCTCGGCGGCGCGGGCAGTGGAGATGAGCGTTGGCATCTCGATTGGAGCTGTCGCCACATCCTGTTGCTCACGGCCACGCCTCATATGGGCAAGGACTATCCTTATTACTGCCTTTGGCGATTGCTCGAACCGGAGGCGCTCTCAACTATTGAAGCGTTTAACGCATACCCGGCGGACGCCCGTCGGCGTCACTTCATTCGCCGTTCCAAGGAAGAAATGGTGCGCTTCGACGGCTCTCCGATCTACCCGCCGCGAACCAGCGACACGTTGAGCTATGATCTGGCGCAAGGCGATGTGAGCGAGCAGAAGCTCTACGACGAGACGACCAGCTACATCCGCACTTACTACAATCGGGCGCGCATCCTCAACCGTTCCGCCGCGCGACTGGCGATGAGCGTCTTTCAGCGACGTTTGGCAAGCTCGACTTATGCTTTGCTGCGTTCGTTTGAGCGTCGACTGGAGAACCTCAACCAGATGATCGAAGCGATCCAGTCAGGCCGGATTACCGGCGACCAGCTTGAGGCCCGCCTGAGGCGCAAACTCGGTAATGTTCGCGACGTGCTCGATCAAGAGACCGCTGAAGAGGAAGGGTACGAAGACGGGCGCGAGGAGCACGAGGTCGAAGAGGATAAAGCCATGTTCGGCGTCGCCACCGTCGTGCTTGCGGATCTGGAGATCGAGCGCCGCCAGGTCCAGGAGTTGCTCGGTCTGGCGAGGCGGGTTGATGCTTTGGGACAGGAATCGAAATTCGATCGTCTCAGAGAAGTATTGAGCGACCCAAACTACCGCAACGAAAAAATAATCATCTTCACCGAGCACCGGGACACCCTGGAATTCCTCGTGCGACGGCTCGAAGGAATCGGATTCACGGGCCATGTCGCACAAATTCACGGCGGCATGGATTACCTCGAACGCGGGGAGCAGGTTGAACTGTTTCGCAAAGCCTCGAGTGATGGTGGTGCGCGCTATCTCGTCGCTACCGATGCGGCAGGCGAGGGGATCAACCTCCAGTTCTGCCGACTGATGATCAACTACGACATTCCCTGGAACCCGGCGCGGCTGGAGCAGCGGATGGGCCGCATCCACCGCTACAAGCAGCAACAGGAAGTGATCATTCTTAATCTGGTGGCGGGAAAGACGCGCGAAGGGAGTGTACTCCAGACGCTGCTCAATAAGCTGGAGACGATCCGTAAGGAACTCCGATCAGACAAGGTCTTCGATGTCATCGGCCGCGTCTTTGAGGGCGTCTCGATCAAAGATTACATGGAACAGGTGATTGCCGATGACAACCCCGGCGAGGTGGAGCGCCGGATCGAAGGCCAGATAGAGGGACGACTGACGAAGGAACAAGTTGAGGCGCTGCAGGAGCGTGAGCGCCGCCTGTATGGCGATGGCGGCGACATCCGCCGCGAATTGCCCCGCTTGAAAATCGATCTGGAGACGGAGCACTACCGCAAACTGCTGCCCGGCCATATGCACCATTTAATCGAGCAGGCCGCGCCGCTCGTCAATCTCAGCATCATCGGCGATCTGGACGGATTGTTTTCACTTCATGTCCCCAGGCCCGGCGCTCCCAGTGCAATGGATGCGCTTGGCCCATTCCTCGAAACCTATCAGTCAGAACTGCGCGAGCGGTTCACCGTACATCGGCCAAAGACGCAAGACGACGCGATCTTTCTTCATCCTGGTGAAGTAGTCTTTGACCGTCTGTGCGCTTATATCAGCTCACGCTTTGCGGATGATGCGCTGAAGGGCTGCGTCTTTGTAGATCCGGCGGCGTCGCAGCCATACCTCTTACATCTCGCACTCATGGCCGTACGGCGCGAAGCCGATCCAGCGATTAAAGACTTGGCCCGAGAACAGATCCTTGAATATAGGCTCATCGGAATCAAGCAGGAGCAGAGCGGTGCGATTGTCGAATGTCCGGTCGAACACTTAATGCTGCTCAAGGATGGCCAGGGCATCCCAATGTCGAGTTTAGGGTTGGCGGCGAATGCTCGCGCAGCGCTGGAATCGGTGCGCGCCTTCGCTTTCGACAACATCGCCCGCCGAATGGCAGCAGACAAACGGCAGGCGGTAATCGAAACTTTGCCGGAGCGCGAAGACTTTGTCCGCCGGGGATACGACTATCAGGATGCCGGGCTGGCGGCCGCGCGCACTGACTTAAGGAAGAGAGCCGACACCGGCGACGCCAGAGCGAAAGCCGAACTGACGAAGATTAAAGATCGGCAACGCAGATTGGCAGCACGTCGCGAAGAAGCCCTTGCCGTTCTGCGCCGCGAGCCCGAGTTGATCGTTCCGGCCGAGGCAATGTTCATCGCCCATGCGCTGGTCGTGCCGTTCGACGAATCCGAGGACAGGAAACAGCGCGATGCCCGTATTGAGGCGATTGCCGTCCGCGAAGCCATCGCGTTTGAAGAGGCCGCCGGGGCGACAGTGATCGACGTTTCAACGCCGGCTGCCGCTGTTGCCGTTGGTCTGATAGAGCATCCCGGTTTCGATTTGCTCTCGCGTCGCCCCCTGAGCGAGGAGCGTGCCATAGAGGTGAAAGGGCGGGCGGGCGTCGGCGAAGTTGAGCTGACCGAAAATGAGTGGGTCAGAGCGTGCAATCTGCGTGAGCGATACTGGCTATACGTTGTCTATGATTGTGCATCGCCGCAGCCTCGACTGCATCGAATTCAAGACCCGTTCGGCAAACTGATTGTGCGGGCTAAAGGAGGCGTTGTTATTGGCGAGCAGGAGATTGCC
>JAHBSF010000068.1 GCA_019639255.1 Acidobacteriota bacterium | reverse complement strand
GCGCGGCTGAAAAACTCAAAGAACTTAATTTGGCAGAGTAATGAACAATGAACCTGAAACCGCTGTAAATCAGACCACGAAACATAGGGACACATTACTGGGTACGCACGCGAGGGCGCGTGCGTACCCAGTTGCGGACTCCGTTATGTGTACCATTCTGCTTTGG
This sequence comes from Acidobacteriota bacterium, assembly GCA_019639255.1. GTDB lineage: Bacteria > Acidobacteriota > Blastocatellia > RBC074 > RBC074 > JAHBSF01. The sequence goes on along the minus strand of JAHBSF010000068.1, from coordinate 31,399 downwards.
ATTGGTTTAGTCGTGGCACACCTTCACCACCTTCCCGCGATGTGTTAGGTGGCTGCTGCTGGGGTACGCATCATGGCAGCGGACGATCACTTTCCCGCCCTCCCACCTATCTGGACCTATACGCCTCCATCTCGATTTCAATCATGAACTCCGGCAAAGCGAGCCCCTTGACCTCAAGCCAGGCGCCGGTTGGAAAGTGCCTGGTATAGATCGTATTCCGATAAGAAGCGACCTCAAGAAACTTTACCATGTTCGTCGTAAAGACGTTCTCAACGATTACGTCGTCAAAGGTGCAGCCGTAGTGCCTTAATACCGCGTCCAGGTCGGCGTAGGCATTCTTCATCTGCTGCTCCAGATCGCCCACGGCCGTCGGTGCGCCTTCGGCGTCCATACTCACCGCACCCGAAATCCTGATGTAATCCCCGATCTTCACGGCATGCGTGTAGCCGTAGGCCTTTTCTACCTCGGGTCGCAACTGAAAGTACTCAGGTGTGTCTGCCATCTCGTGTCCCTCCTCAATGGTTACAGTGGAGCATCCTTTGGATACCGGCTAACGTTCGCGATAAGACGCGGAAATCACGGAAAGAAACCGAAGGCCTGAAACTTTCCGTAATTTCCGCGTCTTTTTTCCGTGTCTTCCGTGGTTTCTTCTTCTTCGTTCCGCGGACGGGTCAGTTTCTCGGCTGGCGCGCTCTTTCGGTCGCTTCCTTGTCGAGGACGTTGATGTCGACCTGCACCTGGACGATATCCTCGATCGGATTCATAGCCGAGTTGAATGAAATGCCGAAATCCTTCCGGTTGATGGCGAAGGTAGTGCGAAAACGACCGCGATTGTTCTCGTAGAAGACCCGCGTCAGTTCGACTTCGAGGGGTTTGGTGATGCCGCGCAGCGTCAGATCGCCGAGCACCTTGTATTTCTGTTCTCCGGTTTTGGTGATCTTCTTCGAGACGAGCGTGATCTGCGGATAGGTCGCGACGTCGAAGAAATCCTTGCTCCGAAGGTGATTGTCGCGCGGCTGAACGCGCGTATTGATGCTCGCCGCCTCGATCGTCAGCTTGAACGAAGAACCCTCGATATTCGCCGGATCGAGCATGACCTCGGCTTCCCATTGATCGAACGAACCGTGCGCCGAGATGAACCGCGCTTCGGCGACGAAATTAATCTGGCTGTGCGCCTTGTCGACGATATGCGGTTTGGCCTGCGCGGCGGCGCTCGCGGCGGCGGCGAGCAGGAGCGCCGCCAACACAACGCCTTTCATCAGCGTGCTTTTCATGTTTCCTCCCGAGTAGATGCGATTCCGCTACGGGCAGAAATGCCCGCAGAAGACGCAGAATTGACGAATTAGCCCGTCGGGCAATCAGCGCCGGGCAATCAGCAATCAGCGGGGTTCACTCGAGGGCGGGACGATGCCTTTCAGCCGCAGGTAGACGGCCATATAGCCGTACTCCTCGTTCGAGTGCGAAACCACGCCGGCCAGTGCACCGAGTCTGCTGCGCTGCCGCTGCCCCATCGTCACCATCTCGCCGGCCTTCGCATCGGTCAACCCGCTGAATGCGGCGTCGCAGATGGCGAAGGACTCCTTGAGCGCCGCGACCAGATCGGCCTTCGTGGTCTTCGAGGCGGCATTGACCGCCTTCGGCTCGCCGTTGACCGCCGAGCAGGTGCGAGCCTGCGAATCGGCGACGTGTGCGACCAACTGGCCGAAAGATCGAATCTCCGGCGCGGCCTTGAAGTCGTAGTTTTCCTCCGGCATCTTCTCGGCCATTCGCGTCAGATTGTTCTTGACGCCGGTATACATCTGTCTGAGTTCGGTGCTCAGGACGTCCGGATTCTGCGCCGCAGCCTGCGGCGGGTTCGCAGATTGCCCCTGCTGAGCCAAAGCGCTCGCAGCGGAGACGGCGAGGAAAGTCGCGGCAAGGACAACAGTCGGGTAATGGTTCATGGTCGGCTCCTTGTTTAATCGCATACTGGTCCGGGGAACAGAAATGAATGCCGAACAGGATACCACGCCGCCCGGTTCAAAGAAGAAGAAACCACGGTTTCTTCCTATTCGCCCCTCAGTGCGATCAGCGGATCGACCCGCGTCGCCCGCCGCGCAGGAAGATAAGACGCAACGAAGGCAACCCCTGCAATTATCATCGCAACTATACCGAGCACCGCCGGGTCCATCGGCCTGACCTCAAAAAGCATGCTCGTCAAAAAGCGCGTCAACCCGAACGAGCCGGCCAGGCCGAGCACGATGCCGAGCCCGGCCGTGGCAAGGCTCCTGTTGAGCACCAGCCGCAGCACATCTCCACGCTGCGCCCCGAGCGCCATTCTGATCCCGATCTCGCGCCTTCGCTGCGAAACCGAAAAACCGACCACACCCGAAATCCCGACCGCCGCCAGCGCCAGCGCTACGCCCGAAAATGCAATCAGCAGCAGCATTGGAAAGCGCCTCGCTCCAAGCGAAGCGTAAAGCACCTCGTCCATCGTCCTGACGCCGGAAACCGGCCGGTCCGGCTCGATCTGCGCCAGCGCCCGTTTGACCGGCGCGATGAATGCGCCCGGATTGGAATTCGTCCGCACGACGATCGTCATCGTCGGCCAGGCCGCCTGATTGTAGGGCCGGAAAAATTCGCGGCGCGAGGGCCGGTCAAGCCCGCCCTGTTTGACATCCTGAACCATGCCGACAATCGTCAGCCACGGCGCATCGGTATTGAAAAAGCCGATCTTGATGCGCTTCCCGAGCGGATCCTCATCTGGCCAGTATCGTTTCGCCATCGCCTCGTTGATGACGATGACGCCGGGCGCGCTCTCCGTATCCTGTTCGGTGAATTCGCGCCCGCTGACAAGCGCGATCCCCATCGTCTTGAAATAATCCGGGCAAACTACGCTGTAACCCGCCCCCGGCTGATTGTCAGGCCCCGGATCGGGCCGGCCATCTATGACAAAACCGCGCCCCGCCTGCCCGCCGCCGATCGGCAAATGGCTGACCGCGCTCACGCCGAGCACGCCCGGAATGCTCCCGACGCGCTCCTTCAGATCGTGCGCGAAACGCGGATTGCCCGGCGGGCTGTAATACGTATTCGCCTGCGGCAGCGACATGCTCATCGTCAGCAGGTTGGTCGGATCCAGCCCCGGCGCGACGCCGAGCAGTCGCGACATGCTCTGAATCATCAGACCGGCCCCGGTCAGCACTACAAGCGCCAGCGCGACTTCTATAACCACCAGCGCCTGACGCAGCCTCGCACTGCCGCCGCCCGTCGCGCCGCGGTTGCCCTCCTGAAGCACTTCGCTGACGTTGCGCCTTGAAATCAGCAGCGCCGGGGCCAACCCGAAGATGACGCCCGTAGCGCAGGTGACGACCCAGGTGAAAAGCATCACCTTGTAATCGAGCGTGATGTCGCCGAGAGTGCGAAACGGCGCCGCCCGCAGGTTGCCCGGCAATATCTTCAGCAGCAGATTGTTGCTCCAGATCGCCAGCAGTACGCCGCTGGCGCCGCCGGCAAAGGCGAGCAGCAGGCTTTCGGTCAGAAGCTGCCGGATCGTGCGCGCGCGGCCGGCGCCGAGCGCCGAGCGGATTGCCAGCTCCCGCCCCCGCATCGCACCGCGCGCCATAAGCAGGTTGGCAATGTTCACACAGGCAATGAGCAGCACGAATCCCGCTACGGCAAGCAGCGTCAGCAGCGTCGAACGCTGATTTTCTTCGCCGTAGCCCACGATGGCATCCACCCTCGCGCTCCTTCCGGCGTTGTCCTGGGGATACTGCGAGGCGAGCGACAATCCGATCGACTGCATGCGGGAACGCGCCTGTTCGACGCTGACTCCGGGCTTGAGACGCGCCATGGAGTAGAAGGAGTGCGAGCCGCGGTCGCGGTCGCCCTCCGTATAATTGATCGGCGCCCACAAATGGCGCGACGGGCCGCCGAACTGGAACTCGAATCCCGGCGGCATCACTCCGATCAAGGTATACGCCTCGCCGTCGACCCTCACCGTTTTGCCGACGATCGAGGGATCTGCGCCGTAGCGCGAACGCCACAGCCCGTCGTCGATGACCAGGACGCGATGTTTGCCCGGCGTATCTTCGTCGGGCAGAAAGGTGCGCCCGAGCTGCGGCCGGACGCCGAGGACTTCAAAAAAGCTCGCCGAAACGCGCACGCCCGAAACGCGCTCCGGTTCTGCGTCGCCCGAAAGGTTGTACCCCTTTCCGGCCGAATCAAACAGCGTCATGTTCGCAAACACGTCGTTCTGACGCCGCCAGTCCTCGAAGTTCGGCGCCGAAACGATATACCGCGACTGCGGTTCGTTGGCATCCGATTCCCAGACGAGCACCAGGCGTTCGGCTTCGGGAAACGGAATGGGTTTGAACAGCAGCGAGTTGATGACGCTGAAAATCGTAGTATTCGCGCCGATGCCCAGAGCCAGCGTCAGCACAGCCACCGATGTGAAGCCGGGACTTTTCAGAAGCACCCGCGCGCCGTAGCGCAGATCCTGCCACAGTGTCAGCATAGGTCCGCCTTTCAGAAGAGACTCCGCCTGATGGCGTAAGTGGTCGCAGAGAGGTCTGCGTTTCAAAAATCGGAAGGCGCGGAAATTCAAGAAAGAGAGATAACGGAACAGACGAAAATAGACGGAAATAAACGGAAATATTCAGTCTTTCCGTGATTTTCGTTTCATTTCGTTTGTTCCGTTATCTCTCTTTCCTGAATTTCCGCGCCTTCCGCCTTCTCTTCTTCATTCGCTTCTCAACGCGATCATCGGATCGACGCGAGCCGCGCGCCGCGCCGGCAGCCAGCACGCCAGCAGCGCCACCGCGGCGAGCAGCACGCTGATGCCTCCAAAAGTCGTCCAGTCGGTCGCACTCACATCGAAGAGCAGCGTTTCGAGCATTCCCGTAAGCGCAAAAGATGCGCCCAATCCGAGGAGCACACCCGCGCCGGCAAGCCTCGCGCCATCGCCGAGCACCATCCTCACGACATCGCCCTTTTGCGCGCCGAGCGCCATGCGCACTCCTACTTCATGCGTGCGCTGGCTGACCGAATACGAGATGACGCCGTAGATGCCTACGGCCGCCAGCGCCAGCGCCAGCGCCGCAAACAGTGCAATCAGCGTCGTGCGGAATCGCGGCTGCGCGACGGCGATATCAAAGCGGTGTTCCAGCGTCTCGACCCGCGAAACCGGCAACCCGGGATCGATCGATCCGATTTCATTACGCACGGCGGCGGCGAGGCTCAGCGGATCGTTTCCTTCGGTTCTGATCAGGAGAAACACGTTCCAGGAGGGCGCCTGCGGCAAGTGCTGATAAATCGCCGGCTGAACATCATCGGCCAGCCCGTTGTATTTCGCGTCGCCGACGACGCCGACAATCTCGCACCAGCGGGGCTCGCGCTCCGAACTGCGGTTGATGCGCTGGCCGAGCGCGTCTTCATTGGCGAAGAAACGCCGCGCCGTCGTTTCATTGACGAGCATGACGCACGGCGCATCGGCCGAATCCGCCGCGTTGAAATAGCGCCCGCGCCGCAAGGGAAGGTTGAGCGCGGCGAAATAATCGCGGCTCGCGTGAATCATGTAGGCGATCGGCGGATGCTGATCGGAAGCAGACGGGCGCCCCTGGATCTGGAATCCGTCGGAATACTCGGTGCTGTCGGGCGGCAGGCCGTTGCTGAGAGCGACCGAGCGCACGCCGGGCAGCGTTTCAAGACGCGCCAGGAGACGTTCGTACAGCGCGATAACCTGCGCCGCTTCGCGGTACTGCTGGCCGCGCGGCGCCAGCCGCATCGTCAGCACGCGTTCGGTATTGACGCCCGGATCGACGTGTTGCAGTCGCCAGAAACTTTTGAGCAGCAATCCGGCGCCGATCATGAGCGTGACGGCAAGCGCCAGCTCCGCCACCACCAGCGCACTGCGCCAACGCTTCCGGCCCGGACTTTCGGTCGTCCCGCGCCCGCCCTCCTTGAGCGCTTCGTTGAGATTCGTTCTCGCGCTCTGCCACGCCGGCGCCAAGCCGAACAGTATCCCCGTCAACAGAGTCACGAGCGCCGTCCAGCCGAACGCCTGCGCATCGATCCCGATCTCGCCGAGCCGGGGAATCGTCTCCGGCGCCGTCTTCAGCAGCAGCCGCACGCCCCAGGTCGCCAGCGCCGCGCCGAGCAGCCCGCCGGCAAAAGCCAGCAACAGACTCTCGGTCAGCAACTGCCTGACGATACGCGCGCGACTGGCTCCGAGCGCCGCACGAATCGAGATTTCCCTGACGCGCCCGGCCGAGCGCACGAGCATCAGATTGGCGACATTCACCGCAGCAATCAACAGCACCAGCGTCACCGCAGAGAGCAGCACGAGCAGCGCCAGTCTGACATCGCCGACGATGAAGTCATTCACCGTAAGAACGTTGAAGGTGAACTGCCCGTTGTCGAAACTCGACTTCATGGCGTTTACTTCGGCGCGCACCTGCGCAAGCGTTGCGCCCGGCCTGAGCCGTGCCACGCCAGTCAGATAATACGGGCCGCGCCGCGTCGGCGTCTGTACCTGCAAGGCCGTCCACAGTTCTATTTCACGACTCGGAAAATCGAGCGCGGCGGGCGCTACGCCGATGACGGTGAAAGGTGTGCCGTTGAGATTGAGCGTTTGCCCGAGGATCTGCGGATCGGCGGCAAAACGCCGACGCCAAAGGCCGTCGCCGAGCACCAGCACGCGCTGCGCGCCGGGCCGTTCCTCTTCGGGCAGGAATGTGCGCCCGAGTTGAGCCTGCACGCCGAGGAGCGAGAAAAAGTTGGCCGTCACATTCGCGGCCTGTACGCGCTCCGGCGTCTCGCCGTCCGTGTAATTGAACACCGCCCACTGATAGGCTCCTATCTCGGCAAAGGACTTGCTCTGCGCTCGCCAGTCGAGTAAATCCGCAACCGCCAGCGGCGTCCGGTCTCCGCCGGCTGCCGGCGCTCCGTGATTCCAGACCATGACCAAACGCTCCGAATCCGCAAACGGCAGCGGCTTGAGCAGCACCGCGTTGACGACGCTGAAGATCGCCGTGTTGGCCCCTATTCCCAGCGCGAGCGTGATTACCGCAATCAGCGTAAATCCGGGCGCCTTCAGCAGCGCGCGTACGCCGTAACGCAGATCCTGCCACAGATCGATGGTCATATTATTCCTCCGCGTCGTCCCGAAAATCACCGGTTCGGTGTTCCTCTGCCGTTCGATCCGCCGCAGTTCGCGCTGAAGCAGTTCACTGCCGCTCAATTCGGCGAGCGTCCGTCGATACGCTTCCGTTTCACTCACACCACCCGCCAGCAGTTCGGCGTAACAATCATCGAGATGCTGCGAGAGTTCATCGACGATTGCCGTTTCGCGTTCAACAGCAAGATTCAATCCCGGCAATTGCCGCCTGATTTCCTGTTTCCACTCGGGCATAAGAGTAAGTGCTGAGTGCTGAGTGCTGAGTGCTGAGTGCTCAACGTTGATACTCTGTGCCAAGTTCCGAATCACACTCAGCACTCAGCACTCAGCACTCAGCACTTACTCTTCGCACTCAGCACTCACTTCTTCATTCGCATTTCAGCGCGATCATCGGATCGACCCGCGTCGCCCGCCGCGCCGGGGCCCAGCACGCCCCAACCGCGACGCCGACAATCACCAGCGCAATCGTTATATAGACCACCGGATGCTGTACCGCACCGGGACTGCATATATAACATAGCAACATATAATGTAGACAGCTACCGAAGATCAAAGAAAATCTTCGACGCCGGGAACAGTCTTTGGGAAAAGTCTTGGGGAAAAACGGCGGCGGTCAAAAATCTGTAACCGCGCCATTTATTTGGAAGGCGAATTCACTCCACACGACTTCGGGGCGTAAGAGATAACGGAACAGACGAAAATAGACGGAAATAGACGGAAATATTCAGATTTTCCGTGATTTTCGTTTCATATCGAATGTTGTCTCGATCGGTTCCGGGCACGATGACTGCCGGACCGGGATGGATGGCGCTATCCTATTTCTTTCCCGCAATGGGGACAAACCATGTTCCCCGATTTGTGCCTGTGTATCTCTTCGACAAAGCTTGCTCCGATGATACCCGTGGGCAGCGCGAACATTCCTATTCCCAGTATCGCTATCAGCCCGGCGAAGAATTTTCCCAGCATTGTTACCGGGAAAACATCTCCATAGCCGACGGTTGTAAGCGTCACAATCGACCACCACATCGCCGTCGGTATGTCCGGGAACTTATCCGGCTGGGCCTCGTTCTCAGCCATGTACATAAACGATGATGCCAGTACTACAAGTAGAACCATGACCATAACCGTTATGACAAGTTCTTCCTTCTTGTTTTTGATTACGCGCCCAAGCAGCCGAACCGAAGCTGAATAGCGCCCCAACTTGGCAATTCTGAATATCCGGAACAGTCTGAGGGCGCGAATAAAGCGCAGATCCGCACCGACAAACGATAGGTAAAACGGCAAAACTGCGAGCAGATCAATTACCGACAAAGGCTTGCTGATAAAACTGAGCCTTCCGGTTACCGGGTTTGAATATTCTTTTCGGGAAACGCATGACCAAACCCTTCCAAGATACTCGATCGAGAATACAACAACCGAAAAAACCTCGAACCAGTAAAAACCCGGCGCAAAGCGGTCTTCGATCTCTTTTACCGAGCCGAGTATTACAGCCACGACGTTGAGAAAAATCAGACTGAGGATGAATATATCGAAAGCTTTGCTGAGCGTATCGCCCGGTTTTGCAACATCCAGGATTTCCCAGACGCGCATTTTAACCCCGGATTTTGATTGAACCTCTTCTGCTCCTGCCATAATCCTGTCCCAACCTGTGCGCTGACCGTTCGTTGGTACAATGCAAGAGAAATAACGGAACAAACGAAATGAAGCGAAAATTACGGAAAATCTGAATATTTCCGTCTGTTCCGTATTTTTTCGTCTGTTCCGTTATCTCTGATGTCCCGAAGTCGTGTGGTTTGATGAATCTTACTTATACGCTACACCGGCGCTTGCAGGACCCGCCAGAGGAATGACTTCGGTTTTACTGAACCCAACCTCGCGGCACCAGCCGAAGAAATCAGCGGCGGTATAGTCGAATGCGTCGCCGAATTCGATCAGCATGTTGAGCGACATCATCAACCCGAAGGCGTTCTCGCGCCGTGCATCGTCAATCAGGGTTTCAATCACCACGAATGCGCCTCCGGCGGGCAGGGCATCGTAGGCGGCGCGGATCAGGTGCATTTTTTTCTCCAGATTCCAGTCGTGAAGAATCATGCCCATCGTTATTACATCCGCCTTCGGCAATGGGTCGGAGAAGAAATCGAGCGATATCGCCGTGACCCTATCCGCAAGCCCCGCAGCCGCTATTTTCTGCTCAGCGATGCGTGTGGCCTCGGGGAGATCCGCCGAAATGCATCGAATGTGCGGATGCCTGCCCGCGACAAACATGGACAACTGGCCGGTCGCGCCTCCCACGTCGCAAAGCGTGTTATAGCGCGAGAAATCGAACTTCTCGGCGAATGCCTGAAAATTGCCCGCTGAAATTCCGCTCATCGCATCCATGAACTGCTCAAGGCGTTCGGGCTTGCTGTAGAGTTCGGCGAACACGGGCGCGCCCGTATGTTTGATTTCGTTCTGCGGTCGTCCGGTGCGGAGTCCTTCGGTGAGCGCACCCCAGAAACCATAAAGACGGGCGTTGGCCATCTCCAGAAAGCCCCCTATAAACCGGGGGCTGTTTCTGTCCAGGAACAATGCGGTCTCCGGCGTATTGCGATATCGGGCTTCGGGGCCGTCGCCGTCTCGCTCCAAAAAACGAAGCGCCACCAGCGTATCGAAAAAATCGGGATTCGCGCGCGGATGCAGATCGAGAGCAAGCTGTAGTTCCCGGCCCGTCATGCTGCCGGCTCCGAGTTTCGTAAACAGCCCAAGCTCTACAGCAGAGAGCAACACTTTCGCCGGCCAGAATGCCAGACCCACTTCCATAATCCGCGCCGGGGACAACGTATCCATTACTTTTTGCTCCTTCTGAGTACATTCAAGGCGAAAATCGCAGAACGGCGAGTATTTTCGCGTATTCTGGGGCGTCTTTTTTGTTACACACAGGCAGGAATCACATCCCGCCCGTATATCTCTACAGTCGATTCCTCCTCGCCGCACATAAGATAGATATTGAACTGCGTAACGCCGAGTTCGGCGAGTTCCTTCAGCTTCCGCACGTGCTCTTCAACCGGGCCTACGATGCAGAAACGATCCACCACCTCATCCGTAACAAACCCGGCGTTGCTGCTGCCGACTTCGGCGTGGTGGCGGTAGTCGTAACCCTGCCGGTCGCGTATGTACGAAGTAAGTTCGGGCGGCAGATCCTCCGGTTTATACCTCGAAACCAGATCCACTACGTGATTGGAAACGAGCGCCGGAAACCATCTGACGCGCTCCCTCGCCGTTTCCGGATCGTCCGAAACCCATACGGCGGTTGCCGCCATAACCCTGATTTTCGAAAAATCACGCCCCGCTTCTTCCGCTCCCTGACGCACAAACTGCAAACACCACTTGATCAGGTGCGGATCGGCGAATTGCAGCACCACGCCGTCGGCGATGCGTCCGGCGCACGCCAGCGCCTTCGGCCCGTAACCCGCTACCCACACGGGCGGCGCGCCCGCATCGGCCCAGGGCATACGTATCGGATGGCCCTCGTACTCTATTTCGCGGCCGGCGGTCAGATCGCGTATTACCTGCACGGCTTGTTCCAGGTTGGCAAGCGTAGTGGGTTTGCGCCCCATCACGCGGCGCGAGCTGTCGCCGCGTCCGATGCCCAGATCCATCCTGCCGCCCGATATGCGGTCGAGCGTGGCAAGCAGGCTCGCCGTCACCGTCGGATCGCGCACAACGGGATTGGTGACGCAGGTGCCGAGGCGCATACGCTCGGTGTTGATCGCCATCAAAGTCAGCAGCGGATACGGCTCCTGCCACAGAACGTGCGAGTCGAAAATCCATCCGTATCCAAAACCGGCGGCTTCGGCCTGACGCGTCAGGCTGACGATGCGCGCGGCCGGCATATCGGGCTTGAAGGTAATGCCAAATTCCATAATCGATGCGGCGTCCTTTGCAAACAGAGATAACGGAACATACGGAAATGTACGGAATATACGGAAAGTTTGTTATCTTTCTTCATTCCTTAACCAGATCCGTGTAGGTCTCCGGCCGGCGGTCGCGGAAGAACTGCCAGACCTGGCGCACTTCCTCAATCTCATCCAGATTCAGATCCGCGACTATCAGTTCATCCCTGTCGCGCGAACCCTCGGCGATGATCCTGCCGCGCGGCGTGCAGAAATAACTCTGCCCGTAAAACTCGCCTATGCCCCACGGCTCCTCGCGCCCTACGCGGTTGATCGCGCCCACGAAATACCCGTTCGCGACGGCGTGCGCCGGCTGTTCGAGCTTCCATAAATACTCGCTCAGCCCGGCTACCGTAGCCGAAGGATTGAATACTATCTCGGCGCCGTTGAGTCCCAGCGCGCGCGCGCCTTCGGGAAAATGCCGGTCGTAGCAGATGTAAACGCCTATGCGCGCAAACTGCGTGTTGAATACCGTATATCCGAGGTTTCCCGGCTTGAAGTAAAACTTCTCCCAGAAGCCGGGCGCGCAGTGCGGTATGTGATGTTTGCGGTACTTGCCCAGGTAGCTGCCGTCGGCGTCGATTACGGCCGCCGTGTTGTAATACACCCCGGTCATCTCTTCTTCATAAATCGGCGCGACTATGGCCATGCCGTGTCGGCGCGCCGTTTCCTGCATCAACCTCACGGTAGGGCCGTCGGGTATGCGCTCGACCATACCGTACCAGCGCACGGATTGTTCGGCGCAGAAATAGGGGCCGGTGAAGATCTCCTGCATGCATAGTATCTGCACGCCCTGTCTTGCAGCCTCTTCTATAAAGCCGAGGTGTTTTTCTATAGCCTCTTCGCGGATCTTTTCCAGCGAGGCCGAGGCCGGCGTAGTGCACGAAGCCTGAATCAATCCGCATCTGACGATACGCGGCATGGCTGTTATCCTCCTGTTTGCTCCCGATGCCCGCGCATCAGGACGAAATAAACGATAAAACCGGTTGCAAAGGTTACAAACCAGGCGTAGGTGTATAAGGTATCGAACGCGCCGGGCGCGGCAACCGCGCCGCCCGGAGTCGTAGCCGCGCGCAGAAACCCGGGCGCAACCGGCGCAACGGCCGCGATCAATGCGAGTACGGCGCGCTGGTTTACGCCGTTGCTGTAGCTGTACGCGCCGCGCACATTGAAGAGTTCCGCCAGATCGAGCCGTCCGCGCCGCAGCACCCAGTAATCGCAGATCATTATGCCGGCGATTGCGCCCATCAAGCCCGAGTATCCAATGAGCCAGGTGAATATGTAAGCGCCCATCGTCGCCATCAGTTTCCACGGCATCATCAGTATGCCTGTCACTGCCGTGATTATGCCCCCCGCGACGTAGGAAATCCGCTTCGGATCCAGATTCGAAAAATCGTTCGAGGGCGAAACTACGTTTGCAGCCATGTTCGTCGATATCTGCGCGGCGAAAATCACGAGCGTTGAAAACAGTATAACGAGCGTGCTGTCGAAACGTTTCACGAGTTCCACCGGATCGGGAATCGGCGCGCCGTAAATCAGCATCGTCGCGCTCGTCACCGCTACGCCGATGAATGCAAATGCGGTCATCGTCAGCGGCAGACCGAGCGCCTGCCCGAGCATCTGCGAGCGCTGCGAGCGGGCGTAGCGCGTAAAATCCGGAATGTTCAGGCTGAGCGTCGCCCAGTAGCCTACCGACGCCGTCAGCGCGCCCGGAAACACCGACCAGAAGTTGCCCTGTTTCGCCTGCAGCGCGCTCGATTCGTCGAGTATGCGGCCGAGGCCGCCCGCGCGCGACGCAGCCCACCACAGCAGCGCCGCGCCGCCCGCAAGCAGCAGCGGCGCCGCCCACGATTCCAACCGTTTGATCCCCTCTACGCCGCGCAGGATTATCAATACCTGAATCGCCCAGAAAAGAAAAAACGCAAGCCAGGCGTGCAATGTTACGCCGCCTATGATCGTATCGAGCCGCGTCCAGTTTGAAGAAAGCGCGCCGAAAAGCGCATCCAAAGCCGAGCCGCCGATCCAGGTCTGTATCCCGAACCAACCGCACGCGACTACGGCGCGCAGCAAGGCCGGAATATTCGCCCCGCGCGTGCCGAACGATGCGCGGCAAAGCACGGGGAACGATATGCCGTAGCGGGTTCCGGCGTGCGCGTTGAGGATCATCGGCGCAAGAACGATTGTATTGCCGAGAAGGATCGTCAGCATCGCCTGCTGCCAGTTCATTCCGGCCTCTATGAAGCCGCCTGCAAGCGTGTAGGTCGTAATGACGACGCTCATACCGATCCACAGCGCGGCGATATTCCACGTAGACCAGGTGCGCTCGGCGGTCGATGTAGGCGCGAGATCGCGGTTCCACAGCGGGCTCGATGAAACGTCTTCGGTCAGTTCGATGAAATCGCGCGGCGCTGCGCGTCTGCCGGTTTCCTTCGATTCAGTGACCATGGGGGAGGATCTCCGGAATCTCTTTTCCGGGATTTTCGCCGGCAAATGAAACTGGAAGAGAGATGACGGAACAAACGAAATGATACGAAAATTACGGAAAATCTAAATATTTCCGTATGTTCTGTCTCATTTCGTTTGTTCCGTCATCTCTCTTCCAGTTTCATTTGCCGGCGAAAATCCCGCGTTTGATAAACCGCCCGCTGCCCGCCGGTGCGTGGTACTCGCCGTTTTCCACAACTACGCGCCCGCGCGATAATACCGTCTCTACGACGCCGCGCACTCTGCGCCCTTCATACGCGCTGTAATCTACGCGCATGTGATGCGTAGCGGCGCTGATCGTAGCCTCCCTGTGCGGATCGAAGATCACGATATCCGCATCCGACCCTACGGCGATCGTTCCCTTCTTGGGAAACAGCCCGAATATTTTCGCCGCCGAGGTCGAGGTGAGTTCGACGAACCGGTTCAGGGAAATTCTCCCGGCCGCCACACCGCCGTCATAAACCAGACTCATGCGGTGCTCGACTCCGGGTCCGCCGTTCGGAATCTTGCTGAAGTCGTCGCGCCCAAGCTCTTTTTCCTTCATGCAGAACGGGCAATGATCGGTAGAGATGACCTGCAGATCGTTCATACGCAGCCCGCGCCATAACATTTCCTGATTGGCCTTGTCGCGCAGCGGCGGCGTCATGACGTATTTCGCGCCATCGAAATTTTCTCCTTCGTAGAGGCTGTCGTCGAGGAATAGATACTGCGGGCAGGTTTCGGCGTAAGCCGGAAGCCCGAGATCGCGCGCGGCCTGGACTTCCCTGAGTGCGTCGTAGCAACTGAGGTGAACGATATAGACCGGGGAGCCGGCCATTTCGGCGATCGCAATGGCGCGGTGCACGCCTTCGGCTTCGGCGCGCGTCGGCCGCGTCAGCGCGTGATATTTCGGGGCGGTTCTGCCTTCGGCGAGGGCGCGTTTGACGAGCACGTCTATGACCACGCCGTTTTCTGCGTGCATGCAGATCAATCCGCCGCGATCGCCCGCGGCGGACATCGCCTTGAATATTGTCCCGTCGTCTACGAGAAAAACGCCCGGATAGGCCATAAAAAGTTTGAAGCTCGACACGCCCTGATCGATCATCGCGCCGAGTTCGGGCAACCGTTCATCCGGCAGATCGGTGACTATCAGATGAAAGCCGTAATCGATGCCTGCTTTGCCTTCGGCTTTTGCAAACCACGCGTCGAGGGCTTCGTTGAGCGCCTGTCCCTTGTACTGCACGGCGAAATCTATGACGGAGGTAGTGCCGCCGAATGCGGCAGCGCGTGCGCCGGTTTCGAAGTCGTCGGAAGAAGACGCCCCGCCGAACGGCAGATCGAAGTGCGTGTGCGGATCGATGCCGCCGGGCAACACGAGTTTGTTCGACGCGTCGATGCGGCGATCGACCTCGCCGACCATCGAAGAAAGATCGCCGCCGATGAGGGCTACGGTTTCGCCGTCTATGAGCAGATCGGCCGTGTAATCGTCGACGGCGGTGACGATACGGCCGCCGGTGATAAGTGTGCGCATGCGCTGCTCCTTGCGAACTGGTTAAGGCGCGAGATCGCGGGCGAATATATCACAATCCGATTTTTTTGCTTGACGCCGCACGCGCCTTTATGTTTTGTTACGCTGGCTCGGCAATACCGAGCAGGTGGTTTCCCCCACGTTCCCTGCCCGAGGATATATAGCTCAGATTAGGCGCCGGCAACAGGCGGTTTCGAAAATACATACGCCGGGCAATACAAAAGCATGGACGCGAAACTCGCGGCATATCTGCGCGCGGCGGATGAAGCCGAGCGCGAGCAGCGGCTGGCCGAGTTGCTTCTCGGCACGGCCGAACCGCTTGTGCGCAGGACGGTTCGCTTCCGTTTGCGAAGATACATCGGGCGCGATTCCGGCCCTGACGGACAGAGCGTGGATGATGTATGCCAGCTTGCGCTCGCAAAAATTCTCGTATGGCTGCGGCTGCTTGCAGGGCAGGAGAATCCTGAAGGGGTGCAGGATTTCGGGCAGTACGCGGTGCGTGTAGCCGTAAACGCGTGTTACGACCACCTGCGGCGGCGGTATCCGGCTCGCACGCGATTGAAAGACAGCGTGCGCAACCTGCTCGACAGGCACAGGGATTTTGCCGTCTGGCGCGACGAGCGCTCGGAGTTGCTCGCCGGTTTTGCGGCGTGGGAAGGCCAGGCATCGGGATCGGCCGCTTCGCGCGCGGCTGCAATGCTCGAAGACCGCAATGCGCTCGAACGCGCAATCGGCGAGGGCGATCCGCAGAGGATGCCGCTTGCGGCTGTTGCGGCCGGATTGTTGCGCGCATCGGGCGGGCCGGTGGAACTTGAAACGCTCGTTGAACTCGTCGCAGCGCTTCAGAATGTGAAGGAAGCAAGTTTTACGCCGGTAGACGAATCGGAAACGGCGGGTGAAGCCCGGATCGAAACGGACCGGGTCGAGGCGGAAAACCGCATCGAGGCGCGCGAACTGCTTGCACTGTTGTGGAGTGCGGTCGAGGATCTGCCCGATAAACAGCGCGCCGTTTATTTTTATTCCTTTCACGACGAGCACGGCGAGGATCTTTTCAGCCTGCTTCTCGCCTACGGCGTGGCTGCGCCCGGGACGATAGCCGAGCGGCTCGGCGTAACGGTCGAACACCTGATAGAGGTGAAATCCGCGCTGCCGATGAAACACGAGGCGATCGCTGCACTGATCGGCGCCGAGCGTCCGCACGTCAGCAAATGGATCTTCCGCGCCAGGGAAAAAGTGCGCGCCCGCCTGTTCCCGATCCTTCAAAAGTAATGTACACAGAAGTTACCGTCCGGATTGGATGGTCTTTATTCCAGTCCATACGGCGCATCGACTCCCTGGACAATTCGCTCCGGATTCCCGTGTTACAGACATGGGGGAACATTCGAACGCCGCGAGGGCTCGGGCGCTTCGAAACCGGGGGGAGAGGGAACTCGAATCGAGGTGAATAATGTCTTGGCATCTGTCCGGATCCGAGATCGAGAGGTTTCACAATCGATCCGGAAGCGGCGCGGAACTGAGCGGTGCTGCCCAACATCTGGGGGAGTGTCAGGCGTGCCGCGAGATTTATCGCGAACTCGTATCACGCACCGGCAAATTGAGCCTTGCGCTGGGCGCGGGCGGGGGATTTACCGAGGAGCATCCGGAATACGAAACGAAGGCCGGTTACGCGGCCGGAGAGATGGACGAGCAGAGCCGCGCCTGGGTGGACGCGCATATGGAGGTATGCGCCGCGTGCAAGTCGGATATGGAGGCGTTCATTGCGGAGCGGGCGCGGCGCAGCAGCGAACTCGAGGTCCGGTATATTCCGGGCGGGCGCAAAAACGCGCCTGCGCCCGAATGGGGGTGGCGGCGCGCGGCGGCTTTCATTGCAGCGGCGTGCGGAGCGGCGGCGCTGCTTATACTGCTCGGGCTGGAGTGGCGCGGCCGTGATGCAGGGTTGCAGGCGAGGCTTTCGCCCGAAGTTCCGGCATCTGGGGAAACAGGATCTGAGGAAACTGAAACCGTAGAAATCGCGACATCCGAGGAAGCATCCATCGCTGGATCTGCAAAGAGTGCTGCGGCGGGCCGGGACAGTTTGACCGACTCTGAAAGAGCGCTGATTGCTGCGGCGCGGCGGGGACGTATGGAGATGCCCGAGTCGATTTCGGGTCTTGCGGCGCGGCGCGGCGTGCTGCGCGGCAACGCACGGAGCGCAGCGGCAAGCGGACTGCTTTCGCCGCGGCAGGAAGCCGTAGCCGAGGAGCGGCCCGTGTTCAGATGGCGGCGGGCGGCGGGCGCGACGGGATACCGTGTGTATGTCATGGATGCCGAGGCGCGAATAATAACCTCAAGCCCGCGGCTGCCGGCCGATACGGTCGAATGGAGGGCGGAGTCTGCGCTCGAAGGGGGACGGGAATATCTGTGGGCGCTCGGGATCGAGCGCGAGGGGGTGGAAAGCGTAGCGCCGGCGCCGGGACGCGGCGAGGCGCGATTCCTCGTGCTCGGCGCACGGGAGCGCAAGGCCGTCGATGAATGGAGCAGGCGCATTGCATCGCCGTTTGCGCGCGGCGTTTTATATGCGCGCGCCGGCGTCATCAGCGAGGCCGAACGCGAATGGCGGCGTGCAGCGACGGATAAGGAACAGGCCGGCGAGGCTAGGCGGTTGCTTGACCTCCTGCGCTCCTGGCGATGACGGGGAAAAGAGAGAGATAACGGAACAAACGAAATAAAACGAAAATCACGGAAAAGTTGAGTGTTTCCGTAGTTTTCGTCTAATTTCGTTTGTTCCGTTATCTCTCTTCTTTCAGTAGAGCTGCATTACGGCGAATATCTTGTAGATCCAGCCGAGCACGTAGCAGGCGGCGAGCGAGTACCAGACCGTTTTATTCGGTCCCGGATTTAGTTGTATGGGCATCGGCCTGCGGGTCAGCAGCGAATAACACGCAAAGACAGCGGTCGTCGCCGCGAGCAGGAATACGATGAGTCCGAAGGGTTGGGTCAAGAATGCCTGAATGAATTGCAGGCGCGAGGCGTGAGCAAAGCTCGTCGTAAGCCCGCAATTCGGACACGGGATTCCGGTGAACTTCAGAAACAGGCAGGGCGGAAATCCGAGTTGAGCGTGTGTGCCGAGGCCGAGCGGCGAGGGTTCGAGCCACCGGCCGAGAACGAGCATCGCGCCCGATGCTGCGAACAGTACTGTCGTTTGCAGGCGGTCTGCGCCAACGGCAGGAACGTGCTCGCTCTCGCCCGTCATTCCGCATCCCTCGCTGCGCGGCCCGAGGGCATGCGCTGCGTTGCGGGTTCGGCTACGCTGAAATCGGGGACGGCGGGATCTGCGGCTTCGGGCAGCACAGCGGCCGGGTGCGGCTCATTCAACTGCCCCGTGGTTGCACCTCGAACCGGACCCGGCGCGTGTTTGCGCTGCGACTCGATCATGCGTTTGCTGATAAACATGCCGTTGATGATCAGAGCGAGACCGACCATCATCGGTATGACGCCGGCTATCCATATGCGGCTGAGGATTTCGGCGTCTTCAGGATTCTGCGCCGCGATGCCCCGCATAAAAAGATTGAGAAATATCATCACGCCGAGGCCGACGCAGCCCGTGATGACTCCGGCCTTGATCTCGTTGTATCGTTTTATTTCGGGAGTGATGCCGCGCCGCCGGTCGTGCTCATCCTCGCTCATAAACATCTCGGCAACCCAGGTCTTGGACCAGTCGAAGGCCGCGCCGCTCGGCCGCGTCATCGCCTCGCGCACGTTCGACAGATTCGCTCCGCACTGCTTGCAGAACTTGATGCCGTCATTGAACTGATTTCCGCATCCGGGACAAAACATCGCTCTCGCTCCTTGAATGACACTCCCAGGTCCGCAGTGTGCGTTTTATTCCGCGTATTCCGCGCTCTCTTCCGCTTTGCCGTTGCGCCGCTCGGGCGAGAGGTGCTGCGTTTCCTCCTCGGTCACGCTGGGACCGGGATACTGCGCGGCAAGCCCGTCCGTAGTCCGCGCCGGCGGTTCAAAAACGGGCGCGGGCGCAGCGGCTACGGCGGCTCTCTGCGGCGGCGGCGCAAGAGTACGCGCAGCGCCGGACGCAACACCGGATGCGGCAACAGGCCGCGCACTGACTATCTTCGAGATGCCGATAGCCATCATCACGAGCGCCACAAAACTGAAGAACCCGAAAGGCGATCCACCGCTGCGAAACGGCAGCGAAAAAACGAATCCGAAAAACTGTATTGCAAGAAACGCTCCGCCGATGATCGTAAACTTGACGCCCTTCGACAGATCGCGATGGCGCTCCAGATCATGCGTATTCACCGTCGACTGCACCCCGGTCGGGCGCCCGCTCAATACCTGCGATATGACGAGCAGATTCGTCCCGCACGAAGTACAGAACTTTCTCCCCTCCGACTGATGCCCTCCACAATTCGGACAAAACATTGGATTCCCCGTAACTGCCGCGGACCGGCCGGCCCTCAATCCTTAACGTCGTGTGCGCGGGGAAAGTTCTCCCGTGCATCGAAAACTGCGCAGGTTGCGCTTACTTGCGATTCTTCATAAGCGCTTCGATCTCCGACGCCGCGCTCGGAATCGCGCCCGACAGCTTCTTGAGTCCCGACGCGGTTATCACGTAATCGTCCTCGATCCTTACGCCCAGATTTTCGCTCTGGATGTAAATCCCGGGCTCGATCGTAAAGACGTCGCCCGCCTGCAACGGCCGCGCGTAATCTCCCACATCGTGCACATCCATGCCGAGCCAGTGACTCGTCGAGTGCGTGAAGAAATAATCCATCCCCCGCTCTGCGCCCTTGTCGTCTTTGGCCCTCAACGGACTGGCCTGAAAAAATTCGCGCGCCACCCGCGTCAACTGCGATAACGTCGTCTTGCCCGGCTCTATGGCGGCCTCGCACCTGCGCTGCGCCTCCAGCACCAGATCATAAATCTCGCGCTGCCGCTGCGTAAACACGCCCGACGCCGGGTAGGTTCTCGTTACGTCCGCAGCGTAATAACTGTACTCCGCGCCTATATCCACTACTACAAGATCGCCCTCATCTATCTGCTTGCGGTTGCGGTTGTAGTGCAGAATCGTGGAATACCTGCCCGACCCCACGATGGACGGAAAGCTTGCGCGCTCGGCGCCCGCGCGTATGAAGGCGCCGAGTATGTCGCCTTCGAGTTCGTATTCATAAACGCCCGGGCGCAGGTTGCGCGCTACGGCAAGGTGCGCCGCGCCGGTTGCATCTATGGCCTTTTGCAGCAGCGCCAGTTCCGCCGCCGTCTTTGTCTGCCGCATACGGTTGAGAAACGGAGTCACGCTCCTTACCGAAAAGCCCTCGACTCCCGTTCCGGCCGCACGCACATCCGATGCGAGCATCGATTCGCGGGTGCGCGTCGTGTCGCCCGGCCGCGGCGTTACGGTGTAGAAAACCTTCTCGCCTCCAGGAAGTCCGGCGAGTGTTTTCCTGAATTCCGTTACGGGCAGCACGCGCTCGAAACCGAAAGCGGCTTCGGCCTCCGCGCCCGGCCCCATCTGCGGTCCCGTCCAGCGTTCAGCCGAGGGATTGCGCGGCGGAATGAAAAGCATCTCGCGCACGCCGCCTGCGCCCTTCGGCGCAAGTATCAGATACGCGCCCGGCGTCTCGACTCCGGTCAGATACTGGAAATAGTTGTTCTGCCGGAAGCGCCCCACCTCGCCGAAATCCGATTCGTGCGCGCCGCCGAGCACTACCACGCCTTCCTTGATCTGCTCGATCAACTGCTGACGCCGCGCGCGGTAATCCGCCACGGGCTGCCCCGCAAGCATCGGCTCTACGGCCGAATCCACCCGTGCAATCAGCAACAGAACAAATGCCGACGCCGAGATCCAGCGCAAAACTCTCTTCATCAACCCCTCCCAAAACTACGAAACATACGGAATATACGGAAAGCGCCGCACCTATGCCTGCTTTCCGTTATATTCCGTATGTTCCGTAGTTTCTCTTATCCGCGCCGAAAAAGCACCTGCACGATTCGGCGCGCCGGCCCCTGAAACAGCGACATAAAAGCCATATATCCGTAGCCGAGCAGGAAGATCATCAGGAACGGGATAGTGGCGTAAATATGGCTGCGCAGCGCGTAAAGCACCGCGCCTACGAAATACAGCGCGAAAGCAAGTTCCAGCAGCGGCAGCAATCCGTGTTTGCGTCCGTAGAGTCTGGCCTGTTGCAGCCAGTTGTCCTTTGAATTTTCGACGCGGTATTTCGGCGTACGCACGAAACTCGACTTGATGCCCAGAAGACCTTCTATGACGGCGCGCGTATTTGAAAACACGAGCCCGATGCCCATGCCCATCACGATCGGGATCATCCACAGCCGCCGCTTCTGGTTCGGATAGCGATAAAGGATCGTGGCGCCGTAAAAGCTCACTACCGACAACGTCGCAAGCAGCATCAGCGGCACGTCGAGCAGCAGCATATGGAACAGGCCCTGATTGAACCGCACGAGGAGTACGGGTATGTGCAGCACGCTCAGCACGATCATCAGCGGCGCGGCGCAGTTGCCGAAAAGCCTGAAAGACAGTTCGATTTTCTGTTGCAGCGTAAGCTGCGGATGACGCCATACTCTCGGCATCAGCTTCTTTCCCACCTGCACCAGGCCCTTGGCCCATCGGCGCTGCTGCGCCTTGAATGCATTCATCTCCACGGGCAGTTCGGCCGGCACGTCTTCATCGAGCAGATATACGAATCGCCACCCCATCAACTGCGCTCGAAAACTCAGATCCGTGTCTTCGGTAAGCGTGTCGTGCTGCCAGCCGCCGCTCCACTCTATGGCCAGCCGCCGCCACATTCCGGCCGTGCCGTTGAAATTGAAGAAGGCTCCTGTGCGGTTGCGCGAAGTCTGCTCGATGACGAAATGCCCGTCGAGCATGATTTCCTGAATCCGCGTCAGCAGCGAATACCCCGCGTTTATATGGCTCCAGCGCATCTGAACCATCCCGATGCGCTCGTCGCTGAAGTAATCCACCATCTTGCGCAGACAGTCCGGGCGCGGAGTAAAATCCGCGTCGAATACGGCGATCAGTTCGCCCTTCGCGCTTTTCAACCCGTTTTCGAGCGCGCCCGCCTTGAAGCCCGTGCGGTCGGCGCGGTGAATGTAATGTATGTCGAAGCCCTGCTCGCGGTAACCATCTACGGCGGCCGCCGCAATCTTTACGGTCTCGTCGGTCGAATCGTCGAGCACCTGAATGTCGAGCAGATGGCGCGGATAATCGAGCGCCGTTACGGATTCGAGCAGCCGCTCGACGACGTAGAGTTCGTTAAACAGCGGCAGTTGCACGGTGATGCGCGGCAGTTCCTCTTCTGCATAGCGGCGCGCGGGCGCGGGCCTGATATTGCGGTAGCGCCAGAACTGGAAGACCATACGCACGCGGTAGACGCCGAGCAGAGCAAGCAGCCCGAGTATCGTGAAATACAGTACGATCACGGTCCAGTCGAAAGCGTCGAGAGAGTAAAGATAGCTGATGTTGTCGCGCCCGTGCCGCAGTATCGGGTCGGTGGCGCGCCGGACCAGTTCGGGATCGGGCGCGGCCTGAAGAAAGAATGAAAACAATGGATTCATCTGAGTGGTTAAAACAAACCGTCCGCGTTGATCGGACGCCGGATGCCGCGCTCCGGCGAATAACCAGACATGGTAGCCGTTTCACCAATGCTGTCAATGCCGCTGCCGCGCGGTTTCAAACGGGGGGGATTCAAAGTGCGACACAACGTCGCCGCTCCTGAGCCGGCGAAGCCGGCGGGGGAATAAAGCCTGGGGTGCAGCGAGGCGCAGCCGAGCGTAACCCCAGGTACCTGGATAATAAACGTCCAAGCCCACGAAGTGGGCGAAAGTGTTCTGTCGCCCGCTTCCGCGGGCTGGATTGATTTCTCGACGAAGACCTGGGGTTACGCTCGGCTGCGCCTCGCTGCACCCCCAGGCTTTATTCCGCCGCCGGCTTCGCCGGCTGAGTGACTCCGATTTGTCAAGTTCTTGCTGGATTGTGTGTCGCACTTTGAACTACACCCTCAAACGGGAAAGATATCGCGGAGCATCCGATTATTTTTTCTTTCGCCTGAAACAAACCGCGGGTGTATATTGGCGCGACTATGGCTACACCAATGATATTCGAGTTCGATAGGGAGTTCGGGCCGCAGATCAGGATATTCGGCGCAGGCGGCGCAGGCTGCAATGCGATAAATCGTATGATCGAAACCGGCGTCAAGTATGTCCGGTTTGTCGCCGCAGACGCCGACGCTGCATCGCTCGACGGGTCGCTTGCTCCGGCCGGTATTCTCATCAACGGCGAAGATGCGCAGCAAGCCGAGGAGAAAATTCGCCAGTGCCTGAATCGAACGGATATGGTAGTGGTCGCAGCAGGACTCGGCGGCGGCGCTGGCGCCCGTATAGCGCAGAGCGTTGCGTCGATTGCCTCGCAAGAGAATGCGCTGACCGTAGGCGTTGTGACCACTCCCTTCAGCTTTGAGGGGCGCAGGCGCGCCGAAGCCGCCGAGCGAGACATTCGCGCACTCCTCGCGATGTTCGACGCCCTGATCGTGATTCCGGGCGATGCCCTGCTCGAAGAAATCGATCCCGCCACCCGGCTTTCGGAAGTCTATCGACGCGCTGACGACGCTCTGTGCCGGACCATTAAGACCATCACCGATACCATCACTATCCCGGGCGGCATCGAGGTCGATTTCGCCGACGTGCGTATGATCATGCGCGGAATGGGATTGGCGGCGATGGGAATGGGACGTGCACGAGGCAACAATCGCGCGCAGGAAGCCGTAAAACGCGCCATCGAGAGCCCTCTTCTCGCGGGCAAATCGCTCAGAGACGCCCGATCCCTGTTTGTATCTGTTACGGGCTGCATGGATTTCACGCTCTTTGAACTCGATGAGATGATTAGGGCCGTATATCAAGAGGTAAATGACGATGCCATCGTCGTGTGGGGCTGCACGCACGAGGATGACTCGACGGATGAGGTGGGAATCACCATCATCGCCCTCGGCTACCAACACGCATCGGGTTATTGACACTCTCCATCTACAGCCCGGCGGCTGTAGATCGAGAGTGTCAACGCTCATCCGGCTTCGACGATGATCGTGATCTCGCGTTCGGAAAAATGCGGAGGCTCGTGATCGTCGCTGATGCGCAATATCAGCGTATAAACGCCCGATTGCGAGAATGCGGGCGTCCATTCCAGGGTCCAGCTTGTCGGCGTATGCTGTATTATCTCCGCGCCTGCGGGCAGATCCCGCGCCGTCAGATGCAATTCCTGACCCGGATCGACATCCGTACCGTTGATGACGACAACCAACCGCGCCCCCGGTTTGACCCTGTGAGTCTCCGCAACTTCCTTCGCGGGCGCGTCGTTGACCGGGCGAATGAGGATCGTCACATCCGCAGGCGTGCTCTCGATTGCGCCGTTTCCGGCAACGAAGCTAAACACGTCCGTGCCGTTGAAATGTTCGTCGGGGAAATAGGTCAGATTGGGTGGTGCGCCCTGAAGCCTGCCGTTGCGCGGCAGGTTCGTTATACGGAACGTATTGGCGCCGAGCGCCGCAAGCTGCACGCCTGCGGGTTCGTCTTCATGGGCGACTATCGTCCGGCTGAGCGCAATCGGGCCGCCCTCGTTTGCACGCACGGCGAGCGCAATCTCTGCGGTCGTTTCTATACCCTCGTCATCCACCGCCGAGACGCGCAATGAATAATCCCCCGCAGCACCCAATCCGGGAGCAAGCCTGAGCCGGTAGCGATCCTCTCCCTGCCCCGCAATCGAGGCAAAACCCGCGCCCGCTACCGTCACCGATTGCAGCGGCCCGGTCGCCCGCAGTTCGTAGATGAGCAGCGAAAACTCCGAAATCCTTCCGGCTTCCACCGTCAGACTGCGCGGAGCAAGTATTATCGGCGCGCGGCGGCGCCCCTCGCCCGGCAGCACTATTGCAGGTGAAACGAACCTCAATTCACCCGCGCGCAGGTTGCCGATCGTTCTCTCTACGCGGTCTACTTCGCCGTTCGGGCGCAGATAACTCACTTCTATCGTCAATTTCCCGTCTACGAGAATCGGAGCCTCGGCGAGTATGAAGGCGCCGTTGTCATCGGTATGGCTGAAAGCGGACTGCCCGTGCACCTGTACGAGCGCGCCGCGCGCGGGCGTGTCGTCTTCTTCCGTGACGCTGCCGTAAAGAGTCGCGGTCTGACGGCGTACGGAAACGAAATAATAGCTCGCCGCCGTGATTGCGTTATCCGCTGTATCTATTCTTTGTCCATCGGCGGAAACGCGCGCGCTGCCCGTTTCCACAAATTCGCCTATGCGTTCGCTATCGCTGCGCACCTCGTACTGAAAAAGCGAAACTTCAGCGCCCGCCGGCAAATGGTCGCTGTTGGGAAATGTGAGCTTGAGTCCGGGACTGATCTGCGCGCCCGTAGGCGTAATCTGAACGATTGTAGAGCTGAAGTGCCCGGCTGGAAGATTCGCCGGAACGCGGCCGGGATCGAGCACTGTTATGGTCAATCCATCCATCGCTTCTGCGTTTGCGCCGCGCAGCAGCGCCCCCTGCGGCTCGACTGCGACCCCCGAATTCGATATGCGAACCGGATTTTCCGGCAACCGCCCGTTGCGATCGACCGCCGGTATGGTTTCGCCGCTTACGGCCTTGATTTCGATATAGCCGGGAAACTGATTGTCACGCGCTCCGCGCACGGGAGACTTGTAGGGAACATTGATGCCGGGCAGGGCGCCCGTAGCGTCGCCGTCAACGTAAAAAGCAACCGCGCCCGAAGGTTGAAGTCCGGGCAGCAGGAAAGCGCCGTCTTCGTTCGTTGAGGCCGTCATTTCGCCGCCCGCCGTCGGTACGCGCACCGTTATGTCGCGGATACCAACGCGGCGATACGCGCCGTTCGGCTGCCGCTCGGCCCGCTGAATGATTCCGCTGAGCGAAGTGCGCAGCGTTACCGCTCGGCTCGCTTCTCCGGCTTCCGTGCGGACCACAACCTGCCCCGATCCGGCGCCGAACGGTACAAGCACTCTGAGCCTTGAAGCGGAGCTTTCCACAAGCTGCGCGTTGTAGGAGCGGCGCTCGGCGTCGACAAACACGACATCGGAATCGCTGTGAAAGTTCGCGCCGAAGATTTCAAGCGATTCCCCGGCCTGCGCCTCGTTCGGGCTTATGCCTGAAATCGACGGAGGCGCAAGTCCCGACGCAGGCATGCGCGGCGCGGCGATTTCGATTTCGAGCACGCGCGAGGCGCCGAAACCGAGCGCGGCGAACGCAAGAGACAACCGGCCGCGCAGGGACCTCGGTATCCGGAAATTCACCTGATCGAGACCTACGAAACCCGGAACGGGCCCCACGAAATCCGGAACGAATTCGGCCCCGCCGAGCAGTATGCGCGTATGCGTGCGGCTCGTAATCTCGCTCAACCCCGTCATATAAAGCACGAGAAATACCTGTTCGCCCTCGGGCCCAGGATCTACGGGCCGAGGCAGATGCCGGCCGAGCTGCGGATCGAACTCGGCGACATCCTCAAAACTTTGCGCGCCGTCGTCGCGCACGCGCACATACTGCGCAGCGGGCACGCCCTGGCCGTTGCTGTCGGCGGTGAATATTCCGGGAGCTACGTCGGCGATTTCTATTTCACCCGAAGCCAGAATGTTTCCCTCAAGATCGCGTATGAGAATCGGGCCGCGCCCCGGTTCGAGATCTTCCGGCACGAGGAGGTTGAATTGATCGAAGTCCTCGGTACCTGCGGCGGCAAACAGACCCGCAGTGCGGCCGTGAATTTCCAGGGTGAAATTACCGAGGATCGTCGGAAGCTCGATTTGCGGCGTGGAGGGATCGGCATCGCCGCCCGGAAGGAATACTCCGGGACCGAGCAGGCCGGAGGTGAACGCTGCAACGATCGAACCGGGCGCAACGGCGCGGTCCGGTTCGAAACTCGCCGCAGATACTGCGGTGATGCGCGGCAGGCTCTGCGCGGCACGGGCAGGCGGCGCCGCCGCATCCCGATAAAAAACAAAGAACAGAACTGCAAGGCAAAGGCTCGCCGTCACTCGAAGGGGGATCGAGCAAATCACCGGACACCTCCTGAAACCACTGAATAGAGAAGGCGGAATTCACAAAAAATCACGCGTTCCGTTTTATTCCGCGTATTCCGTGTTCTCTCTTACCATCCTATGGCGTACCTTCCGCGCCGGACATCGGCGCCCGCCTGTATGACTCGGGTTTTGGGATCGTAGATAACGATCGTGGGCGCGGCCGACGGATTGAAGTCGGGCCGGACTTCTACGCGATGGCCGCGCCGCCGGAGTTCTTCAATCACGTCGGGACCGAAGCGCGCCTCGATCTGCAACGAGCCGGGCTGAAAGCGGTGATCGTCAAACGAACTGACCAGATGCAGCGAATCGAAGCGCGCCGCCTCGACCGCTTCCTGCGGATTCATGCCGAATTCGATTACGTTGAGCAGCACCTGCAGCAGCGCCTGATCCTGATTGTCTCCGCCCGGCGTCGAGAGCGCGGCAAAGGGCGCGCCGTCCTTCATAACAAGCGTCGGCGTGAGCGTGATGCGCGGCCGTTTGCCCGGCTTCAGTTCGTTCGGATGACCGGGTTCGAGCAGGAAGCTCTGCAACCGCGATGAAATCGGAATGCCCGTATCCCCGGCTACGAACGCCGGAAGCCACGCGCCGCTCGGCGTTGCCGAAAATACGTTGCCCTCTGCATCTATCACGTTTACGCACGTGGTGTCGTTTGCGCGTTCGGCTTCGGGTACGCGCGAGGGACCGAGCAGCGTTTCGCCGAATGCGGAGGCTATGGGCCGGCGGCGCACCGGATCGCCGGGGCGCTGTTCGAGCGAGGCGCGCTCGGCGTCAATCAGCGCGCGCCGCATACGCGCATAATCTTTTGAAAGCAGTTCGGCCGCAGGAACCGCTACGAAGCGTGGGTCGCCGTAGTAACGGTCGCGGTCTGCAAATCCGAGTTTGAAAGCTTCGGTAAGGGTGTGAACGTAAGCGGCGGAGTTGTGGCCGAGTTTTTTCAGATCGTCGGATTCGAGGATGTTGAGCGTCTGGAGCATCACGGGGCCCTGGCTCCAGAAGCCCACCTTGTATACATCGTAGCCGTGGAAGGCGGCGCGCACGGGTTCATCGATTTCGGCGCGAAACGCGGCCATATCCTCGGGGCGCATCAATCCCCCGGCTTCCTCTATGGCTTTGCAGTAGCGCACGGCGAGCGGGCCGCGGTAGAAGTAATCGCGCGCAGCTTCGAGTGCGGCGCGGCGGCCGCGGCGCGCATTTCTTTTTTCGGCCGCTACGAGTTCGCGCAGCGTGTTTGCAAGATTTTTCTGTACGAATACATCGCCCACGCGCGGGACTTCGCCCCCGGGAAGAAAAATATCCCGTGCATCGGGCCATACTTCAAAAACCCGGCGCGTGTTTTCAATGTAGCGAACGCGCAGTTCATCTATCGGAAACCCGTCGGCGAGTTCGATTGCGGGCTGCAGGACATCGGCAAGGCGCATCGTGCCGTAGCGATCGAGCGCGAGGATCATCGCATCGAGGACGCCGGGCGCCGTAGCGGCGAGCGGGCCGGTAGTGGGAATGGGGCCGGAGCTGTTGCCGTTGCGCGCGTTGACGGAAGCGCCCATTTCGGCCAAACGCCGTTCAAAAAACTCGCGCGTAGCCAGCTTCGGCGCCTGCCCCTGACCGTTGACGACGACTACAGGCTTGCCCGCAGGCTTGATGAGCACGGGAACCTCGCCGCCGAATCCGAAGTGTGAAAACTCGATTACCGAAGCGGCCAGAACAGCGGCGACGCCCGCATCCACGGCGTTGCCGCCCCGGTAAAGCATGCGCATTCCCGCTTCTACCGACAGCGGATGGCCGCCCGCGACTACGGCGCGACGCCCGCGCACCGCAGGCCGGAACGTATCGGGACGCTGAGAGTTTTGTGCAAAATGAGGAAGGACTGTCGAGATAACAAGCGCGCAAAGAAGCGCGCAAACGACCCGCGGGCGAGCTTTCATCGCGATCCTCCGAATCCGTTGCAGTGAGTGTTTCCGAATTATTCAGAGACGACTATGAAACCAGATCCGAACCACCGCGACAAGCAAACTGAAGAAGAAAAAGAGAGATGACGGAACAAACGAAATAAACGAAACAAACGGAAAGAAAGAAACATTGCTGCGTCTATTGCAGGATCTTTGCGTTTGTTTCGTTTATTTCGTTTGTTCCGTCATCTCTCTTTTTCTTATGGTCTCCCGTGGACCGATTCAGGCGATCCTGCGATCCGGCTGTCCGCCTTCCGGTCGAGCGGACTTGAGCGCAACGGGCCGTCCGCGTATGAGCTGCGCCAGAGGATCGCCGCAGTTTTTGCAAATATGTTCGACCGAGTCATCCGCCGCAATCAGCAGCCACGCCTGATCGCATCGACCGCAATAAAATGCGCCTCGTCCGATCAACTGCTCCCATCGATCGGCGTTGTTGCTCCCACGTTCATTCCCACGTTCATTCCCAGGATTGTTGTTTCCCTGCAAAGCTCTCACATCCATATATTCTTAACTCCCTTGTCTTTCCTGATAACACCTTATGGCCTCTGACAGTGCATGTTCAATCCCCGTGCCGCACGCCGCGCTCCTTTCACCATCAATCACTTAGCTGCAACGAGAAGTTTTTCATATGTGGCGTAATGCGACAGTCGAGCGTCCGAATGCTACAATCTGAACGGTTTAGCGTCTGGCCGGAAAATTG
Organism: Acidobacteriota bacterium; assembly: GCA_019639255.1. Classification (GTDB taxonomy): domain Bacteria; phylum Acidobacteriota; class Blastocatellia; order RBC074; family RBC074; genus JAHBSF01. Next base: position 1,583 of record JAHBSF010000068.1, on the reverse strand, counting down.
CTAAAGGGATTTTAAGAGGGTATATGCGGGCGGCTATGAGTACGAGCACGAGACTGATAGTTCTGTTGTTGTTGATGGTCGGGGCGGTAATGACGGCGGGCGGCGTAGTGCTTTTGCGTCAGCGGGTGGGGGTGCTGGAAACGGCTACGCGAAATGAGGCGCGTGCGCACGCCTTCACGCTTCAGGCGGCGCTTGAAGCCAGTTATGAAGCGGGGAGGTTTGACGAGGTTCAGAGCTTGATCGACCGGTTGAGCGAGTATCCCAAGATTTTCAGTGTGATTGTATTTGACGAGCACGGGGAGGCGATGCTTTTGTCCGATCCTCTCGCGGCGGAAGTTGTGCGGCAGCCGCCCGAGGTGGGTTGGGTGCTGGCCACGGGCGAGGCCGTCGAAACCGTGCGGCGCATCGGCGATGAGGAAGTATTTACGATCATAGGGCCGCTGGCGCTCGGGCAAGGGCGGCGCGGAGCGTATGAAGTGGCGCAGCCGCGCGCGATCATAGAGGCGGATATGGTTCGGGCGCGGCGCAGCATTGCGCTCATCACGCTTGCGCTGTTTGCTGCGATCTCGATCTGCGTGCTGGCGGTGGCGCGGCGCAACCTGGCCGGGCCGATCGGCGAGCTTGTCGTCGGGGCCGAGGCGCTCGGCGAGGGGGATCTTGATTATCGTGTACTGGTGCCGCGCGGCGGGAGTGAACTCGTGCGGCTTGCGCGCGCATTCAACCGCATGGCGGATCGGCTCAACGATCAGAGGCTGCGGGCCGCACGGGATACCGAAGAGCGATTGATGCTTGCGCGCGAGCTTCGTCAGCACGAACGTCTGGCCTCGCTCGGAACACTTGCTGCGGGCGTGGCGCACGAGATGGGCGCTCCGCTCAACGTCATACGCGGACGCGCCGAGCAACTGCTTGCGCGCATAGACGACAACGGATCGCCTGCGCGCGACAAGTTGCAGCGCAATCTGACCATCATCACCGAGCAGGCCGACGCCATAGCGCGAATCGTGCGGGAACTGCTCGATCTGGCGCGGCCGCTGGATTTGCAGCCCGAGAAGGTAACGGTCGCACAATTGATGGAGCGCGCCGCGGATATGCTGGAAGCCGACGCCGCACGCGCCGGTGTTCTGATCGATGTCGCTGCGAGCGGGGAGCTCAGCGTGGATGTGGACGCGGCGATGATTCATCAGGTTCTGGTCAACATATGCCTGAACGGAATTCAGGCGATGGAACTCGGCGGGCGTCTGCGGCTCGAAGCCATAGAACACGAAACGCACCGCGACGGCCGCGCCTTCGTCGGCGTTGCGATCACCGATACGGGCCCGGGAGTTGCGCCCGAACATATGGAGCAGATCTTCGATCCGTTCTTTACTACAAAGGAAGTCGGCGCAGGCACGGGGCTGGGGCTTACGGTTTCGCGCCGCATCGTCGAGGAGCACGGCGGCTGGATCGCGGTCGCAGCCGGACCGGCGGGAGGCGCTTCTTTCAGCGTTTATCTTCCGAAAGATCAGGGCGAAAGCGGAGGTTAAAGAGAGATGACCAAACAAACGAAATGATACGAAAATTACGGAAAATCTGAATATTTCCGT
>JAHBSF010000067.1 GCA_019639255.1 Acidobacteriota bacterium | reverse complement strand
GGTGCGTGAGCGCCAGGTCAGCTGGCGAAAAACACCCGAGCCCTGAAAGGGCGAAAGATCTTCCGCCCCTCCGGGGCTGGCGCCGCTTCTCTACACTCTCCCAGGGCTTACGCCCTGGGCTACAGCTCTTTCCCCGCTACCGCGGCTGAAAAACTCAAAAACTTTGTTTACAGAGTAGTTATGAGTGACCGAAAAGTGAGAAAGTCGCAGTTTGCCATCTGCATCGCGAGTGATAACGCTGATTTGCTGACACCACGCCGGATCTATGAGGTGCTGCCTGATGAGAGTGCGGCACGGTCAAACTACGTGCGCGTCATAGACAATGAAGGGGAAGATTATCTTTATCCGGCAAGCAGTTTTGTCTTCGTGGATTTTACGCTGGAGATAGAAGCTGCGATTCTGCACGCCGCCTGAGTGCAACACTCTGTAATAGTACACAAAAGGGATTTGGCGCCTGGGACGGGATGAGGTTGATCATGACCTGGATATTCTTGGCTGGCGAGCGCAAAAAAGATAACGGAACAAACGAAATGAGACGGAAACTACGGAAATATTCAACTTTTTCGTGGTTTTCCTTTCATTTCGTTTGTTTTGTATTCTCCCCGTTCTTCGTGTGAGGTGTGGATTGCAGGCGTGAGTTTTCGCCGTATTTGCCGCGCAGGTCGTCGCGCACCGTGCCGCGCCACAACGGCACGCCGAGGAAATATGCCGCGCGCCCGATTCTGTGGGCGGCTACGGGCGCGGTCAGCAGCAGGAATGCAATCGTGGCTAGCACGCGCGTAGTAATGCCGAAATCATTGAAATGCACCGCAGCCGCAAGCAGCATGCATGCGGCGCCGAGCGTGGCGGATTTCGATGTAGCCGACATGCGCAGAAACAGGTCCGGCATCCTCACCACGCCCACCGCAGCGACGAACATAAAAAACGCCCCCGTAAGCATCAGTACAAGACTCGCCAGATCGCGCACTGTTTACCGGCTCCTTTCCACATAAGCTGCAAACGCAATCGTTGCGACAAAAGATACGAGCGCCAGCACGATCGCCACGTCGAGGAATACGGGTTGTCCCGCGCCTATGCCGTAGCCGGCGATCATGCCGAGCACAACCACGGTCATCAGATCGAGCGCAACTACGCGGTCGGGCAGGTCGGGGCCGCGCACGAGCCGCACAAAGGCCAGCACCAGGGCCACTCCGAGCAGCGGCAGAACGAACGTCAATGCAACGCTTCTGAGCATCAGTCGAGCATCTCCCTGATGCGGCGCTCGAAGCCTTCCTTTATCTCGCGCCGCGTCTGTTCTTCATCGGTCATATACATGACGTGCACATACAGCGTTTTTCTGTCCTCCGAAACGTCCAGGCTCAGGGAACCCGGCGTTAGAGTCAGCACGTTTGCAAGCAGCGTTATTCCGGCGTCGCTTTCAATATCGAGCGGGATCGCGAGCACGCCCGGGCGCATGTGATGGCGAAAAGTCAGCACGTCGTAGGTTACGCGCAGGTTTGCGAGCATCAGTTGCCACAGGAAATAAAAAAAGAAACCCGTGACGCGGCGAGCCTTCAGGAAGTAATTCGACGGCTCCAGATGGCTCTGTCCGAGCCACAGCAGCAGGTATCCCAGGCCGAAGCCCGATACGAGGTTGGACGGAGAGAAATCGCCCGTGAGCGCTGCCCACGCGAGCGCCAGAAGTATGTTGACGAGCAGCATCGCTACATTCCTCCTCCGAGCACTGCGCGAATGTACTGTCCGCGGTCGAGCAACTGATCGGCGGCGCGCTGCGCAATTGCGAAAAACGGATCCGCGGCCACTCCAAGAATTATCGTTATGGCGGTAAGCAGAACAATAGGCGCAAGCATTCTGCGTCGTATGCTGTGCGGACGCGCCTCGACGCCGGGGACTGCGAAGCTGGAAACATCCTCCTGCGCCGATTCATCACCCGGCTTCCAGAATACTTCGGCCCAGATCTTCGTCATCGAAAACAGCGTTAGAATGCTTACGCCGAGCGCTGCTGCGACGATGCCGTATTGCGCGCTCTCCAGACCTGCGCGCACCAGCGCAAACTTGGCCCAGAAGCCCGCAAGCGGCGGAATACCGGCAAGCGAGAACGCCGAAATCAGAAACAGCGCCGAAAGTCCGGGCGCGGGCTGCATGAGGCCGCCGAGTTTTTTCAGATCATAAGTGCCGCGCAGTTTGTAAACCACGCCGCTTACCAGGAAAAGCGCCGATTTCGCTACGGAAACATGAAACAGGAAGTATACGCTGCCCGCCAGCGCAAGCGGCGTAAATAGTCCCAACCCCATAAGCGCATAACCGATCTGGCTGACGATGTGAAATGAAAGCAGCCTGCGAAATTCGGTCTGCACCGCAGCGCCGAGCACGCCCGTAACCATCGTGAAGCCGGCCACGACGAGCGTCAGCTTCAGCGTAAATTCCGATTCCTGCACGAAGATGAGCGTGAGAAAACGCACTCCGGCGTAAACCCCCACCTTCGTCAGCAACCCGGAAAACAGCGCCGTTACCGCTACGGGCGGTGTGTGATAAGACGCCGGAAGCCAGAAAAACAGAGGAAAAACAGCAGCCTTGATGCCGAATGAAACCAGAAACAGAAGCGCAATCGTGGTAATGAGTCCGGGATTGTCCGCAGCATCGAGTTGCTGCGCTGCGTCGGCCATATTCAGCGTGCCGACTATTCCGTAAAGCAGTCCCGTAGCGGCGAGGAATATGGCGGAGGAGAAAAGGTTCATCGTGACGTATTTGACTGCGCCTTCGAGTTGTGCGCGTTCGCCTCCGAGCGTCATCAGCACAAACGAAGCAATCAGCATCGCCTCGAACCATACGAAAAGGTTGAATACGTCTCCGGTAAGAAACGCCCCGCATACGCCCATCAGCAGTATGTGCAGCAGCGGATAATAGCCGAAAGCCTCCCTGCGCACGTCTATGCTGCCCGTGGAGTAAACGGAGACGGCAAGCCCCATAAGGCCGGTGAGGACTACCATAACGGCGCTGAAAAGATCGGCGACAAAGGTAATTCCAAAGGGTGCGGGCCAGTCGCCCATCTGCACGGCGAGTATCCCGTCGCTGTGGACGCGCAAAAACAATGCGACGGCGGCAGCGAGCAGACCCGTCGAACCAGCAACGTTGATTGCGCGCTGAAGGCGTCTTACGCGCCACGCCATAAGCATCGCCGCCGCGGTAGCAAGCGGTATCAGTATTGGAAGCGTCAGCAGAAGTCTGATCGGCACCATAGCCTCGGGTGGAGTGATCTCGGGAAAAACGGAATAAACGGAAAATATTACGACCTTCCGTATGTTGTTCCGTTGTCTCCTTAAATCAATTCACAGCAGAAAGGTACACACAACGGAGTCCGCAACTGGGTACGCACGCGCCCTCGCGTGCGTTCATTCCCCGCCGAAAGCACGCGAGGGCGCGTGCGTACCCAGTAATGCGTCCCAATGTTTCGTGGTCTGATTTAGCGCTCCATCATCGGATTGTCCGGGTCACGAATCGGTTGATTTAAGCTGGTCGAGGTCATCGGTTCCAACGACCTGATACGCGCGTTTGAGCAGCACTATTGCAAACGCCTGCACGCCGAAGCCTATGACAATGGCAGTAAGTATCAGCGCCTGCGGAACCGGGTCGGCGAACGGTTCGACCGGGACCAGTGCATTTTCGGGCACGATCGGGGGCCGGCTGCGCACCAGGCGACCGGCGGTGAATATCAACAGGTTCGATGCGTGTCCGAGCAGTATCAGCCCGAAGATGAGTTTGACCAGGCTGCGCCGCAGCATCATGTACACGGCCGCCGCATACAACCCCCCTATTACGAACGCAAGTACGATAATCATCGTTTTGCTTTCCGCTCTCCTTTCGGCTCCTCCGCCAGCGAGAAGATGATCATCAGCATCACGCCGAGAACTACGAGGTATACGCCCGCGTCGAAAAGCAGCGGAGTACCCGCCTTGCCGAGCACCGGAATTTCACGCTTTATCCACAATCCGGTCAGAAACGGCCGTCCTGCCGCAAGCGGCAGCAGGCCCGACAACAGCGCCGTGAGCAACCCGGCCGCGACGAGCGAATGCGGTGAAGCGCGCAGCGTCTTTCGCGCCTGCGTCACATCATAGGCGAGCGCGTAAAGGGCGAAGGCCGTAGAAGCCACGAGCCCGCCGATGAATCCGCCGCCCGGCTCGTTATGGCCGCGCAGCACCAGAAAGACCGAAAACAGCAGTATCAGCGGCAGCAGAAACCGCACCGCCGTGGAAAGTATCAGCGACCTCATTGCGCGTCTCCCGGCGGATCGCTCTTCTGTTGCGACGAACGCAGCCGCAGCAGGGCAAACACTCCAATGGCCGCAACCGAGAGCACCGTTATTTCACCGAGCGTGTCGAGTCCGCGAAAGTCCACAAGAATTACATTGACGATGTTGCGCCCCTTTGCCGTAGCGACGCTGTGTTCGGCGAAGTATCCGGCAAGCCGCGATTCGCGCGGGATTGCGGTCACGGCAAGCACGAGCGTCGTCATCATTCCGCCGACTCCGAGCGCTACTGCAAGATCTCGCATACGCGCCGGTTTTTCAGAGTACTTCGTGAATCGCGGCAAACGATAAAGCACAAGCACGAAGAGCACTACGGTGAGCGTCTCTATCGCAAACTGCGTTTTCGCCAGATCCGGTGCGCCGTAAAGGATGTAGATCAGCGCTATGCCGAATCCCACAACGCCGAGCGTGGCCACGGCGGTCAACCGCGACGTAGACTTAACCGTGGCGATGGCCGCTCCGAGTATTACCGCCGCTACGAGCCATTCGTAAAACCGCAGATCCATCGGCGCCTGCGGCATAGCGGGCCTGACCCGGCTCCAGAAGATATAGCCCGCGGGCCCGAGCGTAGCCGCTATGACTATGAGCAGATAAAAGCGCATATATCCGCTCTGTAGCACTCGCGTCTGCATATCGGCAATGGACAGTACGCCGTCGAGCGTCGAGCGGTACCACCGCGACGGCCCCCACTGCGATACTCGTTGCATTGACTCGCCGAGTCTGTAGATCTTTCTCCTCATCAGATATGCCGCAGAGCCGGCGGCCAGCGTCGCGGCGCTCAGCAGCAGCACGAAATTGAATCCGTGCCACAACGAGAGTTTTACTTCGATGGGAGCGCCGAGCGCGGCGCCTGCGGCGGCGGCGACGAGCGAAGCGCCGAGCGCGTTGGGCAGCAGTCCGGCTGCCAGCCCGAGCGTTGCGAGCAGCGCGGGGCCGAGCAGCATCGAGGCCGGAGCCTCGTGTGCGCTTTTCGGCGTTTCGGTTTTCTCGCCGAAGAAGGGTTTTATGGCAACGACGCCCGCAAGCGCCGCCATCGCTACGCCCGCAAGCACTCCGGCGACCGTTAAAACTTCCTCGATTATCGGCGCGTGCAGCAGGGATTCGTAAAGAAGTTCCTTGCTGATGAAGCCCAGGAGCGGAGGAATTCCGGCCATAGAGAGCGCCGCGGCTATGGTTGCCGCGCCGGTAACGGGCATTGCGCGCAGCAGCCCGCCGAGTTCATTTACTTCGCGCGTGCCGGTTTCGTGATCGAGCGAGCCGGAAGCGAGAAAAAGCGCGCCCTTGTAAAAAGAATGAGCCAGCAGCAACGTCATCGCCGCGATGATGGCGGGAGTTGTTCCGATGCCTATGAGCATCGTGAGCGTGCCGAGCGCGCTGACGGTAGAGAAGGCGAGTATGCGTTTGAGATCGGTTTGCGCAAGGGCGATCGCCGCGCCTACAAGCATCGTGACCGCGCCCGCAACGGTTACGGAGTACTGCCAGAGTTCGGCGCCGCCCATAATCGGCGCAAGGCGCGCAAGCAGGTATATGCCGGCTTTGACCATCGTGGCCGAATGCAGGTAGGCGCTGACTGGAGCGGGAGCCTCCATCGCGCCCGGCAGCCAGAAGTGAAAGGGGAACTGCGCGGACTTTGTGAAGGCTCCGAGCAGAACGAGAACAAGTATTGCGGGATACAGTGTGTGAGATTTTACTGCGTCGCCGCGCCCGAGCAGTGTTGTAAGGTCGAGGCTGCCGCCTGCGATGCCGAGCATTACGAATCCCGCAAGCATTGCAAGACCGCCGAGGCCGGTTACGAGCAGCGCCTGAAGAGCAGCCGCTCGCGCTTCGTCGCGCTGGTGATCGAAGCCTATGAGCAGGTATGAGCTTACGCCCGTGAGTTCCCAGAAGATAAAAAGCGTTATCAGGTTATCCGCCAGCACGAGGCCCAGCATGGAGGCCATAAACATCAGCAGGAAGGCGTATAGGCGGCCGAGGTGCGCGTCGCCTGCAAGGTAGCCGCCGGCGTATATGATGATGAGCGCGCCGATGCCGGTTATGAGGAGCGCGAATGCGAGGCTGAGTCCGTCGAGGTAAAACGACAGATTGACGCCGAGGGCCGGAACCCAGGGCAATGACGCCGCCGCGGTTCGGCCTGAAGCGATTTGCGGGATAAATGCCGCGAAATAGACAAACAGCGCCGCCGGGAGCAGCGAAAGCAGCCAGCCTGCAGCGCCGCGTGCGATGCGATAAAGCCACGGAGCGAGCAGCGCGAGTACGAAGCCCGAAACGACGGCCGTGAGCATTCGCATCACTCCGATCGGGTCAGAAGACGGAGTATGTCGGCGCGCGAGACGATGCCCTGAAGTATGCCGTCGCGCACCACGGGCAGGCTCGATACGCCGTTTTTGAGCATAGTCGTAGCCGCGCTTCCGATTTCCTCATCGGCGTCCACCGAAATCACGGAAGTGTTCATCACATCCGCGGCGGTATGGCTGCGGCATTGGGCGTAGATCTGCTCGATGCGCTGCGGGTCTACCCACTGCCGGAAGAGCGTCGGAAGTTTGACGAGGGAAAACGGAATGCCTTTTTCCTTCAGGAAAAGCTCCCGTTCGCTGACCATGCCGATAACGTGAAATTCGTCATCGACTACGGGCACGGAGTTTATCCGGTGCTCGGTCAGGATTCTGGCTATTTCCTCGACCGTAGTTTCGGTGCGCACCGTAATTACATCGGGGGTCATTACCTCGGATGTTTTCATCAAATACCTCAATTACCTCGATTGATGGAGAGCAGGAGAGATAACGGAACAAACGAAAATTGACGGAACAAACGAAAAGTTCGGCGATTCCCGTGTTTTTCGTCTATTTTCGTCTGTTCCGTTATCTCTTCACCGAACGGGAAACTTACGGTGAAATGCCGTGCGGGCATTATAACGTGCGGATGCTGTTCAGTTGAATCGCAAAGCAGTGGTTTCCATCCGCAGGCCCGAGCGGTCGGCTTCCGGCTTGATGCCCTCGATGAGCACGCGCACGCTGACGGATTGGTCGGGTTCGAGCGTCTGTTGCTGAACGGGTATGACGACTATGGTGCGTTCACCCACGTGCGAACCCTGTGCGTCAACGACTGCACCGCGCATTTCGAGGCCGCTCAGCGTGCGTGTTGTGGAGTTCTTTACCGTTGCGGTCAATTCCATCACGATATCGCCGAGCGGGCGCGAGGACTGAGTAGCAGCGAGCCCCTCGACGATTATGCGATCATGGTTTTGATCGAACTCTTCATCACCGGCCCGAAGCGCACTTTCCAGTCTCGGTTCGGGCGGAACACTCAGCGGGCGGTTGCTTTCGCGCAGAAACAGCAGTGTTACCACGGCTATCAGCACGATCGTTGCGAGGGCAGCAAGCAGAATTACCTTGCCTTTGGGTCTGGCTTCCCTGATTTGAGTCGGTTCCTGAATGGGCATAGCACTCCTTTCTTGCAGGTTTACATCTGCTGGTTGATATGGCTACTGCTGTTATTTGTTCTCTTTCATAAGGGTGGCGCGGTACGAACGATTTCCACAGAACAGGAGGCGCGCGACGCTACTGCGCCCGAAACGCTCCCGAGCAGGAAGCGTTCGATTCCCCTGAGTCCGCGCGCGCCCACGAATATGCAGTCGGCGCCCCAGTTTTCGGCTGCTTCCACGAGCAAGCGTTTCGGATCGCCCGGCTGGACGAGTATCGAGACTGCGAGTCCGGCGGCTTCGAGCCGGTCGCGGGCGGATCTGGCCTTCCGGCGGGCCCATATCTGTTCTTCCTCAGTAGTCTCTTCGGTCCATTGCGAAACGGCCGGGATCACCCTTCCTGCAAGGGTCGGGCGAAGAGGTTCAAACACCGAAACGATCCGCGCTTCGCTTCCCTCGGGCCATACACGGTCGGCAACCGCATTTACTGCGGCGTCGGAACCGTCAAGACCGTCTACGCCGACTATGATTCTCACCGCCGGATTATGTGGGCGGATGCTGCGGCGCGCCACCCGCACAGAACATAGCGCCTCCGTAACTACCTTCTGCGATACGCTCCCCATAAAAAATCGCCCGAGAGCCGAGCGTCCCTGAGAGCCGACTACAATCAAATCCGCCTTCCATCTCTGCGCGCGCCTGATGATGCGCGAAGCGGGCGATCCGGCGCCCGCTTCTACGCGTACTTCCCAATCCGGAAAAAGCTCCCGAATGCGTTCAGCCCCCTGCGCCGCCACCGCATAAGCGTCCTTGATTGCATCGCCCGCCCGCCTGAAGGCAATCCGTCGCTCGGCGCGCAACCGGCGATGCCCGGCTCGTCGGGCTACGACTTCAACAAGATTGTCGGGCGCCGTATCGTCGGACGAAGCAGCAACGGGTTCGAGGGACGGAATCGCATCGGGTGGAACCCATACGTCAACCGTCGAAAGCACCAGCGCCCGCACGTTTGACGGCAATCCCGCCCTGCGCAGGTCTTCGATCGCAGCCGCACTGTGCTCCGAGCCGTCGTCTGCAATCAGGATTTTCATTCTGCGGCTATTCATCGACTTCTCCCAGTACTCGCAATCTACAGGCCGCAAATTGTTATTCCGGCTTTATCTGCTTTCATAAATCAAACTGCATGCCATTGCAACACAGGAAGTAGATAACGGAACATACGAAAAATAAACGGAACATACGGAAAAGATTATACCCTTGCGTATGTTCCGTAGTCTCTCTTACGGATGCCGGATCGTCGCGTTGTTTTTTGGGATGTGTGTGGCGTTCAGGGACGCGGGCGGGGCATGCCGGTACATATACAAGGAGGGTCGATGGGCAAGAACAGGAAAAACGGCGGCATAGGAAAGAATGACTATGAAACTATTCTTTACGGTTTGCACATTGAACTGGTGAAGCTGCAGAAGCATTTCATCGCGCAAGGAGAGAAGATACTGGTAATACTTGAGGGGCGTGACGCTGCGGGCAAAGACGGAGCTATCAAGCGCATCACCGAGCATTTGAGTCCGCGCGAAACTCGGGTTGTGGCGTTGGGCAAACCATCGGACAGGGAGAAGACCACGTGGTATTTCCAGCGGTTTGCTCCGCACCTGCCGGCGGCGCAGGAGTTCGTGCTGTTCAACCGAAGCTGGTACAACCGCGCGGGCGTGGAGCGGGTGATGGGCTTCTGCACCGACGAGGAGTACGAGGAATTTGCATCTACAGTGCACGAATTCGAGCACATGCTCGTGCGTTCCGGAATCAGGCTGTTCAAATACTATCTGGACATATCAAAGAGCGAGCAGAAAAAACGCCTCGAAGCGCGGCGCACCGATCCGCTCAAGCAGTGGAAGATCAGCCCCGTAGACGAGCAGGCTACGAAATACTGGAATGACTACAGCCGCGCAAGGAACGAAATGTTTGCGCGCACGCACCTGGAGTTTGCGCCCTGGACCGTAGTTCGCGCCGACAACAAACGCCTTGCGCGTCTGAATCTGATAAAGGACATACTCGGCCGGCTGGATTACGAGCGGAAGGATGAAAATCTGGTCGTATCGGACCCGGAGATTGTATTTGAATATACCGATCAGCACTTGAAAGATGGGTTGATCGCGCGATGAAAGAACACGGAATACGCGAAAAAATACGGAACAAACGAAAACCGGGTTGTTAGGTCTGTTCCGTATATTTCCGTCTGTTTCGTTATCTGATAGCGCCTTCGAGCGGGCTGCTTGCGCTGGCGTAGAGGCGTTTGGGCATTCTGCCGGCGCGGAATGCGAGGCGTCCGGACTCGACTGCGAGTTTCATCGCCTCGGCCATTGCGCCGGGATCTCGGGCTTCGGCTATCGCCGTATTCATCAATATCGCATCCACGCCGAGTTCCATCGCCAGGCACGCATCCGACGCCGTGCCGACTCCGGCGTCCACTATGATGGGGACCCCGGAAATCATCTCGCGCATGATGCGCAGATTTGCCGGGTTCTGTATGCCGAGGCCCGAACCGATGGGCGCCGCCAGCGGCATCACGGCCGAGGCTCCGGCGTCTATCAGTTTACGCGCCATAATCAGGTCGTCGCTGAAGTAGGGCAGCACGGTGAATCCTTCCTTGACCAGCGTGCGCGTGGCTTCGAGCGTGGCTTCGTTGTCGGGAAACAGCGTCTTCGGATCGCCGATTACCTCGACCTTGACCCAGTCCGAAAGCCCTACTTCGCGCGCAAGCCGCGCTGTGCGCACCGCTTCGTCGGCCGAATAACAGCCCGCCGTATTCGGGAGTATCGCGTAGCGGCCGAGGTCTATGTGATCGAGCAGCGAGGGTTGCGAACGGTCGGTAATGTTTACGCGGCGCACCGCGACGGTGATCATCTCGGCGCCGCTGCGCTCAAACGCCTCGACCATCGCCTCGTTGGTCGTGTATTTCCCCGTGCCGATAATCAGGCGTGAAGCGAACTCGCGCCCGGCAATTACAAGCTTGTCCATGGCGCTCATAATAAACCAGCGCTTTCACTTTTGGGAGAAGAGATAACGGAATAAACGAAAAGGAACGGAATAAACGAAATCAGTCATGATTGGCTGTTTTCACACTCGATGCTCGCACGACAGCCGCGCAGTGCCCCTCGCGGCTCATATAAACATCGGCGCGTTTTATATGGTCCAAACCAAAACTCCGGTGCAGATCCGAGCCGCGCACCGATGAACCAAGCTCCCTGCGCGTAGAGATGGCGAATCCGTCGGTTTCGCCCCGCCGCAGGTTGCCGTGCGTGGCGCGCATCTCGGCGAATGCGCTGAAAAAAGGACTCCCGACAAGATAGCCGTCCTCGAAGCTCAACAGCACGTCGCCGAGCGTTTGCGTATGCTCGTTCAGCCCGTCGAACAGGCGCCGCAGCGGGTCCGGGTAGATATGTCCGCGCGTGGATTCCCACCAAGCTTCGCTCGCAGCGAATCCTTCGGCGTTCATAAGCCCGCGCTCCCGCATCTCCGATACGATTGTACTGAGTTCCAGCGGATCGCCCGATTCGGCGTCGTATCTGTACCTGTCGCCGCTGCGCACTATGCGCGCACGTCCGCGGCGGCTTTCAACGCTCACCGCGCGCCCTTCTTCTCCCGGCCTGTGATATACGGCCAGATCCACGCCCTCGGTTTTTGCGCATACTGCGGCAAGCTCGGCCCTGAGTTCGGGGTGCGTAAATAGCGCGGCGCTGCCTACGAGTCCGTAGCGCGGCAGTATCACGGAGCGTTTGTGGGCAAGGCTTTTTTCTACCGCGAATCCGGCGGCGTCGAGCGCGGCGTTGAGAGGCGCGTGACGGTGCACGCCGTAGCGGTTGCCGTGATCGGAAAGGATTTCGACCGCGAGTTCGCCGTTTTGCTCCGCGCGCAACTGCCCGATTATGCGGTCGAGCGTGCGCAGCACGGCCTTTAGCGGCTCTCTCCCTCCGAGATGCGCAAGCGAATCGGTCGCGCCGATGTAGCCTGTAAACACGGGCGCGCGCGAACGGCGAAACGCGCGGCGAAACGCGGCAATGTCGCTTTGCGCAACCATCAGGGCGCCGAGCGGTTGCCCCAGGTATGCAAGCGAGCCGCGAAGGGCCGGAGCGTGATAATCGAACTGCTCGCGGAAAGTGCCCTTTATGAATTTGCCGCCTCGAATGCGGTCCTGAAATCCGCCTATGAGGCGGTTTTGCTGACGATCGTAGTAATGGTCTTCATAACCGGGCGAATCTTCTGCGCCGAGGATTTCGATCATCGACGGGTTGGTCAGCGACGGAAAGGTCGCAACCATACGCGCCGGCGCGTGAAAGTCGCGGAAGCAGCATTCCGCTCTCAGTTCCTCGATAGTTTCATACGGCACTCCGTCGAGCACCAGCACCAGTCTTTTGGGTCTTTCATCGGGCGGCGCCGCTTCATCGAGAGAAAGCCGGGTGTATAGCGGCAGCGCCAGACAGCACGTAAGCAGGTAAACCGGCAGCGACGCCGTATTGACCAAACGTTTCAACCCGAATCCGAACATCAATTCCTCGAAAAGTTCAACGCAATTGCTGCGCCGCTCCATGGAAGAGAGAATACGAAACAAACGGAAATATACGGAACAAACGGAAAGTAAACGTTACTGTGCTTCTTTCCGTTTGTTCCGTATATTTCCGTTTGTTTCGTATTCTCTCTTCCGCATTCTCGCTTCACGCAGCATTAATGCATCAATCGTCGGAGGAATCCTGCGTCTCGTCGCCTGCAACGTAGCGGCGCGTAAGGCCCAGATCCCTGAGTTTCTGCTGAAGGCTTTGCCTGTGCATGCCGACGCGTTCGGCCGCTCGCGTGACATTACCTGCGGTCTCCACAAGACAGCGTTCCAGATAAGCGCGCTCGAATTCACGTCTCGCTTCGCGAAAGTCTGCAAGATACGGCACGGCCAGATTGTCGGCGTCTGCGGGAGCGGTTTGCGGAGTGCTGCGCACGATCTCTACCCGGCGTGCGCGAATCTCTTCGGGCAGGTCGCCCGGTTCAAGTTGAGAACCGTCGGCAAGAACTGCGCTTCGCTCTACGGCGTTGCGCAGTTCGCGTACGTTGCCAGGCCAGTCGTATGCAAGCAGGCGGGCCATGGTCTCGCGCGCAATGGTTTTGCATTTGAGTCCGTATTTTTCTGCGCAGCGGTCGAGAAAATGCTGAGCAAGCATCGCGATATCCTCGCGGCGTTCGCGCAGCGGCGGCAGGTCTATCTGCACTACTCGGAGCCTGTAGTACAGATCCGCGCGGAATTTTTCATTCGCCACGGCTGCGGCCAGATCGCGGTTTGTGGCGCTGATGACGCGCACATCGACAGGGACGGGGTGCGTCGAGCCGAGGCGTTCTACTTTGCGCTCTTCGAGCACGCGCAGCAGTTTGGCCTGCGTGTTTATGCTCATATCGCCTATCTCGTCCAGAAATATCGTGCCGCCGTCGGCGAGTTCGAACTTTCCCTTACGCTGCGCTGCTGCGCCAGTAAAAGCTCCCTTTTCGTGCCCGAAAAGCTCCGATTCGATCAACTCCGACGGCAGCGCCGCACAGTTCATCGCGACGAATTCTCCGGTGCGGCGCGCAGCGCTCTCGTGTATTGCGCGCGCTGCGAGTTCCTTGCCCGTGCCCGATTCGCCGCATATGAGCACCGTCACATCGGTGGCCGCGACTTTTGCTATGCGGTCGTAGACGCGCCGCATTGCTTCGCTTTCACCGAGCAGTTCGCCCGCTCCGCGCGCGGCTTTGAGTTCGGCCTTGAGGCGATCGTTTTCGCGGCGCAACGCGTGCGCTTCGAGCGCGTTTTTGACCACGAGCCGCAGCTCATCGACTTCGAACGGCTTCGCGAGATAATCGTAGGCTCCGGCCTTGATCGCCTCTACCGCCGTGCGCTCGGCGCCGTGCGCCGTGATCATGACGACGGGCGGAGAATCGGGAAGCGCCGCGAGTTCGCGCAGATAATCGAGCCCGCTTGCGCCCGGCAGGTTGATGTCGAGCAGCACGAGGTCCGGGCGCTGTTCGCTTAGACGGCGGCGCGCCTGTTCCACGCTGCCGGCTTCGGTCGTGTCGTAGCTGCGCAGTGCGCGGCTCATACCGTAACGCGCGGCTTCCTCGTCATCGACTATCAATACTCTCGGCAATACTCTGGCGTTGCTCATCATCCTCACCATACTCTGGTTTTTCGGCCCATTGCAGATGCCGGCGGGGAATCAGCAAGTCAACTTTCGTGCCGCGCCCGCCAGGCCCGGGGCTCGCTATTCTTATGGTTGCTCCGAGATCGCGCGCGCGGCGTCCCACGATTGCGAGGCCCAATCCGGTTCCGCGCTGTTTCGTGGTAAAAAACGGTTCGAAGACCTTCTCCCTCAGTTCGGGCGCAATCCCCGTTCCGTCGTCGCAAACCGATACGCACAAACTACCGTCGCGGTCCCAATGGCTTTCAATCTCTATATTGCCTGCTTCAGCCTGAGCCGCATTCAGGAGCAGGTTGCCGAGTATTTCCCTGAGCGCGGCGGTGGCTTCGCCCGTTAAGGTCGAATCCGTCGCAAGAGCAATCGTCAAGGCGGATTGGCGCTCTTCAAGTTCTGCACGGCATAGAGCGGCTGCGGCTGCGACGATTTCGCCGAGCGAGGCTTCGGCCGCCACCGCCGTCGCCGGGCGCGAAAATCCGAGCATTTGCGAAACGCTGCGGCTCAAACGGTCGATTTCGCCCGTAATCAGGTCCAGGTCGCGCCCGTATTCGTTCGTCACGCCCGGGTCTTCTTTCATCACCTGGACTATGGACTTGATCGAACTCAGCGGATTTTTGATTTCGTGGGCTACGGTTGCGGCCATTCTGCCGAGCGATGCGAGGCGCTCGCGCTCGGCCAGTTCGCGTTCCAGTTGTACTTTTTCACCAAGCAACTGACAGTTTTCCACCGCCACGGCCAGATGCCCGGAAAGCACCGAAAGCACTTCGCGCTTTTCCACCGTCAACTCGCGGCCCGGAGTTGCGTCCTCATCGCTTTCGATCAGGAGGAGCCCAAGTATCCGGCCCTCACGCCGCAGCGCGTAACAGGCGCGCGCACGAATTCGGTCCAGCCGGTTCTGTTCCTCGATTTCGCGCCATCCGCGCTCCTCGGCCTCGCGCATCGCGTCCGCTTCGGCCTGCGTTGCGGATTCTCTCAGCACGAGGCGCACTCCGCCTAGTTCGAGAGCCTCGCCTATGCGCCTTTCGGCGAATTCCACGAAATGCGCGAGTTCGCTGTAGCTTGCAGCCTCCGCGCCCACCTGCGCTACAAGTTCGCGGTATAGTCCCACTTCGCGCACAAAGAGTTTTTGCAGGTATCCTTCGGTTGCGCGCCGTATGGGTCCGGCCAGAAACATCAATCCCAGAATCAGCAGCGCCTCGACTACTTCGGATTTCAACTGCGTGCGGGCCTCGA
This sequence comes from Acidobacteriota bacterium, assembly GCA_019639255.1. Lineage (GTDB taxonomy): Bacteria > Acidobacteriota > Blastocatellia > RBC074 > RBC074 > JAHBSF01. Next base: position 16,450 of record JAHBSF010000067.1, on the reverse strand, counting down.
ACGCCACGCTCAATCGCCGTATGCCGTAGATGTAGATCATCATCACTATGACGGCGAATACGGCGTAAACCAGGCCGCGGCGGATTACGAGTTCGAGATAGCGGTAGCGGTAGACGTAGTAGGCGATGATTGCCGTGGGCGCAAGCGACGACAATCGCGCGAGGGCGTCGAGGTAGCGCCCGGTAATGCCCCAGCGCCAGAGGCCGAATACGTAGGTTATGAGAAACAGCGCACCGATCGAGGCGAGCGTCAGCCCGAATATGCGGAAAAATCTGCGTTCGCGCGCGGCGCGCAACCTGCCGGCGATCCTGAGATCTATAGCCGCGCATTCGGCGAATATGAGTACGAACCAGAGTATGAACGGCACAAGCAGCGCCGAGAGCCGCTCGATGGGCGGTTCATATGGGTCGCGCCACAACCCGGCGAGCGCCCACGGAAGCGCTGCAAGCGGGACGTAGCCGAGGCCGATCAGCAGGCGGAAGTATCGGCGAGGCGCGCGCTCGTCGAGCATCTCCCACAGCCGGAAATGCGCGTGTGCAAGCAGCGGCGGAAGCAGTGCGAGCGCGCCGTAGGCCAGAGTATCGGCGGCGCGCAGCCACCACGGAGCGCCCGTGATGCCGAGCAGTTCTTCTATGGTTGATACGAGGTTCCCGAAATGCCAGGCGCCGAGCACGAGCCCGAGCGCGAGCAGCGCCGGCTCGCCCGTGCGCATCTCCCTGCGCCGCGCGAGCAGAAAGGCGAGGTAGAAGTGGAGCGCCGCCCCGGTCGCGAATCCGACCAGCTTTAATATGTCGAGCAGCGACATCGCATTGGAGGAAGGCGGAAACAACGGAACAAACGGAACAAAACGAAACATACGAAAATGAATTGTATCTTCGGTGTGTTTCGTTTCATTTCGTTTGTTCCGTTGTCTCTGCTCATTTGATTTCAGACAATGCGGCGATGAAGCATCCGCGCGCGGTCGCCGTCAGCGGATCGCTTGCGAGGCGCACTTCGGATACCGGGGCGGGGAAGCCGCTCGCCTTGAGCATTCCTTCGAATTTCTGGAGGAATCCGCGCGGCTTTGCCGTGCCGCCCGAAAGCACGATCGGAAGCGGGCGGTCGAGCCGCGGGATGCTGTTGGAATTCTCGAATTCCTCGCGCAGCTTGTTGATGAGCGTCGCCATTACTTCTTCGTAATAGATCTGAAGCGCGCTCGCTACCTTGTCCTTCGGCTGGCGCGCAAGATCCAGAGACTCTTCCTTCTGGAGGCGAACTCTGGTTACGGGTTCGGCCGTGACTTCGGATACGCTGGAATCGATGTAATCGCCGCCCATCGGGATAGAAAACGACAGCATCGGAACGGAAAGAAACGCGACGCATACGTTGCACATCCCCCCGCCGAGGCTGATGCCGATGCCGGTGAAGTTTTCCTGCTGCAATTCGGCGAACACTACGGCGAGGCCTTCGTTGATCGCCTTGGCCTGATAGCCGAATCCCTGAAGGAAGTTGCGCAGCACCGCTTCGTGATATACGAGATTTGCGTCGGCGCCCTCGCCCTTGCCCGGCACGCTGAAGCATATCATCTCGTTTTTGCGCGCTCGCGGAAGCATCTGCTCGATGATCGCCTGTATGATCTGCTGGCCCATGGCTTCGTGCGCGTTGAGCACGCCGCGCTGCATCGGGCGGCGCGGCACGGCGTTGAAGAAACTGGCGAATCGTTCCGAGTCGTTGCCGTAGACGCACAGTTCCTTGCCGTTGCGGTGGTAGACCATGCGGTTTTGCTGGAGAATATTTTCGGTCAGCTTCGCATAAGGGACGCTTATGAATGCGTTGAGCTGCGACTGCGACTGCGTTCCCTGCGGTCCGTTGGCAAGCACGATGCGGCTTGTTCCGATATCGAGCCCGAGCGCTCCGGCGTCGTATCCTCCGGCGTCCGAGGCGGGTGAATCAACTTGCTGGTTCTCGGCCATTTTTCCTCCGTGAATTGGTATTGATATTCGATTCGATCAGTGTTCCTTCTGCCGGTTCATCTGTGCGCGGTAAATGAGCAGGCCGCGCCTGGGGTCGCGCTCGGCTGCGGCGCCGGATTCAATCTCGGCTGCGGCTTTTGCAGCCCCTTCCCACAACCAGCCGCCCAGCTTCGCCCTTACTTCCTCATCCGTTCCGAAGGCATAGAGTTCAATGCTCGGCGGCCGGGTCGCATATTTGTCCGAAAGGCTGAATGCGGCGAACGGAAAATTGCGCACCCAGTCGTGATGATGCGCAATCGTTCCGCGCTCGGGGTTGATCGAAACCAGCCCATGCGTCGTACAGCCCGCATCCGCGATCTGATACCTGCTGCGCAGTATCCCGGTCAACGCCCGCCCCGCAATCATCTGCGCTTCGGTCAACTGCTCGTCGAGCGAGCCCGTGGCGCTCGTCGACTCGAAGCATATGCCGATGAAGCTTTCATTCAGGCCCACGTAGACGAAATCCGCGTCGGCCCATATGGAATGCCCGGCGTGATGCGCCGCGTGATCGTCGCGCACCAGGCGGTGTATCTCGCCGAACCTGTCGATCAGATAGTTGTAGGACCGGCGCTCGCGCACATATTCAATCAGCCCGCGCGTGCGCGCCTGGATCGATTGCGTATTATCGGCGATGAACGGAACAATGTCACTCTCCGAACTGTGATATACGATGCCGATTATATCCCGGCCTTGTACGCCCGGAGCATCCGGCCAGCCCTCGCGCGGAAAACGCAGGTAGCTGCGCGGGTGATTCGTGGTTTCGTAGCGCGTCAGTATGCGCCCGCCGTTGCTGTAGCGCTCGTATTCCGCGGTTTTTTCTACGAGCCAGACTTTCTCGGGCCGGTAGTCGGGCAGGTATTCGGCCCCGTTCGGCGTTGCAGCAGCGATCGCGGAGGCTACGGGTGCGGCAATCGAGACGGTAGAATTGCGGCGGGCGTCGAGCATAGTTGAAACGCCGCGCACGGCCCAGCGTCCGAGCACAACTGCTCCGGCGAGCAGCATCACTCCGGCGAGTATGCCCGCGGCGTATACGGCGCGGCGCGCGCGGTAAAGCTCGAAAAAGATGCGCGCGCGCACGGGCGCCTGCCGCCACAACCGGCGGCGCTCCCTGAAGCCATCGGGCAGGAGGCGCTGAAACTCCTCGAAAATCGTCCGGTAAAGCGCAAAGTCGAGCAGCCATCTGTAGGCGGCGGAGTTTTCGATGAAGGCAAACCGGCGCAGCCTGCCGCGCCACAGCCGCTCGCGTTCGGATTGGCGGGCAAGCGTACGGTTGAGGAATCTCAGCCGCATCTCCGGGCGCTCGAAGGAAGAGGCGTATTGCTCGACGAGTCGCAGGTAAGGTTCGATGGCAGGCGCCGCTACTTTCTCGCTCATGTCTTCAAGCGTATGCAGGCGTGTGTGGGCGCGCCCGGATCAGCGGGGCCTCAGATCCGCGACGAGATAGTCTTCGATTGTACCCGCGCGTTTGAGTTGCGCGCCGAAACGTTCGGCCTCCGCGCGGGTTTCAAAAGACCCTACATGAACGCGATACCAGACGCCGCGACCGGCGAGTTCCGCACGCACGACCCGCACCGATGCGCCCGCGGTGCGCAGGCGGTCGGCTATGGTCCGGGCCTCGGCCTCGCTCGGACGCGAGGCAACCTGAACGGCAAAGTTGACCAAAGGCTGCTCGGGCGATCCGACTATGCGGGGACGCGTTGCGGGCTGCGTTTCCGCCATCTCGACGCCGGGCGCGGATTTTTCTTCCTGCTTTTCGGGTGACTTTGCGGCTGATTTCGCCTTCGTTGCTGCTTCATCGGGTTGTTGTGGGGCGTCCTGAACCGGTTGATTCGGTGCATCCGTCTGCAACGCGGCCGCAGAGGGCTCCCCCGATGTTTCAGATGCTTCGGGAGGCGCAGACGCTGCGGCGGCCGATACCACGGGAAGCGCCGTCTGTTCGCCGGGAGAGTCGGGTTCGCCGAGCAGGTAATATCCGCCGGCGGCGATCACCATTATTGCCGCAAGTCCGCCCGCAAGCATCCAGTTTTTGCTGCGCGGCCGTTCGGTTCCAAAATCCTCGAAAGTCGCAAGCGCGAACTTCGGCGGCGAAAAAGCGGCAACGGCTTCGGGCGGCAGCGAGGAGAAAGATTCATCCAGTACCGGCGCGGGTTCCGGCGTCGATTCCTCTACGGGCGCCGGGGGGGGAATCTCGAGTACTTCGTCTGCTGCTGCGGCAAAAGGCTCGGTGTCAGGCGCATCGTCGAACTGTGGGCTGCGTTCCGGTGCGTACCGGCTTGCGCCGTTTACCGCCCCGAGCACGGCCCAGACATCGAATTCCTGCGAACAGTTCGCACATTCGGCCCGGCGGGTCGTGGCAAAAAATTTATGTTCGCAGTTTGGACAGGTAATTTCCATAACCCCGGAAGAAGTCTTATATTTTGATTCGCCCTTGCATCGGTTGCGGAACGCTGAGGATTTTAACGCGACAGGAGTTGTCAGGCAAGCAGGGCGATTGGGCCTGACCGCTTGCCCGTATCCCGAATAAGCGCGCCGTACGGTTGAACTTTCGGGCGGCAGACACTATAATTTCCAACTTTCTGTCCGAAGATGGATATTGGAGGAATGCAGGCTGTGGAATACGCAGTAATCAGAACCGGCGGCAAGCAGTATCGCGTCGCGCCGGGCGACGTCGTTCAAATACCGACGCTCGCCGACAAACAGGCGGGCGATACGGTGGAATTCACCGAGGTGCTGGCGGCGGGCGATGAAGACGGGGTGCGCATCGGAGCGCCGCTCGTTGAGGGCGCGCGCGTGACGGCGACGGTCGTCACGCAGGGGCGGGCGCCGAAGGTCATCGTCTTCAAGTTCAAGCGCCGCAAACAGTACAAGCGCAAGCAGGGGCATAGGCAGGGCTTCACCTCGGTGAAGATCGAGGCGATCGCCTAGCAATACGGAGAAGCGAGGAAGTTATGGCTCACAAAAAAGGCGTCGGCAGTTCGCGCAACGGGCGCGATTCGGCCGCGCAGCGACTCGGCGTCAAGCGCTTCGGCGGACAGTTCGTCAACGGCGGATCGATCCTGGTCCGTCAGCGCGGTACGCGGCTCAAACCGGGCAAAAACGTCGGACGCGGAAGCGACGATACGCTCTACGCCACCATCACCGGGATCGTCAAGTTCGAGGATCGCGGCAGGTTAGGCCGTTTCGTCAGCGTCTACCCGGCGGAAGTATGAGAGATAACGGAACAAACGAAATGAAACGAAAATTACGGAAAGACTGAGTATTTCCGTATGTTCCGGATCATTCCGTATGTTCTGTGATCTCTTATGTTCCAGCGTCGTGCGTTTGGGATTATTGCAGACAGGTTGAATTCGGCTGTGGATGTTCATTGATCGGGCGAAAATCCTCGTTCGGGGCGGGGACGGCGGCAACGGCGTTACGGCGTTTCGCCGCGAGAAGTTCGTCCCGCGCGGCGGACCGTCGGGCGGGGACGGCGGGCGCGGCGGTTCGGTATATCTGGAATCGACCGAAGGTCTCAACACGCTGCTGCATTTCCGCTACAACCCGGAGCACCGCGCCGACCGCGGCCGCCACGGCGAGGGCAGCAAGCGCCAGGGGCAGACGGGCGAAGACCTTACCGTAAGGGTGCCCGTGGGCACCGTGGTCACCGACGAAGCCACGGGCGAACTTGTCTATGACTTCACGCAACCGGGCGAGCGCGTGAAGGTGGCCGCGGGAGGGCGCGGAGGGCGCGGCAACGCGCAGTTTGCGACCTCGACAAATCGCGCTCCGCGCTACCACCAGGAAGGACGCGCGGGCGAGGAACGCCATCTGCTGCTTGAACTGAAGCTGATTGCCGACGTGGGGCTTGTAGGTTTGCCGAACGCGGGCAAATCGACGCTCATTTCGCGCGTGTCGGCGGCAAGGCCCAAGATAGCCGACTATCCGTTCACGACGCTCGAACCGCACCTCGGCGTAGTCGATATGGGCGATTACAAGACCCTGGTTGTGGCGGATATTCCGGGACTCATCGAGGGCGCGCACGAGGGCGCGGGACTCGGCGACCGCTTCCTGCGCCATATCGAACGCACGAAGCTGCTGCTGCATCTGGTCGATATATCGGTCTGGTCGAAGGATCCCATAGCCGATTACCGCACGATCACGCGCGAACTCGCAGCCTACAGCGGCGAGGTTGCGGCAAAACCGAAGATCGTTGTTGCGACCAAAACCGACGCGCTTGAGGACGCTGAAAGGCTCGATGAATTCAAACGCTTCTGCAAGGGCGAAGGGCTTGAATGCTTCGCGATATCTGCGGCTACGGGTGAAGGGTTGAAGGAATTGCTTTATGCAGTCGAGCGGCGGCTCGAAGCGATTCGCGCATCTGAAAGACCGGCGCCGATAGCCGCCGGAAATCTTATGCAGAGCGTGCTGCAATGATTTCGAGTCGTTGGCGATCTTTGAATCACTCATCCGCGGCAGCCTGAAAGATGTGCGGCGGCGGTAACGACACCGGGAGGCATAGTGGACGGCGAGCGCATAGGAGTTTACGGCGGAACGTTCGATCCCCTGCATAACGGGCACTGGCGCGTAGCGTGCGCCGTGCTCGATGCGTTTGCGCTCGACAGGTTGCTGTTTGTTCCGGCCTTCGTTCCTCCGCACAAACGGCATCAGATGATAAGCGCGCCGTATCACAGGTACGCGATGCTCGCGCTCGCTACGGCCGACGAGCCGAAGATGTTCGTTTCCGCGATCGAAATCGAGGCGCCCACGCGGCCCTATACGATAGAGACCCTTGCAAGGCTCGCGCAGGAGTCCCCCGGAGCGAAGCTGTTTTTTATTATGGGCGCGGATTCTTTCGCCGAGGTTACTATGTGGCGCGAGTGGGCGCGACTGCTCGGCGAGTATTCGATCATAGTTGCGGGCCGCCCGGGCTGGGAGGCCGAAGGAGGTCCGGACCTGCCCGCCGAACTGCGCGCGCGCGTGCGGGACCTGCGCGGAGGCGAGCGCCCCATTGATGCGATGCTCGATGTGCCGGGCATATTTCTGACCGACTATGTAGCCGAAGCGGCTTCCTCCACCGAAATCCGGGAAGCGGTCGCCGCCGGACGCCGGGTCGATTCGATGGCGCCGCACGGTATTGCGGCGTACATCGCAAAGTACGGATTATATCGGTGCGAGTAACACCGGGAATGAATCAGCGGGAATGAATCAGCAGAAAAATACAGACGAGACGGCTCAATCGACCGCACCGATCGGCGGCAATGCAACCGACGAACAGATCTTTGAGAACGTGCGGGCCGTGGTCGCCGCCGCCGCCGACAAAAAAGCGCAGGAGATTCTGGTTCTGCGCCTGGCCGAAATTACGTCGTTTACCGATTATTTCATCATCTGCTCGGGCAACTCGACCCGGCAGGTGCAGGCCATAGCCGATGCAGTGTCGGATAAACTGAAACGGCGCGGCGTGCGACCCATGCATACCGAAGGCTACGCCAACGCCGAATGGGTTCTGATCGACTACGGGATATTCGTAGTTCATATATTCACCGAAGCCTCGCGCCGCTTCTATGACCTGGAACGCCTGTGGCGGGACGCGATGAGGGTGGAGGTGGAGGTCTGAGCGGGGAGAAGAACGTGCTGAGTGCAATCTGGAACTTGGCACACTGTTAATTAAGTTCTTTGAGTTTTTCAGCCGCGAAGCGGCGAAGGATCTGTAGCCTGGTGCGTGAGCGCCAGGTCAGCAGAAACAAAACGCCCAAGCCCTGAAAGGGCGAAAGATCTTCCGCCCCTCCGGGGCTGGCGCCGCTTCTCTACACATACCCAGGGCTCGCCGCCCTGGGCTACAGCTCTTTCGCCGCTACCGCGGCTGAAAAACTCAAAGAACTTTGCTTACAGAGTACTGATTTCCGAATCGCACTCCGCACTTCCTATGCGGCTTCATCTTGTATGGATCGGGAAGACGCGCAACCGGCATTGCGCCGCGCTTGCGGCAGATTATATGGCTCGGCTCGCAAAATTTGCGCCGTGCCGGATGAGTGAACTGAAGGATTCGGCCTCAGGCGACGAGCGGAGAGTAATAGCGGCGGAAAGCGCAGGGCTGCTTGCAGCAGTCGATCGCGACGATTACGTGGTGCTGCTGGACGAAGCGGGCCGCGAGATGGCTTCGGAAGAGTTGGCTGCGTTCATCGATGCGCGCAGGCAGTCGGGCGTCAAACGGCTGGCATTCGTCATCGGCGGCTTCGCCGGTACGGGAAACGATGTCAAACGCCGCGCCGATATGCATTGGTCGCTGACGCGATTGACGCTTACGCACGAACTGGCGCGCGTAGTTCTCGTCGAGCAGTTGTATCGCGCATACACGCTGCTTGCAGGATTGCCTTATCACCGGGGAGCGAACCCCGGCGGCTGATGGTTATCTTATCGACTGATGGTTATCTTATCGATATGATTCGACTCGATATGATTTGACCGATTTGATCGGTAGTGAAAAACGCGGATAACGAGAGATATGGATAAAAAGAGACTGAAAACCTATCGCGATCGTCTGCTCGAAGAGCGTGCATCCCTGCTCGGCGTCGTCGGGCGCAACGAAGATTACGGGCGCGAAGCCGATACCGAAGCCACGCAGGACCCGGCCGACAAGGCGTCAAACTCCTATACCAAGGAACTTCTCTTCAGCCAGTCGACCAACGACAGGATCATACTTACGCAAATCGAGGAAGCCCTCGAACGGATGGAAGACGAAGAATACGGCGTCTGCCTCAACTGCGGGCAGGAAATCCAGCCCAAACGCCTCGATGCCGTGCCCTGGACCCGTTACTGCATTACCTGCCAGGACCTGCAGGAACGCGGACTGCTCGACGAAGAGTAAGCCAAGCATCGGATCACATCAAAAAAGCCGCCCGCAGAGACGCCCGATTCAGGCGTTTCTGCGGCGGCCTTTTCCGCTCGTTCCGCTTTCCTCCCTACTGCATTCGTACAACTACAAGCTGCGGCTTGTTTGCGCTCTCCCGCGATCCGAACGCGACGTACTGCGATGAGAGACTCGGACCTCTCAACACCAGCGTAATGACGTTTCGCCCGGCGGAGATCTCGCTCCGGACATAAGAAGTCACATCCCATTCCAGATAACCCGCCGCTTGCGTAGCATTGACTACGAATAACGCCGCAGCGCCCGATGCGGGACGATTGTTCCACTTGATGCCGTTTTCGGTCCACGCGGTATTCGCCGCGGCGTGAGCCGCAACAGCTACGCTCGCCGCCGCACTCGACTCCACCCGCCCAAACATACGCAGCTTCACATCAGTCGCCTCGCCCCCGAGTGCGCTCAAATCGAACTTCAGCCAGGTTTCGCGCGTGTCGTTGTCACCCGCCTTGTTCGTAAGCCGCGCGTGCAGTTCCGCCTCTGCGCCGTAGTTGGCTGCGGGCTTTCCGCTGCGCACGTAAGCATCCGCCGTTGCATTCAACGTCGATGTCACGGACACGGGCGTCGGCGTGGGAGTTGGAGTTGGACTCGGTGTGGGCGTAGGCGTGGGCGTCGGCGTGGGATTGCCGCCGCTTGTGTTGAACGTCAAACGCAGTTTCGGCCTGTAGGCCGATTCCCAGTGTTCTTTTGAAGCTATATTCGTGTTCGAGTAGGCGCCCGGATCGTTCTGGATCACGAAAGAAACCTGCGTATCGCCTGCGGAAACCGCGCTCGGCACGTAACTCGTCAGATTGAGCGAATACGCGGATGGGGCCGTAATCGCCACTGCCTGGGACACGGCCGCGCCTATGGGCGGCGAGTTGCTTCCCTTGAGCGTCGCTTCGCTCCAGGCATCCGTCGTCGCGTATGCGATCAAACGCGGCGGCGACGCTCCGCCCGCGTTATCCCCGTAAGCAGTAACCTGAAAACGAAGCTCAGCGCTCGCAACAGGCAACGCTGCAAGCGAACCGAGATCGAATTTGAAATACGTATAAGCGCCCCAGCCAAAACTCGCATGCCCCGCCGTCCACAGCACGGCGTCGCCGCCGCGCGTGCTGTTGGCATCCCACAGCAGCAGGCTTGCGTCATCCGTTGGATCCAGTTCGATTCCGTTTGACGGATTGAGCGCGGTCAACGTAAACAACCGCCACGCCGGATCGCCGTCCGCATCCGTTACACGCAGGAAAATGTATCCCGTCTCCTCGGTCGATGTAACAGCGGTTCCGGTCAATCTGCGCGTAGCCGCATCGTAGCTGATTCCCTCGGGCAGAACCGCGGCGATGAGCTTCCACTCGAGCGCGCCGTTGCCGCCTGCGGCCTGAATCGTTGCATCGTAAGCGACTCCGCTCAGAGCCGTAGGCAGCGTCGCCGAGGTAACGAATCCGGGCGCTGCGCCCGCAGGGTCGTCGGGATGGCGGATCGCCTGATGTTCGTTCGCCCAGTCGAGCAGAAACTGGTACTTCGGCGCTGAGGCAAGGGACTGATCGAGCGCTTCGAGGTGCCCCCACTGCCCGTATCGCCCCCACCCGGCGGCATCCGTAAACATCATGTGCGACCACAGCCGCCGCCATCTGGCAAACTCCAGATGCAGTCGATAAACCTCGGCAAAGCGCGGATGCCGGTTCATCGCCTCCATAAACATCGTTATCTCGTCGTCGTCGGCCGAACCCGAGCCGTCGAGCGTCGCATCGTTTGTGTAAATCGACGGACCGCCCTCATACGCCGCTATCGGAAGATTTCGCTCGGTCGATATGCTGCCGATGTAGCTCGGGATTCCTCCCGAAACATCTACCGTATCCCTTCCCGCCGCGGCTTCGTACGCCGTCTCGCTCAGAATGTATTTCGTCCACCTGTCGAACGTCGAATTTATGTCGGCCTGAAGTTCGAGGCTGCCCTGCCAGTAAGGATCGTTGTGGCTCTTGCCCTCCATACGAGCGATGTTGGCCTTGGCCCAGTACTGAATGTTGTTTGAAAAGTACGTCGTCACCGCCATCAGTTCGGGCTTGAGCAGCGTAGGGTTATTGTAGAATTCGTCGATGAAGGCGCGCGTGTAGAATTCGAGGCCCGTAAATACGGCCGCTACGCGCACCACCCGCGCCTGCCCGAGCACGGATTCGATTTCGCCCCATACGCGCGAAAACTGCCGCGCGTTGAACTGCTGTTGCGTAAGCCCGAGCGCTTCGGCCCTGTTTAAGGCCCAGAGGCCCTGCGGAAATTCGTAGTTGCCGGCCCATATCTCGTTCGAGTATTCGACGAATACCTTGAGGTTCGAATTCAGCGGCGCGTATACGGGATTCTGTGTGGGGCCGTCGTACGGATTGACGCCGTCGCTGCCGTAGGCGATGAGCTTTGCGAGCTTGTTCAGATACTGATCGGCGGACTCTACGGTCATATGCGGTATGTTCAGCCACAGATTGCGCCCCGTAGCGTTGCACAGCGCGATCATATGCTCCCAGGCTGCGCCCGTGCCCCTATCGCCCGGCATCATTACGGGCTGGCCGTTGTCGTAATACCACACCGAGTCGGGTGCGGGACTGCGGCGATTGAGCACGCCGGTCTGGAATACGTGCGAGGGGCGGCGCCGGTCGGTCCAGTCGCGTTCGGGGCTGGCGTTTGTCGCCGCCCACGCCATAAACCTGATGTGCCCCCAGTCGCGGTCGGCAAGTCTTGCCAGAAACGCCGGATGGAAGGTTTGTCCTTCGAGCGGCTGCAAGGCGTTGTCCGGATTGGGCAGCCATACCTTTACATCCGTTACGGGCTGATTCGTATTGATGGAATGAATCTCTATCCATCCCGGCGTGTTGCTCGCAGGGATGTCGTAAAAACGCCGTCCGTTGACGAGCATTCCGGTTGCGGCTCCCGACGAAAGCCCCGCCACAAAAGCGCCGGTATTGAGACGGATATCGGCTTCGCCCTGCCACGTCACCAGCCACCGTCCCGCAGCCAATCCCGAGCGCTTCGGCCAGTTCCCGGGACGGCCCTGATAATCGGCGTGCAGCGGCCACACAAGCGCACGCAGCTTCTTGCCCGCATTCAGATACTTCGGATAACCGTTGGCGTCAAACTGCGGGTTTTCGTGGACTAACACATCCTCGCCCCACGTCGAGTCCGTGTACTCTATCCAGCGGCCTCCCACCAGCGCGTTGGAGAAATACGGAACGCCGTAGTAGTTGATGCCGTCCGGGTGGTAGCCCACCTCGGGCAGTTGCCGCAGCTCGGTCAGATTCAGGCCCGCAGCCTGCAGTCCGGACGAACTGAAGCGGCGCATCAGCGGAGCATCCTCCGAACCTGCAAACACGAGAAGCACTACCAGCGAAAGCAGCGCTAGGATCGATATGTCGTGGCGTACCTGTCGGCGAATACGGCGTCGGCGTCGATGCATCGTCATTGTTTGTGCTGTTCCATTCCGTCGCGCCGTACGTGGGGGTGGCACAACTTGATCAATTTATAAGCAAAAATCGTGCCCGTGCCAAGTTCTTGTATTCTCAAGCTACTGGCGGAAATTATCTGTAGTAATCCGCACCTTTGGGCATTTGTGCGCAGTGCGACGGCCGGGTACAGGCGCGGGTTGCGTCCGATCGGGTCAGGCCGTTAGTTTTATCTCTCGACGCGCGCACTTGCCCCGCGCATAAGTTTTTCGACTTCGGCGAGCGTGGCCATCGAGGTATCGCCGGGCGTGGTCATGGCCAGTGCGCCGTGAGCGGCGCCGTATTCCACGGCGCGTTCGGGACCCTGTTGTGTTAAAAACCCGTAAATCAATCCCGAAGCGAAGCTGTCGCCCCCGCCCACGCGGTCGAATATCTCCAGTTCCTCGCGCCGCGCGGCTTCATAAAACCCGTCTTCTGCGTAACAGATTGCGCCCCAGTCGTTTATCGTAGCGGTTTTTGCGTTGCGCAGCGTAGTGGCGACGACCTTGAAATTGGGATACGCGCGTATTACTTCGGCGATCATCTGCCTGAAATTGGCCGGATCGAGGGCTGAAAGATTTTCGTCCACGCCCTTGACGCTGAATCCGAGCGCGGCGGTGAAATCCTCTTCATTCCCGATGCATACGTCTAGGAGCGGGGCAAGACTTCGGTTGACCTGCTGCGAGTGCGACTGACCGCCGTAGGCCTTCCAGAGCGAGGGGCGGTAATTGAGGTCGTAGGAAACGATGGTTCCGTATTTGCGCGCGGTTTCTATGGCTTCGCGCGCCACATCGGGGGTCGTATCGGACAGGCCGCAGAATATGCCGCCCGTATGGAACCATCGCGCGCCTTCGCGGCCGAATATCTGTTCCCAGTCGATTTCACCGGGTTTGAGTTGGGACACCGCAGTATGCCCGCGGTCGGAACATCCGAGCGCTGCGCGCGCGCCGAATCCGCGTTCGGTGAAGTTCAGGCCGTTGCGCACGGCGCGGCCTACGCCGTCGTATTTGACCCATTTGACGTGCGACTGATCTACGCCGCCCTGGTATATTAGATCCTGTACCAGCCGCCCGACCGGATTATCGGCAAGGGCGGTGACCACGGCGGTATTCAATCCGAAGCAGCGTTTGAGGCCGCGAGCGACGTTGTATTCGCCGCCGCCTTCCCATACGCGGAAACTGCGCGTGGTGTGTATGCGTTCATCGCCCGGATCGAGGCGCAGCATAACCTCGCCGAGCGCGACCATATCCCACCGGCATTCTTCTTTCGGCCTCAGAACGAGTTTCGTCATGACTATCTGTTGCGGATCGAATCGAGGAGCGCTACGGCTTCGCGCGCGGATCTTTCGATTTCATCGAATCTGTTTGCAGCAATCCATTCGGGTTTGACCATCCAGCTTCCGCCGCAGGCCGCGACCTGCGGAATCTGAAAATACGACGCAAGATTGCCCGGCTCGATGCCGCCCGTGGGAATGAACTGCACCTGGCGATAGGGCGCCGTCATGGCTTTGAGAAGCTTTACTCCTCCGATGGCTTCGGCCGGAAAGAATTTCAATACCTCGCATTCGTGCGCGAGCGCAAGTTCGATTTCGGTCGGCGTCGCTACGCCGGGGAAGATGGCGGCCCCGCGCTCGTGGGCGAAATCGACGACCGTTGGATTGGTTCCGGGAGCGACGAGAAACTGCGCGCCGGCATCGAGCGCCTCGGCCGCTTGCCGCGTCGAAAGTACGGTCCCGGCGCCGACGAGCAGATCGGAGAAGCGGATGCGCAGTGCGGTGATGGCGCCGGCGGCCGCCGCGGTGCGAAAGGTGATCTCGGCGCACGCGAGTCCGCCGGCGAGCAGGCTTTCCCCCAGGGGGATAGCAGATTCTACCGACGGCAGACTGATGACGGGTACGATGCCGATTTTCCGGAGTCTTTCAATCATTTCCCCGACACAATACAACAACGATTCTCGGCTTGGGAAGAAACAGAGAACGCGGAAAACGCGGAAATGAAGACGCGGAAAGAGCGGAAGGCAAGAATCGTTGCCGAAATCTCCGGAGGATGTGGTAAAACGGGGGGCATCGGAGGAAAACAACAATGCGCATCATTTCCGTTCTGCTGATCGGATGTTTCGGGCTCTATCTGGGAGCGGCGTTGAGCGCCCCGGATGCCGGGACCGCATCACAACCGGTAAAGCGCTGGTACAAGGGCAACACGCATACGCACACGCTCAACAGCGACGGCGACTCCACGCCCGACGAGGTCGCGCGCTGGTATCGGGAGCATGGCTATCAGTTTCTTTTTCTAACCGATCACAACTTTCTGACGAGCGTCGACGGGCTTCAGGCGCTGCACGGCGCGGACGAAAAATTCCTGATCATCCGCGGCGAAGAGGTCACGGCCGCCCACGGCAACAAGCCGATTCACATAAACGGTCTCAACCCATCGCGGCTGATCGAACCGCAGGGCGGCGGGAGCGTGGTCGAGGTCCTGCAGCGCAATATCGATGCAATCCGCGCAGCCCTCGCCGTTCCGCACATCAATCATCCGAACTTCGGCTGGGCGATTACCGGAGAAGAAATGCGCGAGGCGCGCAATTACAAACTGTTTGAGATCTACAACGGCCATCCTTTCGTCAACAACGAGGGCGGCGGCGGAGCGCCGGGTCTCGAACAGATGTGGGATTATCTGCTCTTTCACGGGCGCGAGGTTTTCGGCATCGCCGTCGACGACGCGCACGTATTCAAACGGCCCTGGGACAGGCGCGCGGCGCGGCCCGGCTTCGGCTGGGTATCGGTGCGCGCCGAGAGGCTCGCAGCCGGCCCGATTCTCGAAGCCCTCGAACGCGGCGATTTTTACGCCTCTACCGGAGTCGAACTCGCCGATTACGAAGCCGACGCCCGCTCGATCCGGATCACGATCCGGGAAGAGCGCACGAGCAAATACCGCATACAGTTCATAGGACGCGGCGCAAGCGCCTGGGACGGCGGGCGGGTGCTGAAGGAGGCGACGAGCAGCCCCGCCGTCTACGAGATTCGCGGCGATGAAGGTTACGTGCGCGCAAAAATACTCGAATCCAACGGCAAAACAGCCTGGACGCAGCCCGTGATAATCGGGGCGAAACGATAGCTTCTACAACATCGAATACAGTATTGGGAATACAGTATTGGATCAACAACGGCCCCGAAATGATCAAGCCGGTAGTTAAACCCGCAGCGCTCGAAGCGGGCGATCTGGTTGCCATCATAGCGCCGTCGTCGAATCTGAAGGCGGATTATCTGGAGCGCGGCGTTAGGGAACTCAAACGCCTCGGGCTTCGCGTCGGATTCGAGCAGTCCATCCTCGACAAACACAGGTATACGGCGGGAAGCGACCTTCGGCGCGCGCGCGAACTGATGGATGCGTTTACCGATCCCGAGGTAAAGGCGGTATGGGCGGCGCGCGGCGGTTACGGCGCGATGCGGCTTATGGGTCTGCTCGATGATGAGGCTCTGGCGGCGAATCCGAAGATTTTCATCGGGTACAGCGACATAACCGCGCTGCACCTGTATTTTTACAGACGTTTCGGATGGGTGACCTTTCACGGACCGATGGCGGCGAAGGACGTGGCCGGGGGCGAGGAGCATTACGACCGCAGAACCCTGACGGGCGCACTCGGTTTGAACCCGACGGCTGGCGTGCTCGGAGAGATTGCGTCGGGATTGGCGACGCTTCACGGCGGCGAGTCCGGCGGTGCGGTGACGGGCAGATTGCTCGGCGGATGTTTGACGCTTGTGACGGCGATGGCGGGCACTCCGGATGCGTTGGATGCGCGCGGCGCGATACTTTTTCTGGAAGACACCGCGACGCGTCCCTACGCTATTGACCGGATGCTTCAGCAGTTGCGGCTTTCGGGAGGGTTTGATGGAGTGCGCGCCATAGTCTTCGGCGAGATGGCCGATTGCGTGCAGTCGGCCGATCAGGGCTACACGCTTGCGGAAGTCCTCGCCGATTGCACCTCCGGACTGGGAGTTCCGGTGCTGTTCGGGTTGAAAAGCGGTCACAGTACGCACAAAAACCTGACGCTGCCGCTCGGCGTGCGGGCAACGGTCGACCCGGTGCGTGCGGCGCTTCGCATCGACGAGCCTGCGG